>NZ_JBBOWE010000009.1:0-1868 GCF_038007005.1 Niallia sp. FSL R7-0648 | reverse complement strand
GCTTTTTGTTACTTGTTGTCATTCTATAACACTAGTTATAAAACGATTATTGTTGACGTTTGTTTGTTCAGTTTTCAAAGAGCAATTTGTTTGCTTCTATCAGAAGCAACTTTTATATCATATCATATTTAATAGTTGCTAGTCAATAACTTTCTTAAAAACTTTTAACTATTAAATTATCAATTATCGTTACCGTTCGAGGCAACTTTTATATAATACCAATTATTCATTTAATCGTCAACTGTTTTTTTCAGTTTAGCATATATATATGCTTACCTTAAGCACTCTTTTTTCTTAATCCTAATTAATAAAAGAATACTGATCTCTTAAATTGTTAATAAAATCTCTATTTTGAGATTAACAAAATATTGAGTACAGCAGGAAATCACGATTACCTTATTAATTTACATAAGTAATATTTCCCTTCTTTGATTATTATAGTCTTATCTTACAACAATCTATAGGGCACTTTGAATACTCATCGCCAACCTCTATTGTCCTCTCCTAAAAAACCATAATAGTTTTTTCTCGTTTCTTTCTATTGAAGTTTTTATCATCGTCCTTATACTTGCGAAAAGGAATTAACCCAAGGATATTCTTTTGGTTCATTTTTATTTTCCCCACTATATTAACTTTTACATGAGAAAAACGCGTTATTTTGTTCCATACAAAAATCCGTATTTAATTTCCAAAACCCGAAAGATACTTCAATGGCTCTTTTGAAAATAAATTATATGGTACAATATGGATGGAGTTAAGTTAGAGTAAAGATATACTAACTAGAAAGCGAGAGATACAATGGAAACTAGTTTAGAAAACCAAATAAAAATTACTGTAAATAGAAATAAGTTTTCAGGAACCATTCTTATCAAAAAAGCAGAAAATAATTTATTTTCTGCAAGTTATGGTTATGCTAATCGTAGCGACAACATAAAAAACACTATAGATACACGCTTTGGCATTGCATCAGGATGTAAATTATTTACGTCAATCGCTATTTGCCAACTTGTCGAGAAAGGTAAACTATCTTTTGAATCAAAATTAGAAGACTGTCTTCCTATTATCTTTCCAAATTTTAATAAAGATATTACTATTCATCACCTTTTAACACACACAGCAGGAATACCAGACTATTTCGACGAGGAAATAATGGATGATTTCGAGGAGTTGTGGATAGACCTTCCCATGTATCACATAAGAAAGTTAACCGATTTTTTGCCTCTTTTTCAGAATAAACCAATGAAATCAAGTGCCGGTGAAAAATTTCATTATAATAATGCAGGATATATTTTGCTTGGATTGGTCATCGAGGAAGTAAGTAAAATGTCATTTACTGATTTTATCGAAGAAAATATTTTTAAAAAGGTCGGAATGCAAAACTCTGGTTATTATGAATTAGATGCTCTTCCAAAAAACACTGCTTTAGGTTATATCGATTTGCCGAACAATAAATGGAGAACAAATATTTACTCATTGCCTGCAAAAGGTGGTGCAGATGGAGGCGCATTTGTAACTGCACTTGATATGTCAAGTTTATGGAATGCACTTCTAACTAATCAATTATTAAGTGATGAATATACTTCCAAGTTACTTACTCCATTTATTCAAACAAAGAAATCAACCGGATTTTATGGTTATGGGTTATGGATAGAGAAAAAGGAAAATGCTATTTTTAAATATCATATTATGGGTTACGATCCTGGAGTTAATTTTCATTCTGCCTTTTACCCCAAATCACAAATTCATACTGTTATCTGTTCAAATAAATCTGAAGGTGCGTTTGAAGTTTCGAAACTCATTGAAGATCAGTTAATATTAAAAATGGAATAAGTCTGTCCCTTACAATAAATTAAGCCAGCACTTTTCCC
>NZ_JBBOWE010000008.1:0-2333 GCF_038007005.1 Niallia sp. FSL R7-0648 | reverse complement strand
GTTTTACAACATTCGTTATAAAACGATTATTGTTGACGTTTGTTTGTTCAGTTTTCAAAGAGCAATTTGTTTGTTACTATCAGATGCAACTTTTATATCGTATCACATTTAATAGTCACAAGTCAATAATTTTCTTAAAACTTTTAACTATTAAATTATCAATTATCGTTACCGTTCGAGGTAACTTTTATATATTAACAAATATCCATTTAACCGTCAACTGTTTTTTTATATTTTTTTCAATCACATTAAACTCTCAGAATATATAAGCGGAACATGCTTTTTACTATCTATTCTAATTAATCCTATTCGGTTTATTTCCCCTTTTAGCTTTTCATTTATCTTTAAACAATAATTATATGCATCCTGAAGCTTTTCTTCAGAAAGTCTATTAGCTAAAGTACAATGTGGAATCCATTTACCCGGAAGATATACTGACTCTTTATCATCAATAAAGGAAGCAAAATTTCTATGATGATTAGAATGTAAATCAAGTAACTCTTCAGTTATAGTCGGGGAATAAAATAACGTTTTTGTATTTATAAAAGATCCTACTGTTTGAAAGTCAAGTCGTACTTTTTCTTTATCTTTATAAAAGGTCCTCATCTTATTTATAAAGTTCCTAACGGGAATTTCCTTATAGTTTGCTATTGTAATATGTGGTACTCTATCTTCTACTTCCCTCGCATAATAAGAGATGCCATTACTCTCCAAGCCTTCCCATATCGTTTTTATACTTTGTTCTAATTCTGGATTAAACAATGCAACTACTGCATACATCGCATTCTTCTCCTTTAGTATATAGTGTCTTTTTTTCTAAAAACCAAATTTTCTCTAGCTATCCACGGGTTGTAATTTAAATGAGATAATCATATTTATTTCCTTCAATCGTCTTTTCAACAAATATCTATACTGGCGTAAAATCAATTTTAGACTCTTAAGCATCTAACCCTCGCTCTACCTTTTCGTCCTTCACAGCTCACCCAAGTAATAATGAGATATCATTTGAAAATATACGATATCCCCTCACTTCCCTCCATAACGCTTCTACAAGTCCCTTCTCCCGGAAACTTAAAGTCACCTTTATTTGTTTGCATAAGTAAATCTTTTGCTTTTCTTATTATCTCGCCTATCACATTTTCCATTTACTACCTAAACATTTCTCTTTTCAAAACACTTAGATTAAATTAAGGTAACAGAAGTTTAACATACATTCTTTTTATGTACACCTATAATGTCTCTATGCCCTAAGGATTTTATTAGTAATAATAGATATAATCTAAAAAATAAAATTTAATAAACGATTCGCAGCGATTAACCGTCTTATGATTTGAAAAAGAAAAAAGAGGCATCGGTTTTACTTTAGACAACGAGAAAAGACTTATTAAACTTGCAAAAGAAGGAAATGAAGATGCCCTCATCGACTAATTGCGAAAACAAGAAAGAAAAGTATTTAATGACAGAAATTAATTCCTATTTATTATTCTTACTGATCTCGCTCTGTTAGCTTAGGGAACGTTTTTGTTTATCCACGCCAAGGAAAAAACAAGCTTCGCATGGTTTTGGGGAATATGGGGATTGATTTCTCTTCCACTCCCATCCATTCTTTACTACCTGCTTATTATCTTGCCTAAATTAAGAAAAATGCGAAAGGGGAAATAACTTTGGATGAATTATGAAAAGTAAACTGGTCATTATTAACTCTTATTCTTATACTCCAAGTCATTTTAATGGTGACAGCCGTCATTAACTGCACCAAACAAGAAGAAACTAACGGACCAAAGTAACTATGGTTTTCACTTATTTTGTTTGTTAGTTCATTCGGAACCTATTTTATATTTTGTCATAGGAAGAAAAAATAATTGAGGAGATACTAAAATATTCGTACAAGTAAATCAATTAGAAAAACAATTTAAAGACCATCAAGCAGGAAAAACAACCACTCTTCATATGCTCGCTGGTTTGCTATCCCCAACAAAAGATTCCATCTCTTACAACGGAGAAAAAGACTATCGTAAACTTATTGGCTTTATGCCCCAGCATCCTAGTTTCTTCAATTGGATTACTCCCATGGAATTTTTATATTTCGTCGGAAAACTATCTGCTGTTCATGGTTATATCCAAATATATGAAATGGAGTCTTGCTACACTCCGAAATGAAGCAACCATTATTTTAATGATGACCAAAATTTTGACAAACTCCAATTATCATTTATTTCAACTTTTTACATTATCATCAATTTTTTACACACTAACAGTATTTGCTTTTAGGCGGTTCGAGCGTTTTTAATTATGGAAACTTCCTTACATACAAACTACAATTTTCTAATTAT
>NZ_JBBOWE010000007.1:0-4903 GCF_038007005.1 Niallia sp. FSL R7-0648 | reverse complement strand
TAGAGTTTAGCAATGAGCTAATCAACTCTTTATTGGAGAGTTTGATCCTGGCTCAGGACGAACGCTGGCGGCGTGCCTAATACATGCAAGTCGAGCGGACTTTAAAAGCTTGCTTTTAAAGTTAGCGGCGGACGGGTGAGTAACACGTGGGCAACCTGCCTGTAAGACTGGGATAACTTCGGGAAACCGGAGCTAATACCGGATAATCCTTTTCCTCTCATGAGGAAAAGCTGAAAGACGGTTTACGCTGTCACTTACAGATGGGCCCGCGGCGCATTAGCTAGTTGGTGAGGTAACGGCTCACCAAGGCGACGATGCGTAGCCGACCTGAGAGGGTGATCGGCCACACTGGGACTGAGACACGGCCCAGACTCCTACGGGAGGCAGCAGTAGGGAATCTTCCGCAATGGACGAAAGTCTGACGGAGCAACGCCGCGTGAGTGATGAAGGTTTTCGGATCGTAAAACTCTGTTGTTAGGGAAGAACAAGTACAAGAGTAACTGCTTGTACCTTGACGGTACCTAACCAGAAAGCCACGGCTAACTACGTGCCAGCAGCCGCGGTAATACGTAGGTGGCAAGCGTTGTCCGGAATTATTGGGCGTAAAGCGCGCGCAGGCGGTCCTTTAAGTCTGATGTGAAAGCCCACGGCTCAACCGTGGAGGGTCATTGGAAACTGGGGGACTTGAGTGCAGAAGAGAAGAGTGGAATTCCACGTGTAGCGGTGAAATGCGTAGAGATGTGGAGGAACACCAGTGGCGAAGGCGACTCTTTGGTCTGTAACTGACGCTGAGGCGCGAAAGCGTGGGGAGCAAACAGGATTAGATACCCTGGTAGTCCACGCCGTAAACGATGAGTGCTAAGTGTTAGAGGGTTTCCGCCCTTTAGTGCTGCAGCAAACGCATTAAGCACTCCGCCTGGGGAGTACGGCCGCAAGGCTGAAACTCAAAGGAATTGACGGGGGCCCGCACAAGCGGTGGAGCATGTGGTTTAATTCGAAGCAACGCGAAGAACCTTACCAGGTCTTGACATCCTCTGACACTCCTAGAGATAGGACGTTCCCCTTCGGGGGACAGAGTGACAGGTGGTGCATGGTTGTCGTCAGCTCGTGTCGTGAGATGTTGGGTTAAGTCCCGCAACGAGCGCAACCCTTGATCTTAGTTGCCAGCATTCAGTTGGGCACTCTAAGGTGACTGCCGGTGACAAACCGGAGGAAGGTGGGGATGACGTCAAATCATCATGCCCCTTATGACCTGGGCTACACACGTGCTACAATGGATGGTACAAAGGGCAGCAAAACCGCGAGGTCGAGCAAATCCCATAAAACCATTCTCAGTTCGGATTGTAGGCTGCAACTCGCCTACATGAAGCTGGAATCGCTAGTAATCGCGGATCAGCATGCCGCGGTGAATACGTTCCCGGGCCTTGTACACACCGCCCGTCACACCACGAGAGTTTGTAACACCCGAAGTCGGTGGGGTAACCTTTTGGAGCCAGCCGCCTAAGGTGGGATAGATGATTGGGGTGAAGTCGTAACAAGGTAGCCGTATCGGAAGGTGCGGCTGGATCACCTCCTTTCTAAGGAAAATGGAATTTACATTCCATCAAAGATTGTTGACGATTTGATTGTTCAGTTTTGAGGGAGCAATTCCTCAAAATGATAGGCTGAATAAGCCTGATTGTTCCTTGAAAACTAGATTATGAAAAGTAAGAACCAAGAAAGAAACCGAGTAATCGCCATCTTAGATTCTCTATTTTAGAGAATTACTTCTTTGGAAAGTAGTCGTATTAAACGAATACTCCTTCAAAGATTGGAGAGCAAAGAGAAGCAAGTAGGTCAAGGAAGCGACCGAACGAGCACCGGAGCGTACGAAAGTACGTGAGGAGCAGAGTGAAGAAGCTGACGAAGAGATACGCCGCTTATCTTTGGTCGAAACTAAGTTAAGTTAGAAAGGGCGCACGGTGGATGCCTTGGCACTAGGAGCCGATGAAGGACGGGATTAACACCGATATGCTTTGGGGAGCTGTAAGTAAGCTTTGATCCAGAGATTTCCGAATGGGGAAACCCTCTATCCGTAATGGGATAGAATCTTTACCTGAATACATAGGGTACTGAAGGCAGACCCGGGGAACTGAAACATCTAAGTACCCGGAGGAAGAGAAAGCAAACGCGATTCCCTGAGTAGCGGCGAGCGAAACGGGATTAGCCCAAACCAAGAGGCTTGCCTCTTGGGGTTGTAGGACACTCTATATGGAGTTACAAAGGAACGGGGTAGACGAATCGATCTGGAAAGGTCAGTCGTAGAAGGTAAAAACCCTGTAGTCGAAACTTCGTTCCCTCTTGAGTGTATCCTGAGTACGGCGGGACACGAGAAATCCCGTCGGAAGCAGGGAGGACCATCTCCCAAGGCTAAATACTCCCTAGTGACCGATAGTGAACCAGTACCGTGAGGGAAAGGTGAAAAGCACCCCGGAAGGGGAGTGAAATAGATCCTGAAACCGTGTGCCTACAAGTAGTTAGAGCCCATTTATGGGTGATAGCGTGCCTTTTGTAGAATGAACCGGCGAGTTACGATTACATGCGAGGTTAAGTTGAAGAGACGGAGCCGCAGCGAAAGCGAGTCTGAATAGGGCGAAATAGTATGTGGTTGTAGACCCGAAACCAGGTGATCTACCCATGTCCAGGGTGAAGTCCAGGTAACACTGGATGGAGGCCCGAACCCACGCACGTTGAAAAGTGCGGGGATGAGGTGTGGGTAGCGGAGAAATTCCAATCGAACTTGGAGATAGCTGGTTCTCTCCGAAATAGCTTTAGGGCTAGCCTCAAGATTTAGAGTATTGGAGGTAGAGCACTGTTTGGACTAGGGGCCCCCATCGGGTTACCGAATTCAGACAAACTCCGAATGCCAAATACTTATTCTTGGGAGTCAGACTACGAGTGATAAGATCCGTGGTCAAGAGGGAAACAGCCCAGACCACCAGCTAAGGTCCCAAAGTATACGTTAAGTGGAAAAGGATGTGGAGTTGCTTAGACAACCAGGATGTTGGCTTAGAAGCAGCCACCATTTAAAGAGTGCGTAATAGCTCACTGGTCGAGTGACTCTGCGCCGAAAATGTACCGGGGCTAAACGTATCACCGAAGCTGTGGATTGACATCTATGATGTCAGTGGTAGGAGAGCGTTCTAAGGGCGTTGAAGCTAGACCGTAAGGACTGGTGGAGCGCTTAGAAGTGAGAATGCCGGTATGAGTAGCGAAAGATGAGTGAGAATCTCATCCACCGAATGCCTAAGGTTTCCTGAGGAAGGCTCGTCCGCTCAGGGTTAGTCGGGACCTAAGCCGAGGCTGAAAAGCGTAGGCGATGGACAACAGGTTGATATTCCTGTACCACCTTTAAATCGTTTGAGCAATGGGGGGACGCAGGAGGATAGGGTAAGCGTGCTGTTGGATTAGCACGTCCAAGCAGTTAGGCTGGTAATGAGGCAAATCCCATTACCACATAAGCGGAGCTGTGACGGCGAGGGAAATATAGTACCGAAGTTCCTGATTCCACACTGCCAAGAAAAGCCTCTAGCGAGATTTAGGGTGCCCGTACCGCAAACCGACACAGGTAGGCGAGGAGAGAATCCTAAGGTGAGCGAGAGAACTCTCGTTAAGGAACTCGGCAAAATGACCCCGTAACTTCGGGAGAAGGGGTGCTCTTGCGGGTGCAAGCCTGCGAGAGCCGCAGTGAATAGGCCCAGGCGACTGTTTAGCAAAAACACAGGTCTCTGCGAAGCCGCAAGGCGAAGTATAGGGGCTGACACCTGCCCGGTGCTGGAAGGTTAAGAGGAGGGGTTAGCACGTTAGTGCGAAGCTCTGAATTGAAGCCCCAGTAAACGGCGGCCGTAACTATAACGGTCCTAAGGTAGCGAAATTCCTTGTCGGGTAAGTTCCGACCCGCACGAAAGGTGTAACGATCTGGGCACTGTCTCAACGAGAGACTCGGTGAAATTATAGTACCTGTGAAGATGCAGGTTACCCGCGACAGGACGGAAAGACCCCGTGGAGCTTTACTGCAGCCTGATATTGAATTTTGGTACAGCTTGTACAGGATAGGTAGGAGCCTTGGAAGCCGGAGCGCCAGCTTCGGTGGAGGCATTGGTGGGATACTACCCTGGCTGTATTGACATTCTAACCCGCACCCCTGATCGGGGTGGGAGACAGTGTCAGGTGGGCAGTTTGACTGGGGCGGTCGCCTCCTAAAAAGTAACGGAGGCGCCCAAAGGTTCCCTCAGAATGGTTGGAAATCATTCGTAGAGTGTAAAGGCACAAGGGAGCTTGACTGCGAGACCTACAAGTCGAGCAGGGACGAAAGTCGGGCTTAGTGATCCGGTGGTTCCGCATGGAAGGGCCATCGCTCAACGGATAAAAGCTACCCCGGGGATAACAGGCTTATCTCCCCCAAGAGTCCACATCGACGGGGAGGTTTGGCACCTCGATGTCGGCTCATCGCATCCTGGGGCTGTAGTCGGTCCCAAGGGTTGGGCTGTTCGCCCATTAAAGCGGTACGCGAGCTGGGTTCAGAACGTCGTGAGACAGTTCGGTCCCTATCCGTCGTGGGCGTAGGAAATTTGAGAGGAGCTGTCCTTAGTACGAGAGGACCGGGATGGACGCACCGCTGGTGTACCAGTTGTCTTGCCAAAGGCATCGCTGGGTAGCTATGTGCGGAAGGGATAAGTGCTGAAAGCATCTAAGCATGAAGCCCCCCTCAAGATGAGATTTCCCATAGCGCAAGCTAGTAAGATCCCTGAAAGATGATCAGGTTGATAGGTCAGAGGTGGAAGCGTGGCGACATGTGGAGCTGACTGATACTAATAGATCGAGGACTTAACTAAAATGAAAAGCGGAAACGCCTGTTTATCGG
>NZ_JBBOWE010000006.1:0-5148 GCF_038007005.1 Niallia sp. FSL R7-0648 | reverse complement strand
TTTCTTTCAAACGAAAATACTCTTTTTTTGGTGTCTGTCAACGGTAAGCGGACCGTAGGGAGCATTAAGGAGTTGATAGACTCACTGAACCCGAACCCTCTTGGCATTGTCGAAACCTTTGTTTCGACCTGCCTACTGGCGAGGGAGTCCCTCAAGGATTGAGGGGTTGGGGAGTTCGATTAAGGGGGTCTGGGGAAGAGTTCCCCAGTGGGTTTGGGCAACGCCCAAGGTCTATGCTTTTCTCGAATGGATGGAGTGCTGCCAATGTAAATTGGCCACACTTCAGCAAGGCGAGTTCGACAATAGTCGAAAGGCTTTTATGGGGGTTTGGGGAACACCCCAACACATGAAACTTTGCTGGCAAAGTGTAGTGTGCTACACTTCTCTTAATCTATTAGATTTTCAGAAGGGTGCGTGACCACAATTTGAGCTATGCAATTTTACATATGCAAAAGCTAAAACAACCTGCAATTAAAGGCATTCAAATACATAATCAAAGAGAAAAAGAGAGCCAAACAAATGGGGATATTAACGAAGCACTTTCCCACTTAAATTATGATTTGGTTAATAGTGATTTTATTGATTACAACGATAAAGTGAACAAAATGATTGAGGAAGGAGTGACGACTGGCAAAGCCATTCGGAAAGATGCGGTGAAGGTTGCTAGTTTTCTTGTTACTTCTGATTCAGAGTATTTTCAGAATCTATCAGAACGAGAAGAAAGACGATTCTTTGAATCGGCTTATGAATTCTTTGCAGATGAATATGGAGAAAAAAATATTGCTTATGCAATGGTTCATAAAGACGAAAAAACACCACATATGCATGTTGGATTTGTGCCGATTACGGAAGATGGTCGGCTTTCGGCAAAAGATTTTTTTGGTAAGAAACAACAACTTGCAAAGCTACAGGATAAATTTCATGACCATATGGTACGAGAAGGCTTCAATTTAGAACGTGGGGTCTCGACTGACCGTAAACATGTTGAATCTGCTAAATACAAGGCTCTAACGCTTCAACAAATGGAGAAGGATGCAAAAGAGAAGTATGAGCGAACAATAGGTCAGATCCATGAGATTACAGATAAGACGAAAGCTATTGAGAATATTGAATCGAAGAAGGTTCTTGGATTAGTTGGGATGAAAGAGCAAGATTATCAAAGTTTAGTGGACTATGCTACTAATGGAGTTATTTATCAAGTGAAAGCTGAGAATTTAGAAAAAGACTTGGAAAAAGCTAAAAAAGAAGTTGAACAGCTAAAATCAGATATGCAAATTGGACAAGATAAAGTTCGTCATTATTATAAACATATTGAGGAGAATTTGGATTCTTTAGTTAAAGAAAAAGTGATAGAAAAAATGAAGAAGACTGACATTGTAAAGAAATATGAAAACTTAATTGAAAAGTATAATGGGTTGGTTAATAAATACAATGACCAGTTAAAAGAAAAAACAAAACTAGTAGGGGAAAGGGATACACTTAAGTTTGAAAATCAGTCATATCAAAGAGAAAATAGAGATTTAAAGCTAGAAAATGGAAAATTAAAGGATAAATATTTGGAACTTGCTAATGAGTTTTCTGCTTTTAAAAAGAGAGTAGCAAAAGCTTTATTTGCTCAAATTGACCGAGTTAAAAGTTTTTTAAGGCTAAACGATGTAGACCACAATAAAATAAAATTTCTAGAAGATAAACGCAATGATTTTGTCCAGGACTCATTAGAAAAATTAGAGAAACCAGAAAAGCAAAAAAGAAGAGAAATGGAGATGGAACGTTAATGCATGATTTTGAAAGGTCAAAACAGATTATCAAAGGAACTTTAGACTGTAATCGTACTTGGAATGTGACGTTTGAATACAACAGAGACTATGAAAAGAAGCCTTTATCTTGGGAAGAAAATGAACAGTTGCTAGATGATCTTATTAAAGTGTTTGAAAAATATGAAATGCATTGGAAATTGAAATAAGGAGTTTTTAACATGAATAAAGGAAGAAAATGCCTACACTCTATGAATCTGTTATAATTTTACTAGAACGAGAAAAACCGCCCTATGCTTTGGTCGGCTAGGCGGTCTCTCGTATCAATCAAGGGTAAGGAATTAACCCCTATTCACTTTGTTATAAGTGTATTCTAACACATAAGGGCTAATTCCTTCCACACAAAGGGAGAGAATTATTTATGGCAAAAGTTGTTGATTTTGAACAAGCTGAAAGAAATGCTAGAAAGCGAGACTTTGAGAACGATACTGAAAAGTTTAAGCAAGATCATCATGAAGTATCAAAAGAAGAATTAGAAAAGGCTCTTCAAATAGTCAGTAAAGCTACTGGAAAAGAAACTTACATAGGTACTAAAAAAAGTCCCCAATCGAAAGTGAGGTTTGCTCAATTCTTGCAAAGAAACTGGGAATTTTTAAGACGTGAAAAGTATCTCACCAGTGAAGAAAAGGTTTTTTTAACTGATGTTCAATCTAATATCAGTATGCATTCAAATGCTGTTGTAGATGACATAATGAAAAAACCTGCAAATGCTTTGACGATTCAAGGTTTAGCCGATTGTTTAAATACATCACGAACAAAGATTAGTAGAGTAGTAAATGCCTTAATCAAAAAAGGAATACTTGCTAAAGCCGTTTCAGGCGATTCTAAGGACGTAAATCAAGCAAAGGATTATGTATTATTCATTAATCCAAATATCATTTATGTAGGCGATAAAGACGATGTAACAGAACATCTAGTCTTGATGTTTAGAAAGCAAATGAAAGACAATCCAACACTAAAAAAATTACCTCAAAAATTATTTTAACTAAGAGCCATTATTGGCTCTTTATTTTTTTTAACCGTATCAAATTTAATACGGTACCGTATCATTTTTGATACGGTGCTAAATCTCTAAAACTACTGATATATCAACCTTCTTTAAACATTATGTAAGTCTTATACTCTCACTCTCTATATAAGGGCTTTTCTCCATGCAAGGTTCGGGTAGTATTTTTTGAGAAACCCACTCAAAAAATCTCCACCCTTTTCCCCTTGCATGGAGAAATTTTACAGGCTGCGTCTATCTTGCCGAACGATCGATAAACTGATGAAACAATTTGCTAGTCGTTCGGAAGCAATCTAGTATAGCCTGTAAAAACGCTGTTCTCCCGCACTTAATAGAGTTTCTATGCCATAGTTAGATACGCTAAGAGGGGTTAACCCCTCTTGGCTCTCGCCAATTCACCCCAGCCTCACTCTCTCAACCTGATGAAAATAAAAACCAGAAGAGTTTTGGCTTTTAATTATAATGAGAAGCTTTCTTTGGTGGTGTCAGAAGGTTTTAATTTGTCTTTTGAGTATTTATAAGGGGGAGGCCTTTAAAAGCTTTATACAGGCATTTAAAACTTTTGAAGGTTTTAAAATTCTTTAAAGGAAAATAAACATATCTTAAAAATAGAGATTATTAATCTAAAATAAAAAAGAAGCCCTAAAAGGGCTTCTTTTTTTATTTTCCGTTTTTATATTTTGTTCTTAAAGTTATAATGAACTCAATGACAAAAGTGGTTACTAGACCTATTATAAAAATTGCATAGGTAGGTAAGAGTGTTTTATTAAATTGGAAATAGTAAAGGCTATCAATACCAGTTAAAAACAAGAAAATAAAAAAACCTATTACGCAACTTTTTTTGAAGTTATTATGTTGTGTATCAGACATTTCAGTAAAAAATAGTTTCACTATAAAATCGCTCCTTTCTTTAATTATAAATTACCATTTATATATACATTATGGTAGATTAAGGAATTTGAATTTGATAGAATGAATAAAAAAGGAGGAATTATTATGAAAAATAGTAAAATAACGGCATGCTTTTTATCTTTCATTCTAGTATTCTCATTAGTTATTCCTGTGAATGCGGCCAATGCAGAAAGTGCAAATCCAAAAGAAAGCGTTAACACCAATATAAATGACGTTCTTACATCTAGTGAAGCAGAGAAATTAATTAGTATTTTAGAAGAATTAGATAGAACTCTTAATATGAATAATTTAAGTGAGAATACTGATGAAATGCTTAATAAATTAAGTTCTGATGCTAGAGATTTTTATAATGTATATAAAGAAAGTGAATCTTTAGCTTTTAATAATTATATCAATTTTGAAAGCACTAGTACAAATATTGTAAGTAATACAACAAATCAAGAAGTTACTACTATGAAAGCAGCTTCGGTAGGTTTAGGGACTTTTACAGTAATAACACAATCACAAATAAATAAAATAAATACGTTAGCAAAAGAATTAGGAATAGGTTATAGTTTTGTTGTTGCAACAGCAAGTGTATTTAAAAAAAATCCAACTGCATTAACTCTGTTTATTGGAGCATTTGGTGCATATGGGGTAAATAAAATGAATAAGTGTAATAAGAATAAAAAAGGAATATTAATTAAACAAAATAGAATAGGATTAAGTGCATATTATACTTGTACTCCATTAAAATAGATAAAAAGCCCATTAAGGGCTTTTTTTGATTAGACAACTACTAAAACCATCTTCCTAAGATCATTTTAAGGGTGTTTTAAGTTTGTTTAAGTAAAAGGCATATTTTATTTTATTACGGTTTAAAAAAACAATGGTCTTAGAAGACTAGTATGTGCTTCTAAATACTAATCAAGGGAATATTATTGTTAAAAATTGTTGAATTAGATAGATGATAGCAACTACTACTACTGGAATTAAAGAGCATATTGCATAAATGTCTCTAGCATTAACTTTGATCTGTTTATGTTTATCTTTGTATTCCAAATTACTTTACTCCTTTCTAATGTATTTTGTAGAGAAAGAACTCAAGTCCTTTATTGGTGGACGAAAAAATATTCCCTAATAATAGATTTGTCATTTTAGAAGACCACTTTTTTAATTTCTTTTTAAATAGAAATCTAAATAGGCACGTTAGTGCCATTTTTGTATATAAATTAGATTTATATATCTTTTATAATTATTGAATGCAAAAAGGCTATAGATATATAAGTATCCATAGCCTTTTAATAACTTTTTTAATAGTCTAATTTCACTTTGTAATTTTAACTGTTTTCCCCTTTAGATAGAGTATACATTTCCTTTTTTGTTTTAAGGTACTAAGAGTGGCTTTTTGATTTAAATAAGAGAACAAGGAGGTAT
>NZ_JBBOWE010000005.1:0-5185 GCF_038007005.1 Niallia sp. FSL R7-0648 | reverse complement strand
TAACAGTATCTTGGCTTTTATTTATCCTTGTTTTACTCGTGAGAAGCTCATAAATGCCCTGTGAGCGATTTTAAAGATTAAATAGGGGTTTTTTATAAGGGGCAACCTCTTAAAAGGGCTAGAAAGGCTCTGTATGGCGTTTGTCAACGGTAAGCGGACCGCAGGGAGCATTAAGGAGTTGACAAACTCACTACACCAAGACCCTCTTGGTATGTCAATATTTAGACGACTTTATGCCGAGAAAACTTTTTGAAAAAGAAAAGAACCCTAAAATAAACTTAAAGCGCAATCGTTCGGATAGCGCTAGCTATTAAACCGAACGATTGACACGCTTTGGGTTTTTAGGGTTCAAAGTTTCTATTCAAAAAGGAAATTGGAATAAAAACCAAATTAATTAAACTGTTTATTTTTTATCTATAAACTAATCCGCCATCTGTTAAAATAGATTGACCAGTTATATAATCTGAATCTTCCGAAGCTAGGAATGATACTAAATTTGCTACATCTTTAGGTTCTTGATATCTTCCTAATTTTATAGCACTTGAAAATTTTTCAAAAGCATCTCCAGGATTTAAATTTTCATCATATTTAACCATTTCTTCATCGATTCTTTCCCACATTTTAGTTTTTGCCACTCCTGGACAATAAGCATTAACGTTAATTTTATACTTTGCTAATTCTTTAGCTGCAACTTGAGTGTATGATCTAACTGCGTGTTTAGTAGCTGAATATGTACCTAGCATTTCGTAAGATTCGTGACCTGCTATACTACAAGCGTTTATTATTTTACCTTTTGTATTTTGTTTTATAAATTGTTTTGCAGCTGCTTGGGTACCATAAACAGTTCCAAATACATTAATATTAAATAATTTATTAAGTTGATTTTCGTCTATTTCTAAGAAAGGTGTTACAGCATCCACACCTGCATTATTAATAAAAACATCTAATTTATTAAATTCTTTTACAGTAAATTTAACTAGTTCTTCTTGTTCTTTTTGTTTTGAAACATCACTTTTGAAAGATATTACATTATATCCTTTTTCTTTGAATTCTTTTTCTGTTTCTAGTAACAAATCATTATTGATGTCTTGAACAACGATATTAAAACCATCATTTGCTAATCTTTCAGCTATAGCTTTACCTAAACCACCTGCTGAACCTGTTATTATTGCTACTTTATTTTCTGAGTTCATATGCTTATGTCTCCTTTTATATTTAGTGCTTTCAATAAAAATTGTATTCTTTTAAAAAAATTAAGCAATATTTATGTTTTTTTCTTGTTTTTTCTTATCTTGATGCCTTGTTGCTGTAAAGCTTTATCCATGCCGACACGCCTTGTAAGCCCTCGCTTACTCTCAAAATTCGGAACGTAATTGATATTGCAAAGGGTTGGTTTTTTGGGTTTCCCCCTTGTTTTTAGGAGGAGGCTGGCTAGGGGGTTTGGGGGAGAATCCCCCATGTCCTGTAGCCCTTGTCGTGAAAGCATATTTTGGGATACGCTCAGGCGTTTCGGCAGGTACAATTGCAGTGCAAGCCGACCCTGATTAATCCTCGTTTTCAGTGTGTCGGCTTGGCACAAGCTGCGCACCTGCCGAATTTCGGAGTGCAAGGGTAAAGGGTGGAGATTTTTCGGTGGTCTGTCCGAAAAATACTACCCGTCCCTTGCATGAAGAAAAGCCCTTATATATAGAGTGAGAAGAGAGAGACTTTTAAAAGTGTAAAAAAGGTTGATATATCAGTAGTTTTAGCGATTTTCGTGTGTGTTCATTTGAACACAGTTGTGTGTCTAAATAAACACAAACAAAAATACGAACATAAATAAAAAATCGTAGTTGTCAAATTAAACAACTACGACTAAATTTTTTAAAATAATTTATCTGGTAAATCCTTTAATACAGGCATTTTCATAGCCTTATGAAACATTAACAGTATCTTGGCTTTTATTTATCCTTGTTTTACTCGTGAGAAGCTCATAAATGCCCTGTGAGCGATTTTAAAGATTAAATAGGGGTTTTAATAAGGGGCAACCTCTTAAAAGGGCTAGAAAGGCTCTGTATGGCGTTTGTCAACGGTAAGCGGACCGCAGGGAGCATTAAGGAGTTGACAAACTCACTACACCAAGACCCTCTTGGTATGTCAAAAGTTCACCTTTTGACCTGCCTACCGGCGAGGGAGCCCCCTCAAAAATTGAGGGGGGTGGGGGAGTTTTTTGAATGGGGTCAAGGGGAACTTTTCCCCTTGCAGGTTTGGACAGCGTCCAAGGTTTTTTGCCATGCAGTCGCATGGCTCGGCGGAGCCGAAAAGCCTCGCAGAGCACATGGAACTTTGCTTGCAAAGTGTAGTGTGCTACACTTTCTATTAATCTAGCGATTTTAGAAAGGAGCGAAAACCCCGATATGAGCTTTGCCGTTTTACATATGCAGAAGCTAAAGTCACCTGCCATTAAGGGCATTCAAATTCATAATCAGAGAGAAAAAGAAAGTCAGACGAACGGTGATATTGATGGGTCACGTTCACATCTAAATTATGATTTGGTCAATTCAAAGCCGATTGATTATAGCGAGAAGGTTAACAAAATGATTGAGGAAGGAGTGACGACTGGCAAAGCCATTCGGAAAGATGCGGTGAAGATGGCGAGTTTCCTTGTCACTTCCGATTCCGAGTATTTTCAAAAGCTATCGGAACAAGAGGAAAAGCGATTCTTTGAATCAGCTTATGAGTTTTTTGCGAACGAATACGGAGAAAAGAATATTGCCTATGCGATGGTTCATAAAGACGAGAAAACACCGCATATGCATGTTGGGTTCGTGCCGATCACCAAAGATGGTCGGCTTTCCGCAAAGGACTTTTTTGGGAAAAAGCAACAACTGGTAAATCTTCAAGATAAGTTTCATGACCATATGGTGCGAGAAAGCTTTGACTTGGAGCGAGGAGTCTCATCAGACCGTAAACACGTTGAGACAGCCAAATATAAGGCTCTGACGTTCCAACAAATGGAGCAGGAAGCTAGAGAAAAGTATGAACGGACAATGGGGCATATTCAAGAGATTGACGACAAGACAAAGGCGATTGAGAACATTCAACCGAAAAAGGTGCTTGGGCTTGTTGGCATGAAGGAGCAAGATTACAAAAGCCTAGTCGATTATGCGACAAATGGAGTTGTCTATCAGCAGAAGGCGGAGGTTCTCCAGAAGGAGTTAGAGAAGGCAAAGACAGAAGTTCAGCAATTAAAATCAGATATGCAGATAGGACAAGACAAAATTCGACATTATTACAAAGATGTTGAACAGAACTTAGATACATTGGCAGAGAAAAAAGCAGTGGAAAAAGTGAAACAGGCTGAGGTTGTGCAGAAATACGGAAATCTAGTAGAAAAATATAATGGGCTGGTTCATAAATACAATGACCAGTTGAAGGAAAAAAAGCAGTTAAAACAAGAGGTAGATACGCTAAAACTAGAAAACCGGTCTTACCAAAATGAGAATCGAGAATTGAAATCGGAGAACGGGCAATTGAAGGAAAAACTCATGCAGATCAGTAAGGAGTTTTCGGCTTTCAAACAAAGAGTGGGGAACGTTTTACATGCTCAAATTGACCGAGTAAAGACGTTTTTAAGAATTAGGGATATTGCCCCTAGCCATATAAAAGCACTGGATGACAAACAAGATAAATTAGTCCAGGATTCTCTACAAAAATTAGAAAAACCACAGAAAGAAAATGAAAAAGATATAGAATTGGAAATGTAAAGGAGGAGGATAAATGAATATGAGAAATGATGTTTTTGACCGTATTAAAACAACGAAAAGAAGGGTCAGTGAAGCAGAAAAGATTTTAGCATATTTAGAAAAAAATGAAGCCCCTAAAACACAAATCACTGCAATGAAACGGATTGTAAAGCACTTGGATAACCAGTATTCGGTTGAAAAATTAGCTTTTGCTCTTGCTGATCTCCAAACAACAGGAAGTGTTCGTCCTGAAGATGAAGAAGAAAATGCTTTTACTTTATAGTTAAAAGAACCGTCTTAATGACGGTTCTACTCCTTTATCTCTATCGTTATTTCTTTGTGTAATTGAGATTGTATTTTCGTTTTCATGCTGTTTTCTTGTTCACTTTCAGAGATGATTATATTGGCTCCGAATTTGCCGTGTTTATAATTTGTTCCCCAACTATTCCAAGCAATTTGTTTATTAACGGCATAAATGTTTGATGTTCCTGATTTGTAAACGTCTATGTATTGTTTTTCTCTAAGAAGTTTAATTGCTCTTGTAACAGTGGGTTTACTAATTTCGAACTGTTCTTGTAAGACGTTATACGAACACATAACCGCATTGTATGAATCCATGTTATTAATTAGAAACTTAAAGATTCGATATGCTATTGGTGATTTTGACATTAGCCAATCTTCTGCTTTATAAGCGTCTTTATTCATTTGCACCCACCTTTTATAAGGACTTCCTTGTTGTCTTTTTCGCTCTTCTTCTTCCTGTTTCTTTAGTTCTTCTAATTCTCTCTCACGTTCCTCAAATGTTCTAGAATTAGGATCTAGTACGTTTTTTGTTTCCCCTATTGTTAACGTTGTCACGATATTCCTCCCCTGAATAAGCAGTATACTACTTAAAATGAAACATATATGTATCATCTAGTGAACCATATAGTAATCATTTGTGAGCATGTTGTAATCATATAAGATTATAGTATAATTATTTTTTTTAAAAAACAAGTGTTAATTTGATTACTTTATATTCAAATAGTAATCATAGCTTATGATTACTATTGGGTTCACACTGTGATTACTAACAACCTCTATAACCCTTGATATAACAACATTCTTCAAATGTTCCCTCTTATATCTTCTAAAGGGCTTTTCTCCAAGCAAGGTTCGGGTAGTATTTTTTTGTCCTACGGAACGCTATCGCTCAAAAAAATCTCCACCCTTTCCCCCTTGCTTTCCGAAATTTTGGCGGTGGTGGCATGTCGCCAAGCCGAACATACCCAAAACGAGGATTTACGAAATTCGGCTTGCTCTGACCATTGTACCGCCAAAACCGCCTGTGCTATCGTTCAGAAATATCTGCCTTTAGCCTTACTTAGTGACGTTATGCGGGGGCTAGCCCCCACACCCCCAGCCAGCACTCACACCCCAAAACAAGGGGGGACAACTAACTTACAACAAAGTAAAGTGAA
>NZ_JBBOWE010000004.1:0-5527 GCF_038007005.1 Niallia sp. FSL R7-0648 | reverse complement strand
CGATTTAAACAATTCTCGACCACTCTCGCTTAAATTTTTTTTTATAAAATCATAAATTTTTATATTCTGTTTCTTTTTAGGTTGATATTTGCCAACAATTTCATCTTGATTTTTATCTATCATTCTTGTTATATTAGTCCTAACTGAATTAAGTGTAAAAAAGGGTCTCTAATACCCTTTTAAGGACTTGCTCCCTTCTGATGGATTTTGTTATTTTTTGTCTAGTCAACTAAAATGATAAATCACTAGGTACGAATGAGCAAGTCCTTTTTTTATTTACCCCTACAGCCACAAGGGAAAAACCATAATATAGGCACCAATTTCCATGCGGAAATAGTTACCTATATTATCAAGATAAGAAAGAACCCAAAACCAACCCCAAAAAACCAAATGGCCTTTCAGCCATTTTTTATAAAAAAAACCGCATTATATTTTTCACTAGATTACTAATCGCAAAAATAAATCCTGCTGAAATTTCAATTTCTCTTTTATTACTTTTATACTTCAAAATATCCATTCTCCTTCACTTTAATTTTTATCTCTCACCTAGGTACTTGCAATTACATAGAGTTATAGGACATTAAGAATCAAAGTGTTTACCTAAATTTGATCTCTATAAATTAAAGTGATTCTCGGAAAATGAATTCTACGTATTTGGCACAAAATAAAAAGGTATAATATACTTTACAAAGTATATTATACCTTTCACTTTTATAGAGTTATCTTTCCAGATGTCTATTCTTCTCAAATTCCCTTTTTCTCATCTCCCATTTTTCATAGTCTTGTAAACCTTCAGGAGATTCTTTTACATCTTCTAAAATTCTATCTTTTACCTTTTCTTCAGAAGGAGTCCCCCTATGAAATTGTTTAGCATATGTAATAGCTCTTTCAAATACCCCTTCAGCAATCCTAGAAGCATGTTTTTGCGCCTGTTTAAGAATATTCGATATTTGTATCTGTGCTCTCTCTAAAACGCTAATTTTGACCTTTAAAAGCTTATTTTCACTTTCTAATCTCTTATTTTCATTCAAAACATCATTTGAAGCCTTTCTAATGCCATCCATTCGAACCATTTCAACTTCTGGAACCAGATAAACAGTCATTGATTGTCCATTCTTCAAATTCACTTGTTGTTTTCCAACTGGTTTTTGGGGAGCATGTTTATCTTCTATATGCTCTTTAGAAGTCTTTATTCGCCTTTCTAAGACTTCCTTTTCTTTTTCAAGACTTTTAATACGTTTTTCTCTTTCCTCTTCAATTTGAGTCATTTCTGTCATTCTAGACTGCATGTCTTTAAATTCATCAACTGTTAAATGCTTTCTTTCGCCATTCGGCTCTCCTCGCTCAACATCAAACCCCTTTTTTTCTAAAAACCGAGGTAAATCATCTTGAATTGCTAGCAATTCCTTACGGTTAAAAACGTTCTTCGCTTGTAATTTACCTTCTCTCATTGGAACAACCCCTAAGTGCATATGTGGAGTCGTTTCGTCTAAATGAACTTGGCCATAAGCAATATTTTGTTTTCCGTACCGTTCTTCAAAAAACTCTGCAGCTGTCGTAAAAAATTTTTCTGTTTGCTCTTGGTCTAATCCTTCAAAAAACTTTTTATCACTCGTGATAATCCACTCGTTCACTAAAACCGCATCTTTTCGTATCGCCCTGGATCCTTCTTTTTGTTCTTCAATGATATTCATTATTCGATCTCTATAATCTATATTTTCATGATTAAACAAATCAAAATTTAAATGAGAACGACTAACGTCGATCTCCTTATTGCTATGGTTCTCAAATTCTCTTTGATTGTGCCTTTGGATCCCTCCAAGGTTTTGAGATTTCATTTTCTGCATTCTGGCTACCAAGTAGCTCATTGGGTACCCCACCTCGCTTGGTTTTAAGAGACTTAAAGTACATTAAGTATAACGCACTATACTTTACAAGGTAAAGTGTGCGGTCTACGACGCTAAAAGCATGCCTCCAAAGTCGGCTAAAAAACCTTTGTCTCCGACGGGTTAAGGGAACTTTTCCCTTAACAATCCCCATAAAAATCTCCCCCAACCCCCTCCCTTTTCGAGGGGGCTCCCTCGCCGGTAGGCAGGTCAAAACAAAGGTTTTGACAATGCCAAGAGGGTTCGGGTGTAGTGAATCTATCAACTCCTTAATGCTCCCTTCGGTCCGCTTACCGTTGACAGACGCCATATAAGGCTCATATAACCACATTAAGCAATCACCCTAGTTTTTTTTAGCCTTGGAGGCTTTCCTTCTTCACAAAAGTGGATGTAGCTTTGAAATAAAGTTTGATTAAAACCTTCACATAAACACTGATTTAGCCACAAATAGAAAACCTTCATTTTAAACAAAGATTGATCAAAATGAAGGATTCTCTTGTGAATATGTGAACAATTTTTATAAAAAAGTTTAATCAAAATATTTTATAAACCCTGATATTACAATGTTTTCTTTATAGTTATTCTTCCAAAACGGTTAAACTTTTTTATAAACGGTGCGACTTTCTTCAAAACATCGCATCATTTTTATAAACATCGTGACTTTATTTTAAAACCACAGTGGACGGTGATTTCGTAATTACTTACCTAGCACTTTGTTTTTTTATTAGTGGTCACTTACTCTAATAAAAAATAGGGTTGTAAATTTTACACCCCTGAAAAGAAGTATCAGTTTGTCTTAATATTCCTCTTTTATTTACTTACAATCAAACGCTTTATACTAACGTTAAATTGTTCGTTATATATATTTTTTTGTTCTTTTAAAGGGATTACCAATATTTTGAAGAAATTAATAAGTGATTTAAATTAAAAGGAGATGAGAAAATGAAAATATTACCTACAGCTAAAAAGGCATTTCTTGTAACAATTGTTTTCAGTATGATGGTTTTACTTTTACCAAACTATTCAAAAGCAGCAGAAAATCCATCACTGAATAATAATCAGCCTAATACTGATATCCCCTTAACTGAAAATGAAGAGTTAATTTTAACCCAAGAATATGAAAATATTGATGATTGGATCAATATCCTTGACCCATATGTTAATTTAACAAAAGATGGAACATTTAAACTTGATCCCAATACTCCTGCATCTATCAAAGAAAGTTATGATTGGGATGCTCTACAAGAACATATCAACCAACTTAATTCAGAAATAATAACAAATAACCTTAATGTAACAAAAAATAAAGAGATTGTTGATCCTTCAAAAAACAATTCTATATTACTAGCATCTTCCAGTATAGGAGTAACTAAAACCCAAAAATATTGGTGGGGATATACTCGTTGGTTAAATAACACTGATACAAAAAATGCTATAAAAAATCTACGAATGGCAGGGAATATTACATCAACTAGTAAACTTTTTAAATATATAGGTCTACCAATTGCTGGATTTTCAGCAACTGTTATGGGGGGTTATTACAAACTAGTAGCAAATAGAATGGAATCACACAATAAAGGAAAAGGTGTAAAATTGTCCGTTACTTGGGCTGCAGTTTTCACAGTATCTTCTCAATAATAATTCACATAAAAAATTAATTATTTATTATTTCTTCGATGAATATAATCTTGAATAAAAGAGAATATACACAAACTAAGTGATACTATTACCAATAAATTAACAATCACTATAGAATCTCCTCCAGACTATTTCTTTGTATTTTCTTTATCACTCTTGTCTTTTTCTATCATTTCTAATAGAAAAAAACCTGCACATACAAATGACAAAATAATTACTACTATTTCTAGAAAATTTTCCATAGTATATCTACCTCCTAATATATTTTATAAAATAAGTTGGAAAATATTATTAATTTTGTTTTTTATCTTTAGTTTTCTTTTTTATTAGCAATTTCAATTTCCTTTACTAAAAAAAGAAGGTGTATCAAAACTCTCGATACACCTTCTTTTTTTCACACCTATTTTGTTCTACCAAAAATCCGAGAAAAAAATGACCTTTTTTCATTATCTGTAGCTGTTTCTAATAATAATTGTTTTTGAAGTTCTTGTTGTTGCTTTATTTGAACCATCAACTCACGATCCCGCCGCTCAACAGAATCATTAAATTTCTCTAAAAGAATGGCAGCAGTCTTTTCAGCTGCATTATTGGCAGCCTTCTGAATTACATCTTCTAATTCTTCTTTGGTAAACGATATTTTATCATCTTCTTTATTAAAAACGGATAGCATTTTTTCAGCATTATTTTGCTCTTTAACCTTTGATACTATTGCAATTGCAGTGTTTTCAAGACTTTGCGTTTTCTCTATCAATTTTTGAAAATCCGTTAATACTACAATATCGCGTTTAAAGTATATTCGTTGATCTTTATCATTTCTAGTAAACTCATAACCGACCTTTTCTAACTCTAAAGACCATCTTCTTAATGTATTAACATTGATTTCTAAATGAAGTGCTACTTCTTTTGCGAAAGAACCAAATTCACTCATATTCTTCACCTTCTTTACAACTAAATTCTATAAAAGAGTATTAATTCCTCGTTTTTTCTCTATCTCTTTATCAGTTAACTAGAAAAACCTTATTTAATGTTTTTTAGTTAACCAGATAATTTTTTTCAAAAAAAGAACCAAACTTGAAAGCCCTGGTTCCTTATTCCACTTCTATTTCATCAATCAATTTTCCGTTATATTCTTTTAACTCTTCTGGACTTAACTCTTTATATTCCTGGTTAAATTTCAAGAGATCCGCATTCCATGTAGCTATTAATTTATAAAAATATTCATTTTGGTCTTTCCCCATATGCTTGTCCAACTCACCAGTTTCATATTTTTTCGCATACTCTTTCAAAAGACCACCATAAACAATTAATTGTCTACCTTTTAATGCAGAATAGAAAACGTCAAACACATCTTCACTCACAGCCATTTCATAATCTTTCGCCGAATACTTTGCAATTTCTGCAACCGCATTTCCACCACGAATTAAATTAACTTTTTGAATACTGACTTGTGTTATTTCTGATAGATCTGTTACATCTCGCCACATTTCCAACCAAGATTGTTGAGATATGTAATATCTTTTATCTGTAAAATAAGATTTATTTACACACAGCAACACATGAAAATGAGGATTATATGTATCATAAGACGGATTATTATCTCCAATTTTGAGATTCCGTTTTTCATAATAAGCCTGTTTTCTCTTATACATTTCTTTCGTTATAAAACGCTCTTTATCATAGGTCATTTCTAATTTTCTTATATATCCCTTAATCGAACGTTCAATATTTCTTCTCTTAAACAATTTGTTAAAAGCTTTATTAAATCTATCAATCTCAGTTTTTACAGAATCAGCTTTAATATTCGGAGTAGTCAAAGTTAAAAATAAAAAATCTTTGTTTTCATCTACCTTGATAGCTTCCATCATCACCGATATTTTCATAGCGTCTTTTCTTGCTTTACGCCAAGCACAAATCGGACAAAAACGATTTTTACAATCATAACCTTTAATTCTTTTTTTCGTAGTTTTATCTTGAGTAGTGATAAAAAGATTAAAATTACTACA
>NZ_JBBOWE010000003.1:0-7580 GCF_038007005.1 Niallia sp. FSL R7-0648 | reverse complement strand
AATAAGCAGACATAGATTTTAAATCCTTATCCTTAATATCACTCTTTATTTTACTCCATATATCTTCTGGAAGGGTTATAGACACCTTTTTAGTAATTCCCATAGACGGACGCCCTACATTTTCCTTTTTAGCTGAATTAGAGTGTTTTAAATGGTCTGGTAACGTATCGTATCGATAAGGCGGAATATAGAGCTGACCTAACATTTCGTTTATTGTTTCCATAGCAACTCCTTCTTTTGTGGCCAAGTCTACAAATTCATTTTCCAGCTGCTCCATTGTCTTATTTATTTCCTCTTCACCATTCCAACGAGCATCATATAATTTTTTATGTAAATCCCATATTTTCAACATTTTTTAACCGCCTTTTTGAGTTACCTTTATAATAACATTTAAGTAACTTTTATTCAAACGTAAAAAAGATACCGATTTTCCAAAATAGAATAATCCGTATCTTTCTCCTAACAGCTATACACTTGCTTGAAAAATAATTGCTTGTTTTTTCTTACTTCCACATAACCAGTAATCTTATATTGTGAAGGTACTTCATTCAATGCTAGCAATTCTTCATAGAAAAAAAGTGTTCTACTTGTTTCTTTTTAAAAACCAGCTTATTTGTTTCTAAAATTTCATGAATCATTAGCATAAAATCGCCCACCATCTTATTTTACTTTTTATCAGCTAATTCCTTTAACTGATTGATAAAATCTTCCTCTGAAATATGCCCTTCTAGAGATTTTCTTACTAAATCCTCTTGCTCTTTGGAAACATCCATTCCAGATAATCGCAACGAAGCTTTTGCATATTTCATCGCTTCTTCATTGGTCCTTTTCATAAAAACTCCTCCTTAATCACCCTAAAGGTTTATAGGTTGCCATAAAGGCAACCATTCTCCCTAATGTTTTTTACCTGAAGAGTTTTTTCCACCAGGGTTTTACGTTTTCTTCTTCTTTGGCAGCTGCTATTTCTAATCTCTTTTCTTCTAATGATTGTTGTAATTGCATCGTTAGGATCCGATCTCTTTTTTCTACAACATCATTCATTTTATATTCAAATACTTTCAACATATTTTCTCTTTCTTCTTCAATTGCTATTTTTACTACTCTTTGTATCGTTTCTTCTAATTCACTCTTTGATAAACGGATCTCATCCGTGAAAACGCTGGGCGTTTTTGTAGCGTTTTTTTCGTCTACATTCATTGATACGACAGCTTTTAACGCGTCTGCGAAAGATACGTTGTTGGACAATAATTTTTTTAATTCTCTTAACGCTTTAAAATCGCGTTCATAATAAATCCGTTGTCCTTTTTCATTTCGTTCAATTATATAGCCATGCTGTTCTAACTCAATAGACCATCTTCTTAAACTAGAAGTAGTTATTTCTAAATCAGCCGCAACATCTTTAGAAAAATAGCCAAAGCTATTAGCGTTTTTCATAGCGATTATTCACTCCTTCTACTTTTACTCTTCGATAATCTAGTAGAATTTCCTTCTTTCCTTTCAATCATCGTGAAAAGTCAATTATATAATGAAGTAGCATTTAGAAGTAAAACGGAGGGATCTAGAGAATGACTTTTTATTATGAAGCTATTTTTCTCGATATTTCCCAAACGCCAAAAGGCGGAATTTGCCCCAATATGGACAAATTCCGCCTTTTGTTTTTTTGATTACTGTGTATAGGACATTTTATGTAAACTAACTTTAATGACCTAAAAGCTCATATTCAGATTCAGAGGGGGATTATCAATTAATCTAATATTTAAATCCTAAAAAGCTTTGGTCGCTAAATAGGGGTAATATGGAAATTTGTTAATCTTTCTATTTTTTTGCAAATCTATTATTTTATTTTGTAGAACAATAGATTATGTTAGAATAAAGAAAAAAAACAAAAAGCCATTTTCCTCAAGCTTAAGTGCTCCAACACACCTAACGGAAAATGACTTTACCCTTGCCCAAAACAAGGTTATTTGTAAAATTATTGTACTCGAATTAACTCTATATTTCAATGATTAATAATAGACATTTTTTGAGCATACACAAATAACCCATTTACCGACAAAGAGATATTTTACTAATGATGATGCAGTAAACCTAATTTGCTTTCAGTTCCCTAAGTTAAAACTCTAAGCTTTGCTTAGAGTTTTTATACTAATCAATATTTCTACATTTCTACCATTTTACTGAAGCAACAATAGATCCCATCCCACTGTAACCTACTTTATTTATGAAAGCATAAGGATGAATTATTCCAGAAGATGCTAATATAGGATAACCTGTACCATAGTAATATGCTTGATAAACTAATTTTGAACAATAGGTAGGATCTTTTGAACTGAGATTAGGTGTTATTGAATATTTTGCTTTAGGATAATCTTTTAAATATTTAGCTGCCCAACTTGCGGCTTTTGATGGCTTGCCTTTGTATTTGCTGTTTGTCCTAACAACCTTTGTAGAAGTATATTTTTTAAACCAAGAAGAAATTGAGATTTTGGACGGGTGAGCACCGGGCCCTGAAATATGCGCTATGTATGTACTATCGATAACTATTCCTGCATGTCCAGTAATTCCTTTGCAATTAGGTTTACAATTAGTTGTTTTGGTAACCACAATATCACCAGCTTTAACGGTAGCTTTAGTTCCTGGATAACTAGCTGCACTTGCTTCATTAGTTTGAAAGGTCAATGAAAAAACAAGTAAAAGTGCAGCTGTAACTAAAATACTAATAATTTTTTTCAACTTTATCACTCCAATATCTTATATTTTGTTACAATATTATCCATTATATTACATAATGCACCAAATGAGGAGGTAAAAATATGAAAAAAAGAATATTTTTGTTATTGATATTTTTTGTGATTTTTGGAGGAATAGGTTTGTATATTTATTTCAGTAATAATCCATCTGCTAAACCTTCTGAAGAAAGAATGGAAGATATTTGTGATAAAGTAGAAGATTATTTGATAAATGAAAAAGGGTATGATAAAAAAGAAATTTTATCATTAGAGCCTCAATTTGATCCTAGGTTCGCAGGATCCGATGCAGCCTACAGCGTGACTGTTGTTTTTGCGGATGAACAAGATATTGAATATCAATATGGTATGAACGGTAATGAAGTTTTTCAAGAAGGGTACTCTGGATCTAAAGATAATCCAATTCATGCAGAACAATAAAAATATATAAGAAAAAATTGATTGAGCACTGTTTTTTTCAATTAGAAACAAAAGAATTAACAAATTTTTTCATGTATTTAACCGAACAATTTAGTGAAAATAAAAAAACATAGTTCAAAAAGGGAGCGATAAATTTCTAAATCAAAAAATTTCAAAAGTAGAGAGTTAAGATATATGTGTTGATAAAACATATTCAGAAACATAAAAAAGAGTAGTTGAACTACTCTTTTTTATTTACTCTTTTTAAACCACAGGCTCTGCCTGTGTGAAAATAAAAGGGATTTTATATAAAAGAATAAAAGATACTTTACTTCATTTAAAAATACAGTAAAATATATTAGTTTTATATTGCTAAAATATAGAGAATGAAATTATTTTTCTAGATTAATTTGAAGAATTTTTCTTGCTTGTTCAATATCCATCTTCAATATTTTTTCTTTATTTTTCACTACATCTTTCTTAAAAGAAGCAATCAATTTAATTATTTCTTCTTCCCCTTCAATCTCAAAATGTTTCTCAATTAATCCACCCACTTGAATTAATCTTCTAGTTCTTTCTTTTCTCTCCTTTTGTCTCACTTGATTCGCCAATCGTTGTTTCTCCAGTTGCATCTTCCTAATTTTTTCTTCTAAATCTACTAATCTCTCTTCTTCCGTTTTTCGAGCCAAAGCTCTCACTTCCTACCCTATTATTTTCTTTATTATATCCAAAATTACGAGCGAAAACTCAGTTGCTTCTGCTTCTTATCGATCAGGAGAAAAACTACGTGATGAACAATCAGAGCAAACTAAATATTATAAAAGAGAAGTGCAACCGGAAAATCATATTCTGGCTCCTTTTCATGCTCCATCATGGGTTCAAAATAGAGAGTTTCTTTGGAATGAAGTGGAGAGAAGCGAAACAAGAAAAAATTCTCAACTAGCAAGAGAAATTAATATTGCTTTGCCACGAGAACTTTCTAATGAACAGCAAACCGAATTAATCAAAGGATATGTTCAAGAACAATTTGTAGATAAAGGCATGATTGCCGATATTGCTATTCATCGAGATGATAAAGAAAATCCACACGCTCATGTTATGTTGACCACTAGAGAAATTTCAGAAAATGGTTTTACTAAAAAGAATCGTGATTGGAATAAAAAAGAACTACTGGAGCAATGGAGAGAACAATGGTCTGAACATGCCAACAAGGCACTTGAAAAAGAAAATATTCAAGAACGGATTACCCATAAATCTCATGCAGATCGTGGACTTGAAATTTTACCTACTGTTCATTTAGGACATGTAGCTTCTGATATGGAGAAAAAGGGAATCGAAACAGACCGAGGAACTATTAATCGTGAAGTAAAACAGCATAATGCCATTGTTTATGACTTGCAAAAATATCGTGAAGAAAAGCAACAGCGACAAACCTTAATAAAAGAACAGGAACAAAAAAAGACAGTTGCTTTCGCTCCTGCAGAACAAAAAGTATTAGACTATATTCAAACAAAAATGATAAAAGAAAAACCGACTTTAGAGAATATTTCTAAGATAAAAGAGATTAATGAAATATGGCATAGCCAAAACAATTCCAAGCATTATCAACTTCAAAACAAGCAAAAAAACATGGATAATCTTTTCCAAGCAAATGCCACTTTATCAAGCTTTGAAAAACAAATAAGCGAAAAAGAGCAAGCACTTGAAAATACAGGATTCTTCCAACGAAAACAGAAAGAGCAACTACGCAATGAAATTAATTCTTTAAGCCAAACTCTTGATAGCCAAAAAAAGAGAGTATCCATTTTAATGCGAGATAATAACATTTCAACTAGAGAAGAAATTCCATTTAGAAAAAAACAAATGGATAAAGAAATCGAACAATCTCGTACTGAATTAGAAGGAGAAAGAACAGCTTACAAAAACACTAATAAGTTATTGAAACAAGGGGAAACGATCCTAAAAAATCATGAAATCAAAAAGACGACTTCTCTATATCCAGAACTAGAAAATAAGCGAATCGATTATAAAACAGCTATAAAATTACAAGACGTTCATAAACGTTATAATCTTTCAAAAATTAGCGATATACCAACAGTTATCGAGAAGAATAAAGCTGAAATAAACAACATATCGAAAAACATTTCTACTTATGAACAAAGAGTAAAAACAGCAAATCAAGCAGAAATAAGATTAGGAATACTTAATAAAATAAAAAGCAAGTTAGAAGCGATTGAAAACAATCCTTTCCAATATGGAAAATTACTACATGATTCAGTTACAAAAGAAGAATATAAAAAATTAAAAAAACAACAAAGTTCTATAGGACGTGAACTTCGTTCTGTTGGATATACCACTGTTGGTTCTATCAAAGAAGACAGCAAATTGATGAACGAACTCAAACCTACTTATGATAAATATGTAAAAAAACTTGAAGAACTACAGAAAGAAAACGAAACCTTATCCAATATTCAAAAAGACTTACAACGAGCAAATAAAAGAGAACAATATTTATCAAGAGATAATGGATTAGAAAGATAGAGGGTGTAAATTTTACAACCCCTTATTTCAACTTCCAATTCATTTCGTATTTTTCAAATACCTTGATGAGATCATCAAGCAATTGCTCGCTTTCTTTCCATGACAAAGGCTTTTTTTCATAATCCCGACTATACTCAAACGTTACACGCCAATTACGATTGCAATCAAAAGTACCATTAATAATCTGTTTAGACCTTTCAAACTCATGCATAAAGAAGCACCTACCTTTTAAATTATTATATCGTAGTTATTTCTAATTTGATAACCACCCTTAAATGCAAGGTTTTTAGTTGCCTTTATGGCAACTTTTTAGCCTTTATGGCAATAACATAATTAAGATAAAAATAGGAAGCACAAAATTATAGCCAAATTACTCCTTAATAATAGTGATAATAGAGAGAGTTTTTGAAAAGTCGGTTAATACGTTGGTATGACTGGATTTGTTCGACTTTTAAGGGTGTGACGTTTTGGTCACGAAAATGATTAAAAATGTGACCTTTTGGTTACACCTAAAAATTCCCAAATAACAAAAAAACCATATCAAAATTGATATGGTTTTAAAAGAATCTAACCGGTAAATTTACCTTTTTTCCATCTTTATCTTTAAGATTTTTTAAAGAATGTTGAAATAATCTCATAGTTAATTTATCTAATTGCACATCATTTTTTCTTGGAGCACAAATCATAATATATGGATTTACAATCCAAGTTCTAGGACTTACAGTTCTTCCATTTTCAATGGTATGCCCAGCACCTTCTGGATTTAATAAAATTTCTTTTCTTTTTAAACTATTCATTACTTTGGAAGTCTTCTCTCTACTTCTACCTAACATTTCTGCAATATCTGAAATTGTTGCCGATTTAGGAAGTTCAAAATCATCCTCAACAACATTTTTCTTTTTCTTTTTAAATTTATCTTCTCTACAAATTATTACATTACTTTTAAATTCTAAATAAGGTTGAATGCGAAATAAAAAGCTTTCTTCCGAAGTAGTCAAATAATCTATCTGCACTAATAAATCTAAATTTCTATGCATAACTTGATTAAAAGGCTCCCCTGCAAATGGATTTTTTTCTGTACCTATGTAATGCTTCTCTCCAGTGAGGTTTTCAAGTTCCCCTAACAAAGATTGTTTAATCTCTTCTATTTGCTTTCTAACCTCTGAATCTTTTTCTGAGTCCCTTTTTCTAGCATTTCTTTCAGCTTTGTTTAAAGCACTACTTAAATTTACTATATTACTGTTTTCTTTTTTCACAAAAATTCCTCTCCCCTACTGGAAGGAATTAACCGCTGTATGTTAGAATATAATTATTCTATAAGTGAATACAGGACAATTCCTGTCCTTGATGTAGAGAAACCCTTCCAGTCGGCTAAAACTATGAGGGTTTCTCTTTTTCTTTTTATTACAATAACCCTACCAATATTTCCCCATTTTTTCTAGTCCTTTTCTATCTTCTCTTTTAATCTTTCTAGTAATTTATCATCTATTCTTTTCGGTTTATACCCCATTCTATCAATCAATATACCCTCTATAACCTTCATACGAGCAGTATAAAGACGATATTCACTTTCCGCCAAACCTTTTATATCATTAGGAACTACAACCCCGTCAGGGGCCTTCTGAACGGTTCTCATAAGGTGATAGCAACTTGTCCGCTTTTCTCTCACCAGTCGAAGCAAAACTAAGAGATCATATGTATGAAAAGAAACCAAAACCGAAAACGGTCTTTCGCATAACTCCAAATACATAAAACCATTTAGTTTCGGTCTTTTCACTTTTAATGGTGCTTCACAAAAAGAACATATTTCTGCATAACCGCTATTCTCTTGACCACAATAAGAACAAAGCAATTAGGCTTCCCCCTTGTAACGATCTAAAGCTAATTCTCTAA
>NZ_JBBOWE010000002.1:592500-1046829 GCF_038007005.1 Niallia sp. FSL R7-0648 | reverse complement strand
CAAACTTCATAACTTATCAGCCAAACTTCATAACTTATCAGCCAAACTTCATAACTTATCAGCCAAACTTCAGATTTTTCAGCCAAACTTCAGATTTTTCAGCCAAACTTCAGATTTTTCAGCCAAACCACCAGCCACTAACTAATCCCCCCTCACTCCCACAAATTCCAAACAAAAACGCCTCTCACATGCAGTTGATCTACATCCAAAAGGCGTTCTCTTATTACAATACTTTGATTTTATCTAGATCAGCTTTATCCAGTACTGCTTTCATATATTCAATAATTTCTTCTCGCATTTCATCGCGTTGTAAGGCAAATTCTAATGTTGTTTTTACGAATCCTAATGTTTCACCAACGTCATAACGATCTCCTTCGAAATCATAAGCAAAAACACGTTGAATTTGGTTTAATTGTTGGATGGCATCTGTTAATTGGATTTCTCCACCTGCACCTGTTTGCTGATTTTCCAAGTACATGAAGATTTCTGGCGTTAACACATAGCGACCCATGATTGCTAGGTTAGAAGGTGCTGTTCCGGGAGCTGGTTTTTCAATGAAATTATTTACCTGATATCTTCTTCCTTCGCTCTCACCTGGATCGACAATTCCGTAACGGTGTGTTTCATTTTCTGGGACTGTTTGAACGCCGATAACAGAAGCATGTGTTTCTTCGTATTGGTCAATTAATTGTTTTAAGCATGGTGTATCGCTCTGCACGATATCGTCACCAAGTAAAACAGCAAATGGCTCATCACCAATAAAGCTTTTTGCACACCATACAGCATGTCCTAAACCTTTTGGCTCTTTTTGTCTAATATAATGAATATCTGCAAGATTTGAAGAATATTGAACTTTTTCAAGCAATTCAAATTTCTCTTTATCACGAAGATTCTGTTCTAATTCATGCGCGTAATCGAAGTGATCTTCAATCGCTCTTTTTCCTTTACCGGTAACGATAATAATATCTTCAATACCAGAAGCAATTGCTTCCTCTACGATATATTGAATTGTAGGTTTATCGACAATTGGTAACATTTCTTTCGGCATCGCTTTCGTTGCTGGCAAAAATCTAGTACCTAGACCAGCGGCTGGAATGATCGCTTTTCTTACTTTTTTCAACTTATTTCCTCCTTTAGGCAATTCACTTTTGATTATACCATTTTTTTGTTAAAAGGGAATTCAAATACGAATTTCTTCTTTGTAAATTATTAGTAAAAAACACAAGGTTGTTCTTTATAAAATTATATTTCATTTTAATTCGTTCTTCATAACGCACAACCATTATATCACTTTAGCTTCTCTTTGAGAATAGTTGTTATGTATTTTTTAATAACTTATCACTTTTTACAATATTTTGTCAAATTATCCCTTAAATGCATTTATTACACCTTTAATATTCAGAAAACTTATTATTCTACCATACAAAAAAAGAGTTGTAATAACAACCCTTTTCTTCTAATATTATTCCGGATATACTTCTTCTTCGGTGACCCACTTGTGATTTGTTACCATATTGCCGCCTGTTGCCGGTTGATAATCTACCATATATACGGTTGTGTTCTCAGCGGAATCTATCGTCGCTTTTGCACCTTTCATCCCTTTCATATGATCTGCTTCTAAGGTAACCTCTGTCCCTTTTTCAAGCATTTCATTCCCAGCATCTTTTATTTCCTCTTGAATAACCCATTTATGATGCTTGACTGGTTTTCCACCTGTTGTCGGAGTGTAAGTCACTTCATACGCAATCGTGTTAAATGCATTTAATATCGTCGCTTCTGCTCCGTCCATTCCTTCCATGTGATCTGCCTTTAAGATGACTTGACTGCCTTCTTTATAAGTTGGATCTGATGCTGGCTCTAGGCCATCGGGAATATCTGAAGATCCCGTTTCTTTGTGTTCATGCTGGGTTTGCGTAGATAGATTTTCACTATCGCTATTTTTTTCACCAGATGAACAACCGTAAAATAGTAACAGTACGGCAAAAACCGCCGCCATGTAAAAATGCCTACTTTTCATTTCATTACCTCCTCTATTATTATGAATTCTTTCACTTTAGAGGTTATTTTAAACATACGTCTATTTATTAGCGAGAGGTAATTGAATCGTGAATGTGGTACCCATTCCATCTTCTGAGACATAATCTATTTTGCCCTTATGTTCTGCGATAATGTTATAGCAGATTACTAGCCCTAGCCCGGTTCCTTTTTCCTTTGTTGTGTAAAAAGGTTCCCCCAGCTTATTCTTTATTTCATCTGGTATTCCCTTCCCATTATCAGTAATAGTAACAACTACCCATTTTCCATCAAGCTTTGCTTCCATATTTATGATGCCGCCATTATCCATTGCTTCAATCGCATTTTTGACCAAATTGATAAAAACTTGTTTAATCTGATCTACATTGCATAATGTATTTAAATGATCTCCATATGTATCTAAATTAATGACAACATTATCTAAATTGGCTTGTGATTGCATTAAGGTGTAGACATCGAGAAGAATTTTTCCAATGTTTGTTTCTTTAATTTCTGATCTGGCTGGTTTTCCTAAAAACATTAGCTCGCTTGCAATTGTTTCGATTCGATTGATTTCAAGATCAAGGATTGGATAAATATCATCTAATTTCATCGCCCCTTGGTATGCCAGCTTTAAAAAACCTTTAATGGCCGTAAGAGGATTTCTAATTTCATGGGCAATACTTGCTGCTAGTTGTCCTGCTATTCCTAGTTTTTCATTTTTTATCTGCAGCTGCTGGTTCTCTTTTCTAACACTTATATCTCGTGCAATGATAATAACGGTGGAACTTAAATCTTCAAAAAGAAACGGATAAGCTAAAACTTCTACCTCTACCTTTTTTCCTTTTGAGGTAATCAACTGCATTTCATATGGAGTAGAAATTTCCTCTTTCCATATATTTCTAGATTTATCTAAATAGTTTTCTAGGAAATCTGGCTCCATAATCTCGTAAGCTGACTTTCCGACAAGATCTTCTGCATCTAATAACTTTGCAGCTGCTTTATTTACATACATAATAATATTGTTGGAAGTAATAAATACCGCGTCTAGCATGTCCTCTACTAGCCGGGAATAGTAGGTTTGTGCTAATTGTAGGTTGGCAATCGTCTCTTCATATTTACCATTTCGCACGGGGGATGGAGGTAAGATTTCTTTTTCATAAACACTGGATAAGGTAAATTCCGTATCTGTCATCACATATGGATGGTACTTTTTTAAGCTTATATAATTGCTTGCAGATAATTCCATCCCGTCATAGACACATACCGTATAATTATGATAATCCCTTATGTACTCATCTACTTTATCCTCGTATTGAAGTAATTTATCTATGTTACTTTTTTCACTTAAGAGTCTTGGTATTATTTTCCCCCAATAACGGATGGTAATTTCTTTATTGAAAAATAGGGTAGGATCAACCAAGTCTTTGCTTGCCTCCAATATATTCTCCAAACATAGTTCTCCGTTTTTAAAATAAACATCTTCACTATCAATAAAGTTTATTTTATCAATTAGCTTAGTATGTAATCCGTTCGCTTCCAACTTTTTTATTATTAGTGGCCATATTTTCTGCTGATCGACAAAAATTACTATTTGCTCCAAAAGCAGACCGGTTTTTAAGAAGGACGCCGCATTAGTTATGTATTTATCTTCGTCGTTCGTTAAGTATAAGACATGGGCACCACTTGTCATATCAGAGAGATTTGTAAGAGCAACCTCTGGATGAAACCTTGTCTGAGGAGTATATACAGCCATTAAAAACCCCCAACTTTCTTTATAAAGTTTAATATCCTTTTATTATAGCATGTAAATTTCCGACTATTTGGATGAATTTATTATTTTTTCAAAAATAGAGAGAGAGTTCCTCACTATGCAGGAAGGAACTCTCTCTCCGTCTATTCTTCATATTCATACAAGGTTACACTCTCAATATAATGAACAAATCTACGAAGTTCTTTCGTCTGTTCTCGATTTATTTCTCCTTTTTCATACATTTGCTGTATGGCTGCGCGTTGCTGATCCACGATGCCTAGACGTAATTCTTCTATTTGTTCCTGCAGCTTTTCATTAAATGATGCTGATGGTTGTTTTTTCCAGCGATCGACCATCCGTCGGTATTCTAAAATAACGGATTCTACTTGCTGTTTATGTTCCGCTGTCTCTTTCCATTGTTCTAAATAGGAAAGAGCAGATTTCATCGAATTTAATAGCACCTCTTTGCTGATACGAAATTGTTCTCTTCGATCACGTTTATTACCGCGGTGTTTCCGCACAAAGCGTTTCCAGCCTCTCATGGCCTTTCCAAACAGAAATCTCGTCCCAGTTTGCACATTGGTGCATAGTATTTCTTCGCGATAATCCAATGATTTTTCAAAAATCGCAAACACTTCTTCTGAAATTTTTTCCTCTTTTACTAAATGGTGTACATAGTTACGTTCTTCTTTTAAGGCGCGCAACCTAATTTCAACCAAGGCTGAATATTTATTCTCTTCCTCTTCTGTTCTTGCCACTTGATAATTTAACTGCTGAATGCGTCGTTTATATTCATCAATTAGTTCATAAGCAGCTGCTGTATTTTCTTCATTCATTTCTAAATAGAGCTTATCAATAGTGGAAAGCATAAGCTTTTTCTTTGCTCTGATTACTAGTTCTTCATCATTTATTTCTGTCTCTCCACTATTTTTACTAAGGAATTGCAAAAATATCGTAGCTGCAAGTAAAGTGAACATGATAACACCTGCAGCTAGAAAGAGAATTAAGGAACGCTCCGGAAATCCTTGGCCAGTATGGATGACAAAGGGGATCGACAGTACCCCTGCCATTGTTACCGCCCCGCGGACTCCTGTCAGACTGACCAGTAAAGTATGCTTCATACTCGGCTTTTCGCTTTCTCTTGTCTTGTTCGCTTTATATTCATAAATGGAAAATAAATAGGACCAGAAAAAGCGAATGCCAAGAATAACAATCCCAATTAACATGACATATCCGATAATTAACCAATTACTTAAAGAAGGATCTTCCACTGTATCCACAATAGAAGATGGGATATTTAACCCGAGTAATAAGAAGACTATTCCATTAAGAATAAAGATAACGATAGACCAAATATTTTCCGTTAATACCTGTTCCTCCGCAAGCATCGTTTCTGTTCTTTCACTCACTAAGGAGTGAATAATTCCACCTACTACAACAGCAATCACCCCAGAAGCATGGAGCATTTCCTCAGCTATAATAAAAATTAGAAACGGTGTCAGCACCTGTAACAAAGAGTGGAATGTAACATCCTGGATTCCCTGTTTTCGTAAAATAAAACGGATTATGATAATAAGAAGACTTAAAACAAGTCCTGCTACAGCTCCAATGAAAAAGGTATACGTGAAATCAGTCAATGCCTCTGTAATCGAGAAGTATCCTGTGACAACAGCAGCAACCGCATAATTAAATGCCACTAGTCCTGAAGCATCATTAATCAGCGATTCTCCTCTTACAAGGTTGAGCACGCTTGCTGGAATATGAATACGTTTCGCAATCCCATTGACAGCTACTGGATCTGTCGGGGATAAAATTGCCGCTAAAGCAAAGGCCGCCGCAAGCGGGATACTGGGAATAAGCCAATGAACAAAATAACCGCCAACGATAGTCGTAAGCAATACTAAGATAATGGCATTCCCTAAAATAGAAGTACGCATCTTCCATAGCTCTTCTCTTGGAAAATGCCTGCCATCGTTATAGAGCAAAGGGGCAACAAACAAGAGCAAAAACCACTCTGCCTCTAATTCAAGCTCAAAATCGGAAAAGAGAAGTGCCATCACTACTCCAAATGCAATTTGCGTTAAGGCAGTTGGGATAGAGGGAAGATAATGACTGACAATATTCGAAATCAGTAAACAAAATAATAATAAAATGATTGTTATTAATAACTCCATCTTGTTGTCTCCTTGCAGATTCTTATGCTAGTTTTTCTCCTTTTTATGTAGATTATGTTGGAAAGAGATTAAAAAGAGATTCCCAACAGGAACCTCCCTTCATAATTAAACCATGTATCTTTCTTTAATCAGTTTCAAATGATGAAGCTCATGCCCGGCAATAATATAAGCAAGGGCCATGACAGTAAATTCTCCGTTATTAGCAAAACCCCTGTTTTCCCAAGCATCTTCTGGAAGGCCTTTCAACAAGCTTACCGTAGATTTGCGGACTGCCACTAATTCTTCTAATAGATCATCTATTGTTCTTGTCGAAAAATGGGCATTCTCCACATAGTCCTCATCATCATAACCGGCTAATGGCGTTTTATCTCCTCGAGCAATCCGCATTAAGCGATATGCCTGAATTCTCTCCGTATCGCTCATATGACCAACCACTTCGATGAATGACCACTTTCCATCTGCATAGCGAAAATCACGTCGGTCTTCGTTTTCCTTTATATAAGCAACTGTTTCTTCTATTTGAGCATTAATTAAAGCAATTATATCTCCCTCTGGAACTAAGCCTATATACTCCCGATAATGTTCTGGATAATCACTAATGGCTGGTCTTATCATGCTGACTCCCCCTTATTCTTCTACTGGAGATTTAGGTCCTGTTAATTCTAGCTGATAAAAGGCTAAATCTAACCATTTCTCAAATTTATAGCCTGCCTTTTTTATCGTGCCTGAATACGTAAATCCTAATTTCTCATGAATAAAGATACTTCCTTTATTCGTACTGTCAATTCCGGCAATAAGGGTTGCATACTCCTCTTCTTCCGCCCGCTCAATCAGTGCTTTTAATAAGTGTGTACCAATTCCTCTTTTTCTTGCTTCTTTATGAACATACACCGAATGCTCAATCGAATATTTATAAGCTGGCCATGCTCGAAATGGTCCATATGTTGCAAAACCAAGCACCTTCCCAGCCTCCTCGAAAACAAAAAGAGGATATCCGCCCTCCAGCTTCTGGTTATACCATGCTTTTCTGTCTTCTAAGGAATGGGCACGATAACCATATACGGCCGTTGTATGTAAAATGGCATCATTATATATTTCCAAAACCTCTTCTAAATCTGTTTCCTTCATCTCACGGATCATTGCCATATCCCCTTTTTTCTATAATTTGAAAAATTCCATCAAATTTTATAATCTTATTAAGTAAGATACCAATTAGGGACGAAAAATGAAAGTATTTTTTACTTTATCTAATGAAAAAAGATGTCCTATTAAAGACATCCCTTACTCTTTCCTGCTATTATAGCCACTATCTCCAAACGGCTGTAATTTCTCCAGCCACTTTTCTTCCAACTTAGCCAGCTCTTCCTTTTCATTGTAATAAGGATCATCTTTCTTCGGCTTTAATACTTCAACTATCTCAAAGGAAAATGCTTCTTTGCCGTATTGCTTCCATTCATCCACCAATTTTTTATTTGCATATCCGCCATTTTCCAAGGAGAATTTCACACCATTAATGGTTTTGAAATTTCTTGTACTAACGACACAGACTTTCCCATTCTTCTTATTAGTAATTGTATAAATACCGGCTTCGACCGGAATTTCTTTATATTGCATTTTCAGTTCTTTTTTTCGGTCCATTGTGATTCACCTTTCTTTTACTTTTTTAACCAGTAAAGACTTCCATCTGCTTTACGGTCAAGAAATCCGTATTCGATTAAATATCTTCTGATAAGAACATAGTCAGGGTAAATTGTTTTTAAATGCTGATTCAATTGCTTCTCCGTGTAGTTTTCTTGCCCTTCTAAATACTTCGCTATTTCCCGAAGAACCCCTAATTTCTGCTTTTGTTTGATCGGAAATTTACTTAATATACCATTGTTGAAATATTTTGCTGCTATTTTTCCCTGCTCTTCTTCCGTGATATTATATCTGTCGTCTACCATTGCAGCAGTAGGATGAACAGGGACAAAGCTTGGCGCATGATGGTCCTTTTCCTTCAGCAGCTCCATTATTGCCAGAAAATTTTTCGCCTGCCTTTCTTTTTCCTTAAGAGCAAAACGATGATGCCGAATGGTTGAAGCACTGCCGATTTCCAACTCTGCTTTCACTTCTTCATCCCTTTTTCCCTGATAAAACAGCTCCAGCAATTTTGTCTGATGCTCCGTTAACCCTGTCATCTTTTTATCTAAGCTTAGTAAAAAATGAAAAACTGATTGATGGACATCCTCGATATGACGCTTCATGTACTTTTCCGCTTCATATAATCTGCCGTCTTCCGGGTAGATAATCCCTTTCTCGATCTCCTCCCCACATAAAAGACAAAGATACGAATCTGAATTCTCAATATAACCCTTTTTTAATTCATCAATCGTTGCATTTTGAAAATAAGATGAAACATTCATTTATAAACACTCCATTAATTCGTTTGTTATTTTACAAACAATTATTATTTACGTTAGTTAAATATTAAACTTTCTTTGGGTAATCGTCAATAGTCTTAGGAGTTTTTTGTGGATGGATCTTTGGCGTGCTTTGGGGCTTTGGGGTTTCTTTCTTTTTCAGCTTCTATTGGAGTTAGGTTATGCAAGCTATTTTTCTTCTCTATTCTATTTTTTGGCTTTCATCTGTGCTCTGAACGCCTCTTTTTTCTTCCCAACTCTATTTTTTGGTTTTCATCAACGCTATGAACACCACTTGTCCCTTTCCTGCTCTCCTTTTTGGCTTTCATCAACGCTATGAACACCACTTGTCCCTTTCCTGCTCTCCTTTTTGGTTTTCATCAACGCTATGAACACCATCTTTCTCTTCCCTGCTCTCCTTTTTGGCTTTCATCAACGCTATGAACACCTTTTTTCTCTTCCCAGCCCTCCTTTTTGGCTTTCATCAACGCTATGAACACCACTTGTCCCTTCCCTGCTCTCCTTTTTGGTTTTCATCACCGTTATGAACACCTTTTTCTCTTCCCTGCTCTCCTTTTTGGTTTTCATCAACGTTATGAACACCACCTTTCTCTTCCCTGCCCTCTTTCATCTTAGCTCTCTATCTAACAATCTCTGAATGGACATTCCCAAACAAGTGTACTACCATGAAAGAAACTGCTTTTATTGGAGGATATATGGATGAATATTCTTTGGGATTTTGATGGTACGTTATTTGATACGTATCCTGCTTATACAAATATTATTTATAAGGTATTGGGTGAAAAGGTGGACAAGGCCGGTATTTATAAAGAGCTAAAAGTATCTTTTTCTCATGCGATGGAATATTTCAACATAACAGAGCAGCAGCGAAATGAGATTAAGCTTATGAATAAAGGAATTGCTGCGGATGAGGTGAAACCTTTTACAGGGGTAGAGGAGATTTTGAAAACTGCGGAAATAAATGTGATTATGACGCATAAAAGCTATGACGGTGTGGTAAATTTTCTTCAGCACTATGGGTGGGAGCGTTATTTTGCTGAAATAGTAACATTGGAGAATGGTTTTCCGCGGAAGCCTGCGGTTAATGCCTATCAATATTTGCACACGAAGTATTCCATTGACTTAGCTATTGGTGATAGAGAACTGGATTTAATTCCAGCTAAGGAATTAGGGATACAAACTTGTATATTTCAAAATCAATGTGAATTTGCTGACTTTCATCTATCAGACTTTGCTGATTTTTTCAAAGTATACCCGATGAAAGCGTAACTATTAAGATAATAAAGAGCATCCCCTTAAATCTCGGAATGCTCTTTACTCTTTTTCCAACACTACTTCGATAATTTCAGGACGATTAAAAATTCGCTGGGGAATGATGCTATTTCCTAAGCCTCTATTCACAATCATTGCTGTGTCTGCTTTTTTATACATACCAGCTGTATATTCTGGCGTGAAGCCTTGGTCTGGAGCGACAATTCCACCGATAAAGGGCAATCTTACTTGACCACCATGTGCATGTCCTGTTAAAGCTAAATCTATTTTTTCATAGAGAGAAAAAAGCTCTGGCCGATGGGACAACAGCAAGTTGAAATGTTCTTCCTCCTTCAGGCCACCTAGTATTTCAGCTAGTTCATCCTCTCTAGATAAAAAGGTTGGATCATCTACACCGATAATATTAATCGTTTCTCCTCCAACCTTTACAAGTGTCTGTTCATTTCTTAACACAAACACGCCTGCATGTTTTAATTTCGCTTCTAATGACGGAAATTCCCCTGACCAGTATTCATGATTGCCTGTTACATAATACGTTGGCGCAAGCTGGACAAGTCTTTCCATTAATGTCATACTTTTTTGTTCATCGTATTTTTTTGAATCCACAAGGTCTCCAGTAAAAACAATCAGGTCTGGGTTTAGCTTTTTTACTTGCTGTATTAAACGCTGTTGCTCTTTTCCAAATTGCTTGCTATGTAGGTCCGATAACTGCACTATTTTTATCGGCTTTGTTATTTTGGGAGACGAGAGAGTAAAGCTCGAGGTCGATAAATGATTATTCTGGTAGTATGAAAAAAATATACAGATGCCTATTAAAATAGCAAGAAGCAACATTCTTTTTTTCACTATATTCACTCTTTCTCCCAGTTCACCTCAAAACCGCCTTGTAATCCATCTCCGGTCACAATAAGCTTATAGGTTTCTGTTTTTTTTGCATCAAAGGTTAAAACTTTTTTCTCTTCATTACTTAAGCCAATTCTTCGATTTTTTTCATCTATTAAATAATACCCGAAGCCACCGCCATTGCGATTGGTAAAATCAATGTGAATGGTAACCCTTTCCCCTTTTTTCGCTTTAATCGGGACTTCATCCTCCCCGTTAAAATAAGCAAAATAAGCTTCGTAGGACTGTTCGCCTCTTACTGTATTCCATTCTTTTTTCACCGTGAAGTCTGGGATTGTTAACAAAAGAAAGAGAATAGGTGTACAGGCAAATATCCACTTAAACCAACTTACTTTAGCAGCTATTTTAATCCCTATATAGAATAAAATCGCGCTAAAACCAGAAACGATAGCAAGGACAGGTAGAACATTCCACATAATCGGCAAAAAAAGACATACTCCCACCACAATATATAATAGTAATTCTAGCTTTGGAAAATAGTTAGATATCCAATCTATTACGATCGAAATAAGAATTCCGAAACCAAAAAAGCCTATCCAAAAGTATGGATTTTCAATTTCATGTGAAAATAAATATAAATCGAAACTTGATAGAAAAATATAAGAAAAAAAGAGTGTTGCCGCAAAACCAGCTCCTGCTAGTTTTATAAAGGCATATTCCATTCCCCTTCTAAAGTTCTGACTATCTACCATATTTGTTCCTCCTAAAGGATAGTTACTAATATTCTATCAAAATAAGAAAATAAATTGTTAAATTTTTGGAAAATAGGCATAAGTTAAGGAAAATTTCCATCAGTCGGTTTGCTTGAGGTGGGTTATCCTAGCTGTTAAGCATACGATAAAATCAATTATTGATTTTATATGCTTTTATCAAAAAGAAGATTCTTATTCTTTTCCGTCTCAAATAATTACGAGTGGATATCCTTATCTTATATATTTTTCAGGCAGCAACATATTGCTGTTTACTTATTTTCTATTTTGACAAACCAGCCCGTTCTCTTTAACTATCCTATTGGGATGGAGCTTATGGTATTCGAAAATTGATCATGCTGTTGTCTCACTGTGGGGGCATTTAGCTTTTATAAGATGCGAGGAATGAGAATTCGTGAGGAGGAGGGCTATATTATAACCAACCATTCCGCTTCGCCTCGGCAATGGCCTCCATTCGATTTTTTGCCCCTAATTTGCTGATTGCTTCTGAGATATAATTGCGAATCGTTCCAGAAGATAAATAAAGCATTGCCGCAAGCTCCTTTACTGATTTTCCTTCTTCAATCAGTACTAATATTTCTCTTTCGCGCTTTGACAATGGATTTTCTTTTCCAATGCTGCCAAAAATCAGTTCAGAGGCGAACTCTCTTTTTCCGTCCATGATTTTGCGAATAGCTTCTGCTAATTCCTCGCTGGGACCATCCTTTAGTAAATAGCCATGAACATTGGCATTTAGTGCTCTTTCAAAATATCCTGGTCGCGCAAATGTCGTTAAAATAATCACTTTACAAGAAGATTTCTGCCTCTGTAATTCCTCTGCCACGTCTAGACCGCTTTTAATAGGCATTTCAATATCTAATAAACAGACGTCTGGATTATATTTTTTTATTAGCTCTAAGGCCTGTTCGCCATTTTCCGCTTGTCCCACGACCTCCATATCCTCTTCAAAATTAAGCAACGTTCCTAATGCTCCTCTTAGCATGCGCTGGTCTTCAGAGATGATAATTCGTATCACAATATCTCCTCCTCTCTTCTTTCCTTTCGAATAATGGGAACAATGATGTGCAGAGTGGTTCCCGAATTAGCCGTCATACTCCATTTTCCGTCAACCAATTCCAGTCTTTCACGCATTCCCTTTAATCCATTCCCTTGCGTTTCATCTCCCTTCACGCCTTTCCCATTATCCTGCACGATAAGCTCTATCTCGCCTATACGTTGTTGAATCGATACTTTACTGATGGTTGCCGCACTGTGCCTGATTATATTTGTTACTGCTTCTTTTAAGCAGAGACTAATAATATTCTGGGTTAAAAGCGGGACCTCTCCATCTTCTAGTTCGATTGCTAGTTCACTTTCTATCTCTGCTGTCTGTAAAGCTGTCTGTATCTCTACTATTGCTTCACGAATGGTTATGGCGCGCATATCAGACACAAGCTCACGAACTTGCTTTAACGCTGAGCGTGATATGCTTTCCATTTCCTTTGCCTCTTGTATGGCACTATCTGGTTGAGCTGGCACCATTTTTGCGATAAGCTGGCTTTTTAATGTCAGCAGGGATAAAGTGTGGCCGAGCGTATCATGCAAATCTCGAGCAATTCTCATTCGTTCTTCTCTTTTAACAAGATGGCTAATTTGCTCATTCGCTATATCTAATTGTCTTTCTAAATCCATCCGTCGGTTCATCGAGCGGATTCCAAAAGGAGAAATCAGCATAATGATAAAGAACGGCACTAAGAAAAAGAGAGACTGAGGATTGACACCATTCCAACTAAAGATAATTGGAATAACCAAGGAAATGGCGAAAAGGCTGTAAAAGTAATAGAAGTACTTTTTGCCTGAGTAATATCCGATAAAGTTAGCAGGAAAATACCCCATAAATAATAGATTAGGATCATAGAAGATACTAAAAAACATGACTATCAAGATTTGCACAACCAGCCAATAATTAAATATACTCTCTTCCATATGACAGTATAATTGTCGATAAGCCAGGAGGAAAACAAGTACAAGCAGGATACCAATCAATTGCTTTATCCCATTCTCCTGCATTACCTGAATAATCGGAAGTAATACGTATACTAAAAAGATATAAGGAAAAAAACCATATCTTTTCGGAAAAAGCTCAAATTTCTTCTTGGTATCCATTTTGGACTTTACACCGCCTCTCGTTTTTTTCCAATATAAATTGATAATACCATAAATAGGAGAAGATACCCGGTAATCATCAGATAATTGAGAAAGGATGGATATTGATCTCTAATAATCTCCCACGCTCCATTAGCAAAATGATAGGAAGGAACCCATTTCGCCACTTGCTGCATAAAGGATGGAAACACATCAATCGGCATCCACATTCCTCCTGTTATTGCCATAGACATATATAATAGATTGCTAATTCCTGAAGCTGTTTCTACTTTTTTGATATTACCGACGATCGTTCCAAGCGCTAGAAACGGGAGGGATCCGAAGAGAATCCAGATTCCGCAAAGCACCCACTGAGAAAAAGAAAGATGAACCGCATTAATAAGGACTCCAGCCGTAAATATCACCATGATGGAAAATAAATGGATAACAGTTTGTGCCACCATCTTAGCTCCAAAGTAAGCAAATTGGGAAAGGGGCGTAATATGCAGGAAAATGGTCCACCCTTCTGCTTTTTCCTCCACAATTTTGATTCCTAATGTCATAATACTAGAGCCCATAATGCTAAATGTTGTCATCGACATTAAATAATGTACATTCCATAATGCCTCATCATCTCGTGGTGCTGTGAAAATGTTGGTAAATAAAAAATAAAAAAGGACGGGAATAAGTAAGGACCAAAAGATATAATATTTATTCCGAAGCGTTCGGACGATTTCCGCTTTACTTTGCATCCAAAAAGATTTCATTCTCATTAACCCCCTTCGTATCTTCCATTAACTGCGAGAAAACCTCTTCTAACCGACCAAGCTTTACTTCTATATGCTGAATATCCAACTGTCTATCGAAAAGTTCTTCTAAAAGCTGATCCGAATTTGTAGCAGTCAGCATTACTTTCTCCTTCTCTTTCTGCACATCCACAACATATGGCAATTCTCGGTAGAATTTTAAACTATAAGGAGATTTCTCCTGAAACATTACCCTTGGTTTTGTAAGTTTTTCCTTCAATTGTGCTGGTGTACCGTCGCCTACTACCTCCCCCTTATTAATCATAATAATTCTTTCCGCTACTTCATCTGCTTCTTGTAAGTAATGGGTTGTAAAAAGGATTGTCTTTCCTTGTCTATTCAATTCTTTGATTTTTTGCCAAAACTGTTCTCTTGACGTTACGTCCATGCCCACGGTTGGTTCATCTAAAAACAACAAATCAGGATTTCCTGCCAGTGCCAACGCAAAATTCAAGCGTCGTTTCTGCCCGCCAGAAAGCTTTTCCGTCCGTTGACTCCAAGCTTCTTCTTGAAGCCCTGTTAGTTCCAACAGAGTTGATAACGCTAGCGGACTTTGATAATAGCTTTGAACTAATTGGATTAGCTCCTTTACCTTCAAGCTGTCCATCACACTAACTTCCTGCAGCATCCCACCTACCTTTTCTAATACTTCCTTTTGTCTAGGATTCTTGTGAAAAAGAGAGATAGTCCCTCGGGTAGGTTTAATTAATCCAAGCATCATCCGCATCGCTGTCGTTTTCCCTGCGCCATTCGCTCCTAAGATTGCCACCATTTCTCCACGTTTTATTGAAAAGGAAATATCATGAACTGCCTTCTTTCCCTGAAACTCTTTCGTTACGTGCCTTAACTCTACAATTGTTTCCAACTACTCCACCTCCAAGCTATTATCCTTAGTATAGCGAGCAAATAAGAGGCGGTTTAGTCGCAGATGTCAGGAATTTAAGATGACAAAAGTCATTTTTTTATAAAAAAATGCTCTGGTTACTAACCAGAACACGGTTTGTTTCCTTCTTCTCTTGTCATTACGAAAAACTCTACATCATTTGCATTCTTAAAAGCAGAAACTTTACGAAAGCCAAATTTTTCATATAAGGCGTTAGCTCGTTTATTAAAGGCTGCAACCGTTAAGCGCAGCGGCTGATTAGTTTCTATGGAATCGATAATAAATTGCATAAAGCCCATGCCCCGTCCCTGTCCTGTTAAGTCAGGACGCATACCAAGACCGATATCGAGGTATCCTTCTGGATATGCTTGAAACAGATATCCAATTGGAACCTGAGCAACAAAGCCTGTACAATAGAATCCGACTAGATTCCCCTCCTGTTCAATCGCATAATAAAGGTTTTCTGCAAACTCTTGTAACGATTCTTCTGTTACTTCTCCATTATATAAATCATAGGGGACGGGATAGGTCCAGCTAAGGATTTCCCTGGCCGCCTCTTCTGTCATCTTTTGGATAGTGTAATTCATCCGCTATTTTCCCCTGTCCTTTTATTTCGCGTGAATCCTAAATATCTTGTGCCTTGAAATTGCAGTTCCCCGCTGTCCCCTTCAGCCAGCATGCCATATTCTTCGTCTTTCAATTGAAATTCGGTACGATTTCCATTCGTAAATTCAAATGTGGCAAAATAGTGATTATATGCACGAGTATTTCCTCCGCCGTGAATACTTGTTCGTTTGCCTACTACCTTCGCAGCAGAAGTAAGATGTGGCTGCCGATTATTTTCCCCCCACTGAAAGATACCCTTTAAAACATTAAATAAAATAATAGCAAATACAAGAAAAATAAAGAGACGTGCAACTGTAAACATAATATCCCCACCAAGCAAAAATTCTTCCATAGACCAATCTCCTTTTATGAAAAGATTATTTTCTTTTGTTCCAATAGCACTATTACGCATGTATATGGGAAAAGGTTTCAAAAGGTAGTCATCATTTTCCTAAAAGGTTGTGCTTTCTTCAACAAAAAAATCTAGCGCTACGCCGCACTAGACTTTTTTATTAATATACTCGAACAGTTTATTTTTTATATTTATTTTTGAATTACTGCTGTGGTGCACCTGGAGGATAGAAGCTCGGCGGCATCTTAATCCATCCATGTTCCCTCATTCTCGTTTTTAACTCCATCCCATAAATGCTTTTCTCCGTATGGAAACGAATCCACATTAATCCGACATCACTGCGCACACTTTGCGTAATATTAGTGGAGCACATAACAATATTGCTTGTTACTTTTGCCGCCAGTAAATTGGCTATCTCCATATCGGTAGATTTCGCTCCTAAAGGCACGGCATTCGGATCGGACTTAGGCTTTGACTCAGCAGAACTTGAGAGGGGAACGCCTTCCTTAATCATAAACTTCTCTAATGTTTTGCGCTGTTCTGTTGCTAATTCTTTTGCTTCATGAAGCAATTTGATTAAAACATTATCTGTCGTTGTATTAAGTGCCATCTCAAGTACAGGAATTTCATCCGCAATTGCAGCATGATATGTCCAGCAGCCCATCGCCTCTCCAATATGAAGCAAAGGTTTCGGTTCTGAATCAAATCTTGTCTTAATATAGTCAAGAAGCGCTTCCATCTTATGTGCCATTACTACACCTCTTAGTGTTTTTTATTTTACCTATAATGTTTACAATTAGATGGCAGTTTATTCAAAATAAAGAAAAGGGAGATGAAAAGTGAAAAGAATCTCCTTTTTTCACAAATGAGCGACCATTTAAGTTCACAGTAAAACTTATTGATACTTTTGTTTGCGACTCTGGCTCTTATACTTGCTCCTCTCCTCACTTTGCTTGCGGCTCTCCACTCAGCGCAGCACGCCGATCTGCTTTCTTACTTCCTGTAAAAATGGCAATGTTCGTGCTCTCGCTTTTTCTGCTCCATTTTGGAGAATGAGATCTATTTTTTCCGGATTTGCCATTAACTCCTGATATTTCTTTCTTGGTTCTTCTAAGAATCGATTCATCACAGCAAATAATTCTTTTTTCACTTCACCCCATCCGATTCCGCTTTCGTACTTTTTGTGCATCTGTGCTATTTCTTCGACACTAGCAAATTCCTTATACAGCGTGAATAGAATAGACGATTCTGTATCTTTCGGCGCTTCTGGCGGAAGCGAGTCTGTTTTGATTTTATTAATCAGCTTTTGTAGCTTTGCCGGTTCTTCAAAAAGCGGAATTGTGTTATGGTAGCTTTTGCTCATTTTTCGACCGTCTAGGCCAGGCAAGATGCTTGTTTTTTCATCTACGATATATTCTGGTAGTACAAATGTCTCTCCATATTGGTGATTAAAGCTTTCCGCAATATCGCGGGCAATTTCCACATGTTGTATTTGATCTTTTCCGACTGGTACCATATTTGCTTGAAATGCAAGAATATCAGCTGCCATCAAGATTGGGTACGTAAATAATCCCATATTTACCCCATTATCTACCTCTTTCCCTGCTTGTTTATTGCTATCAACTATTCCTTTATAAGCATGTGCTCGGTTCATCAATCCCTTTGGCGAAAAGCAAGCTAATATCCAATTCAGTTCAAAAATTTCGGGCACATTCGATTGACGATAAAAGATTGTTTTTTCTGGATCCAATCCAAGTGCTAACCATGTTGCTGCTACTCCATATGTTAATGTTCGAAATTCTTCCCGATCGTGAATTTTTGTTAAACCATGATAATCTGCAATAAAATAAGCAGCTTGATAATCGCTATTTTCTGCTAGCTTCAAAGCCGGTTTAATTGCTCCTATATAGTTCCCTAAATGAATCTGCCCAGTTGGCTTAATACCCGTTAAGACAATTTGCTCCATTTGATAATCCTCCCTTTTCTATAAGCGAAACCTCCGTCAGCGGGACTTCTTCCTCCTGCTGATGAGGTAGTTGAACCATTCGAAACTTTACGGACGGTAAGCATCGGACAAAACACAAAAAGGGCTACTCATCCTAAAAAAGGACGAGTAACCCGTGGTGCCACCTTCATTCGTTTATATCCGATAAACGCACTTATCCGTACAGAAACATAGCCGTTTCTTATACTTTGTCTTTTTTAACGGTAAGACGTTTCCGCGCAGCCTACTATTGGTTCAGCCTTGAAGCTCCGAAGCCCATTCAACAATCAATCCGTACTGATTCGCACCAACCATCAGCTCTCTTAAACCTTTCAACTGCCTACTCTTCTTCCTCATCGCTCATTAATATTACATATATAGTAAAATATACTTTTCAAAAGGTCAAGGGATCTAAAATGAAAAATTTTTTAAACACAAAATCAACATAACCTCTTGTATTTGCAAATTTTATCTGTTAGTATCTTTATCAAGTTAGCGCTAACTTCAAATTTTACTAAATATATCTCTTAAATATACATGCTTTGATTGGAATGAGTAGTGCCTATTTCCCTGTTCTTAGAGAGTCAATGGCCGGTGCAAATTGACACAAAAATAGACGCGAATTACCTCCAGGAGCATTCTTTGTGAAAGAATTTGATTCGATTAGCAAAGAACGGATGAGCCGTTACCCATAATGAGTGGAAGAGTATAATTAATTATATTCTTCAATTAGGGTGGTACCACGTGCTTACAAGCAACCACGTCCCTTTTTTTAGGGGCGTGGTTTTTTGTTTATTAATCATTCATTTAACGAAAGGAGAAAAAAGATGAGTCCATTTATTGAACAGTTAACGAGCGACCAAGAAAAAGAAATGAAGAGGCAGCTAGATATCTATCGCCAAGGCGTACAAGACATCATTCCAACAGAAGAACTCGCAGAAAAAATTGCAAAATCCCTTGTGACCAATACGCCGCTAAAAGTAAAGCTTGGTCTTGACCCATCTGCGCCAGATGTTCACCTTGGCCATACTGTTGTACTGAATAAATTGCGCCAATTTCAAGAAAATGGGCATACCATTCAATTGATTATCGGAGATTTCACTGGGAAAATCGGTGATCCAACTGGAAAATCTTCTGCTAGAAAACAACTGACAGATGAAGAAGTGAAGGAGAATGCAAAAACTTATTTTGAGCAATTCGGAAAAGTATTAGACATGGAAAAGGTTGAGCTTCATTACAACTCTAAATGGCTCTCTTCCCTTTCTTTCGAAGATGTTATAGGACTTGCTGGAAAAATAACTGTTGCCCGCTTACTAGAACGAGATGATTTTGAAGAGCGATTAGCATACGGAAAATCAATTTCCTTGCATGAGTTTTTTTATCCATTAATGCAAGGGTATGATTCTGTTATGTTAGAGGCAGATATTGAGCTTGGTGGAACAGATCAGCATTTTAACATTCTCATGGGCCGCCACTACCAAGAGAAGTTTGGAAAAGAAAAGCAGATTGCTATATTAATGCCTCTTTTAGAGGGGTTAGACGGGGTTGAAAAAATGTCTAAGTCAAAGCATAACTACATTGGCATTGATGAGAATCCCAATGAAATGTATGGCAAAGCGATGTCCATCCCTGATCCACTAATGAGCAAATACTTTGAGCTTATTACTGATCTTGAGCCTGCTGAAATCACGCAAATAAAAAAAGAATTGCATACAGGATTTCTTCATCCTCGGGATGCTAAAATGCTGCTTGCAAGAACAATCGTCCGGATGTACCATGGCAAAGAAGCAGCCGAAAAGGCAGAACAGCAATTTATTACAATTTTTCAAAAAGGCTCCTTACCAGAGGATATTCCAACCGTTAAGTGGACTGGAAAAAATCCTGAATCGCTTGTTCAGCTATTAGTAGACTTACATCTATTAACCTCGAAAAGTGAAGCAAGACGGATGATACAAAACGGTGGTATACGCATCAATGGAGAAAAAGTCGAAGAAATGGACCTTGAAGTTTCAATCAATAAGGAATTGATTATTCAAGTAGGGAAAAGAAAGTTTGTAAAACTGTTTAGCGAATAAAATAAAAATGGGCTAGCTGCTAGCCCATTTTTCTATTCTCTCACTTTAGGAGCTTACTACTTCGCCTCCATTTACGTGCAGAACTTGCCCTGTTACAAATCGAGAATCATCAGAAGCTAAATATACAAAGGTCGGTGCTAATTCAAATGGTTGGGCCGCTCTTTGCATTGGATTCTCTGAACCAAAGATAGCTACTTGATCAGAGGAGAAGCTCGCCGGAATTAATGGTGTCCAAATTCGCCCTGGCGCTACTGCATTTACTCGAATGCCGTCTTTGACAACACTTCTGGCAAGAGCACGAGTGAAACCTACATTTGCTGCTTTTGTGGCAACATAGTCAATTAACAGAGGTTCCCCAGCATATGCAACAACGGAAGCAGTGTTAATAATGCTGCTGCCTGGCTTTAAATGTGGAAGAGCTGCTCTTGTCGTATAAAAATGCGAATAAATATTAACCTTAAAAGTATTATCAAATTGTTCATCCGTAATATCTGTTAATCTTGTCTGTTGAAATTGAATGCCGACATGGTTACAAAGGATATCTAATTCTCCGAATACCTTAACTGTTTTCTCCACAATATCTATACACTGTTTTTTCTTGCGCAAGTCTCCTGGTAATAACAGACATTGCTGCCCTAACTCCTCAATTCTTTTTTTCGTACGATTCGCATCCTCATGCTCATCTAAATAGGCTATTGCTACATCTGCCCCTTCCTTTGCAAAGGCAATCGCAACGGCCGCACCAATACCACTATCTCCTCCTGTTATGAGAGCCACTTTCCCTTTCAGCTTTCCACTTCCTATGTAGTGGTCATTTTCAATAATTGGCTTTGGCACCATATAACTTTCAAGTCCTGGCTGACGAAGCTGTCTATTTTCTGGAAAATTAATCGGTATTTCCTCATACTTCGTGATTCTTCCGTAGTTCGGATAAAGCGGATATGGTTCTGTCTGTTTATTGGCAATAAAAAGGTCTTGGACTTCCTTTAATTCCATAAGCTTATCTGATTGATGATTTCTTGTTTCTACTAATTCATAAAATGTTTCTGGCACTTGATACATCGGATCTCTCGGATCATTTACATAAATAGACATACTGATCCCTCCTCATAGTCGTAACATATCCTATGTGGCATTCAGTATTTGGTGCCTAATTATCTTTTTGGGACTAACTCTCTTTTGTTGGAAGTGAATACATTAAAAGAAGAAATGAAGGAGGGGTAAAGATGAGATATGAATTTAACCCGAAGGTAAAATTATTACTGCAAAAGCATTCTAATGAAACTGTGTATATGACCTATATCAACCATAAATGGACAATGCCAAAAATAACGATAAGACCGCCATATTTTAAAAAGCCAGTTTATGAATTACATTTTCCAAAAGTATAAGAAAATCAAAGGAATGGATCTTTTCCATTCCTCTTTTATGGGCTAATTCCCTGATTCACTTACCTTTCGCTTCAAAGCAGCATGAGCTTGTCCCCAGAAGATAAGTAAGATACCAATAATCTGCAGAAAATCAGGACGATATGCTGTTAAGACAATATCCATAAAAATCGCAACTGCTGGATCGATAAATACTAGGATTGCAATTGTCCCAGAAGACAGCTTTGGCAAGCTGCTAAAAAACAAATAATACACAAACCCTGTATGGACGATCCCAGTTAATAAAATATAAAACCAATTTTCGCCCGTTAACTGGCTAAAATAATCCCATTGGACAAGCGGCAATAGCATGAGAACCCCGACTCCTGTTTGGATAATGGTTGTTAATATAGGATTTAATTTTGAAATTTTCTTGCCCATCAAAGTGGTTAATGCATAAAATAAGGCTGCTCCAAATGCCCACGGCAATCCAGCTGACATAAGACTTTCTAAAGACAGATAATCTTGCATTCCCCCAACTAATAATGTTCCGATAAAACATGTAATAACCGTCAGCATTACTTTTAAAGTGATCTTTTCCCGATAAAGAAAACTTCCCAGTAACACAACTAGAACCGGTGCCAAATGATAGATCGAAACGGCAACCGTTACGGACATATGCTCAAAGGAACGAAAGAAGAAGACCCAGTTAACAACGAGAAACACACCACACAGGACACTAAAGCCAATCTCCTTTTTCTCCACCGCTTCTTTTTTCTTATTTGAAAATAAATACACCAAACTTAATACGACACATGCACAAATGCATCGAATAAATACAAGTTCGATTGATGGCAAATTTGTTTTGGCAGAAAAATAGCCAACCGAACCAAATATGGCCATCGATAATGCAAATTTCATTGCTGCACTCATAATACTCCCCCAAATTCTTTCCAGTTGCTCATTTTACTCTTAATGATATAGAAAAATTGGTCTTTTTGGAATATGTTGGGGGTATTTTTTTCAGTTTATTTCGTAAATTCTTTAAATACTAGCAAAGCTGAAAAGCAAACTCTATTAAAATGAATGTAAATCCATTCAGCAAACAGAAAAACCCTTTCTAAGAAAGGGTTAAATTCTTTTTGCACCATAATATTTTGTTTTCCAATAAGAGTTAGATAGCTTGTCCACTTTTACTCCTTTGGAGGAGGAACTATGGATAAACTGATTACTTCCTATGTATATGCCGACATGAGAGGCACCTTTTTTATATGTTTCAAAGAAGATTAAATCCCCTTTTTGCAAGTTTGCTTTCTTAACTTTTTTCCCTTTTTTGTATATGCTTGCGGTTGTTCGTGGCAGTGATTTGCCGACCTTTTTGTAGCTATAACCGACAAAACCGGAGCAGTCAAAACCTTTTGGAGACGTTCCTCCGTATTTATATGGTGTTCCAATGTAATTTTTCGCAACAGTAACAACTGATTTCTTTGAAGCAGCACTTGCCTCAGGTGCAGTAAATATGCCGGAATATAACAAACCAAATGACAGGAATGACATAACAAGAACTTTTTTCATGTAGTGACCTCATTTACCTAAAATATTATTCCCAAGGCTTCCTTCTATCAACAAAATCTATCTTCTCATATTATTCAGATAATTAGGTTACAGCTTGATAGAAATTCGATTACAAATCTATTACAATATTATTTAAGAATAACTTCCCTGTGGTTCCAATATCTTCTTGTTAGCTAATTTCTCTAAAGAAAGGAGCGAACATGATATACTATTAGAAAAAAGAAGGAGCGTATAAACAGTGGATTTTATTGCTATCGATTTTGAAATTGCGAATGCTGATATGGCAAGCGCCTGTTCCATTGGATTAGCATATGTAGAAAATAACGCGATAATAAAAGAACAATATTTTTTAATAAAGCCGCCAAGTCTATCATTTGATCCAAAGTTTGTAGCGGTTCATGGAATAACAGAAAAAGATGTTGAGAATGCAAAGAGTTTTCCAGAAGTATGGGAACTAATAAAAGAAGATATTTCTTCCCATACCATCATCGCTCATAATGCCCAGTTTGATATGAGTGTTCTTTATGCCTGTCTAGAAAAATATCAATTGGCAAAACCAGACTTTTCCTATATTTGCAGTATTCCTATTAGCAATCGGGCAACAAGAGGCGCAAAAATTGGGCAATCATTGAAGGATCGGACATCTTATTTTGGTATTTCTATGCAAGAACATCATCATGCAGGTTCCGATGCGCGAGCATGTGCAGAGCTAGTAATCGCTTGTATTCACTCGAGAAAGAAGAATTCGTTAAGTCATTACTGTGCTTCCTATCCAACTCTTCCTATAAAACAATTTTCTGAATTAAAACCACAAAATACTTTTGGAAGAGCAACTAATTTTTCCAACAGAAAACCATTCAAGAAATTTGCTTCCGTTTCCATATCGGAAATAACACCAACAACGGATTCCTTTGATGTGGATCACCCGCTATATGAAAAAAATCTTGTATTTACTGGAGATCTGCGTACACTAGAACGGAAAGATGCGATGCAGCAAGTGGTTAATGTTGGAGGCATTATTAAAAGTGGTGTCAGCAGCAAAACCGATTATTTGGTGGTCGGTGACCAAGACCAAAAGCTTGTGGGATCTGAAGGCATTAGTTCTAAAGAAAAAAAAGCGTATGATTTACAAGCAAAAGGAAAACCCATAGAAATTATTAATGAACAGCAATTTCTAGCACTATTAAAAAAAGAACGAGTCAATCATTAATCAAATAGAAAGTCTGTTTCTTCCCCACTAAGAAGCAGTCTTTTTTATTATCCTTGCTTTCCCTTTTCCATCGAAAGGAAATAAACAAAACAGAAAATAAAAAAAGGCGACTGTCCCAAGATCAAGTATGTTATATGAACTAAATAATCAATCATATAATTACCGTCTGTATAAGTATTAATAATCCACGCAAGCACTGCACTGCTATTTAGGACAAAACGAACCCTTTTTAGTCGGTTTATATTGGTGGACAAGCACAAAATAAAGACAAGTCCATATAATAAGAATGTGCGTAACAAAAAAGTGAAAATAGCGGAAATGGGGATAACCTATAAATAACTCTGGTGTGAAAATAGCCATCAATGCGCCAATCATGCCGAAAAAATAGACAACTTGAAAAACAAACTCCCATTTTGTAATTAGAAGCAGCAAACAAAGCACTAAGCTAATAGAACACAGATGGAACGGCAGTATAAAGAAGCATCCCATCATCCATCCTTATACATCCAATAATCATACATCACCTCTAAACCAAGTAACAATACAAAGAAAGTAGACTAAAAAAATGATCATTTGGATGTTATTCCGAAAAAAAGCAAGTAAAATTCCCCCTATTATAAGAATACCTATCATGATGAGAAGAGAAACAGAAAATAATTCAAAGGGGAAATCATCATAAAGATGGCCGTACCATCCCTTCCTTACCACCATTCTCCTTTCTGATATTTTCCGAAAAAAAACTTTTTCCAAATTATTTTTAAAAACTATGTATAAAAGTTTAATAGTTTGGGAATATTATAGACAAATACTACTGAAAAGAAAAAACCATTTTTGAAGGAGAGGATTATGATGAAACTACAAACAAATACTGCAATGACCGATTTTATTGACAAAGATAAATTCGAATTAGAATCCTACCTTGAATATTTATTTAATCTTGCTTCGGAAAAATAATCTGAAGGATACGATGATTTTTCATCATTAAAAAATCATCGTATCCTCCAGACTCCCTTTTAGGTGAAATGATTAGATATCGCTTTTCTTCTCGCAAAAAAGGAAAATTATTCAACAAGTCATTCTCCTACATTTTTGTAAATTTAATAGAAAAAGTACTTATTTTTTCCAATTTAATTTGGTAAAATAATAAAGCAATCTATAAAATATAGGAGCTTTAAATGATAATGGTACTTTCTCGAATGAATATAGAAAACGTTTGTGAACTTATGGACACAATCGATTCTTTAAAAATACAATTGCTTAAATATGGGATTGAAAAAGGATTAGATGATCCCAATACCATTCAAATAAGTGAACTGCTAGATACATATATTGTCATGTATCAGAAAAAACTGGCTCAAAAATAGACAAATATACATAGTCCTCCTGCAAATCCTCTTCTACATTTATTCCTGCCGAATAAGATTAATCATATCTTTCATCGCTGCTGCTGCTGCGCCTCTCGGATGTGACGCACCGCCAACACAGCAAATGGCTCCCATTTCTTCCGTTTCAAACAAGATTCCTTTATTTGTTCCCTTTACATGGATTAACGGATTTTCAGGAGGAATCATTTCAGGTTTTACTTGTAAGATAAACTTATCTCGTTGCTTTTTCGCTGTTGCAATTAACTTCCACTCACAGCTATTTATTTTGGCACGCTGTATATCTGCTTTGGTAATCTTGTCGATGCCATCGATATCCACATCTTCTAAAGTTAGATTCGTATGAAGTAAACCATTTGCTAACAGCAATATTTTGCATGCACTATCCAACCCTTTAATATCTAACTCAGGATTTTTTTCCGCAATTCCATTTTCCTGTGCTAACTGTAATGCTTTTTCAAAAGTCAGGTTCCCCTCTGACATACTTGTCAGGATGAAATTGGATGTTCCATTTAGAATCCCTTTTATCGATTGAATGGTACTGCCTGCCAAACTAAATTCACCGATATCTAATGTAGGCAGCGCTGCTGCCGTAGCTCCACTATACTTAATATGACATCCTTTCCCTTTGGCAATGGCCAGTAATTCTGGCAAGCAATGAACAAGCGCCCCCTTACTGACAGATACAATATCCATATTTGCCTCGAGCGCTTTTTTTATGTAAGAAAGGGCTGGTTCGCCTGTTTCTATATTCGTAGGAGTACACTCTACAAGAATATCTCCTTTAATGGCTGGAGATTCAAGCACTAAATCTTTCATACTAGCATATTGCGAAATCCCAATCGAACCTGTTGGGAGCTGATGCAGTATAGATAAATCCAATCCTTCCGATTCATAGACCATCCCTACAGATCCAACTACTCCAGTTACCATCAATTCTGTATGATATTGTTTTAGGAACAGTTCTTTTTTCCGATACAATAATTCGATAAATTCCTTCCCGACTGTGCCATATCCCGTAACGATTATCCTTTTTTGTTTCATTGTTTCAACTATTCCTTTCTTTTATTCTTGCTATAGACTTCTTTTTTTTCTGTTATATTCCCTTTATTTTGGATTAAATATTTTTCACTGTAACTTTTCATCTCATTAAACGTGTTATAAGTGATAGGGGGCGAAGATGAAGGATTCAATTGATTCTATTTATCAAACTTATTTTAATGATATTTATTATTTTCTCCTTTCACTCTGCCATAATCATCATTCTGCAGAAGACTTAGTTCAAGAGACATTTTTCAGAGCACATCTCTATCTGGAAACTTTCCAAGGAAAAAATGTGAAGGCCTGGCTTTTCACGGTGGCGTATCACGTTTTTATCGATCAGTTTCGAAAAAATAAGCGACTAGTAGTCAAAGAGAATGATTTCTTTCAAGAAAAGATGGATAACGCGCAAAGAACAGAGGAGACAGTCTTATTAAAAGAAGAAATTCAAAGAGTGATAAACATGCTAAAAGTATTGCCTGAAAAACAAAGGATGGCCGTATTACTAGCAGACTTCCAAGAACTTACAACAGAGGAAGGTGCCATGGTAATGAACGTTAGTCCAACCTACTTTAAAGTTTTACTCTTCCGAGGGAGACAAACAATAAGACAGAGGGGGAAACAAATTCGTGAGTGAAGAGTACAAAAAAAGGTTAGAAGCATATAAAAATGGGGAACTTTCAAAAGAGGAAGCAGCAGAAATAGAGAAAGATTTAGAAAAGATGGAGCAATATTTTCAAGTTTTTGAGGAAGCAGAAATGAGCAATCATCATCAAGCCGCACCACTCCTGATTGATTCAAAAAAACAAAGAAGAATAGTAAGAAGAGGAAAGTGGATGGCCCGATTTCAAACAGCACTCACTGCATTAGGACTAATCATTCTTTTCACCATTCTTTCTTCCATTTTCACTGCTGTTTATTACGCTTGGGGCACCCCTGATAGAACAGATGTATACCGAAACATTATTGATTTAACCCTTACTGTAACAGATCCCTATGGGCAGTACAGTGGAACAAGTGCAGCTACAAAGCCTTACTTTGGACTGGAAACAACAACAGATATTGAAAAAAAAGTCGGGGATGAAATCTATAAAACGGGGGAGTATAAAACAAAATTTTTCTTTTCACTCATGGGAATGCCTGAAAAGAAAACACAGGGAGTCATCTCCCAACAACAAGCCTCCTTTTCCTTTTTACCAAAAGAGTCATCCCCATCGGAATGGAAGCGACTAGAAAAAGTAAAGAATGGCACTGTAGCGTCTGTTTATTTGTCCTTCTCTGAATTATTATCAACAAATAAAGTGTTTGATTATTTAAAAGATAGAAATATAGAAATTATCTGGTTTGCTGTTGATACAGGGGTAGAGAATAGAGACGAATTTGGTATAGATCCAATTGGCTTTCCTAATAACCCTATTTGGCATGATGATGATATGATCACAGATTCAACCAAAAAAGAAGGAAACTTTTGGTTTTCCATTGAATCTAGCTCCTCTAGTTCGCCAGAGTATACAGTAGGAGATGCGGAGATTCTGCATAAACAGTTTCTAAAAACACTTACATTTCTAGAACCGTATGAAAAAAAGGCGGAGAATTTTTATTTTGGTCATTTAGAATTAAATAAACGAATTGCTTATATGAAAAAAAATGGTATTAATCATTATGGGGTTGTTATTACTGGTCCTACAGAAGAAATACTCAAGTTAAAAAAAGAAAGCTGGATAAAGGAAATTAGTATAGATGATATAGCTTTTTGGAATTGGGATGAATAAAAGACGAACCCACAGGACTCAATAAAGCTCTGTGGGTCTATTTCTCCTATAAATACTTCCGATGCAGCGCTTTTCCATCATAGCTATAAAGAAGCGGTTTATCTTCTACTACCGTCTCCATATGCACGCCTCTTCCCCATAATTGATGAATATACGGAAGAACCTTTTCTAAATATTTCAAGTCTAATTCAATTCCCTCGAAGCCATGCTTTAAGTACAGCTCTCCATTTTTATTATAATCACCATCATTGACTGTAATATATGGGAAACCCCCATTAACGCGCATGCTCACTAATTGATCCCGGACTTGTTCCCATGCCTTGTCGACAATTTTATAATCTCTTCCTTGCTTTTGGAACAAATACATATCTTCTCTCATGACAAGATCTTTGGTTAAATAGTTTCTCAGAAAAGAAATATCTGATTCTATTTCCCGAACTTCAAACATTTTTTCTCGCCCTGATCCTGGTTTAACACCTCTTTGCTTCATTTCTTCTGTTGGATTATTATAGCGTTCCTCGATATCTTCAAATATCTTTAAACCTAGATAATAGGGGTTAATGCCCGTTTTAGACGGCTGTACTACACCAGCATTCAGCTTTGCAAATTCAATGGCTTCCGCACTTGTTAAATCTAATTCTCGAACAATCCGCTGATGCCAATAGGATGCCCAGCCCTCATTCATGATCTTTGTTTCTAACTGTGGCCAGAAATAAAGCATTTCTTCGCGCATCATGGTTAAAATATCCCTTTGCCAGTCGCTAAGCTCTCGACTGAAGTTTTCAATAAAAAGTAGTAAATCCTTCTCTGGCTGGGGCGGGAATTTCTTGGCTACTTTTTTCTTCGGCTTCTTTGGTTTATTTCGGTCGTCCAATCCCCATAATTCATCATAAGGTGTACTTGTTGGTTCCTCTTCCTCCACAAATTCTACATCGTCCATGGACCAAGCTAATTTAGGTCTCATCAAGCTTGGGTCAATATGTTCATCAATGGCTAATACCGCATCCAAAAACGTTTCCACTTCCTGCTTCCCGTATTTGATTTCATATTGACGAATTCGATCAGCAGTTGCGGCCATACTTTCCACCATTTCTCGTTTGGTATTTTGAAATCGAACATTATTTTTAAAGAAATCACAGTGTGCCAAAACATGGGCAACGATAAGCTTATTATTTATTAAGGAGTTACTATCAAGCAAAAAAGCATAACAAGGATTTGAGTTAATGACTAATTCATATATTTTGGATAGGCCTAAATCATAATGTAATTTCATTTTATGAAATTGCTTTCCGAAGCTCCAATGGGAAAATCGAGTAGGCATTCCGTAAGCACCGAATGTATAAATGATATCCGCAGGACAAATTTCATATCTCATTGGATAAAAGTCTAGTCCAAATCCAGTAGCAATCTCGGTGATTTCTGCAATGGCATATTCCAATTCCTTTTGTTCTACCTCATTCATTCCGCTCTCTCCTTTCACCGTTTAAACTAATGTATGAAAAAAAAAACGGAATCATGAGTAAATTGAATAGAAATTGAATTGGATAGATCTTTTATTTATTGCTTGTGTAGGTGTTGGCGAAATGATTTTGGAGTAAGTATGATGCTGTTTTTGTTGGACTAGCTGGATATTGGCTTTCATCACGGGTATGAACGCATTTTTTCTGTCACTCCTTCTACTTTTTAGCTTTCATCCCACCTGTTGCCCCTCCCTAATCCTTCCTGTCTACTTTTATGAAAAAAAAGGAGCATTCCCACAGAACACTCCTTTTCTCTTTATTCTATTATCTCTTTTACCTTTTTCACAACGTATCCAGAGCTGCCTTTATCTTGTACGCTTTCCATCATCATTGCAATCAAGAGGTTCTTATTGCCTTTATCATAGGTAACATACCAGCCGTTTTCTGTTCCCTTTTCGCCTTGCTTTTCTTTTAATTCAGCTGTACCTGTTTTTCCTGCGAATGTTTTCCCGCTTATTTTTCCGGCACGTGCTGTACCGTGAGGACTTTCAATAACCTGTTGTAAGTCATCAGAAATGGTGTTGGCTACTGATTCGTCCATGATTTTTTCTTTCCAAACCTTACTCTTCTCTTCACTATCTAATAATACAGGTGTTATTAGATTTCCACCGTTAACAAATGGTGTGTATGCTGTCGCAAGATGAATCACACTCATTTCCACATGCCCTTGGCCATATCCTGAGTCTGCTAAAAGCTGCTCTGTATCTAATTTGCCATAGGTGGATGTTTCAATTGGGTAAGCATAAGTAAACGGTTCTTCAAACCCGAATTTTTTTAGTTCTGCTGCAAACTTATCTTTACCTAAATCAAGTGCTGTCTGCGCAAAGTAAATATTATCACTATATATCAAAGCATCCGCCAGATTTACAGGCTCTGAGCTTGTATGCACTCTTGTGACATAATAACCGCCCCAAGATTTATCCTTCTGCCACTTCTTAGTGGTAATCTTTCTTTCCTGTTCAGGAGTAATGACGCCCTCTGTTAATGCAGCAGCTGCTACAAGCGGCTTCATAACAGAACCAGGAGCATATTTATTTTTAAAGCGATTGGTAAAAGGATCTAGCTTATTATTATCATATGCTTCCTTCTCAGACGTTGTCAGGCCAACAATCATCTTGTTTGGATCAAATGCGGGACTGCTGACTAACGCAAGTGTTTCCCCTGTTTGCGGATTAATAGCTGTAGCTGCACCTGCTTCGCCATCCATTTTTTCATATATTTCCTTTTGCAAGTCTGCATCGATTGTTAACTTTACATTTTCACCATTCTTCACATCTTTTTTCGCTAAAGTAACTGTACTGCCGTCGGCTTTTTTAATAGAAATTTCTTCGCCATTCGCGCCTTTCAATCGTTCCTCCAGCACTTGCTCTAAGCCTCTTTTTCCAATTACATCTGTGCTTGAATAACCCTTCCCTTTATTCTCCTCTAGCTCTTCTGCTGTGATGCTGCCAATGTAGCCAATTAAATGGGCAGCACTTTCGCCAAATGGATAAATTCTTCCTTTGGTATCTTGCTTCTGCACACCAGGTAATGCAAAGAGTTTATCTAAATAAGCACGATCTCCTGTGGCAACTTTCTTTATTGGAACAAAAAAGCTCGGTTGAACCCAATCTGCTTGGATCGCTTTCTCTATTGTTTCTTTTTTAATATCTAAAAGCTTTGCTAGATTACTTATGACAGCATCTGGATTGTCTCCCATTTGTTCTGGAACCAGCCCAACTTCATAAATAACTCCATTCATGGCCATCGGATTCTCATTTTTATCCACAATACTACCGCGTTCTGCTGGAATCGTGTTGACCGAAATTTTATCATCAGGACCTAACTCAGAAAATATATAAGTAGTATCCCAATTTATATACCAATTCTCGTCTTTGTCTCGCTCTTCTTTTACAAGCGTGGCCTGATTATCAAAACTGATTTCTCCTGCCATACTGTTCATTTTAACCGAAAATGGAATTTCTGCTTTCTCTACTTTATCAAATTTTTCGTCGTCTGAAGGTTTCTTATATGTTATCTCTAAATCTTTAATACTTAAGTCTTTGTAAATTTTTTCATATCTAGAAACAAATTCTTCTTTCGAAACATTTTTCTTTGCTTCTGTTGATAAGAAAGCATACATTTCTTTGAATTTTTCGTCATTCCACAGTTTTATATATTGTGATAGCCGTTCATCTGGGGTAGGATCATTCTTATTGCACCCTGTTACCACTGCTATCAATACAAATATCAGTAAAAGCATCCATCTCTTTTTCATTCCTATCTCCCCTTCTAATCTACTACTACTAGCGTACCATTTTTTCATAAAAACGGAAAAAGAATTACATACAAAATAGTCATTTTTTTATTTTTTCTTTCCTGCATCCTGTATATTATTACCTTTCTGACAAAATAATAACTTTATTACGAAGACCAATTGAAAAAATTACAGATCGTTTTTAACATACTTTTGCTTCACCATTTGCTAAAATACAGACTAAGGGGGGATATAGATGATTGTGTTATTTGATGGGGTTTGTAATTTATGCAACAAAAGTGTGCAATTTATTATTAAAAGAGATCCACATAACCAATTTTTCTTTGCTTCCTTACAGAGCGAAACTGGAAGAAATCTATTGAATAAATATCATTTATCTGAGGTTGATAGTGTTATCCTTTTAAAAGAAGATAGATACTATTTAGAATCGGATGCCGCTTTAGAAATTTGCAGCCATCTTACAGGTGGATGGAAGCTTCTAGCTATTTTAAAAGTAATCCCGCCTTTCATCAGAGACCCTCTTTATCGAATTATTGCTAGAAATCGTTATAAATGGTTTGGCAAACAGGATTCCTGTATGCTTCCAACAGAAGAAATGAAGAAGCGCTTTTTATAGTTCCCTCACATTCTTGCCTTTTCGAATAAAAAAGACCGCTTTCTCATCAGAAAACGGCAGAAAATTGGAGATAAAAGGACTACTCGTAAAACAGATATTGGGGTTTAATAGAAATCTCAAAATTTCTATTAAAAATGCTCAATTAAGTTTTATTATGCGAATAATTAGAAGGCGTAGGTGGGCACTTCTAAAAATAGCAAAAATATTCTTAATATATTGCAGTAAAAACAATTAAATCATATTATTAAGATAGATGAATTCTTGATTTCAAAGTAAATTTCGGCATTTTAAGGCATTTAGCACTGTTTTTTTGCAAAAATCTTCAAAAATATAACTTTAGGAATATCATTAAAAAAAGGTGAGCTTTTCTATGTAGGAGTGAAGCGATTGAATTTTTCAGCGGTTGGGGAAAAAATCAAGGAATTACGAAAGCAAATGGGACTATCACAAAAGGAACTTTCTCACAATATTTGTACACAAGCGCAAATAAGCAAGATTGAAAAAGGAGAAGTACTTCCATTGTCTTCTACTCTTTATCTTATTTCTAGGCGATTGGGAGTAGACGTAAATTACTTCTTCGATATTGGTACGACCCCCAGACTAGATTATGTGGAAGAAACTTTTCGGCAATTAAAAGCAGCTAGAAGGAATACTGATTATCATACAATAAAACAAATTGTAAAAGCAGAAGAAAAAAATCCTTTATTTACGCACCATAAAAAAAACTATCAATTGCTGCTTTGGCATAAGGCAATTTATGTATTTGAAATCGACCGTGATTTTAATCGAGCAGTAAAGCTTATTAATGAAGCAATTGAACTTACCTTTGACACTGTCTTCACAGAAAGAGAAATAGAAATCTTTATTAGTAAAGGAATCTTTCACTATGAAGAAGGATTTATTGATGATTCCTTGACCATTTATGAACAAGCATTTAAAGCGATCAACCAGCTTCCCTATTTAAAGGATGATACGATTAAAAGCAGATTATATTTTAATATCGCGAAATCCTTAACAGATCAATCCATGTTTGATGCATCCATTACTTATTGTAAGGAAGGGATTGATTGGGCGATACAACAGGATAACCTTTATTTGCTGGCTCACTTTCACTATCATATCGGATATAACTATGAATTACAAAAGAATTTTGACCTAGCTATTCCTTATATGCAAGATGCACTAATGATTTTCCAATTAGTAAAAGATCATCGATATACGGATTATATCGAAGGAAAAATCCGTAGCTGGCAAACATAATATATGTATTATATAAAGATGTCCTCCAACTATTCTCCCCTACGAATCGTGAAATAGTTGGGGGCATCTTTTTTCTTAAGCGGGGATAACGATCACTTTCCATCACCTCTATGCTATCCGCATATATACCTAGTTAGTTATTCCCTGTTTATACAATCAGTTTCATCTCCAGCAACTAATGTCCTAATGATAAGATTCTATGAATAATTACCTATTTTCGTAAAACGTTATCAATTTTATTAAAATAAAAGGTCAATAGTCTGATAGGTTATGGTAAGATAGATATACTATAGTTTAATCATTAGGAGTGAGTGATAAAAAATGAAGAAGAAAGTCACAGTATTGGCAACTACGGCTATTCTGTCAACCACTTTCGCAGCGAATGCCTCTGCTAGTACTTATGTAGTGAAAAAAGGGGATACTTTAGGACAGATTGCGAAGAAATTCAATACGACTGTTAATGACATAAAGTCGCAAAATAATCTTTCCTCAGACCTTATTTTAATCAATCAAGAATTATCTATTGGCGATGATTCAAAATCTAGCAGCAATACAACTAACGCTAGTAAAACTTCTACGAAGACAAGCTCAAGTGCCAAGACATATAAAGTTGTTTCAGGAGATTCCCTTATTAAAATAGCAAATCAGCATTCTATTTCTTTAGGAGAGTTACAGCAATGGAACAATCTATCCTCTTCGCTTATCTATCCTGGTGATATTTTATATGTTTCCAAACCTGGAAATGCTAATTCCAACCCGTCTAGTAACTCTGGAAGTAACAGCAATACAGCTGTAAAGGAAACTACAACTGCTTCTACAGGAACTTATACGATTAAAAGCGGAGATACTTTAAGTAAAATTGCTTCTACGTATAAAATGTCTGTAAGCCAACTAAAGCAATTAAATAATCTAAATTCTGATTTGATTTTCCCAGGACAAAAATTGAAGGTTACTGCTTCTGAAAAGATAACTAACACTGGAAATACTAATCCCTCTTCTAATAAACCGACTCTTATTTCTAATGGAAACAATGGACAATCCTATGCTTCCAAAGTCGTTTCGGTCTCTAAAAGTCTAGTTGGCATTCCACATGTTTGGGCAGGCTCAACTACTGCAGGGTTTGATTGCAGCGGATTTGTTTACTATGTGTTAAATCAAAGCGGTAAATCAATTGGACGTTATTCTGCTGAAGGCTACTATGACCGCAGCTATTATATAGATGTTCCAGCTGTTGGAGATATTGTCTATTTTAAAAATACCTACAAACAAGGTATCTCTCATTTAGGTATTTATATTGGCAACAATGAATTTATTCACGCTGACTCAAGCGGCGTTCGTGTTACAAGTTTAGATAACTCATACTATAAAGAGCATTTTGATAGTTTTAAACGTTTATATTAACAGATAATAATAGAAAGGGCTGTCTATTTAGCGGGCAGTCTTTTTTGTATGCTTTGGGGTTGGCTGATATATCCCTACTTTGGCTGATTTACTCCCCGTTTTGGCTGATATACCCACTACTTTGGCTGATTTACTCCTTGTTTTGGCTGATATACCCACTACTTTGGCTGATTTACTCCTCGTTTTGGCTGATATCTCCACTACTTTGGCTGATATACCCTTACCATGGCACAAATATTCCTCCATTTTGCTAATATATCTTCCAATCTCGCACCATTCAGCGCCGAGCTTTTACCAAACTGCGTATATTTTTTCCTACTTTCATTGTCTATTCTCTTCATTCCCTATATTCGTTACTTCAAAACTAGTATCCAATTACGCTCTTTTACTTCACTTCTTCTGTCCTCTACCATCTCTATTCAAAAAGCGTTATAATTAAAGAATGGACTTTTTTGGTGCCTCTACTTCTTAGAGCACATCTTTAAGCAAAATTAATCGATTTACCAATATGGGAGGGATACATTATGCTTCTAGAAAAGTATTTGGAGCCAGTGAATTTTTGCGCAGAAAACTTAATGAATTTATTGGATGCAAATGATCCCCAAATGAAAAAGGTTGTGGAAAAGGGACTGCTTCTATACAGACAAAGCTTTGTCTATCAGGTCAAGTTCTCCAATGAATTGGTGACGGGAATGATCCAAGATGTAACGCCTGTAAGGGCCACTTTAGATTTGGATTATGTTCAACAGAGCTCTTGTACTTGTCACGCAGAAGGATTTTGTCGCCATCAGCTCGCTCTATTTTTCTATTTACTTGCACAAGTTGGGAAAGTGTCCACTTGGTTGGAAAATTGGCGTAAACCAATTGAGAATGCGGAAATGTTAAAAAATCTCGGTATTATGCGAGCAAGTGACTTACTGAAGGAAAAAGAAGACAAAGAGCCAAATTATACAGATTGGATTGAAACATTGGAAAAGAGTTTTCAATCCCTTATGGAGACAAATCATAACAAACCATATCTGATTGCGGAAACGTATTATATTTATATACGAAAAATAAAAGCAGCTACTCCTCTCCAAACAGAGTGGAAGCTCCTTTATTTAGTTATCGCCCATGTATTTACTTTTAAACAATTATTAATAGTTAGTAAAAAACTAGATCATAATACACAAACAATCAATCGCTATTATCGACATCTTTTTCATGATTTAATGAATAGCATCGAGGATAACCTCTATAAATTATCAAACTTTACCTTTCCATTTGCGTTTGACGATTTTTTAATTAGTCTAAAGGATGATATACGAGCAATTCTTACCATCCAGCCAATATTAGCATTTGAGTGTATTCAGCTTTATCGCTTAATGTGGACGGATCTTTTCGCCACGAAAAAATGGAGACAGGATGAATTGACACAATTGTCAGCGAACAGCGACCCAAGCTTTTCCGAAAAAATTGCCATGATTCATCTAGAAATCCTTCTTCAAAAAGATGAGAATGCCCTTAAAATCATTCAATCACTTGATACACAAGTTACTTCGTATATGCTTTATTGGATTGATTATTTATCGAGTCGCAAAGCTTGGAAAAGAATGGATTTATATATACCAGCATTTATTCAAGAGCTGAAAAATTATATATGTACAGATGATGATGACGATTATTGCTACGAATTTACACAGATGGCAATCCGAGCGATTCTCCCTTATTGCCTAGCTATGAATAAAGAAGACTTACTTGAAAAAGCATATATTCATACACTTCCATATAGCTACCGCAAATATGAGGATTTTCTGTATGAGAAGAAACAATTTGATAAATGGATGGATCTGTTTACCATGATGGGATATGGACTAGATCATCTTCACAAAGAACAAATAAAAACGCTGCAGGAATATGATCAATCATTATTGCTTTCCTTATATCATCGTTCGATTCAAGAACATATCGAAGGGAAAAATAGAGAGCATTATCGAATCGCTGTCCGTCAGTTAAAAAAACTGCGTACCCTTTATAAAAAGCTGAAAAAACAAACCGAATTCGAGCAATTCTTATTGGTTATCTTAGAACGTACGAAACGATTAAGAGCCTTTCATGAAGAATGTAGAAAGGGAAAGTTAATCCATGCTGAAAACTAACTATCTAAAAATAAATGTTCATTACTATGAGAATAGAGGATTTTTTTTAACAGGAGAAATAGAGAATCGCTATCTATATCCTAATTATTGGAAAAAACTTCTTTTTCAGCAGCATCAAGAGAGCTATTATGGAACTATCCTAGATACTGTAACAATTGATGAAATAGAAGGCGTATTATTAAGTGGCTGGCAGTTGGTGACTTTGCTTGCTACTGAAGGGTTTAATCGTTATGTAGATTGGGATTGGAATGATACTGCACAGGTTTGTCTTGCTGCTGCCCCAAGTATTTTGGAAGCTATTAAACATAAAGAATGGATACCGGATTTCAGCCAATGGGAGGTTGGCAATTTCCAATGGTCCCTGCCCAATCGTATCATGGATGAATTTGATCCGAGCTTTTGGGAAATGGAACTTCACGATGAGTTGGCAGGTCAAACAAATAACGATTTTATCCAGCAATGGTTCCAGCATTCGCTCAATCATTATTTGGAAGATCATCAAGAGACAAAACAAAATTTCCATGCAAGAATCCAAACATTAAAGAATGCAAATATTCCTTCCGAGCAGCTGGCTGCTTATTTCACTGAAGATAAATGGCAGGAATGGATGGGGTTAAAAGAAACAGACTATCCATTCACGCTAGGAATCCGTCTGGAAGAACCAACTGAAATCGATACAACTTGGGATTTGGATATATTTTTACGATCAAAGGAAAATCCTGATCTCGTTGTGGATATACATGATGAAAGTAATATGCCGAAGAAGTGGTTAAACTTTACCTCCTATATTGAGGAAGAACAACAGCGCTGGCTCCTGCTTTTCCCATGGCTAAAAGGAAAAAGCGGGATAACCAATCAATTAACAGAAGAAGAAGCTTGGCTTTTTTTATCAGAAGCTAGTGAAACATTCCTTGCCCTTGGAGTGGATATTCTTCTTCCTTCTTGGTGGCAAGCAATGAAGTCAGCCAACTTGAAAGTGAAAGCAAAGGTTTCGAGTACAAGTCATCGTCCATCCTTTGTAGGGCTACAGGCAATGCTGGATTATAATTGGCGCTTTTCTATGAATGGCGTCACCCTCTCTGAAGATGAATTCAATAAATTAGTGGAGGAAAAACGCCGTCTTGTCTTTATTAAAGGTCGTTGGATTAAATTAGATCCCGCTTTTATTCGGCAAATACAGGATTTAATGAAAAAAGCTGAAAAAGAAGGTTTGCATGTCCGCGATATTATTGAGCAAGAGTTAATGCAAGCGGAAGAACAACAAAATGATGAGCTAGAGAATCCGAAAACATTTGCAAGAATCCAAATCGACCTAAATAGACAATGGAGAACGATGATTCATCAATTAAAAGAAGTAAAAAATCTGCCATTAGAAGAAGTTCCACACAGCTTTTTAGGCGATTTACGTGCTTATCAAGTGCTTGGGATGAGCTGGCTTCTCTTCTTAAGAAAGTTTGGATTTGGAGCCATTTTAGCAGACGATATGGGACTAGGAAAAACAGTTCAGCTTATTTCTTATTTATTAAAAGTGAAAGAAACAGAAGCAGAACTAACAACACCAGCTCTTATCATTTGTCCTACTTCTGTCCTCGGCAACTGGCAAAAGGAGTTAGAGCGATTCGCACCTGATTTAAATGTATATCTCCATTATGGAGCTAATCGCTTAAAAGATGAGGCCTTTTTAAATAGAGTACACGAAGCAGATGTAGTCTTAACCTCTTATGGATTAACACATATCGATAAGCAAAGCTTCGAAGAACTCACATGGAGTACCATTGCAATCGATGAAGCCCAAAATATCAAAAATGCGCAGACAAAGCAATCAAGAGCTGTGAGAAAATTAAAGGGAGCACATTATATTGCGCTCTCTGGAACACCGATGGAAAATCGTCTCAATGAGCTTTGGTCTATTTTTGATTTTACTAATCACGGTTATTTAGGTAGCCTCGGACAATTTCAAAAGCGCTTTGTTATTCCGATTGAAAGGGAAAATAAACCGGAACAAATCCAGCAATTGCAGACACTGATTCGTCCATTCTTATTAAGAAGAACGAAAAAGGATGAAGAGGTTGCCTTGAATCTCCCTGATAAACTGGAGCAAAAGGAATATTGTCCTTTAACAACGGAGCAGGCTGCCTTATATGAACAATTAGTTACCGATACATTTGCCCAAATTGAGCAGCTCTCTGGATTCGAGCGGAAAGGTCTTGTCCTACAGATGTTAAGTAAATTAAAGCAGTTATGCAATCATCCTGCCCTTTACTTAAAAGAGCAAGCACCTACTAGCTTAATTGATCGATCAGTAAAAATGGAGAAGTTGGCAGAACTGACCGATACGATTTTAGAGAGAGGTGAAAGCTGCCTTATTTTCACACAATATATTGAAATGGGACATATGATTCAGGAAATGATGAAGAAAAAGTTCAGCATCGACGTTCCATTCTTAAATGGCAGTATGTCCAAGCAACAACGTGATCGCTTAATTGAGCAATTCCAAGCTGGAGAATTTCCGATTTTCCTCCTTTCCTTAAAGGCTGGAGGAACAGGATTAAATTTAACAGCTGCCAACCATGTTATTCATTATGATCGCTGGTGGAATCCTGCTGTAGAAAATCAGGCGACAGACCGTGCATACCGCATTGGCCAGACTCGTTTTGTTCATGTTCATAAGCTGATTTGTACAGGAACATTAGAGGAAAAAATTGATGCGATGCTGGAAAAGAAACAATCACTAAATGACCAAATTATCCAAAACGAAAATTGGATGACCGAGTTAACAACAGATGAATTAAGGGATTTGGTGTCATTGAATGAAAACCCAGCAGCCTTATAGGGTGCTAGCAGAGAACAGAACCAAATGGATAATACAGAAGACATGAATAAAAACCCCAGCAAGGATATGAATTACTCGGTATCCTTGCTGGGGTTTATCTTTGATTGAAATACTTATGTCTCAACCTGTTTCTCGTCTTCTTTTTTAGATCGGTTTGTTTATTTATCCTCTGGGACTTTAATATCTTTTCGATTTTCTTGTTTAGTCATCTTATAGAAATAAACAGTTTTCGTTGTTTTATGGCCAGCTAAATCGGTTGCTGTGAATTCAAATTCATTTAAGCCATTTTCTAAGTCTAATTCCACTTTCTTGATTGTTTTTTCTAAACTTCTCATAGCATATGGCTCTTTAAATGTCTGATAATAAAGCTCACTTCCATTTAGAGCTAATTGAATATCATCAAAATTATCCTTTACTGTTACATGTACAGTTGGATTTTTGCCATTGCTATTTACGATTCGATTGCCAGAAAGCCCTTTGAAGGAGATGACGGGTGCTTCAGCATCAACGATAAAGCTTCGTTTAAAGACTGCTGTATTATCAGCACTGTCTATTGCTTTGATTTCAACAGAATGAACGCCATTTTCATAAGGAATGACTGTATTAAAGGTATATTCTTCTTTCTCCTCATTATAAACAGTGTCTACTTTTTGACCGCCAATCGTAAATTCTTTAAGGTCCGATTCATCCTTGATTGTTCCACTAAATACCACTTCTTTTTCTCCATACACCTCTAAAGCTTCTGGGGTCGCTAAAGAGATTACGGGAATAGTTGTATCCTTCTTCTCTTCTTCGGCAACCACACTTGCTTCCTCTTTATTGCCAGCATAATCATACGCAACAACTGTTACAGATGTACCTGGTTTTACTTCATTCGGCAAAGTAAATTCAGTTGTTTCACCGCTGACTGGAGTAGTTACAACTGATTTCCCATCTACTAAAATATCTAAATAAGAAATCCCAGAGCCATTTTCATCATCAGACGCAGCAATTTCCAATACTTTATTATCTTCTGCTAAGTCCACTTCAACAGTTGGACTTACTGTATCAACAATAACCGGAATATCTACTATCTGTGGTTTTGCACCTTTATAGTCAAGGGTTGCACTAACGCGGTAGAAATATTGCCCTTCCACTAGCTTTCCATTCACTTTTCCATCCCATGCCCAATTGGAATCAAGAACATATTTTGTTCCTTTGCCGCCATCATAGTAATTCTTTCTAATTTCTTCTTGTGTACGTAATGTCCTTACGGTTTTCCCCTTACTATCAACAATAGAGAATTGAACTTTCTTTGCATTTCTTAAAAACGATAGAACCGGAATTATTTCTTCTTGGACTCCATCATTATTTGGAGAAATGGCAATTCCTTCTTTTGTAAACTTACTTGTAATCGGATCATATCCAAGGTATAGGAAGTCTTCTCCTTCTTTTGTCACCGCTCCAGCCATGCCATAGAAAGATGTCTCATCATATTTCATCCCATCTAAAATGGGTGCTTTGTTCCAGTCACCTTTAAATCCAACATACGGCACGGTTAATGTTGCATTTGTTTCCTGAGGATCTGTTAATGTTACATACCCTTCCACAAAATAGCCATTTTCAAATACGCGATCAATCGCTACAGGTGTTTCCCAACTGCCTGTTTGAGAAGGATCAATTACTTTTGCATTTGTTAAATCAACAGATACTTTAATTTTTTTGCTTTTGTTGGCAGGAATGCTTATCGTTGTTTCATTCTTATCATTTACTTTTATCTTTGCATCCAAAATCTTCTGTGCTTCTAATAGATTAGCAGTATAACCTAACTCTCCGTAAGCCGCAAAGTCTGTTTGTATATTTGCAGCCACATCATACTTAACCTTCTTATCACTATAGTTTTTCGCTTCTAGAGTAAAAGTAAAGGTGTTTCCTACTTCTTTTAAGGCTACTTTCCCTTCTTTCGTCTTCTTCTCCGTTACTATAACAGGTGATTGTAATGCTGCATGCAGCTGCATTAATCCAGCACCTTGACGACGTGGAGAATATGGTACCTCCCAGTCAAATGCACTGTTTACTGTTCCAATATCTGTCACCGGTTTAGCGGTGTTCATTAAGAGATTTTTCGTAATGTTTACTCGATCAAAGCCTGACACATCGAATTCATTATCTACACGTTCTAATACAAGGGCAGATCCCCCTGAAACATGCGGAGCTGCCATCGACGTTCCACTCTTCATCCCATATTGATTATTTTCTAAAGTAGAATAGATTTGTCCACCTGGTGCTGTGATTTCTGGTTTAAAGTCTAAGTTATTCGTTAGGCCCCATGAGGAAAAGCTACTCATTTTTCCGGCTTCTGGATTAGCGGAAGTTATTTTTTTGCCATCAAATGTAATCGAGATAGTTTCACCACTTTGAAGAGCTGCTGCTAATTTATCCCCATCTGTTTTTAATAAGAATAGTTGAGGAATCTTAATGCTTGCATCTGTTGCCATGCTAACAAAGCCATCTGTATTATTATAAATAATAACACCAGCTGCCCCTGCCTGCTGTGCATTGATTGCTTTATCCACGAAGCCGATTTCGCCTCTTTGGATGAGCGCATAGTTATCCTTCACATCAACTGCGGCTAATTCTTCTGGTTTCCCTAATCCAGCATAAACAATTTTAAATGTTTTTTCCGCAACTGAATTTGGGTGAACACTGCCTGCTGACAGGAATCCAGCTTGTTCCATCTGACCATCATATTGATAGGAAAGTGCATCAATATCTATAAAACTATTTTCAATAGATGCAACTTGTAAACTATCATAGGCAACACCTGGTGAACCAGATACTCCAATATCAGGGTTAGAGCTAGATGGATTGGCAAAGCCATTTCCAAAATGGGCAGAGTTTCCAGCTGAAATAGACATCATAATTCCATTTTCCACAGCACGCTCTACAGCTTGCTGCTCTGGTGCATCGGCCGCAACAAAACCTGCTGGAGATCCTAAACTCATGTTAAGGACATCTGCACCTAATACGATCGCATCATCAATAGCTTTAATATATATATCGCCCCAAGTAGTCGAAACAGTTGGATCATTTCCGAAAACCTTTAACGCTAAAAGCTGTGCCTCTGGCGCAACTCCTTTAATCCCATTATTGTCTTCATCGCCATTTGCTCCAACAGTACCTGCGACGTGCATCCCATGCATGCTTGCCCCTTCAGCGATATCTTGAATAATGTCATTTTCATCCATATAGTTATATCCGTATGGTACCTTTTCGCTATAAAATTTACCTTTAAGCCCATTTTCCTTTTTAAATTGGGCAATTTCTTCCTTGCTCAATTCCTCTTCTGTTTCATCAGAAAGTACCATGTCCTTATGATTTGGGTCAATGCCGGTATCAATTACACCAACAATCATTCCTTCGCCTTTAAAACCATAATCCCGCCAAGCATCTTGAGCTTGTACAAGTTCTTTACTATATATCATGTCTGCTTCTTCTTCTGGTCTTTCATAAGCTGTGGCAATATGTACTTTTGCTACCTCTGGAAGTTCCTCGATTTTTTCAATATCTCCGTACTTCATTTCTCCACTAAAACCATTAAAAATGGTGGTGAAATTCTCTAATTCCTTAAATTTTACTTTTCTTGCTTTTACTTTTTCTTTTACTTTTTTCTGCTCTGCTAACTTTTCGCTCTTTAATTTTTCTTTTGTTGATTTAGGCAATTCTTTTACTTGCTTTGCTTGTGCTTGAGCATATTGCACCGTCGGCTCCGTGTTCATCTCTACCACTACCCGAACCGTATCGTTTTTATTATAAGTGGTCTCTAGCTCGTCCACCTTTATGGTTTGGATATTTTGCTTGTTTTCTTCTCCTTTTTTACGAATTTCCTTATCTGGTACAGTTGCTGCCAATACACTATTGGAAAATAGCATACAGAGCATAATAACTAGAAAAAATACTTTTCTAAGTTTCATGTTAAAACTCCCCTCTACCCCTTTTTTATTTTCGGAATATATCGAACTATATAAAAATATCACAATATTCTTATATTTATTAAGGGACGAAAGTACTGTCTCTCTCTTGTATATACTAGTAATTTAGTCAGTAAATATCGCATTTTTATTCCTTTTTCGCCAAGAGCTGACGTTATTCTGCTTTTCTGCCAATATCAGGATATAATCACCTTGGGGAATTATTGATGAATGGCTGTGATGAAAGCTAGTTTTTAGAAGCAAATGTTAGCAAAAATTATAAAACATTCTCCTTTTAGAAAGAATAGATAAAAAAAATAGTGAACAATATAAAACAAACTTTTATTAATATAATTTTTAAAGAGATTGTTTTCAGATGGAGGCAGGGAGAATATTTTTGTACTATACGAAATAGAATTATATTCACTTATTTTCCAATCGGATCATTCGAGAGCTTAGATAATTCATCAAGGTAAGGTATAATAAAAGAAAAGGAGAATTTGCCTGGGGAGGGATTATCGTGAAAACTTTTAAATTAATTTCTTTACAGATTCTCACGAAGGAAAAGCTAGTGCCGATTAAATTGATTGATGGATTGATTATAAATAAAGAAGATGATTTTAATCATTGGCTAATTGAGGTTTATACAGAATTAGCTGCTATCGCTTTTCTTGATGAAGCATTTCAGAAGAAGGAGGAGTTGCTTGTTCAAGCTGTTATCTCAAAAAAAGAAAATGATCCCGCTCCTTTTGAAGTAACGATTCTGTCTATCCAAAATTTTGGTGATAAAGCAAGCATTCTTTTAGAAGGAACATTAAAAAGAGACAGAAAAGACTATGCAGAGCTATTGCTCCAATATCTAATCGAAGAAGGCTATGAAGGGAAAAAATTATCGAATAAATTTACTGAGCTGATGCAAAGCAAGCCACAGACATTTTTGGAGAAGAAGCTGTAGGTTGCAGGAGAACTATTGAATAGACGAATCTCAAGGCCTGGAATAACCTTGAGATTCTGAACATATAGGCTCTTTATCGATCTATATCGTCTTTGTCTTTCATATCATCTTTATCTTCGATCATATCTTCACCAGGATCATTATCATCCTTTGTTGGATCTAGATCATCATCTTTATTTTCATCTGGTACATCTGGTTCGTTGTCATTATCCAGATCAGTACCTCTGTCTGGAACAACGTCATTCGTATCTAAGTCTTTATCTTCGATTGTGGTATCATCATCCGGTGGAGGACTTTGATTATCATCATCATTACCACAAGCAGTTAACAGCATAGCAGATAACGCTGAAACTCCTAATAACTTCATCCATTTAGTCATTCGTTATACCCCTTTTCTTGATAAGTATCATTCATGACCATTCATTTGGTCAGTTATTAGGTTATCCAAGAAAAGAAAATTATTACGCCTTATTATTCAATTCCAATAATAAACAATGTTGTAAAGAAAAAAAGAAGAAGCTGCTCGTTTAAACAGACACCTCTTCTTTCTGCCTTTTTATGCTTCTTTCTTATCTCCAAGGGCAAACATAATTTCTGCTTCACAGGCAATTTCACCATCAACAGTAGCTACACATTTTCCCTTTCCAAAGTTGCCACGTAGTCTTGTCATTTCTACTTCTAGTCGCAGCTGATCTCCTGGAAACACTTGCTTTTTAAAGCGGCAGTTATCTACTCCAGCAAAGAAAGCTAATCTTCCTTTATTCTCTTCCTTAATCAACATGGCAACCGCTCCTACTTGCGCCAATGCTTCTACAATTAATACACCTGGCATAACTGGGTATTCAGGGAAATGCCCATTAAAATATTCTTCATTTGCCGATACATTTTTAATACCTACAGCTTTTTTACCTTCTTCCACTTCTAAAATTCTATCTACTAATAAAAATGGATATCGATGAGGAATTATTTCTTTAATTTGATTAATATCTAACATTTTGTGACCTCCTACTAATATGTGGTTATATTATATTGTACTAAAAAAAGCTATGAAAAAGGAAGGGATATCCCCTCCTTTTTTAAGATGTTTTTTAAAATAGTTGTTCTAGCTATCATCCTGAACAGCTATTTCGTTAATTTGATCATTCCAGCACACCAGCAAAAAAGGAATCTGTAATTATTTTTACAAATTCCCATCTTCTTTACTCTTCATTTATCAAATTAACAATATGCATCCAGGTATCTTTTTTAAAGGTATCCGTTGCTTTTCCGTTTCCCATTACACTATAACCGACAACGGCTCCAGCTAGAACACTTACAGCCATTACTAAAATAATGACAACAATACGTAGCCATATAGGAAACAGACGAACTCTAATCTTCTGTTTAGGAGAAGCTTTCTCTTCTGGATTATTCTTCTCTTTTTGATCTTTTTTAACCTGTTCTCTTGTCTTAACCATTTCTTGACTACTGCTATTTAATGCCATCACTTTTCTCCTTTTTTAACGTATTCCATTCACTAATCCCATCATCTGATCTGCTAAAGAGATGGATCTGGACTGAAATTGGTAGGAGCGCTGTGTAGCAATCAGATTGACCATTTCTTTGCTTATATCCACATTAGATTGTTCTAATGCATTTTGTTTCATTGCAATTTCATTTCTTCTGCCGCCATTCAAATCGACCATTACTTGATTTTCATCAGCAGTGTCAGAGAGTCGATATAAGTTCTCCCCTGTTTTTTCAAGGCTTTGCGGATTATTAGCATACGATATGCCGAGATTAAAGGTTTCCTGCCCGCCATTATTCAATTGAACTGTTAAAGTTCCTGTTGATGAAAAAGCATATTCTTTAACATTATTATTTAATAAAATTGGGTTATTATTCTCGTCAAGGATAGCATGGCCTTCTTTCGTAACCAGCATATTCTCATTATTAGATACAGGTGATAAATACATCGCTCCATCTCTCGTATAACGCATTTCGGAAGTTCCTCCGTCTTGCACCAATACTCTGTATAATTGTCCTTCTTTCGTCAATGCAGTATCCAAAACGCGATCAGATGATTTAATCATTCCTTGTGTCATCACTAATTGCGTTTGAGCCATTTTAGCGCCCACTCCTTGCCTGATGCCGTTTGGCGTCTGACGATTGACTTCCTGCGTTTCATCCTTTTGATTATTAAATTGCTGATAAAGCATATCTGTAAACGTCCCATTTTGCCTTTTATAGCCTGTAGTATCAACATTAGCCATATTATTACTAATAAGATCCATTTGCTTTTGCAGCTGTGTTAAAGTATTACTAGCCGTTATCATCGTTCTATTCATAGCGATTCCCCCCTTTACTACTATCTAAATGATTCTTATATCTTACCAATTTCATTTGCGGCTTGATCCATGCTCTTATCATAAGCCTGCAATATTTTCTGATTAGCTTCAAATGCTCGATAAGCAGTCATCATATCTGTCATTGTCTGCGCTGTATCAACATTAGAATTCTCTAAAAAACCTTGATTAATTTGAAAGGTAACTTGGTTATTTGCATAAGCACTTTGTAGAGCGGCTCCATCTTGTGCTCGATACAAACCATCCCCCTCTTTTACGAGCTGTTCCGGTGAATCTGTATAACTTATTCCAAGACGATACACTTCTCCATTACTGCTTGTAAGCACTCCATCAGATGTAACAGAGAAATCCGCACTTGTAAGTTGAATTCGTTCATTATTTTCATCTAAAACGTAAGCACCACTAGAAGTAGTTAAATACCCTTGGCCATCTAAGGTGAAATTTCCGTTTCTCGAATAAGCAACTCCATTATCATTTTGCACTGTAAAAAATAATCCGCCGCCAGCATTCGTTCCATTCCCTGGAATATTCGCGTTTAAGATTGCTAAATCTGTCTTTAATCCTGTTTGATTAAGATCACCTTGAGTAAACTTCGGGATTATTTCTTGCATATAGACTCCTGTTGCTAAATAGCCTACTTGCTGCTTTTCTATAGTACCAGCTGCATTTTTCCTAACGCTTTGCTGTAATAATTCAGGAAAAGCTCTCATGGATGATTGATCTGCTTTAAAACCCGGTGTCGTACTGTTGGCCATATTATTAGAAAGCATTTCGGTTTTGCGCTGCTGAGCAAGCATACCAGAAGCTGCTGTATAGAACCCTTTAAACATAACTGTCTCCTATCTATACAAAAATTTCGATTCAAGCATATATATTCTATTATAAAAAAAATATCAAAAGATTACATTAAATTTTGTTGAAAAAAGTCTAAAAATGTTCGTTATATTAATCATTTATTATATCGGCTATTCATAGGAACAATCTACTGGAAGATAAAGGAGGAAGAAGAACCTTATGGTTACTAAAAAAACAGAAACAGCTAAATAAAAAATCGGAATAAGAAAAAGAAATTTTTCCATTCCGATTTTTTAGGTTTAAGACTTATACAAACGGGTATGAAATAAATAGATTTCATTTTCCTATGCATAAACAAGTTTTTTCACTTGTTTATGCACCCCCCATTTTTTAGCTTAATTTTCTTTTTGGAAGACGATCAATATTATCTAACATTATTCCTGTACCGATTGCTACAGAATCCATTGGATTTTCAGCTACTAATACAGGAACCTTCAATTCATCCGCTAATAGTAAGTCAATCCCGTGCAGCAATGCTCCACCACCAGTTAAGATAACTCCACGATCAATGATATCAGCAGAAAGCTCAGGTGGTGTTCTTTCTAAGACACTTTTAGCAGCTTGTACAATAACAGATACGGACTCTCTTAATGCTTGCTCAATTTCCTCTGAATGTACCGTAATAGTTCTTGGAAGACCAGAAACCATGTCACGACCGCGAATATCCATTTCTTCTTTTCTAGAACCTGGAAAAACAGTTCCAATATTAATTTTTATATTCTCTGCCGTACGTTCTCCAATTAAGAGCTTATATTTTCGTTTAATATATTGGAGAATTTCATTATCAAATTTATCTCCAGCCATTTTAATACTAGAAGAAGTAACGATATCCCCCATTGATAGCACTGCTACATCTGTAGTACCGCCGCCAATATCAACAACCATATTTCCACTTGGTTGGAAAATATCCATTCCTGCACCAATCGCTGCAACCTTTGGTTCTTCTTCTAAATAGATTTTCTTTCCACCACTTTTTTCGGCTGCTTCTTTAATTGCTTTTTGTTCCACACTAGTAATATTTGTTGGACAACAAATAAGAATTCTTGGCTTTGAAAGAAATCCTTTTACGTTCAATTTATTAATGAAATGCTTTAGCATTGCTTCTGTTACATCAAAATCAGCGATAACGCCATCCTTTAGTGGGCGAATAGCAACAATATTTCCAGGCGTACGTCCGACCATACTACGAGCTTCTTCTCCTACCGCTAACACTCTGCCTGTATTGCGATCTAATGCCACAACAGAAGGCTCATTTAATACAATCCCTTTTCCTTTTACATGAATGAGTACATTTGCTGTTCCTAAATCGATACCAATATCTCTAGCAAACATTATATATGCTCCTCCTTCGCCTTTAGCTTTTCCATTTTTTTCATTTTATAATTTCATTTTCCTTATAGAGACAAAGAGCTGGCTTCCACACTATATGTAACGACATCCTCATATTTAAGTTTCATTAAATGTAGTTAAACGAAAAAACATTCCTAAGAATTCCTTCCATTCACACAGTTATAGCGCCTTTTTAAATGCCACTAAATATTTACCTCGCTTAAATATGTCTTTCTTATCGCTCTATATTAAATCAACCATTTTCATTCTTTTGTAAAGTGAATTATGTATTTTTCAGGTTAAAATTTGTATGTTTTTTTCTCTATCTATTTAAACCACTCTAATTTTTTATTTTATCATAAGATCACGAAATAAGTAACTTTTTGTAAAAAAAATGAGTTTTTTTTCACAAAATAATTTTCTTTTTTCTCAAACAAGAAAAAGGACATTGCTTCCAAGGTCCTTTTAGCTATTATGTACCCTTTATTAGCATTCCAAAATGAGTTGCTTTTTATACTCATTCTTTTTCTCTATCGATGGAGACACCTCCACCGATAGACTGTTGTAACTCCATTTTTCTAAACTTCCCTTTCTGTTTTAAATATTTCCAGGGTAACTTAATATTGCATACTTTTTCTATTTGATTAATGCATTCATGATAAAGCATTACCCTGGAATTTCTTACTGTACAGTTTCCCCTTCAAGCTCTTCCTTTTTATATTTCATTTTTGTTGCTTCCCCACCGCGTAGATGTCGTATTGATTTATGATAATCAAGGATCTCTTTCACTTCATTTGCTAAATCTGGGTTAATTTCAGGAAGTCTTTCTGTTAAATCTTTATGGACTGTACTTTTGGATACGCCAAACTCCTTCGCTATTACGCGAACCGTTTTTCTCGTCTCCACGATATACTTTCCAATCTTGATAGTTCTCTCTTTGATGTAATCGTGCACACCACTCGCCCTCCCTAAATTGGATGTGAGAAGTGTGAAATGAGACTCGCTTTTCGCTTCATTGAAATTCTTCATCCCGCACGTTTCCTTTCCTGCATAATACTTTTCTTCATGCGGCAGAAAGTCAAAAGCTTTCTGTTCTTATAGGGATTAAACATGTCCTCAACTACATATCCATTATCTTCAAACGACCCCTCACTCCAAACTTCCGCTTTGTAAGGTTTGTAACATTTTATTAGCTTGGGTAAGACTTTATGCAGAAAAATATGAATAGGGACAAGGTTTATCTGTTTTTTTCTATATTTACTTGTTTTTGAGGAATTAAATAGCTATGTTTTATGCGAAACAATTGATTGGCTTGAAAAACAGGAATGATATTTTTAAAAAGAGGAAATTGCCGATGTGTGGTTTTATATCTGTTATTATTAGAAAAATATCTGTTGTTTTCATCGTCAGAGGTTTAATATTTCCCGAGAAATTTGTCATTTTCCGCTCGTAAATGACTATTTTCCATTTATGTCTTCCACTTATAGTTAAATTATACTACTACTTTTCACTTATAAATATTCTGGAGTTATTAGATGTCTTGCCTTTTAGTGGACTATTCGAGGATATAAAGCTAGATGTCTAGATGAGAATTCTTTGTATTTACATATTTTCTTCGACATTTCCCATCCATAAAATACTTCTTTCGAGAATACATAAAGGTTGCCATAAAGTAGCTATCACTCGCATAATCTTTATTTTATGCTTTGTAAAAACTACTTATAGCAACCTCTAGTTATTAAGCGTTCGGATCTGTAGTTGTAGACCCTTCTGAATCTTCATCCTGTTTAGCGTCTGTTCCATTTTCTAATTTGTTATCTGTCGGCATTTCTTCATCGGAATTACTTGATTTTTCTACTGCTGAATCATTTCCAGAAGTAGCACCAGAAGTATCATCACTTTGTAAAGCACTTACCGGTTTACCAAAATAATCAATAGGGTTCACAGCTACATTGTCTTTTCTTACTTCAAAGTGGACATGAACTCCTGCTTCTTGATTCAACTTACTTTTTCCAGCAGTTGCTAATGGTTGGCCTTTCTTTACTTCAGCCCCTTCTTCCACTTGGAAATCCTTCACAGATTGATAATATGTTTTAATCCCATTGTCATGATCAATTTCAATTGTATTCCCTAATAGAGAATCTTCCGCAACTTTTGTAACGGTTCCACTTAGAGCTGCTACTACTTCAAATTCGCTGTCATCTTCCATTTTTAAGTCAATACCTGTGTTTGGCTGATATTGATTATTATAGAATACTAAAGATTCAGCTTGCTTTTCTTTACTAGCCGTATTATCATAGAACTCTTTTTGTGTAATGAAAGAATCTTCATCGACTACTGGCCATGCAAAGTTCTCAAATTCCTTTGCTACTGGTTCTGCAGGTTCATCTGTTTGTTTTGTTGGCATATCAGCGTTATCATATTTATACTTATCTGTTTCTGATGCGCTATTTTGATACCATAGGACCCCTGTTAGAATAATAGCTGCACTTGCGATATAAATGGCTGGAAATGCCCAACGCTTTTTAAAAAAGCTTTTTACTTTTGACTTTGGAGAAGTACGTTTGTTTTCTTCCTCTCTCATTTTATCATCACCTCAGCAATCATTCTGAACAGATAATGATAAATATATACCTACATGCTAAAAAATTTTTTAGACTTATTTTTCGACAAAGTTCTTGAGTTTATACATAGAAACGAAAATTTTAATTATTAATGGGATGAAGTCACAATAAATAAAGCAAGCCTTCTTGAGGAAGACTTGCTTTTTAGGCTTGTAATTAGTGCTTTGGCTGATTTCACCGCTGCTTTGGCTGATATTTCTCTACTTTGGCTGATTCATCCGCTGCTTTGGCTGATACTTCTTTACTTTGGCTGATTCACCCGCTGTTTTGGCTGATATTTCTCTACTTTGGCTGATTCACCCGCTGCTTTGGCTGATATTTCTCTACTTTGGCTGATTCATCCGCTGTTTTGGCTGATATTTCTCTACTTTGGCTGATTCACCCAACACTTTGGCTGATTTCACCCCTGCTTTGGCTGATTCCCTTATTTCTGAGCTGTGTATTTCGCTAGCATATCATCAGATGCTGTTACATCTACCCCTTTATAATAGTATTTTACGATTTCTTCATAGTTTTTCCCATTTGCGGCCATTCCGTTTGCCCCATATTGGCTCATGCCGACACCATGACCGTATCCTTTTGTAGCAATATAAACGTTATTTCCCTTTCGTTCCATTGTAAAGTCCGTTGATTTTAAGCTCAACTTTTCTCTAATATCTGTTCCTGATAATTGTTTTCCATTAATCTTGGCACTTGCAATTCGTTTTCCTTTTGTATATTTAACGTCTTCTAATACTTTCCTGTCTGCTGTAAGCTTAACGCCTAAGCTCTTCTCGAAGTCTTTAACAGGCATTGTCACTTCCCCTTTAAACTTTGGCGAATTGACATCCCATGGGCTTTCCACACTTTGTAAATAGGAGATTGAATTAGCCCAGACATCATCTGAATTTTCCGTGTATCCATTGCTTGTGGAGAAAAACGTGGCATCAATAGGAGTACCTTCATACGTTAAAATTTGCCCCTTTGTAGCCGCTACAGCCTCTTCTATTTTAGCCATATTTTTCTTCCAGTCTAACCCATCATTTTCCCAAATTTTCTTTAATTCTTCGCGGTTATTATACACTTGGTAGTTTATTGTATCCCCAACTAATGCTCCCTTTGGAAGATCTGTTTTCTCTTGATGCATCATTCTTTTTACAATATATGTTCTCGCTGTTAAGGCTTGTGCTTTTAATGCTTCTTTTTCAAATTTCGCTGGCATTTCTGATGCAACAACCCCAACTACATATTCTTCTAAGTCTAATTTCTCTACTTCTTGTTTATTTTCACGATATACAGCTACTTCAATAGCAGGCTCTGGCGTTTCTGCAGGTGGTATATTACTCTTTACCTCTTCCTTTTTATCCTGAATAGAGGGCAGAACAAGGATGGTCGGAATAAGTATAGTAATAGCAAACAGAATAACTCCTAGTACGATGAAAGGTTTGATTTTAATCATGAATAAAGCCTCCATAAGATAGAAATAAGACCTTTTTAACTGTCTCTAAAACATTCTTATGGAGATGGACAAGCTTTTATTCCTTCTTTTTTCTAGAGAAATATCCTTAATTTATGGTTCTAAACATATCCGTTTTGCATACTATTTTAGCAATCCTGTGTTTTAAACAACTCCGGTAATCCCCTCTATTATATAACAGATATTAACAGAAGTAGGAACTGAAACACATATAGAAGCCTCTATTGAACTTCTCGGTTATTCTAAGATATTTTTCATATTATGTATAATTTTGCCCATAAAAAAACAAACTTTATCTATCGGAATGAAATCGATAAATAAAGTTTGCCAATTATATTTATGCATTTAAATCTGCAACATAGCTTGCCGTTAACGTTAATTCACTTTCTTCGGTAATTCTTTCAATATCAGCGCCTAACGCAGCTAATTTTTCGTGGAAATTAACATAACCACGATCTAAGTGTTTAAGCTCTGTAACGCGTGTAATACCGTCTGCTACAAGTCCAGACAATATTAAGGCAGCAGCAGCACGTAAATCAGTAGCAGCTACTTCTGCACCTTGCAGATTAGTTGGTCCATTCATAACAACAGAACGACCTTCAATTTTCACATCGCCATTCATACGTCTAAATTCTTCTACATGCATAAAACGGTTTTCAAAAACAGTTTCTGTAATCATACTTGTTCCCTTTGCACGAAGAAGTAATGCCATCATTTGAGATTGCATATCTGTTGGAAATCCTGGATGAGGCATTGTTTTGATATCTACAGCTTTTAAATTTTCTGCACTAATCACACGGATACCGTCTTCTTCTTCTTTGAAAACAACACCCATCTCTTCCATTTTGGCAATCAAGGATGATAAATGTTCTGGAACCGCACCCTGTACAAGGACATTTCCATTAGTAATAGCAGCAGCGATTAAAAATGTCCCTGCTTCAATTCTATCCGGAATAATCGTATGTTCTGTACCATGTAGCACTTCTACACCTTCAATGCGAATAGTTCCTGTACCTGCTCCTCTTACTGTTGCGCCCATTTTATTTAGGAAGTTCGCCAAATCAACAATTTCAGGTTCTTTTGCTACGTTTTCAATAATAGTCGTACCTTCTGCTAAAGAAGCAGCCATCATAATATTTTCCGTCGCACCAACACTTGGGAAATCAAGATAGATTTTCGCACCTTTTAAACGTCCATCTACGGAAGCTTCGATAAATCCATTACCAACCTGAACCTTTGCTCCCATTGCTTCGAAACCTTTTAGATGTTGATCAATTGGTCTTGAACCAATTGCACAACCACCAGGTAATGCTACTCTTGCATGGCCATTTCTTGCTAACAAAGATCCCATTACTAAAACAGATGCGCGCATTTTTCTTACGTACTCAAATGGCGCTTCAACGCTTAAATCATTTGATGCATCTACAGTTACTTCTCCGTTTTCAAAATGTACTTCTGCATTTAAATATCGCAATACTTCATTAATCGTATATACATCTGAAAGAGTCGGAACTGATTTAATTATACTTTTTCCATCACTTGCTAATAATGTAGCGGCGATCACAGGCAAAACGGCATTTTTTGCGCCTTCTACTTTAACCGTTCCATTCAACCTTTTTCCGCCGCGGACGATGATTTTATCCAAAGTCTATTCCCCTCCGCGTCCAATATCTCTATATTAATATTCAATCGTTATGATGGGTGTGCCAACTACGAACGTAGTTTTTCCTCCCATATCTTGTGTTCTTAGTCCTATTTGTACGTTCATTTCCTTTTCGCTATTATCAATTCGTTCTTCAAATATCGGCGTATATGCGGAGGTGGATATAAAATCATCCTCTTCCAACGCCTCTACTTTTTTTGCTTGAAATGCATCTAGCAAATGGTTAACTTTATAAGGCAAAGTCTCATTCATCTTATCACTGAATTCGCCTTTAATACAAGAGAAAATTGTTGGTTTTCCTCGAAATATGTCAGAAATTTTTTTATTAATTTCCATATCTAACCTTTTCATTTCTTTGTTCGCTAACTTCTTTCCTCTCACCTCATACATAATATATGATTGGACGTTATCAGTTGTTAAAGAAGTGGTTAAGATTATACTTTCTTCTATTTGGCCACTGGATTTCAAGACCATCTTTGCTTGCCAGCTCTGATGATTTTTCGTTTCCACCCAATCACCATTTGGGAAAACTCTTTTTAACTCTGACTGATATGCTTTTGCATCTTCAATGCTTGTAACATTTTCCAGCCTTTCTCTTGCATGCAGAGACCATTCATTAATCGTTACATTTTCTTGTTTTTGTAAAATTTCATTTATAGTTATTAAGTCAGACTTCGTTCTCGCGATAGTGATGTTATTCCCAATTGTAAGACAAGCCAAACCAATTAATATTGTTATTATAATTAACGTTTTATTTATCTTCATTGTTATTCCTCCCCCATACTACCATTGTTTCCAAGGAGAAGAATTGCATACTAATGATTAATCGTCACTTTTTGACATGAATAAAACGTTAATCAATGAACAAACTATTTAAGCACACAAAATGAATTTTACTTAAAAAACAAAGGAATGAAAACATGTATGAAGACCTATCTTTGTAATTAATTATTTCTTATTTTGGTAATTACTTCAATATTAATGGCAATTGTTGTGACCAAACTAAATAGTCGAGTAAGAAATTGCTGACAATCGATCCCATTATAATTGCTAATAATACATATAATACTCGTGCTTGAAAAACTCTGTTTTTTCGAAGGAATTTCTCAAAATTTAGTGACTGTAATGCCCACCATGAAAGAGCGATAAAAACGATATGTATCAAAATACTCAGTAACGCCTGTTGTCCAAAAGCTTCTACCATTTTTTCCTCCCATCTATCCCTTCTGTTTCAACTCTTATTTGACGTATTGACTTATAAAAAGGTTTCAATTTGTGTAATTATTTTTTTATTTTTTCCATCCTTAAAATCGTAAATATTTATCCGAAGTAATTATCTCTCTTCCCTACTGATTGTTCGGTACACTTTTAAGCCCCATTCAGAGTGTTTTTCCATTATTTACTTGCCATTATCTATTTAAAAAATAGGAAATCTACTTTGCTGTCTTAATCCTCACTTTAAATCTACCCCACTAAAAAAAGCCCCCTTAGGGACTTTTTTAGTATTTTTTCTCAACAATGGATATACGATTCATTGCACGTTGAAGAGCAAGTTCTGCACGTCTAAAGTCCACATGTTCTGATTTTTGAGCATGTAATCTTTGTTCTGCGCGCTCCTTAGCACGTAAGGCACGATCATAATCAATTTCTTCCGCTAATTCAGCAGATTGAGCAAGTACTGTCACCTGATCTGGGCGAACTTCTAATATTCCACCATTCACCGCTATATATTCAGAATCTGAACCATTTTTCAAATGAACAGCTCCTATTTTAAGTGGAGCAACCATCGGAATATGGCCTGCTAAAATTCCAAGTTCTCCACTTTCTGCTTTTGCGATCACCATTTCTACATCTGATTCATGCACCGGGCCATCAGGAGTTACTACATTGACTTTAATCGTCTTCATTACTACCCCTCCTGATTATTTTATACTTCTACACCCATAGATTTAGCTTTTTCGATTGCTTCTTCAATACGACCAACTAAACGGAATGCATCTTCTGGAAGGTGATCATATTTACCTTCAAGAATATCTTTAAATCCTTTTACCGTTTCTTTTACAGGTACATAAGAACCTTTTTGACCTGTAAATTGTTCGGCAACATGGAAGTTTTGTGATAAGAAGAATTGAATTCTTCTTGCACGGTGAACAACTAATTTATCTTCATCGCTTAGCTCATCCATTCCAAGGATACTGATGATATCTTGAAGCTCTCTATAACGCTGTAATGTAGATTGTACATTTCTCGCTACATTGTAATGCTCTTCTCCAACTATTTCAGGAGAAAGGGCACGAGAAGTAGAAGCAAGTGGATCTACCGCTGGATAAATACCCATCTCTGTTAATTTACGCTCAAGGTTTGTTGTTGCATCCAAGTGAGCAAACGTTGTAGCTGGTGCTGGATCTGTGTAGTCATCCGCTGGTACATAGATTGCTTGGATAGAAGTTACAGAACCTACATTTGTTGATGTGATACGTTCTTGTAATTTACCCATTTCAGTTGCTAATGTCGGCTGGTAACCAACTGCTGACGGCATACGGCCAAGCAGCGCGGAAACCTCAGAACCAGCTTGAGTAAAGCGGAAAATATTATCGATGAAGAAAAGTACGTCTTGTCCTTGTTCATCACGGAAATATTCAGCCATCGTTAAACCTGTTAAGGCAACACGCATACGAGCACCTGGCGGCTCATTCATTTGTCCGAATACCATCGCTGTTTTCTTAATAACGCCTGAATCCGTCATTTCATGGTAAAGGTCATTTCCTTCACGAGTACGTTCCCCAACACCAGCAAAAACAGAAATACCACCATGTTCTTGCGCGATATTGTTGATTAATTCCTGAATTAAAACTGTTTTACCTACACCAGCTCCACCGAATAGACCAATTTTCCCACCTTTAATATATGGCGCTAATAAGTCTACTACTTTAATACCAGTTTCTAAAATTTCTACTTGGGTTGATAATTGCTCAAACTTAGGAGCTTCTCTGTGAATAGAATCACGTCTTGCACTTGCTGGAATTTCTGGATCTAAATCGATTGTTTCTCCTAATACATTAAATACACGACCTAGTGTAACATCCCCAACAGGTACGGAAATAGATTTTCCAGTATCTATTACCTCTGCGCCTCTTGTAACACCATCTGTAGAAGACATCGCAATAGCTCGAACTGTGTTATCACCTAAATGAAGGGCCACTTCAAGGGTTAATTCTATGTTAGAAGAACTACTTGGATCTTGAACAACACGTAATGCGTTGTTAAGGTCAGGTAGACTTCCTCCATCGAACTTCACGTCAACAACTGGTCCCATAACTTGAAGAACTCGTCCTGTGCTCATTAATTTCCCTCCTAAACTTTCTTAAATCAGGTTCTGCTAAAACGTTAAGTTTAGCAGAACTTATTTGTATCATTATTCTAACGCTGCAGCTCCACCAACGATTTCCGTAATCTCTTGTGTAATCGCTGCTTGTCTTGCACGGTTATACTGTAAACTTAAATTGTCTATTAATTCTTTCGCATTATCAGTAGAATTCTTCATCGCTGTCATACGTGCAGAATGCTCACTTGCTTTACTATCAAGCAGAGCACCATATAATAGACTTTCTGCATACTGTGGTAATAGAACATCGAGAATTTCTTCTGCTGATGGCTCAAATTCATAGGATGTTAATGTTTTATTAGAAGCATCCATTTCCGTTAACGGAAGAACCTTCTTCTCTACCACATCCTGCTGAATAGCACTTACATAATGACTATAGTAAACATAAAGTTCATCAAAAGTACCATCATCATACATACCTACTGCTTTGCTTGTTACATCTCTAATATCTAGGAAATCTGGTAAATCAGGAATACCCACTACATCCAAAATGACATTATGTCCTTGTTTTAATAGAAAGTCTCTCCCGATTCTACCAATCACAATTATGGCATATTCGTCTTTTGATTGATGACGTTCTTTAATTGTTTGATTTAGCTTTCTTAGTACGTTACTGTTGTATGCTCCTGCTAATCCACGTTCAGAAGTAATAACCAGATATCCTGTTTTTTTAACAGGTCGTGTTTGAAGCATTGGATGGCTAACACCTGAGCTGCCTAGAGCCACAGAATGTGTTACTTCTTCCATTTTAGACATATACGGAATAAATGCTTTTACATTAATAACCGCTCTATTCATTTTAGCCGAATACACCATCTGCATGGCTTTCGTAATCTGGCTAGTCTTTTTTGTTGAGTCAATACGAGCTTTTATATCACGTAAAGATGCCAAAGATTCTCACCACCAATCTATAAGTTTGCCTTCTTATTCAGAAGCTACAAACGTTTTTTTGAAATCGTTAATTGCTGCGTTCATATCATCATCAGATGGAAGATCCTTTGTTGTAACAATATGTTCTACCACATTTGTATGATTATGATCTAACCAATTTAAGAATTCTTCTTCGAAACGTTTAATATCCACTACAGGAATATCATCTAAATGACCACGTGTAAGTGCATATAGAATCGCAACTTGTTTTTCTACTTTTAATGGTTTATTAAGATCTTGTTTCAATACTTCTACTGTACGAGCACCACGATTTAATTTATCTTGTGTCGCTTTATCTAAATCAGATCCAAACTGAGCGAATGACTCTAACTCACGGTATGATGCAAGGTCAAGACGTAATGTTCCAGCAACCTTTTTCATCGCTTTGATTTGGGCAGAACCACCAACACGAGAAACAGATAAACCTGCATTGATCGCTGGACGTACGCCAGAGAAGAAGAGATCAGATTGTAAGAAAATTTGTCCATCGGTAATCGAAATTACGTTTGTTGGAATATAAGCAGAAACATCTCCTGCCTGTGTTTCAATAAATGGCAGCGCCGTAATAGATCCTCCACCTTTTGCATCACTCAATTTAGCGGCACGCTCAAGAAGACGTGAATGCAAGTAGAAGACATCCCCTGGATATGCTTCACGACCTGGAGGACGACGAAGTAACAGGGACAGTTCACGATAAGCAGATGCTTGTTTTGTTAAATCATCATATACGATTAAAACGTGTTTACCGTTATACATAAACTCTTCACCCATTGCTACACCTGCATATGGAGCTAGGTATAGAAGTGGTGCTGGTTGAGATGCAGATGCTGTTACAACGATTGTATAATCTAATGCACCATTTTTACGTAATGTTTCTACAGCGTTACGTACTGTTGATTCCTTTTGTCCGATTGCAACATAAATACAAACCATATCTTGGTCTGCTTGGTTAAGAATCGTATCGATCGCTACAGATGTTTTACCTGTCTGACGGTCACCGATGATTAACTCACGTTGTCCACGACCAATCGGCACTAACGCATCAATAGCCTTAATTCCTGTCTGTAGTGGCTCACTTACCGATTTACGATCCATTACACCAGGAGCTAAATATTCAATTGGACGAGTCTTCGTAGTGTTGATTGCACCCAGTCCATCAACTGGTTGACCAAGAGGGTTTACTACGCGTCCAATCAGCGCATCTCCTACTGGAACCTCCATGATTCTTCCCGTACGGCGAACTTCATCACCTTCACGAATATCTGTATAAGGACCAAGGATAATGATACCTACATTGCTTTCTTCTAGGTTTTGAGCTAAGCCCATTACCCCATTAGAAAATTCAACAAGCTCTCCAGCCATACAATTATCCAGGCCATGTACACGAGCAATACCATCACCAATATTAATTACTGTACCAACTTCACTTACTTGAACTTCTGATTGGTAACTTTCAATTTGCTTTTTTATAAGAGCACTGATTTCTTCCGCTTTGATGCTCATGCGTTTCACCCCTATCTAAAGAATTACTATCCTAATAATTGTCGTTGTAGACGGTTCAGCTTCCCTTGAAGACTACCATCATATATTTGATTACCGATTCTTACCTTAATTCCGCCTAATAGGTTAGAATCAATGATATTTTCAATATTTAGCGATATTTTCCCAACTTTTGCAGCGAATGTAGCTGAAATAGCTCTTTTCTCATCGTCTGTTAACGGTTTGATGGAATATACTTTTGCATCTGCAATCCCTTTTGCTTCATTAACTAGTGCAATAAATTGATCACATATACTAGTAATCATCTCTTCTCGATGACGATCAATCAATAGCATTAAAAGGTTTTGAATATACTCACTCGCAGAGGCAAATGCCACTTTCACCATTTCTTTTTTCTTTTCTAATGCAATATTAGGAGATTGTAGAAATGTATGAATATCAGGCGAAGAAGTGACTAATGTCCTTACTACTCGTACTTCTTCATCTAGTTGATCAATCTGTCCGTTTTCTTTGGCGATTTGGAAAAGGGCTAAAGCATAACGCTTTGCAACACCTGTATCCATCATCGTTTCTCGCCTACCTCTTGAATGTAATCATGAATTAACTTTTCTTGATCCTGCTCATTTAATTCTTTTTCGATCACTTTAGAAGCGATTAAAACAGAAAGAGAAGTGACTTGATCGCGAATTGTTGCAACAGCTTTTTCTTTTTGCTGTTCAATTTCTACTAAAGCAGAGTTTTTGATTCGCTCTGCATCTTTTCTGGCATCGTCAATGATAGTTTCTCTTTGAGCATCTGCTTGTTGTTTTGCTCTATCAATTAACTCTTGTGCGTCATTGCGCGCTTCTTTTAATAATACTCTTTGCTCTTCTAATAGTTTGGCAGCTTCTTGTCTGCTTTTCTCTGCATTATCTATTTCATTTGCAACAAATTCCTCACGATCCTTCATCATTTTCATTAAAGGACCCCATGCAAACTTTTTGATTGCCCACAGTAATAATAAGAAAGATAGTAATTGAACGATTACATCACCGCCCGCAAAATTCATTACGGCACCTAATACTAATCCATTTGTGAACACGCTTGATTCACTCCTTTCAGATAGTGTTTGTATCACATACTGGAAACCTTTATTCGCTTATGGAAAAAAGGTGAATATGCTTATTTATAAATTAATAGGAACAATTTTTAAGCTATCATAATACGCTTTTTTGCGTGTTTTTTATGTGAATTGTTGATTTTAAATAAAGGAATGGCGAAGGTTCTTATCGAATGATCTTCGCCATAACTGGAATAAATATATTCGTATTCTATTAAAGAACCATAAACGCGATAACAACCGCCATGATAGGAATCGCCTCTACGAATGCAACCCCGATGAACATTGTTGATTGAAGCATACCTCTTGCTTCTGGCTGACGAGCAATCCCTTCTACTGTACGAGAAACGATTAATCCGTTACCTAAACCTGCACCTAGTGCTGCTAAACCAATTGCAATTGCTGCTGCTAATGAACCCATTATTAAAATCCTCCCTAAATTGTAATTATTATAAAGTTTGTCCATATTCTGAACTGGGTATATATATTAATGGTCTTGACTTACTTTATGAGCCATATAAACCATTGTTAATAAAGTGAAAATAAATGCTTGGATACTTCCGATAAAAATGGAGAATCCCTGCCATACCATTGTTAATGGGAAGGCCGCTACTGTTCCAATATAATTGGCTTTCGCTAAACCATTTACTAGTAAGTTTAGTAGTACCTCACCTGCATAAATATTTCCGTATAAACGAAGACCCAGTGTGAGTGTGTTAGAAAATTCCTCAACTATTTTCAATGGTAATAAAAATCCTACTGGTTGGACAAACTCTTTAAAGTATCCTTTTGTACCACGCATTTTGACACCGTAGTAATGAGTTAAACCCACAACCATAATTGCTAGTGTTAATGTGACACCTGGATCTGCAGTTGGCGATTTCCACCAAAGCTCATGATGCACTGTAATAGCAAAAGGTAAACCTAACATATTGGAAATAAAGATATACATTAGAAGCGTGATTCCTAAAACATGAAACCTTCCTCCGTCTTTCCAATCCATGTTATTTTTAATAATATTACGGACAAAGTCCATAATCCACTCCATCAAATTTTGTCTGCCTGTCGGCTTCATTTGAAGATTCCGAGTGAGAAAAAATGCGATTAAAAATACAATTATACTTGATACAACAATCATTAAAACATTAGATAGGTTAAAAGTTAATCCTAAAAACACTTTGGTAGGTGCTTCATGATGCAATATTACTCACCTCTTTTCTCACCATTCTTATGTAAAATAAAATAACGCACTAAATAATCTGCCATAATGACAATATAAGCTGTCATCAATCCAATTACAACACTTATTAAGTGAACTTTTTGTGGATATTCTACGGCAATTAAGCAAACTATTACTGCTGTAGCCATTCGGGAAATGGTTCCTAAGCCATAAACCTTCCCTTCCTCTTCAATGGCTTTATCAAAGACCTTTGCTCTTCTAACCAGTAAGGTGAGATTGAATACACTGGCACTTGTCCCGACAAATAGACCAAGAAAAACAGATTGATAGGGGGTGAACGCCCAAGCAAATGCACAAAATGATAAAAAGAAATAAAGGTATTTCTTAACCCTCATATAAATCTCAAACAATTGTTCCAATTCTCTATCCTCCTTATTTTCAGGGCATCACTCTAAACCCGCGAAAATAAAGCGAAGCAGAGAAAAAGCACATTCCTTTTGTATCATTCGGGCATTATACCATATGTTTATCCTTCCTTTTCATCCGATAAACGAAGCGATTATATCGCTTGCCCCTTAACTCTATTAACACTATACTAGTGTTAAAATCTTGATACTCCGCGGGTGAAAACCTATTCACACCCCTTGTAAGCATACAATAGGGTATTGTCAATGTCAATGCATTTAAATACAAAAAAAAAATTCATTGCTCACCATTTAACAATCTCTTTGTTATAGCTTATTTTATTTTTAGAATTTTTTCAAGCATGTCCTCTTTCCCAGTTTTTTTGGCGAATATTTTCATTCGATATGTCCCTGCCTCCTCTACTTTCGTTAAGGCAAATTCACCTTTTAATCGACCTCTTTTCACTTCTTTTTTCCAATCTAGAAACCGGACAAATTGTAATGTATCTTCTCTAAAAAGTGCAATTCCAAATTCCTCGGCGCCAGTTGGCAGATAGGTCTCATACTCATAACAACTTTCTCCATTCTTCTTATGAAAATCGAACCCCATAATTCTTGGATAATCTGGTTCTTCCAATACATATAAATAGGGTAATTCAATTAATTTTCCGCCTGCTCTCACTTTAATTATACCATCTTGCAGTTTCTTATTGAAAAGGTTATCATCAATATTCATTATTATTGGAACATTTTTCTCTTCTCTTGGTTTTAGTGTAAAAGAAAGGGGAAGTTTCCAACTAATCCCGCGCTTTCCTTTAGGAAAATCAAAGGAAATTTCTTCTCTTCTTTTCCCCACATTTTTAATGGTGATATACGCTTTATATTGATTCTTTTCTTTTACTAATTTATATTTTCCGAAACGAATACTTCCTGGCATGATTAAAACATTGGCATTTATGGCTTGGTCAACTTGAATTCGACCCGCCCCTTGCTCGTATACTTTATATGTCACATTTTGTCTATTTTTGACTGACTTTGCGGTATTCATTAAAGCCGCTTTTACTTCTTCTGGTCCCCAGTCAGGATGCACTTCCAACAATAACGCACACGCTCCAGCAACAAAAGGAGCTGCCATACTTGTTCCCTGTAAAGCCATATATCCATCAGGGACTGTGCTATTTATCACAACTCCAGGCGCGAGAACATCTGGTTTAATTTCCCATGTACTTGTAACAGGTCCCCGCGAGCTAAAATCTGCCAGTATATCCTTTTCCCACTTCTTATCGATGGTTACATATATTTTCTTTTTTTGAATAGTCTTCTTTATAAATTCTCCTTCCTCCTTTGTAATTCCTGCTACTGGTAAAGGTACTTCTTTTTCTAGCATTCCTTGAAATGCTCCGGGCAAGTTATTAAATATTAATACGCCCACCGCCCCAGCCTCATAGGCATTCTGCACTTTTTCTGTAAATGTCAATTCTCCTCTTTCTATTAATACTAACTTTCCTTTTACGTTCGTCAGTTGCTGCTTCTTTCCTATCCCACCGCTTGCTAATGGAATAGATGCCATCCCCGTCCATTCCTTACTGTTCTCCATATTTGTTAAGGCAATTTTCTTATCATCTATGGTAAAAAAAGGAGTATGGATATTGGGCGTGGTAGCGCCTACTGAAATAGCCTTAGCTGCGGTTCCTGGAGAACCAACTGTCCATTCAGCCGGACCAGCGTTTCCAGCTGCTGCAACTGCAATTATCCCCTTCTTAACGACTTCGTTTAAAGCAAGACTAATTGGCAAATCAGGGCCGTTCACATCACTGCCTAATGATAAATTGATAATATCAACTTTATCTCTGACAGCTCTATCGATTGCTGCTAATATTTGTTCTGTTGTTCCAGAACCACCTGGACCTAATGCTCTATAGGCATAAATTGTTGCGTTCGGAGCAACTCCTTTGATTTTTCCGTTTGCTGCAATAATTCCAGCAACATGAGTTCCATGAAAAGTATCTTTATTCCCTAACCCTTTTGTTTCCATCGGGTCCTTGTCCTTATCCACGAAATCATAGCCACCCCGATAATTTTTGGCTAAATCAGGATGTTGGTAATCTATCCCTGTATCGATGACCCCTATTTTTATTCCTTTGCCACTAATATGTTCTAATGACTTGCCTAAGTAATTCCTAATTTCATCTGCTCCAATTATTTCAACCGGGTCTTCTGTTTCTGCCATATAAGTCTGAACCTTTGAGACTTGATTCACGCTTTCGCTTTGTTTTAATTTTTCAAGTTCATATACCGGTCCTTCAACAGAAAAACCACTGAATACTTCTGTAAAAATATATCTTCTTTTTAAATCTGGATATCGACTAAGAAGCCGATCGATTTCTTGTTCGGCATAATTCTTCTTTGTATGCACAATAGCAATTTGAACTTCATTGAAATTTTGCGAGGGAAGATTTGGAGTTTTTAAAGATGCTGCCATTGTTAAATGTGATAGTAATAGTGGTATAAAGAGGAGAATTCTGAGTGTTTTTTGTAGCATTATTACCGCCCCCTGCAAATCTTTATGCTTTTTATTTTGACCGCAAGTTGTGTTTTTATGTATTGCCAAAAATACACATCACAATCCGAATGTGACTTTTCTCACAAATATTTATTTCATTATTGTTAAAAGCAAAAAACTCTCTCTAATTTAATAAGGTTATAAAGAAGCAATGAGATTTGCAGTTCTGTTAGCACAAAGGAAGCAGGAAAAGCTTATAATGAAATGATATAAAGTTTCTTTTCCCTAGGAGATGAGCGGAATAAAAAAGGCCCAAAGCTAAGCTGCTTTGGGCCTTTTTGGAACGATATTATTTTGTACCAAACAATCGGTCTCCAGCGTCTCCTAGACCTGGGATAATATAACCTTTTTCATTTAGTTTTTCATCTAATGCCGCAATGTAGATATCTACATCTGGGTGTGCCTCTTTTAACGCTTCCACCCCTTCAGGAGCTGCGATTAAGCACATAAATTTAATATTTTTTCCGCCTCGATTTTTTAAAGAGTGAATTGCTTCAATTGCAGAACCACCAGTAGCAAGCATTGGGTCTACAACAATAAAATCTCTTTCTTCGACATCAGAAGGTAACTTAACATAGTATTCCACTGGCTTTAATGTTTTAGGATCACGATATAATCCAATATGTCCAACTTTCGCAGCAGGAATTAATTTTAGAACCCCGTCCACCATTCCAATACCAGCACGCAGGATAGGAACGATACCAATTTTTTTACCTGAAAGAACTTTTGATTTTGTTCTTGCGACCGGTGTATCAATTTCAATTTCTTCTAATGGCATATCACGAGTAATTTCAAAAGCCATTAAAGTAGCAACTTCGTCTACTAACTCCCTAAATTCCTTCGTACCTGTTTGTTTTTCTCTGATGTATGTAAGTTTATGCTGAATTAATGGGTGATCAAATACATATACTTTTGCCACAACTATTCACTCCGTTCCTTCATTAGTATAAATATCCTCTTTTTTCGACAGGATACTTCGTTAACACACTTCTATTTATTCTACAGAAAAAGTATTACTGAATCAACTGAAATTCTTTTCTAAATTTGAATTTTCTCTGATAGTTTTTCCGAAAACCTAGAAAAAAATCGTTTTAAAAAAAGAGAACAATTGATAAGCCGCTATACGCCTTATCAACTGTTCTCTTCCTCTTATAGTTCCTTGTACAATTCAAATTTACTCGTTAATGCTGTTACTCTTTTAGCAGCTTCCGCTAACTTCTCAGCGTCTTCATGGTTTTTAAGTGTAAAACCAATAATAGAAGCTATTTCATCCATCTCCTCTAAACCAAATCCACGAGATGTTACCGCTGCTGTTCCAATGCGGATTCCACTTGTCACAAAAGGACTTGCTGGATCATAAGGAATAGTGTTTTTATTTACAGTAATCCCCACTTCATCTAATACATGCTCTGCTGTCTTTCCAGATAAACCCAATGATTGGAGGTCAACTAATAATAAATGATTATCCGTACCGTTCGATACTAAGTTTAATCCTTCTTTTTGCAGACCACTTGCTAATCTCTTTGCATTTGCAATAATATTCACTGCATAATCTTTAAAATCAGCTTGCAGTGCTTCCCCGAATGCAACAGCCTTTGCTGCAATTACATGCATCAGCGGACCACCTTGAATTCCCGGGAAAATAGATTTATCAATTTTCTTGGCAAATTCCTCTTTACATAGAATCATTCCTCCACGAGGTCCACGTAACGTTTTATGCGTTGTAGTAGTAACAAAATCAGCATATGGAACTGGATTTTGATGTAAGCCCGCAGCAACTAAACCAGCTATATGAGCCATATCGACCATTAAGTATGCTCCAACTTCATCAGCAATTTCACGGAATTTCGCAAAATCAATTTCACGTGGATACGCACTTGCTCCAGCTACGATTAACTTTGGCTTATGAGCCAACGCTTTTTCACGAACATCTTCGTAATTAATATAATGTGTTTCTTTATCCACACCATACTCCACAAAATTATATTGAACACCACTAAAGTTAACTGGACTACCATGTGTTAAATGCCCACCGTGAGACAAATTCATTCCTAACACGGTATCTCCATGCTCTAAAATGGTAAAATAAACAGCCATATTTGCTTGCGCACCTGAATGCGGCTGTACGTTTACATGTTCTGCACCGAAGATTTCCTTCGCACGATCACGCGCAATATCTTCTACAATATCTACATATTCACATCCACCGTAATAACGTTTAGCAGGATAACCTTCTGCATATTTATTAGTTAATACAGATCCTTGTGCTTCCATTACCGCTTCACTAACAAAGTTTTCTGATGCAATCAATTCAATCTTCGCTCTTTGGCGTCCTAATTCTTGTTGTATTGCTTTAAAAACCAGTTCATCTTGCTCCGCTAAATGCTTCATATGTATTTCCTCCCGACTATTCTCTCTTTTCCACCGTAAATCTGCCTCTATTCTATCATGTATATATTTTAAAAAGAAAGAGCTAATTTACGAATTATCAAATGATTTATACACTTTTCGTTCGGTTTTTCCAAAGTATTTTCGTTATTTTTTTAGAAAGATACAAAAATATTTATTTTTCTACTATTTCAATAAAATGAACCTGTGTTAAAAAATAATTTTTTCATTATTATTGGGTGGTTTTCTTAGCAAAGAATTATTATTTAACGATAGTACTCATGGGAATGGGATAGGAGAGTGGAAGTGTCGTAGTCTCTAATATCTTTTTTCTCTTACTCTACTTAACTTCGTCCTTCCTCCTTCTCAATACACCTTAGCTTCTCTTCCTTCAGCTCCAGTCCATAAAAACAAGAAACCAACAAAATCCCTAAAAAACATGCAGGAATTTCATTGGTTATTCATTAACAAGAAAGATTTTCTTTTGTGTTCTCATATACAGCTCTTGGACCACCAATTAATTTAGGACGGGATTTTGCTAGTGTGACATGAGCATTTCCTAGTTCCTTCAGTGAGGTTCTGATTGGTACAGCAACATGCTTTAAGTGCATGCCAATAAAGGTATCGCCAATATCGATTCCACCATCTGCCTGAATAAACTCTACGACCACTGGATCTTCCATCTGCTGAAAGGCAAAAGTGGCCATCGCTCCACCCGCATGACGCACCGGTACAACAGAAACTTCCGGTAAGTTCCTTGCTAACATCACTTTTCTTTCGACTACTAAAGCCCGATTTAAATGTTCACAGCATTGAAAAGCAAGCGAAATTCCTGCTTGCTGCTGATATTTTTGGCATTCTTCAAAAATTAAGGAAGCGACATCTACCGTTCCCGCGGTACCAATCTTTTGACCGATGACTTCACTTGTACTGCAGCCAATCACAAATAATTGCTGTTCTTTCAGCTGTGCCTGTTCTTGATATTCCGTTAGAATCGTTCGTAGCTGCTCCCTTAGCTTAAGTGTTTCCTCATTCATTTAAAACACCCCTCTTCAAGTTACCTACATTTCTTATACTATAATCATCATGGCACAAAGATATAGGGAGTACAAGTAAACTATCTATTCTTTAATATGAAAGCGACAAATGGTTTGCTGCAGTTCTTCTGCATGCGCTTGTAATTCCAATGCCAATCCATCCACCTTGCGTATAAGTGCCGTTTGATTATCCGCAATATTCGTTACCTGTTGTGCTCCTGCAGCCGTTTCTTCCGCAATCGCTGCAACTTCTTGTGACTGCTGGGTTGTTTCATAAATTTGTTGTTTTTGCTTATGAATCAATTCGGTTATATCAGCTGTTGCATCTACCATTTTATTTGTAGTTTCATTCATTTCATTAAAAATTAAATTCGTTTTCTTCCCTGTTTCCGCTTTTTCTTGAGCATTCTCGACTTGGTTTGTAATTTGTTCAACGACATTTCTAACTTCTGTCTGCATATTGCGGATAATCTCCGCAATTCCTTCTACCGCTTTACCACTCTCATCAGCAAGTCTTCTTACTTCTTCGGCTACCACACTAAAGCCAGCACCATGTTCTCCAGCTCGCGCCGCTTCTATAGAAGCATTTAATGCTAATAAATTTGTCTGTGAGGCAATTTCTCCAACAAGCTTTAACACTTCTTCAATTTCTTTAGAATGAATCTCTAAATTTTGTACAGACTTTAGGGAATGCGTATTCTCTACTGCCAATTCCATCATTCCATCCACTAAGGAATGAACTACTTTATTTGTCTCTACTAACTTTTCAGACATTTGTTCGGAAATAGCTTTGGACATATTCGCTTTTTCTTCCACGACAAGAGCGATATTCATTGATTCTTCTACAGACTCTGCTGAGGCTTGGACACTTTGTGCAGACATTTCAGCACCCCCAGCAATTTCACCAACCGAATTAGAAATTGCTAATGTTTGCTCTAGCGCATTATCCGATTCAGCAGAGATCCGTTTTACTGTTTCGTTTGTTTTGTTAAAATTATTTTCAATACTTTGAACCATGTCGCGTAAATTAAACAGCATATGATTAAAAGCTAAGCCTAAGGATTTGATTTCATCATCTGATTTGGACACTTCTGCATCCCTGCTTATATCTCCGTGTGCGGCTTTTAATGCACTTTGTTCCAATCGCTTTAACGGTTTAATAATAAGCCCTGCCGCCAAAAAGCCTAAAAAACCAGACCAAAATACGCCTAATGCTAAGGTGACAATATTAAAAATAACGGAACTAATGGCGATTTTGCTTTCAATGGCTGGATAGAGAATATACATAAAAAAAGCACTCGTTGAATACGTAATAATTGCAAGAATTGTAATAAATAGCGCCAATTTCTTTCGTAAACTAAACTTATACTGCACCTTCGTTCCCACTCTTTTTCCCCCTTGTGAATAAGTAGCACCTTACCATTCACTTTTTGTTATTTTTTCCATTATTTTATCTATCAATATTTCTAATTCTTCATATGTGTCTCGATAAATTGAAACTGGTCCTCCAAAAGGATCACTCACATCCCCATCTGGGTCATCCTCTGCATATTCTTTTATCGTAAACGTTTTCTCAATGGAGGATGGATATGCTGATACAAGCATATTTTTATGCCCTTTTGTCATTGTGAATATATAATTTGCCCAGTCTATTAACTCTTTTGTGACCATTGTGGAAGAATGGTTATGCTGGATTCCCTTTTCAGAAAGAATCTCCTGTGCCTGCAAAGATGCAGCACTACCATCTACCGCATAGACTCCAGCGGATTTGACTTCGACTTCAGAAGCAAATTTATGCTTTAAAATAGCCTCTGCCATTGGACTTCTGCACGTGTTACCTGTACAAACAAACAATATGCGAATCATCATTATCCTCCTTTATATGGTTCTATTATAGACCATTTTACCTAATAATTCTATTTTATCTACAAAGAAGATAGTGCAAATACTCGTTTATTATCGGTTAAAGCTAGGACATTTTCAGCATTTACTAATTGGAGTATGTTACATTACCTTCAAATTATCTTTTCACTCTATCATTTTCTAAACAAGGAAATGAGAAATGGCTTTCACCCAATGATGAAAGCCACTTCTCCGTATCTAATACTACTATAAACTAATAAGCAGCTTGATTCCAAAAATAAGAAGGATTCCTCCCCCAAGCATTTCTCCATAAGAGCCTAACCAGCCCTGTACTTTTCTTCCAATTAGTAGGCCTAACCACGTCAGTACCATCGCACTAATTCCAAAGCAAAGCAGAACTACTACTGTTCTTGCCTGGTATATTCCTAGACTTAAGCCAACGGAGAAGCTGTCCAAACTTACACTAACCGCAAATAGAAGCAAGCCGAAACCAACCGGCGTAATTCGACTTGTCTCCACTTCTTTAAACCCAGTCCAAATCATTTGAATTCCTAATAAAACTAGAAGTGCTCCACCTATATATCCGGCTATTTCACTGAAATTTTCCGAAAGAAACTTCCCTGTAATCATCCCCAGTAAAGGCATTATTACATGAAAGATTCCAATTATAAAGCCGATTTTTGCGATTTGCTTTAATCTTAGTTGAAACATCCCCATTCCTAGCCCAACCGAAAATGCATCCATTCCTAAAGCAAATGCCATTAAAATAAGTGTAAAAAGTTCTCCCACAACTGCAGACATTCTTTGGCCCCCTTGGACTTGCTCATTAGAGATTATGCACGTCCAAGTTCTTTTAGAATTAAATATCCGCAAATATTTTTAAGAGATGACTTCTCATTAAACACTATTTTATTACTTGGTGAGAAGCAGCTTTCATCAATCTGTTCATAACAGCTTGTCCAACGCCCTCTGTCGGAAACATCTCTCCGAAGATAATATCGACTTGCTGATGATCAAAGCTTCGCAAACCATCATATAGCTCAGCAGCTACCGTAGATAGATCCAGCCGTTTACCACAAGCATAAACAAAATCAGCTCGATAGAATGCTTTATTTTCCTTTGTAGTTAAAACACCAACTCTATGTCCCTTTTGTTTTTCTTCTTCTATTAGTAATTGAATTTTCTCCTTAGAACCGTCCACTAAAAACAATGGAGCATTTGGAGCGTAATGAGTGTATTTCATCCCAGGTGACTTTGGTTTTATTTCCGTATCAGTCAGCGCCTGATCAACTTTCACTTCACCGACAACACTTTCTAGTTGTTCTTTCGTAATGCCTCCTGGGCGGAGAACCATTACTTTCTCATCCGTACAATCAACAACAGTAGACTCAACACCTACTCCTGTGGAACCACCATCCACTATTCCGGCAATATATGTATCTAAATCTTCTTTCACATGAATCGCTTTCGTGGGACTCGGTTTCCCGGAACGGTTAGCACTTGGAGCTGCGATTGGCAGGGATGATTGTTCAATAATCTGTAATGCGACAGGGTGATTAGGCATTCGAATTCCCACTGTAGAAAGACCAGCAGTCGCTAACTCCGATAACACCCCATTTTTCTTTTCAAAAATAATCGTAAGTGGTCCCGGCCAAAAAGCATCCATTAATTTCTCTGCTGTTGCCGGTACTTTTTCTACTAACTCATCTAATTGCTCTCGTTTTGCAATATGTATGATAAGCGGATTGTCAGACGGTCTTCCTTTAGCCGCAAATATTTTTGAAATGGCGGAATCTTCTTTTGCATTTCCACCAAGGCCATAAACCGTTTCTGTCGGAAACGCAACGACCTCATTTTTTCTTAAAAGATCAGCAGCTTGTTGTATTTGTGAATAACTTTCCTCTTTATCCACATTTTTATCCACTGACCAATAATTTGTCTTCATTAAAATCCACCTTTTTCCATTTTGATATCAATTACGCTAAATCGCTTCTTATTCCTCATTTTTCGACAATACCACCATTTGTGGAAAAGGACAAGTTTCTCCTTAAATGGGGATAAAAATCTGACTTGTCCCCAAATTGTGAATAAACACCCCTGAAAAGTGGATAACTTTTGCTATTTATCCACAATATTCATCGGAATATACATAAAATGCGACTTATCAACAGTGAAAACGCTTTTTACAGTATTCGACTCTTTCAATGCTGCTGGAATGTTTTCTTCTTCTATCGCTTGAAACCCTAATAAATGAAATAATTGCATGGAATGCGGATTATGAACCTTACAATAGATGGCATCTAGGTCTTTATCCTTCGCTAATTTTAACGCTTGGTGTATTAAAAACAATATATCTTCCACCGTTCCTTTAGAAAGAACCATCGAACGAAGCAATCCTATTTTCCCAAAAGGTTCTATTCCAATGGTGCCTATCAGAGTTTGATCAGTTTCCGCTTCCATAAGCAAAAAGCAGTCCAGCCATTCTTGCAATCTTTCTACTGTCACTTCTGCTTTTGTTAAAAAAGCAGCAATCCTTTCTAAATCCCCTATTTCTGCTTGTCGAATGATATGCATCTTTCTAATCCCCCCACCATCTAGTATTTAATCTATTACTATGAAATGATGGAGGAAAAAATGCGAGATTTCTTATTTAAGGCCAAATTCTTTTATTTTGTTATATAAAGTTCCTCTTGATATTCCTAGCAATGTTGCTGCAGCACTCTTATTTCCATATGTTTTTTTGAGCGCTTCTTTTATTCGTTCCATTTCGTTATCTTCCCTATTCCCTTTTTCACCCCGAATAGAAACCTTATACTTCTCTACAATTTCTGCCGGGATATGTTCAAGAGTTAATTCCCTATTTCCCTCACATACTAATAGACTATGTTCTATTACATTCTTCAACTCTTTTATATTACCTGGCCAATCGTATGAACATACAATATGCATTGCTTGTTCATTTATTTTTGTTACGTTTTTCTGATATTTTTCATTGTACATTTTTAGAAAACTATTAACTAAACGCGGTATATCTTCTTTTCGTTTGCGGAGTGGAGGAATTTCAATATGAATAACGCTAATTTGGTAATAAAGCCTTTCATTAAATTCCCCTTTTCTTACTAACTCTCCTAAAGGCTGGGTAGATGACAAAATAAGTCTTGTTGCTGGCTTTTTCTGCTGTTCTCCGCCAACCCTAGTAAAGGATCGCTCTGTCATATAGTGCAAAAGTTTTTCCTGAACAGTTAAAGGCATTTTATCCACTTCTTCGATAAATAGTGTCCCTGACTCAGCCTGCTCTATCTTTCCTTCTATTTCTACTGGATCTCCCGCATTAAAAGTCATTTTCTGATATCCAAACAGTTCCATCTCCATTAAATCTTTTGGAACAGTGGAACAATTTAACGATAAAAACGGATTCTTTTTTTTCGATCCCCCATAATGAATCGCTTGTGCAAGCTGTTCTTTTCCTGTACCTGTTTCTCCAGATATAAGAACCGGTATTTCCGCCGAGGCTACCTTTTGTGCCATTTCAACCGCTCTTTTCACTTCTTTGCTGCTTGATAAAATAGAGGAAAAAGGCTCATCCTTTTGCACATATATAGAGGTAGTCGAATCTAATTCTTGATTTAGGTGTATTAGCTTCGTAATATCATGTTCTGTTGAAATGCCACCAATTATTTTATTATCTACAAGAACAGGTGAAGCATTAATTAACACATGTGTATGTTCATTTGGGCGGTGATACGTACCTCTAATCGGATTTCCTTCCTTTAGGATACGATGTAATTGAATCGAGTCTGTTTCAAAATGCTCGCCGATTTTTTTACCGATAATTGCTTCTTTTGTAATTTGATAGGTATCTTCTGCTACACTATTCCAGTAAAAAACGGTTCCGTGACTATCTACTGCTGTTACGGCATCATTCATAGTCTCAGCAAGTGTTTCAAAATAAGTAGCGATATATTTATTTTCCTTTTGTAAAGCTTGGATTCTTGCTGCCGCAGTCACAATCCCTTGAAATTCATTTTGTTTCTTTATAATGACTGGTCTTAACCAACTTAGATTGTCCTTTTTTATATCCTGTATAGTAATTACCTCTGAAGGTAATATATTACTTACTTGCAGCCAGTCTTTTATTGTTTGACTATTCCTTACAGCTGCTAATAGGTACTGCTCAGCATTTCCAATCGTAAATAACTGCTCACTTTCAATAATAACGTAGGAATAATCTGCTAACACCTCTGTTAGCGTACTAATTTTTTCGTCGTCTGAGAGGATGGTAAATGAAGTTTCAATCTTCATTTGCGAATCTGTAAACATATCTTTATCCTTTCTTTCCTTATTATTGTTAATTTATCACTAAATAACCGTTTTTCCAATAAGGGAAAATGGATGCAATTTATTCTATAGAAAAAAGCTGGCACTAAAAGGAATCCACTCGAATGATTAAAATGCAGAAGGTTACTACTTCTTTCTAGTAATATTCTTGTGTTCCTAATAGAGTCAGCTTGATTAAGTTGGTTTATTTTTGACTATGGATTTACTCTGCCTGCCATCATTTCCCCAAAAGACAGCTAGCAATTACACTGATTACAGTACTTTTTTTGTGCTTAGTTTAGCTTGTGTGAAAAGTAACAGATAGTCGAATCCTCCTGCTTTGGAGTCCGTTCCAGACATGTTAAAGCCTCCGAATGGGTGCACTCCTACTAATGCACCTGTACATTTCTTATTAATATATAAATTGCCGCAATGCTGATTTTCTAATGCATACTCGATTCGATCTTCTTGAGTAGAAAAAAAGGAGCCGGTCAAGCCATATTCGGTATCGTTATATACTTCAATACCTGTTTTCCAATCAGGCACCTTACAGATTGCGAGGACTGGACCAAAAATTTCCTCTTTCATAATGCGAGCATCTGCGGGAACATCTATAAAAATGGTTGGTTCAATATAGTAGCCATTTCCTTCTGCACGAGACCCACCTATTGCGAGGTTCCCTTCGTTTTTGCCAATTTCAATATAGCCTAGTATTTTGTTTAATGCTTTTTCATCAATCACTGGCCCTACTGCTGCATTCGTCTCTGGTAGGCCAATAGCTAAATTTTTTGTTCGTGCTACTACCTTTTCTACGACTTTATCATACACAGATTCCACAATAATTGCTCTAGATCCAGCAGAACATTTTTGACCTTGAAAACCAAACGCCGCTGCCACAATCGCTTCTGCTGCTGCATCAAGATCTGCTGTTTCATCGACTACAATGCCATCTTTCCCACCCATTTCGGCTACAATTCGCTTTAACCATATTTGGCCAGGCTGTACAACAGATGCACGCTCATAGATACGGCAGCCTACAGCACGAGATCCAGTGAAGGAAATGAATCTTGTTTTAGGATGCTCCACTAAATATTCTCCTACTTCCAAACTATCGCCAGGAAGATAATTAATAACACCCGACGGCAAACCCACTTCTTCCATTAATTCTACAAACTTAGCAGCAATAACTGGTGTATTATCGGACGGCTTTAAGATAACGGTATTTCCCGATACGACTCCAGCAACTGTTGTCCCTGCCATAATAGCAAGCGGGAAGTTAAATGGAGAAACAACAACCCCTACCCCAAGCGGAATATAGGTAATCTTATTATCTACTTCACCAGCTGTCGGGTATAGCGGTTGGTGGATCGATGTCTCACTTAAACGAATCATTTCTCTCCCGTAAAACTCAAGGAAGTCAATTGCTTCCGCAGTATCTGCATCTGCTTCTACCCAGTTCTTCCCTGACTCTAAGATTAAGTATGCGGAAAACTCATGTTTTCTTTCCCTCATTAATTGTGCAGCTTTAAACAAATATTCAGCACGCTCAGCTGGTTTTACTTTCTTCCATGTCTCAAACGATTGCAAGGCTTCCTGCATGGCCTTTTCTGCATACTCTTTATTCCCTTTACTTACTTCTCCGATGACTTCATCTACATTCGCCGGATTAATCGATACCGTTTTTTCTTTTGTCATAATTTTGGCTTTGCCAATTACAAGGGGGAAGGTTTTTCCTAATTCCTCTTTTACTTTTTGAATAGCGGCTTCCATTGCATGCTGGTTCTCGATTTTTGTAAAATCGGTAAACGGTTCATTTTTATACGGTGGGATACTTGTCATATTCGTCATCTTTTATTTCTCCTTTTTGTTTATATTTTTTCATCCTGATATCTAGCAAACTTAATATATAAAAAGGGGAGCTCGATTCTACCGACTTACTTAAATAAGTTTTTCAAAATAAACCAAACGTTTGCTGGTCTTTCTGCCAATCTTCTCATAAAATAGCCGAACCAATCTTTTCCGTATGGCACATACACTCTTACTTTGTACCCTTCTTTCACTAGCTTATTTTGCAAATCCTCACATATTCCATACAGCATTTGAAATTCAAACTTGTCTTTATCAATCCCATGATTTGCGGCAAGCTCTTTAGTGAATTGGATTATTTTTTCATCATGGCTGGCAACAGCTGTGTAGTTTCCATTCAGCATATGCATTTCAATAATTTTTTTATAATTTTCGTCTACGTCCTTTTTCTCTGGAAAGGCAACATCCGGTGACTCTTTATAAGCCCCCTTTACCAAACGCAGATTTGCGCTTAATTCATTCAAATGTTTCATATCTTCTTCTGTTCGATACAAATAGGCTTGAATGACCAAACCAACATTATCATATTCCTTGCGGAGCTCTTCATAAATATCAATGGTTACTTGACAATGAGCGTAGTCTTCCATATCGATACGGACAAAGTTTCCGTATTGGTTGGCTCTAGAAACAATTTTCCGCATGTTGTTCAAGCATAATTCCTTATCAATATCCAACCCCAGTGATGTCATTTTGACTGATAAATGAGAGTGAACGCTAGATGCATGAATCTCATCTAGTGTTTTTAAAGACATTCTCGTTGATTCATCTGCTTCTTCTTTCGTATAGACAAACTCTCCTAAATGATCAAGCGTAACCACTCTACCTGATTTGTTTAATTCACTGACTTTTGAAATTGCCTCTGCTATCGTTTCACCAGAAACGAATCGTTTTGCTCCAAAGCGTAAACCGTATTTGCGAGCTAATTTATTGGCGGACTTATTCTTAGCTAATGACTGAAACATATTTCTCAATGCAACTTCCATCATCAAGCTCCCCTTTTTGAACACTTTTGTTTAAAATCTTAACACTGTACATTTGTGTTTAATTCTTACTTCGATTATACAATAATACCAGCTTTGAAATCTATAATTTTCTGATTAATTTTTATTATTAAAATACTGGAAGCGCATAATTTATTTCTTTTGATAGCTGCTTAAAATTTTGAGAGAAGAGTATCCGAAATGATTAATGATTGAGGCTGCCAATCACATAAAAAAAGATTGTCCGACTAGTACTCTCTTTAAAAGAAGGTGCTAACCCCTCTTTTAAAAGAGTACTTCACAGACAATCTCTTAACTAATTTTGTATGTTCTCTGGTTGTGTTTTCTTCTAGTCATTCTTTTTGCTAATACTCCATATCTCGGAGAGCAAAGGAAGCTTATCATAAAAATGATACCTGTAGAAAAAGCCATCGCCCCTGAAATAGAGGTATCTAACCATACCGCCATATAATAGCCAATAAACGCCGATAAAATCCCAAACCCACTGCTTAACAGAAAAAGAAAGGATAATCGATCTGTCCATAAATAAGCTGCCGCCGCAGGAGTAATAAGCATTGCTACTACCATAATTGCGCCAACAGCATCAAAAGCTGCCACTGTTGTTAAGGAAACCAAAGACATAAATAAATAATGCATAAAGATAACCGGAATACCAAGGCTTGCTGCAAGCGCAGAATCAAATGAAGTAATTTTCCACTCTTTATAGAATGCAATAATGACCAATAGAATTACAAATAACACGCCGCTAAGTAATACTACTGCCTCTGGAACACTTCCTAGAATGGGGACTTCTACTCTTTCCCATGGGATGAAAGTAATTTCTCCCATTAAAGTATGTTTCACATCTAAATGGGCATTGCCTACTTTGGTTGCAATTAAAATAACCCCTATCGCAAATAGTGTAGTAAAGACTATTCCAATCGAAGCTTCTTGTTGAACTCCGCGTGAATGCAGCCACTGAATGAAAAACGCAGTAATAAGGCCAGCAATAACCGCGCCAATCAACATATGAATTCCTGTTAATTCTCGTGTTATTAAATAAGCACACACTATCCCCAATAACACGGTATGGCTAATAGCATCAGCCATCATAGCCATTCTTCTTAAAATCAACAAAACGCCAATTAAACCACAACTTAGTCCTACTAATGAGGCAGTCAACAATATCCAACCTGTATAGCTCATTATTGTTCTACCTCCCTCGTCATTTTTACTAACTCCATGCTCTTCCTTTGTCTTTTCTGTTGAAAATAGACAACAGCCAATCCTTTTTTACTTCCTAAAAATAAGGAGATAAAGAAAATAGCAGCTGCGGTTACTACGATAAACGGACCAGTTGGCCATCCTTTTCCAATTGTGCTTAAAAATGTTCCAATCATTCCGGAGGCTCCTCCAAACAAGGCGGAAAGAATCACCATCACTTTAAAGGATTCTGTCCAATATCTAGCACTTACACTTGGAATTATTAATAAGGCTGCCATTAATATGACGCCGACCGCTTGAATGCCAACCACAATAACTAAAACAAGAATTGCCATATAGAGTGCATTCATCCCCGTTATGGATATACCTAATCCTTTCGCAAAGCTTGGATCGAACAAAAAAATTTTCCACTCTTTAAAAAGAATTACTGTTAAGAAAAGTACAATAATAGCCACCATCATCATGGTCCAGACATCTCTTGATACCATAGATGCCGCTTGCCCAAAAATAAAACTATCCAGTCCACTTTGATTACCGCCAGGCATTCGATTAGCAAATGACAACAGCATAATCCCTAAGCCGAAGAAAACAGATAATACAATTCCCATGGCTGCATCTTCTTTCACACGACTTGAGCTTCTGATCCACTGAATAAGAAATGCACCTAATAAAGCGGTAATCGCTGCTCCAATTATCATGACAAATAGATTTTTTTCTCCCAGTACTATAAACCCTAATACAACTCCTGGTAACGCAGCATGAGAAAGGGCATCACTCATTAAGCTTTGTCTCTTCCAATAAGCGAAGCTTCCAATAACACCTGCTGCCATTCCTAATAAGAACGTACTGAATAATACAGATTGCGCATTATAAGAAAGAAAACTAAACATTATCTCTTCTCTCCCATCCAGTGCAAGGTACCACCATATGCTTTCCTAATGTTTTCTTTTGTGAAAGTCTCACTTGTAGGACCATGGGCAATGACTGTTTTATTTAACAGGAGAACATGATCAAAATATTCTTCAACAGTCTGCAAATCATGGTGGACGACCATAACAGTTTTACCGCGCTCTTTCAACATCTTTAAGGTTTCCATAATCGCCTTTTCCGTTGTTGCGTCTACTCCAGCAAGCGGTTCATCTAAGAAGTAAAGATCAGCCTCTTGCGCCAGCGCGCGTGCAAGAAACACACGCTGCTGCTGTCCACCTGATAACTGACTAATCTGACGATCTGCATAGTCTTCCATCTTCATTTCTTTTAAGGCTGCCATTGCCTTTTGTTTATGCTCTTTCTTCGGCCACTTGAGCCACCCTATTTGCCCATATAAACCCATTGTTACTACATCAAGAGCATTTGTTGGAAAGTCCCAGTCTACCGAACCACGCTGGGGTACATACCCAATTCTCGATTTGGCTGTTTGATAGGTTTCACCAAAAAAGTTCACCTCTCCACTAATAGCATGGTGAAGCTCTAATATTACTTTTAACAAAGTAGATTTCCCGGCCCCATTTGGTCCGACGATACTCGTCAGAGTTCCCTTCTCCACTTGAAAACTAACATCAGATAGTACTTCATTTTTACGATAAGCAGCGGACACATTTTCCACTGTAAGTACTGTCTCCATCTTTATTCCACTCCTCTGCTCAATGCTTGATAGATGGTTGAAACATTATGTTCATACATCCCGATATATGTTCCTTCATTCGATTTCGCATCGCCCATAGCATCAGAGAATAATTCTCCGCCAAGCTCTATATCAAGCCCTTGTTTTTTTGCTCCTTCCAGAACGGCATTGATGGAGGCTGGGTTAATGCTGCTTTCAACAAAAACTGCTGGAACTTGATGCTCTACTAGTAATGCAATAGTATCCTCTATATCCGTTAACCCAATTTCAGCTTCCGTACTTAAACCTTGTAAACCAACAACCTCTATATCTAGCATTCTTCCAAAATAGCCAAATGCATCATGTGCTGTAACCAATACCCGCTTATCTTCAGGTAATGATTCCATTTGTGTTTTTGCTTCTTCTTTTAATGAATCTAATTTCGCAAAATATTCCTGTTTATTTTTTTCAAAATAGTCACTATCATCAGGTGACGCTTTCTTTAACTCGGTCGTTGCAGCATCAAGTGCCTCTTTCCACAAATCAACATCAAACCAAATATGGGGATCAATTGCGCCTTCCTCATCCTTCAAAAGCTTCTCTTCTGCGATACCATCCCCAATCGCAAGAACTGGTTTTGTTTTGCCGATTTCTGCAAAAACCTTTACCATGTTTGCCTCTAGATGCAGCCCGCTATAAAAGACAATATCCGCCCCATCCATTTTCTGGATATCCCCTTGTGTCGCTGTATACAAATGAGGATCCACTCCAGGTCCCATCAAGCTTTGCACTTCTACTTTATCGCCGCCAATAACCGACATAGGCTCTGCAATTTGCGCAATTGTAGTAACAATCGTAAGCTTACCATCTTCTTTTGATTCCGTTGATTCAGCTGAACATCCTGTTAGAAAAACAAACGACATTAGCAATCCTGTTAGTACCAATTTCCACATTATTCCTGCCCCCTTTTCTTTATCGCAACAAACATACCCTTTGGACAATTTGTTTCCCTAAGGAAACTTTTATGTTTATATACAAAATACTTAACTATTCGAAAAATGTCAATGATTTAATCGTGATTAGGGAAAATTTTTTAAGTAACTTTGCTAACATTCAATAAAAAAAGATGCCTTTATTAACAGCATCTCTCTTAAAAACTATTTTGTTATCCAAATATCTTCTCCCATAACTCCACAAGAAAGAATTTCACTTCTACTTCCTCTTCTTTTTCTCCTTCTACAAATACAGGATCTTGTTTCTCTTCCGCTTTAGTTTGTTCTTTCTTTTCTTTCTTTTCTTTCTTTTCTTTCTTTTCTTCCTTTACTGCTTTATCTTCTTTTTCTTCTTTCTTCTCTTCCTCAAATCCATCACTTACCGCAACTCCGTTAGAGAAATCCAAGAAGCATAATGGCGGGAAAAGAACACACCACCAATTTGCCCCTTCACCTTCTCCTAAAGTAATTAAAATGGCATCATATTGTCCAGCTGGATATAAGAACTCACCATAAAGCTTAGTTGGAAAATCCACTTTATCAAACGTAACATTTACAGCTTGATTGGCTTTTTCTTCTTCTACTACTCTTTCCGCAATCTGTTTAATCTCTGGTAATTTTTTCTTCAATAAGTCTTTTGCCGCTTCTTTAGAAGTTAATTCGGAAACCCAGTTTGTAATTTCCTCATTTACAGCATCTCTTACTTTTCTTTTTAACTCCTGATCATTTTCCTTATCACTATTTGCTAAAATTCTTAGACGAATCGCATCATTAGGAATAATTACTTCATTATTTGCTGTCACTTCATTTTTTGGAATATATAAACTCATCATTGTAGATAAAATAAGTACAAATAAATAAATAGTTGCCATCGGTTTATTTTTCATCTTTAGCACCGCCCCTTCACTAACACAGTGTGGGCAGATTAATAGAATCTTAAACTAGTAAATTTCATTTTTTTGGAGTAATTTTTTGTAGAATGGGAATTTGTCTTCATTTATTTTGCCGTTTGCTGCTTTTTCTTGCAGTTCTCCCACCTTACACTTGCGGCTCCTCCTCTCCAACTTATAAAACGACTCTTCCCAAATAAAAAAAGCATATGCTATTACACCGTATAACCGGGTATAGCATATGCCTTTTCTCCTACTAATCAAAAGCCTACTTCGGCAAATACCATGCGATCTTTGCCATTGATATCATATTGAACTTCTACTTTTGCCTGAGGGAAAGCGGCTTCTAAAAGCTGTGCAACAGCATTGCTCTGGCCCGCACCTACTTCAAAGCCAATAATAGCTTTTTCCTTGACGACCTGAGGTAGTTCTTCACATAGCCTTTTATACAAAAGGAGCCCATCTTCTCCGGCAAACAGTGCTCTATGCGGCTCGTGCTCGGTTACCACGTCAGACATCGTCATGACATCCCCTTCTGGTATATAGGGAGGATTGGAGAGTACAACGTCAAAGCTTTTCCCTTGGGCAATAAATGGCTGCAATAAATCTCCTTGTACAAATTCTATTGGATCTGCCCCTAAATTCGCAGCATTCTGCTTTGCAACAGCTAATGAAACTTCATAAAGATCACTAGCTACTACCTGCAAGGATGGACATTCTAGCTTCATAGTCACAGCAATTGCCCCGCTTCCTGTCCCCACATCTATTAGCTTTAACGCTGCATCTTTTCCAAACAGTCTATCTATCCGTGCAAGCGCAGATTGTACAAGCTCCTCCGTTTCTGGTCGAGGAATGAGCACTTCCTTATTCACCTTAAAAGCTCTGCCATAAAAGTCTTCTTGACCAATAATATATTGGACTGGTTGTCCTTTGGCATGCAAGTAGACTAGCTTTTGGAAATCCTTGAATTGTTCATCACCTATGTCTTCACGAAATTTCATAAGCATTTCAGATCTACTCACTTGTAAAGAATGCCTTAATAATAACTCCGCTGCATATTCTTCTCTATTATGCTCCTTTAAAAAAGAAGAAGCCCATTTTAGGGCTTCAAATACCTTACACATCGGAAGCACTTTCCAAACGACTAGATTGTTCTTCAAAAATGAGGGCATCGATAATATCATCCATTTTTCCTTGAAGAATTTGGTCTAACTTTTGAATAGTTAATCCGATACGATGGTCAGTCACACGGTTTTGCGGGAAATTATACGTACGAATACGCTCAGAGCGGTCCCCTGTTCCAACCGCAGATTTACGTTGTTGATCATATTCTGCTTGTGCTTCTTGCTGGAATTTATCATAAACACGCGCACGTAATACTTTCATTGCTTTTTCTTTATTTTTTATCTGTGATTTTTCATCCTGACAGGAAACGACTGTACCTGTTGGAAGATGCGTTAAACGGACAGCAGACATCGTTGTATTAACACTTTGCCCTCCAGGACCACTAGAAGCAAATGTATCTACACGAATATCTTTTTCATGGATTTCAATCTCTACTTCTTCTGCTTCAGGCAAACAAGCAACTGTTGCAGTAGACGTATGGATACGACCACCAGATTCCGTTTCCGGCACCCGCTGTACACGGTGGGCCCCATTTTCAAACTTTAATTTGCTGTATGCCCCTTTTCCGTTAATCATAAAGATGATTTCTTTATAGCCGCCAACACCTGTTGAGCTCGCATCGATGACTTCCATCTTCCATCCTTGCGCCTCCGCAAAGCGGCTATACATACGGAAAAGATCCCCTGCAAATAATGCAGCTTCATCTCCTCCGGCAGCACCTCTTATTTCCATAATAACGTTTTTATCGTCATTAGGATCTTTAGGGATTAACAATATTTTCAAACGTGCTTCTAACTCTTCAATACGTGCTGCTGTTTCATCTAATTCCTCTTTTACCATCTCGCGCATTTCTGGATCTAGCTTTTCTTCCAGCATTGCTTTAGCTTCTACATGCTGTTCTTTTACTTCTTTATATTCACGATAAACTTCTACTGTTTCTTGAATATCCGATTGTTCCTTCGAATAGTCACGCAGTTTTTTTGTATCATTCACAATTTCAGGATCACTTAATAATTCATTAAGCTTGTCATAACGATCCTCGACAGCTTGAAGACGATCAAACACACTATTCACCTCGTTTTTATCCATAACGTATTCATTATATTATAGGCTATTTTTCTCGTCAAAACCAATTCTTATGAAAAATAGCATTTTATCGCTTCTTTTCTTTTTCAAAAAAATTATTCCACTTAAAAAATAGCGCCTTAATTAAATAAGCATAAGAATGTAGAGCCAATTTTTTCATTATCTATTATAATAGATATAACACTAAAAAGAGAGGAAATGACAAATATGTCCCTAACGAACCATTCCATTTACGAATATGTGATGGACAAGGCGCCCTCTATTACGAAAACATGGTTTGCTATTAAAGATGGAGAACCAGGGTCTATTTACTCAAAAAACACCTCCCCTGCAGTTGAAGAAATGCTTAAAAAGCAGCATGCTTTTACCATTCAGACTGTTATCAGTGCATTTCTAGAAGATGAAAGCATCTTTGCTGATAATCTAGAAGTATGGGCAAATGAAGTTGCTAAAAGCAGGGTAGAATTAGCAACGCCTGTTCATGAAGTATTAGAGGCATTAAGTATTACAAGAAAGGCAATATGGGATACAATTGAACAATTTATCCTTGAGCATAAAGAAGTTTCAACAGCCTTAGTTTTACAATGGAGCACTAAATATCACTCTACTTTTGATCAATTGACAAATCAATTTACCAGTATGTATCATACTTTTACCAAAGAAAAAATCCATTCCCAAGAGGAGCTTATCCAGCAATTAAGCGTTCCTGTTATTCCAATTACTGATTCGATTGGTGTTCTTCCCCTAATCGGTGACATTGATAGCTTACGTGCAAAACTAATATTAGAAACCGTTCCTGTACGCTGCAAAGAGGAAGGCATTGAGCATCTGTTCATTGATTTATCAGGTATTTCTTCCATTGATACAATGGTTTTGCATGAGTTAATGAAACTAACAAAAATACTTTCTTTCATTGGTATTGAGTCTACTATTTCTGGACTTAGTCCTGATACAGCACAAATGATTGCTGCCTTGGGAATTAAATTGGGGAAAGTTTCCACATTCAGTACGCTAAAACAAGCGCTATCTTTACAGGAAAAGTCTTTAGATGTCGCAGCCTCTAGCATTAGTACTATGCCTTTCGCAAAGCATAAACCATAAAAAAACTCTGCTAAATTGTTTATACTACTATCGGAAATGGATTTCCTGCATAGCAATAAATGATTTAGCAGAGTTATTAATCTTTTTTCTATTAAACTAGTAAATTCAAAATTAGAATCCTTTATTCAGAATTTCTTCTCCTACAAATTCATCACGTATCTCGCCAACAATTTCTTCTAGAATGTCCTCCATTGTAACAAGTCCTACAATTACGCCTCTTTCATTTTTCACTAAAGCCATGTGCACTCTTTCTTGCTGCATTTTAAGAAGAACATTTTTGATTGGTGACGTTTGAAAAAAAATAGGCATCTCATGAATAAATTCTTCCATTTTCGTTTCTCTTCCTGCTACCACATTTGTCAGCATTTCTTTTGTATTTACATACCCTACTAGCTTTGTTCCATCCTTTGTAACAGGGTAACGAGTATATTCATGTGTATCCAAGACAGTCAACATCTCTTCCAATGACATTTCTATTTCTACATTCACAATTTGTTCTCTTGGAATCATAATTTCTTTTAGAATTCGATTATCAAAAGCAAAAATATTCTTTAAATAGGCTAATTCTGTTTGATTGATTTCGCCACTCTCATAACTTTGAGTCACAATCAACTTTAATTCCTCTTCCGAATGGGCTATTTCATGTCCAGTCGGTTTTATACCAAACCATCCGAGGATCGCTCTAGATGAGCCATTTAGAGCATGGATAATCGGCTTTGTAACCTGCCCAAACCAATATAAGCCAGGAGCAAACATCAGCGTCATTTTTTCAGCATATTGAATAGCCAATGTCTTTGGAGCCAATTCTCCGACTACAACATGTAAAAAAGAAACAACTGACAAAGCAATTGCATAGGAGAGTACAGTTGATAAAGCATTAGGCACATCGAACCTCTCAAACAAAGGATGAAGGATTTTTTCTACTGTTGGTTCTCCTAAAGCTCCTAAAACGAATGCCGTAATGGTAATCCCAAGCTGACAGGCAGATAAATAGTAATCTAAGTCATGCGCTACTTTTTTTGCAATAATTGCCTTTTTATTTCCCTCGGCAATAAGCTGATCCAGCCGTGACATTCTTACTTTTAAAATAGCAAATTCCGCCCCAACGAAAAACGCTGTTAACATAATAAATACTGCTACTAAAAACAAATTCAATAGTATTATACTGTCCAATTATTTCCCTCTTTTAAAGGGATTCACCTCCATGAGTTATCGATAAAGCAGTTTTGACATCTAGATAGTTTTAAAAGCGTTTTGTGTAAGGCTAACCTCTTTGATCTGATAGTTATCCATATCGGTCACAGTCCATAATCGGTCCCCTTGTTCTACTTGATCCCCAATTTTTGCTGTATCTAATAGCTGATATTGTATCCAGCCTGCAATAGTATCAAGTTCTTCCCTTTCTTCAAACGGGATTCCAAAACGTTCTTCTAATTCATCTAGCAATACACGGCCATTAATGAAATATTTATCCTTCCCCGACTCTCGGATGTCCGCCACTTCATCTGCATCAAACTCATCACGGATTTCTCCAACAAGTTCCTCTAGTATATCTTCCATTGCCAGGATACCAGAAGTACCACCATACTCATCAATAACCAATAACATATGCACTCGCTCCTGCTGCATTTTTAAAAGAGCATCCTGCAATCTTGTTACTTCTAACACAACCGGAAGGTCACGAACGAACTCTTCTAATTGACGATTTCTTCCCCAAGCCATTTGTGTGAGCATTTTCTTTACATTCACTACACCAATAATATGATCTTTATCTCCATCCTCTGTTACAGGATAGCGCGTATAATTATGCTCATCCAAGACCTTTACAATCTCTTCATAGGACATATCTTTATTTAGTGTTACTAACTCTGTTCTAGGAACCATAATATCCTTCGCTACTCTTTCATCAAAGGAAAATACATTTTCCATATATTCAAGCTCTGTTTGATCAATTTCTCCACCTTGATAACTCTGTGTCATTACTATTTTCAATTCTTCTTCAGAATAGGCCTGTTCGTGCTTAACAGGTTTGATCCCCATTAAACGAAGTACTACTTGTGCAGAACCATTCAATGCCCATATAAAAGGTTTCATCACCTTACCAAACCAATATAATGGCGGCGCCAGCAATAAGGTTAATTTTTCAGCGAATTGAATAGCAAGTGTTTTCGGGGCCATTTCTCCTACCACCACATGCAAGAAAGTTACCAATGCAAAAGCAATAGCATAGGAAGCAACTGAGGCAACAGATGGAGAAGCATTCAGTAAATTAAATACTGGATACAATAGTTGCTCAATTGCCGGTTTTCCTAGGGCACCAAGACCAAGTGCGGTTACGGTAATACCTAATTGACAGGCAGAAAGATAGTAATCTAACTCACTTGCTACTTTCTTCGCCATAATGGCCTTCTTATTTCCTTCTGCTATTAACTGATCAATTCTTGACATACGAATTTTAACAACAGCAAATTCTGCACCAACAAAGAAAGCTGTTAGCGCTATTAATAGCACTAGTAAAAATAAATTGATTATCGTTATTATGTCCAATTATTTCCCTCGTTTCGAGGGATTCACCTCCAGGAATAGTTACATTAAAGACAGTAATTTCATTACGTCTAATAATTTTGTTTCAAGTGTACGATACACTTTCTTTTTCTCTTCCTGCGGCGCATCTTTCAATCGTTCTTCCAAGGAGGCCAGTTTTTTATGCAAACAGGCAATTTCGTCCTGTACCTCATCCATCATTGGTTCGATTTCTTGGTCTTCCATTGAATGAATGACTTTTCGTATTTCTTCAATCGACATACGTTGTTTTTTCAAAAGTTTTATTCGTTCCAATGTATAGAGAACATCTTCGGAATACAGGCGATAATTGGAATCAGATCGCGTCACCGGAAGCAATTTATTACTTGTATAGTAATCAATCGTTCTTGTAGATAATCCGCTTAATTTCGCCACTTGGCCAATACGCAATAACGCCTTCCCAATGAAAAAACCCCTTTCTGTTTATAAGTTAATTATATAGTAACATGAAAAACAAAATCCGTACAGTATTACGTTACGGTTTATCGTTCATGTTGATAATGAATTTTACCTAAGAATAGCAGACGAATTCCAGGATTTTATCAATTCTACGGTTTTGTACTTGTTTTCGATATTCTCTATAAACAATAAAAAAGCTCCCGTTAAGAAGGATCAACCATTCCTAACAAGAGCTTTTTCTTATAAAGCTGTTGAGGTATTATCTTTATTTGCTTTCTCTGTACTTCTAGGTACTTCATGATGATGGCGACATCTTGGTTCATAAGATTCAGAAGCACCTACTAAAATTACAGGATCTTCATAGTTAGCTGGGGCACCATTAATCAATCTTTGTGTTCTACTTGCTGGAGAACCGCAAACGGCACAAACTGCCTGAAGCTTCGTCACTAATTCTGCGATCGCCATTAATTCTGGCATTTTTCCGAATGGCTCGCCTCTAAAGTCTTGATCTAGACCAGCACAAATCACTCGATGGCCACTATTTGCCAAATGTTGAATAACTCCAATAATTTCATCATCAAAAAACTGCACTTCATCTATTGCAACTATCTCTATATCGGAAGTAACATATTCAAAAATGTCTGCTGATTTACTAATAGGAATCGCATTGGTTGCAGTTCCATTATGAGAAACGACAGATTTCTCACTATAGCGATTATCGATACTTGGTTTAAACACTATAAACTTCTGCTTAGCAAATTGCGCTCTTCTTACACGACGGATGAGTTCTTCTGATTTTCCTGAAAACATACTTCCACAAATAACTTCTACCCATCCATGATGTTTCATTACATACATGAAACCGCTCCTTCCTAGATAAAACAACTTGTCTCTTCCATTACTCTATTTATATTTTCCTAATTAATAGTCAAGATATGAAAATCACTATCCATATTCTCTCTTACATACTTTAACAGCTATCCATGCTAATGGAAATAATAGATTCACTTCAAATATCATTTTTACTAGCATCTCGCATGAAAAATAGACAAAAAAATAACATAAGATACTTAAGAATAAAAGTTATATCATGACTTTCATTCTTAAAAATCCTACTATCAGTCCAAATAAAAAACAGGCAAGGAGAAGTAACTTCTTGCCTGTTCTTGATATTCCATATTACTTAAGACCGTATTTTTTGTTGAAGCGATCAACACGTCCGCCAGCTTCAGCAAATTTTTGACGTCCAGTATAGAACGGATGGCACTCAGAACAAGTTTCAACTTTGATTTCTTTTTTAACAGAACCAGTTTTGAACTCGTTACCACAAGCACATTTCACCGTAATTTCGTTATAAGTTGGATGAATTCCTGTTTTCATTCCTTTTCATCTCCTTCCGCCCTGCAACTTTCGAAACAGAGTTCTAAAACAGTGCTTAGACACTGTAATTGTAAAACACATTGATTATATTATAACAAGTACATTCTTGTTTTGCAACACTATTAACCATGCATTAATTACCAAATATTGAAAAAACTGAAAGTCTTCAATCATACAAATAAATAATTTAAAAATCACTTATATCGCTTTTATCTGTGATTAGGAACGCTTCGCAGTTCCTGCTTTCATTTGTTCACCTAGGATGGCAAAGAAATCCTCATTGCTTTTCGTTTGTCTTAATTTTCTTAAGAACTTTTCAGCAAAGTCTGGTGAATCAGACATTGACTTACGAATAGCCCATAGCTTGTCTAAATGTTCTTTAGGAATCAATAATTCTTCTTTTCGTGTTCCAGAGCGTCTAATATCAATAGCAGGGAATATTCTTCTTTCTGCTAATGCACGATCTAAATGAAGCTCCATATTACCTGTTCCTTTAAATTCTTCATAAATAACATCGTCCATACGTGAACCAGTATCAACTAGTGCTGTAGCCAATATAGTTAAAGAACCGCCTTCTTCGATATTACGTGCAGCACCAAAGAAACGTTTTGGTCTATGGAATGCTCCTGGATCAATTCCTCCCGATAAAGTTCTTCCACTTGGAGGAATGACTAGGTTATAGGCACGAGCTAATCTTGTGATACTATCCATCAAGATAATAACATCACGTTTATGTTCTACAAGACGCATTGCTCTTTCTAGTACTAATTCAGCAACTTTAATATGGTTTTCGGGAACTTCATCAAATGTAGAGCTAACAACGTCTCCACTTACAGATCTTTCAATATCTGTTACTTCTTCAGGTCTTTCATCAATGAGTAAAACAATCAACTCTGCCTCTGGATGATTTGTTGTAATACTATTTGCTATTTCCTTGATCAGCATTGTCTTACCTGCTTTAGGAGGAGCTACAATGAGACCGCGTTGTCCAAAGCCAACAGGAGCTAACACATCCATTATTCTAGTAGATACATTTCTCTGTGTTGTTTCTAAATGTATTTGACGATTCGGGTATAGAGGCGTTAAGGCTGGAAAATGAACTCTTTCTTTTGCTGTCTCTGGATCGTCTCCATTAACAGCTTCTACTTGAAGTAAGCCAAAATACCTTTCGTTTTCTTTAGGTGGGCGAACTTTCCCTGAAACTTTATCTCCATTTCTCAAATCGAATCTTCTAATCTGAGATGCTGAAATATAAATATCCTGTGAACTTGGAGAGTAATTAATCGGTCTTAAGAAGCCAAATCCTTCTGACTGAATAATCTCTAGAACACCTTCCATGAAGAAATAGCCTTCTTGCTCTGCTCTTGCCTTTAAGATGGAAAAAATCAGTTCTTTTTTTGTTAACTTACTGTAATAGGCAACTTTATATTCGCGAGCTAATTCATACAGCTCTTTTAATTTCATATTTTCTAAACTAGATATATTTAATCCCATTTTTACACCACTCTTTTATATTTTCAGTTATCCCTACCATTTATTTCGAAATGTGGGAAGGTTTTTCTTCTGTTTGAGGCGAACGCTTTTTGTGAAGAGAAATTTTGATGCGAGAAATAATTAAAGTGAAGGATGGAAAAGAAGAATCCTGCTTCTTCTCCAGCTATCGATAAATCGTATACTTTCATTTTCTTATAACTTTTTTCATAAGAATGGCTTTCTTTCAATAAAGCGGAAGGAGCCTTGATTTGAATATAAATTTATCTTAAGAGGAGTTTTTATTTTATCCTTCAGGTTTCTATTAGCTTCAACGAGAATCAATTAAAAGCAATCTCTATTTTACCTCCATCTACGAAAAATGTGCAACAAGAATTTTTTTACCAACACTTGTCCACTCCATAATGGAAGCGGAATATGGATGAAGTTTCGTTTTCATCCTTCTTTTTTTAGGGTCGTTCGAAAAGGAAGGTATGGAGGAAGCTTAATGAATATTCCCGTTTTGGAGGACATTTATTTTTTCACAAAGCAAATTTAAAAGGATGGTCCCTACACCCCTTTTATAGCGAAAATCTTACGTATGAATGGTTTATTAGACTTATTTCCGTTCAAATTCTTTTTCCAAAAAGTTTTTAATGAATCTAGAACAGAGGGAACTTCCTCCCTCTGTTCTCCTATATTGGCTGATTCTTAATGAATAACACGGCGCTTTACTAGTTCATTATAGCTTAGCCATTATTTATTTGTTCATATTCCTCTTCGGTCATCTTTTCTCGCCATATTGTCGCGCCTAAACCAGTAAGTTTTTCCACTATATGGCTGTACCCTCTATCAATATGCTCAAGACCCGTAATTTCTGTCACTCCATCTGCCATAAGCCCTGCTATTACTAAGGATGCACCAGCACGTAAATCACTTGCTTTTACTTTGGCACCTTGCAAATGAACAGGGCCATTAATAATGGCAGATCGTCCCTCAACTTTTATTGCGGCATTCATTCGACGCAGCTCATCAATATGTTTAAATCTTGCACCGTAAATTGTATCTGTAACCATACTTGTACCATTTGTCTTTGTTAAAAGGGACGTGAATGGCTGCTGAAGATCTGTTGGAAACCCAGGATATACAAGTGTTTTTATATCTACTGGTTTCAAAGAGTTATTGGAGCTGATAAACACTTGTTCATCACTTGATTCAATCGAGACTCCCATCTCTCTTAATTTCGCAATTAGAGACTCTAAATGTTGAGGGATCACATTATCCACAAGCACACCATCTCCAACTGCTGCTCCAATTATAATATAAGTACCAGCCTCGATTCGATCCGGAATAATAGTGTGACGGCAACCATGAAGATGATCTACCCCTTCAATCCGAATTACATCAGTTCCTGCACCTTTTATTTTCGCTCCCATATTGGTTAAAAGTGTTGCCACATCAATAATTTCCGGTTCTTTAGCAGCATTTTCGATGATGGTTTTCCCCTTTGCTCGTACTGCTGCAAGCATAATATTGATTGTTGCCCCGACGCTTACTACATCTAAGTAAATTCTTGCTCCCCTTAACTCATCTGCTCGAAGATAAATGGCTCCTTGTTCATTTGTAACCTGTGCACCAAGTGCTTCAAATCCTTTAATATGCTGATCTATCGGTCTTGGTCCTAGATGACAGCCACCAGGTAAGCCAATTACCGCCTTTTTAAATCGTCCTAGCATGGCTCCCATTAAATAATAAGAAGCACGCAATTTTTTTACCTTCCCATTCGGCATAGGCATAGAAATCATAGAAGAGGGATCAATTGTTATATCAGACTCTGATATAGATACCGTTCCACCTAACTCTTCCATAATCTCTTTTAATATCTGAACATCTGAAATGTCAGGCAGTCCCTCAATAGTAACGGGAGATTCAGCTAAAATGGTTGCTGGTATAAGTGCCACTGCACTATTTTTTGCACCACTAACTCTAACCGTTCCTTTTAAAGGTGATCCACCTGCAATCATAAGTTTTTCCATTTCTAGCTCCCTTCTAAGCCAATGCAAAAGTACGAATTCTGCTATAAGTTAATCAAGATGAGGCTTGGATGTAGAATCTTGTTTGAATTACTGTTACTTATTATACCAAATATTAAGACTCAATGGAAAAGTATATATGTATGAACTTTACATTCTATTGTGTTAACAAAGTACAAACATTTTTAGTATTACCTATATAAGGCATCATGATACTCGAACCAATTTATTGGCATTTATCTGGTACTATGAATCTTCAACTTTCATATACGCTTTTTCCATAAACCAGTCATGATAATCTTTGGTAATTCGCTAATCAACTGAAAGCTGCTTGCTAGTATCCCTTTTGAAATATAAATATGGAAGTTATTTTTCGAGGTATTTATTTGTTCCATTCTTTACAAGTATCTCCTTTTACCTCTAACAAAAACATCTTTTTAGAAATATTCCATAAAAAAGAGGATATCCTTTAAGGGCCTTCCCCTAAAAGATATCCTCTCTTTCCTTTAGATAAAATTATGCTTTATTAGAAGAACCAAATTCTTTGATTTTGCCGATTACAGTTGCTTTAATCGCATCACGAGCAGGTCCTAAGTATTTACGTGGATCATATTCTTCTGGTTTAGCAGCTAATGTTTCGCGAACAGCTTTAGCAGAAGCAATTTGGTTTTCAGTGTTAACGTTGATTTTAGCTGTTCCTAAAGAAATAGCTTTTGTGATATCTTTTGTTGGGATACCAGTACCACCGTGTAATACTAATGGTAAACCAGTTAAGTTGCCGATTTCTTCCATTTCTTTAAAACCTAAGTTAGGCTCACCTTTGTAAGGACCGTGAACAGATCCTAAAGCAGGAGCTAAAGTGTCAATGCCAGTACGTTTAACAAGTTCAACACATTCGTTAGCATCAGCATAAATTACACCTTCAGCTACAACGTCATCTTCTTGTCCACCAACAGTACCAAGTTCTGCTTCTACAGAAACACCTTTAGCATGTGCATATTCTACTACTTTAGAAGTAATCTCAACGTTCTCATCAAATGGATGGTGAGAAGCATCGATCATTACAGATGTAAAGCCAGCATCGATAGCTTCTTTACATTTTTCGAAACTTGAACCGTGATCTAAATGAATAGCAACAGGAACTGTGATGTTATAGTCTTCCATTAAACCTTCTACCATTTTAACAACAGTTTTGAAGCCACCCATATAACGGCCAGCACCTTCAGAAACCCCAAGAATAACTGGAGATTTTTCTTCTTCTGCAGCTTGAAGAATTGCTTGAGTAAACTCAAGATTATTTAAGTTAAATTGACCAACAGCATAGCCTTCTGCTTTTGCTTTGTTTAACATGTCTTTCATTGAAACTAAAGGCATATTTCTTCCTCCTTATTTAATGATCGTTCTTTTTTACAAGAGAATCTTTATTAAAATTCCCAAAGGAAAGTTGAATATGTATATAATACCTCAAGTAAAATAAAACGAATCATTCCATTTAAAAACTCAATTGTAATCATACCAAAATAAAACAAGAAATGCTATCGTTCAAGCTTTTTTTTCTATTTTGTCACAAATTAATATACTTTTTGACGAATGAAAGCACTTTAATTCTAAATCCACTTATAAACTATAGAAAAAGCATTGGAAATATGACCTATAATGGCTTAGTAAGAAACATCACAGATTTAGATTTCAAAAAAACAATAGCTTCTAAACAGAAACTACATTTTTAGAGATAAGGGAAAACATATAAGGACTATCTGGCTAATAAATATGTATAAAATATGGCGATTAATGATTAATGTACTTCTTAACAGCCTCTCTCAAATCATCAATATCAAACGGTTTAGCAAAATGCGTTAAGGCACCAAGGTCCTTCGCTTCTTGAATCATATCAAGTTCTCCATAAGCTGTCATGATAATCACACGAATATCTTGATTAAGCTTTTTCATTCGTTTTAAAATTTCAATTCCATCCATTCCTGGAATTTTCATATCAAGCAGCACTAAATCAGGTGATTCTCTTGTCACAATTTCTAACGCCTGATTCCCATTTGCAGCTTGGAACGTCTTATAGCCTTCCTTTTGAAAAACTTCATTCAAAAGGATTCTAATGCCGAATTGATCATCAACAATTAATATTTTCCCTTTCATAAGGAACCTTCCCTTCTAAGTCAAGTTATATGTATGTATTCTCTCGATTTTATCATACTTTATCTTTTTCTACTATTTAGTCGTTTTTTCCTGCTAATCCCCTTAAATTTTACCTTTTCCTTCAATTTAATTATAATTATCTACTATATGAAGCAAATTACTGTTTTAATTTAATAAAATGGAGGTTTTCAAACTTGCTTAAAATGTTTTCCACTCAACTAAGTGGGCTATTTAAAAGATTGCATGAGAAAGAAGAGGAAGCAATCGAAGACAGTTCAAGACTATTAGCACAAGCCATTGTCAGTGACGGGAAGATTTATTTCTATGCCACAAATGAAATGGCTGGAGTAATAGCAGAAGCAACAACTGGGATGGAGCCAATGCCAAATACAGAAGAATGGGCAAATACACCGCTTGAATCTATTACCTCAAACGATCGGTTTATTCTTTTTGCTCGAACAAATGAAGAGGAAGAAATAAACACATTTGCTAAACAGCTATACGATGCTCAAGTTCCCTTTATTTCCATCTGTTCCATTACCAATCCTGATATCGAATCACTGATTGACTTCGCAGATGTTTCTATCGACTTAAGACTTTCTAAAGGCTTATTGCCTGACGATGAAGGAAAGCGATATGGCTATCCATCGTTAATTGCTGCTCTTTTTATTTATCATGGCATTAAATTTACAACCGATGAAATTCTCAAAGAATATGATTTATAAAGAAGAATGACTATTACATTAAATGTTAGAAAACATTACAAAAAAGAGACTTTTCCAAATAAGTGGAATAGCCTCTTTTTTAAGTTTGCCCTAAACTTTATTTTTCTGCTAAGCGGATAGATGCACCAACAAACTCACGGAAAAGAGGTTGCGGGCGAGTTGGTCTCGAGATAAATTCTGGGTGGAATTGAGAAGCAACAAACCAAGGATGATCTTTTAATTCAACAATTTCCACTAAACGGCCATCTGGGCTAGTTCCTGAGAATACAAATCCTGCATTTTCCATCTCTTGACGATATTGATTATTGAACTCATAACGATGACGATGTCTCTCATAAATTACCTCGTCTTGATATGCTTCATATGCTCTAGTATCTTCTTTTAATTTACATGGATATAAACCTAAACGAAGTGTTCCACCTAAATCTTCCACATCCTTCTGTTCTGGCAGAAGGTCAATAACTGGATGCGTTGTTGCTTCGTTAATTTCAGAAGAATGAGCATCATTCCAACCTAAAACATTACGAGCAAATTCGATAGATGCTACCTGCATACCTAAGCAAATTCCAAAGAAAGGAACCTTCTGTTCACGTGCATATTGCGTTGCAAGGATTTTCCCTTCCACGCCACGGTCTCCGAATCCTCCTGGTACAAGAATTCCATCTGCATCTTGTAATAATTCTTGGACATTTTCTTTCGTTACCTGCTCTGCATTGATCCAATCGATCTCAATGTCAGCATCATATGCATATCCAGCATGTTTTAAAGCTTCTACTACAGAAATATAAGCATCTTGTAATTCAACATATTTACCAACAAGGGCAATTTTTGTTGTTTTAGAAAGATGACGAACGCGATCTACTAGTTCAATCCATTCTGTCATATCTGCTTCTTGACATTTAAGCTTTAAATGATCACATACAATTTGATCAAGATTTTGCTCTTGAAGAGCTAATGGAATAGTATAAAGTGTATCTGCATCACGACACTCAATAACAGATTTATTGTCTATATCACAGAATAAAGCAATTTTATCCTTCATATCTTCAGAAATAGGTTTTTCTGTTCTTACTACAATCACATTTGGCTGAATTCCTAAGCTGCGCAGCTCTTTTACACTATGTTGTGTTGGTTTAGTTTTCATTTCCCCTGCAGCTTTGATGTATGGTACCAATGTACAATGAATATACATAACATTGTCACGACCAATATCACTTTTAATTTGACGAATAGCTTCTAAGAATGGTAAGGATTCGATGTCTCCAACCGTTCCGCCGATTTCTGTAATTACTACATCTGCATTCGTTTCACGACCAGCTCTAAATACTCGTTCTTTGATCTCATTGGTAATGTGTGGAATTACTTGCACTGTACCGCCAAGATAATCTCCTCTACGTTCTTTTCTTAATACAGTAGAATAGATTTTTCCTGTTGTCACATTATTATATTTCGTTAAATTGATATCAATAAAACGCTCATAGTGTCCTAAGTCTAAGTCCGTTTCTGCACCATCATCTGTTACAAACACTTCTCCATGCTGATATGGACTCATTGTACCAGGATCCACATTGATATACGGGTCAAACTTTTGAATCGTTACACTTACACCACGATTTTTGAGCAAGCGTCCTAGTGATGCTGCTGTAATACCTTTTCCTAGTGAAGATACTACTCCACCTGTTACAAAAATATATTTTGTCATTATATAATCCCCCTTGATTTAAGTTTGCTCCAATTCCTCTTTATTTAAGACGAATTAACTAATTTTTTTAGAGGGGTATGAAACGATTGCTATTTACTTTCTTTACTAAAAAATAAAAAGCGCTCCACTTACTTTCTAAAAGTAAGGGAGCGCTATATTTAGCGAATTTTAGTTCGTTCCTCTTTTTAAGGAGCCCAAAAAAGATTTTACTAGCAACGACTCTAAATGTCAAGACTAGGAGATTATTTATCCTCATCCTCGTCATCAAATTCGTCGTCGTCTTCCTCGTCATCGTCATCGATTTCATAATCTTCATCGAAGTCATCATCATCTTCTGACAAATCGTCATCTAGTAGATCATCATCTTCTTCATCTAAATCCTCATCCTCATCTAGAAGCTCTTCGTCATCTAGATCAGCATCAAAGTCATCAAAATCGTCATCTTCATCTAGGCTATCAAAATCATCGAAGTCATCATCGACAGCTTTTTTCGCTTTCTTCTTCTTCGGTTTTGTGACTGTTACGACATCTTCTTCTGACTTATCTACAGGATACCATAAACGAAGCCCCCAACGATTGTCTCCTAATGATAAGAAGCGACCATCAATATTAACATCTGTATATAATTGTGCTATTTTTTCATTAACCTCTTCTTCACTTAACCCAACTAATTTTGCTACTTCATCCATTAGTTCATTAAACGCATAAGGTGTTTTACCACCATTCATAATTTCATGTGCTACATCAATTAGCGACATTTCTTTTAGTTCTTCTTGTGTGTATTTATCAACACTCATTCTTTTGCACTTCCTTTCTTATCTACTCTTATCCCTTTCCTGAAAGCTCGGACTGAAATTCAGGTGGAAGTTTCACTTTTCGGGAGTTTATTATTTTTCTATGCTTTTGTTGATCATTCTGCAATAAATCCTATAACCTATTTTAATGCCTTTTGAAAAGAGCTTTAACTAAAATAGTAAAAATACATATTCTCCATTATAAACAAATTTTAGGTGAATATGCTAGTTCTAGTTAAGGTTTATTTAACTTTTCTTCAAAATAAAAGTTTTCCTTCTCTTTTCCCATTATTTTTGAATGTTTGTTCTTAGCTAGTTTAAAAAACAGAAGGGATAAAAGAAAGAAGCCAATGGAACCTAAGTGATGCTTATAAAGGAAAGTAAACACCACCATATATACAGGTATTCCCATCCATATCCATAATTTCCGCACTGCTAATCCATCCCAACTAAATGTAGAATATTCTTACTTCTAGGATAACGATTCTATCAAGGGGTGCGCAAGTCTATACTCTATTTTTTCTTTTCTCTCCCATCATTTATTGTAATTTTGATGAATAGCAATCTCTACGGACATTACCAAGCAAGGTATGAAAGGAAGGGAATATCGGCAATACTATCCTTCTAAGGAGGGCATTATGAATGAAGACATTCTTGATTATCCTAAGCATTATTGCCATACTCATTTTCCTTCTTTACCTGGACTTTCAATTAGGTAAGAGAGCTCAGCACCAAAAAATCAATCGAAAAAATCATCCTTTTAGATATAGTGACTTTCACATTTACTCGGACGGAACGGAGCTTTTTCCAGCCCTCTTTCAAGCAATTGAAGAGGCTACTGATCATGTCCATATTCTTTTTTATACTATTAAAACAGACAGTATTTCCAAAGAGTTTCTCAATCTTTTAAAATCAAAAGCACATGAAGGAGTGGAAGTGCGTCTTATTTTAGATTGGTTAGGAAGTTATAAAATAAGAAGAAAAGTTAGGGAAGAATTAAAAAAGGCTGGTATTCAGTTTGCTTTTTGCCAGCTTCCATCTTTCCCTTATCTATTTTATTCCTTGCAGGTTAGAAACCATAGAAAAATTGCTATTATTGATGGTAAAGTTGGTTTTATGGGCGGCTTTAATATTGGCAAGGATTATATTCATGCCAATATTAAATTGAGCCCGTGGCGTGACTATCATCTTAAATTGATTGGCGAAGGGGTCGATGACTTACAGCGAGAATTTTTAATGGATTGGTTAAAAGCTTCAAAGATAAATCTACTGCAAAATCGAATATATTTTCCTGTGCAAAAAAAGGGAGCATCTAGGCATCAAATAATTCCTACACAAGGGGTTTACTTAGAAGAAATAGTCTGTCATGTCATAAAAAACTGCAAAAGTTCTCTTTTAATTACCACTCCTTATTTTATACCTAGTAAACAAATAACAAGCGAGTTACTAAGAGCATTACATAGAAATATTTCCATTACTATCCTTATTCCAGATAAGGCTGATCATTTATTGGTCAAGGAGGCTTCTTTTCCTTATTTACGTACATTGCTTGCACATGGAGCAAGTGTTTATCAGTATATGAATGGTTTTTTTCATGGTAAATTAATTAATATTGATAATGAAATTATCATTATTGGTTCAGCCAATTTTGATAGACGCAGTATCTTTTTAAATCATGAGTTAAATTGTTGTATCTACGACCAAGGCTTTATAGAAAGAATGAACAAGATTACAACAGAGGATTTACAGCAGGCAAAGGAGTTATCTCTTGAAGGTTTAGATACCATTACAATGAGAAGTAAGCTAAAAGAATGGATAGCCCGCCTTTTCGCTCCATTTCTATAAACACATTACGGAACTATCCCTAGACGTTTTGTAAAGACATGCCCGGAATATAAGTATTCCAGCTAAACATAACCCCAAACAATCACAAGAAGTAAATAAAACTTCTTGTGACTGTTTGGGTCTTTATTTTTAAAAAAGAATTATTTTGTAGTTATTTTCCGCAGACGGAATACCATTCACTTTCCATGGGCTACCCCTAAGCTGCTTCGGATTTGCAACCAATATCCAATCAATCATAAACATCGTTACTGTTTTTTATGACTGGTATTTTTATTTTGACAAAAAATGATTCTTCCTTATAGGTGTAATCAAGATAGCCACAATGCTTCTTCACGATATCAAGGATGATTCTTGTTCCATATCCTCGTTCTTTCCCCATCTTCGTCGACTTACCAAATTTCTTATATAAAGAGTCTAAGATGGAAACTGGAATAGGCAAGCAGTCATTTTTGCATGTCAGTAAATAAAGCCCACTTCTTTTGGATAGCCGAATAGTAATATGGGCCTCTCGTTGATACTCTTGCTGCCATTCTCGACTTGCTTCTAAGCTATTAGACAATAAATTTCCTACTAAACCGACGATATCCTTTTCTTTCATCGGCAACGTCGATAAAGGTATATCAAAATCATATTTTAGCGCGATATTTTCCTGAACCGCCTGCTTATAAACTCTATGCAAGACAGAGGCTACAGATCCACTTTCCCCTTTTATAGATAGATTTGTTTCTTCATATCCTTCTACCAGTTCGTCTAAATAACACTTAGCATGGGAGGAACCCTCTTTTTCCAGCATAAAATGCACAGCTGAAATATGCTTTAAAAAATCATGTCTTTCGCTGCGCACTACTTGAAAAAGTTCATTATATTGGCTTATCTCCTTCTCGTAGGACTCTTTTGCCTGTTGTAGTGAAAAGATTTTTCCTCCAATCATAAACCGCACTATTTCTATTAGTACAAACAACAGCAGGAATAATATATTCCAGTATGTGAAAGTAACCTGAATATGCAAAAGCAAAACCAATGATTGTACAAGCCAGAAGAGAACTTCTAAGCTGGAAGTAATAACAGCTTTATCTTGATGTAAATATTTCGAAAAAACAAAGCATATTCCCACAAAGAATGCAAAGATCCAATATACTTGCACTGAAAAACTTACGTGGTCGATTACTATTTTGCTATGTATGGTGCTATAGACAGCAATAAGCAGCCAATAAAAATGGTTATTATTAATCATATATACCTCTTTAAAAATAATTTTCCTGAAGAAAATCTACCTTTTCCTTTGTAATCAATGCCTTTTCCTCTAATCCTTCGAATGCTACAGCATAAGAGTTCTTTGCATAAAGAGAAAAATTTTTAACATAATGAATGTTTATAATAAAGGATCGATGGGAGCGAATAAAATCTCTTTCTCTCAGTTCTCCCTCTAATTCATTTAACGTTTGATATGTTTTGATCGCTTCTGCTTTTGTATAAATGGTTGTTGACCTTCCAGATCGTTCAATAAAAACAATATCCTTCTTTTGGATAATGTGAATTTCACTCTTTTGCTTAATATAAAGTCTTCCAGCAATCTCTGTAGACTTTGTCTTTTCTAATGCTCGGTGTACCGATTGGGTAAGCCGCTCCTTATTATAAGGCTTCATAATATAGTCATGGACGTTCAGTTCAAAGGCATGAACAGCATAGCCACTAGTACCTGTTACAAAAATGACCAAAATATTCAAAGCATGAGAATGAATAATGTCCGCTAATTCAAATCCCGATAAACCTGGCATTTCAATATCCGCAATTAACAAATCAATGCTTTCTTTTTTTATTTCCGTATAAGCCTCTTCCGCAGAAAGTGTTGAGAAGATAATCTCAACATCAGGAATACCGGAAACAATGCCTATTAATTTATCTAGATCAATCATACGGTCATCAACTAAACCAACTCTCAACTTTTCTTTCTCCCTTCATCCCCACAAATACTGACAGAAATTACCCTTTTTATTTTACCATGATTTCTCTACGTTCGGATGGGTTTCACCGCATTTTCCATCCCCACAAGTATTCCTATATGCGGTATCCTCCCTTTTCACGACATGAAAAGCCATTTTCGTGACATAATGGCAGAAAAAAAGAGGCTCTCCGATTATGATAAATGTAACGAAACCAATACGAGGTGAAAGAGTATGATAACAATTCAAACGGTAACTAAAAAATTCCAAGATAAAAAAACTTCTGTAACAGCCCTGAAACACGTGTCATTTTCCATAAAAAAAGGAGAAACAATTGCTTTACTTGGAGAGAATGGAGCAGGCAAGACGACGCTTCTACGTTCCATTGCCACCCTTATTCAACCAACAGAAGGAACTATAACGGTTGATCAATATGATACAAAGAAAAACCCAAATGAAATTAAACAAAAAATTGGTGTTCTATTCGGTGGAGAAACTGGTCTTTATGAGCGATTAACTGCAAGAGAGAATTTGGAGTACTTTGCTAATCTATACGGATTAGGAAAACATGAAACAAAGGTAAGAATCGATGAGCTTTCTAGGATGTTTGGAATGAGAGATTATTTAAATCGCAAGGTTGGCGGCTTTTCTAAAGGGATGAGACAAAAAGTGGCGATTGCACGAGCGATTATTCATGACCCCGAAATTATTCTTTTTGATGAACCTACAACAGGCTTGGATATTACTGCTTCAAATGTATTCCGCCAGCTTGTTCATCAATTAAAAAGAGAAGGAAAAACCATATTATTTTCCAGCCACATTATGGAAGAAGTAGCGTTGCTTTGTGATAGCGTTGCTATGATACACAAAGGAGAGCTTGTCTATCATGGAAAGCTTGAAGATTTATACAAAGCGGAAGGCAGCCAGGACCTAAACTACATCTTTATGAGTAAATTAGTTAGAGGAGGAAACACATATGCTATTTAAATTATTTTTAAAAGAATTAAAGGATTCATTTCGCGATAGACGCACATTACTACTTTCCGTTTTCTTACCGATTATTATGATGACAGGCTTAACCCTCTTTTATGAAAAGTTAGTATCTAGTGATGAAGGAGACACCTACCAATTAGCCATTCCAACAAATATAAACGAAGAGATGAAAGCTAATTTAGCTGCTTATACAAACATTGAATTAATAGATTCTGATAATCCCGAAAAAATGGTAAAAGACGGAGATGCACAGGCTGCCATACTGATAGAGAATGGTTTTAGCGAAAAACTCAGCCAAGGAGAAAATACCAATATCGTTCTCATTGGAGATTCCTTTAGTGAAAAATCTTCTACGTTACTTTCGATTGTTATGAATGCATTAAATGAATACGAAAAGATGGTGGTAACAGAACGATTAAATGAAGCAGGTGTCGAAAGTTCGATTGTACAGCCTTTCTCTATTGAACAACAAGAAATTTCTGCAGAGGACCCAACCATTAATTTAGTCGCTATGCTTATTCCATTAATCCTATCATTAGCTTTAGGAGTCGGAGCTTCTCCTGCCGCTGCGGATCTGTTTGCAGGAGAAAAAGAAAAGAAAACAATGGAGGCATTATTAATGACTCCCGTAAAGCGTTCAACTTTAGTTATTTCTAAATGGTTAACTATCACCACCATTGGGGTTTTAACTGGTTTGATCACTTTGCTGGTAGTTGTGCTTGAAATTGCCTTTTTTACGGAAAATTTAAAAAATGCTGTTCCTGTGCATGATAATTTTGCATTAATTATCTTATTCGCTTTGGTTATGACGATTATTTACTCTATGTTAATTGCTTCATTGCTTATGATTACTAGTATTATTGGTAAGACGATTAAAGAGGCTCAAAGCTATAGCACACCGATACTGCTTCTGACTATTTTTCCAATGATGCTTTTATCAACTACTGGAATAAATGAATTAACTACTAACCATTTTATTATTCCTTTTGTTAATGTATTTAGCACTCTAAAAGAGTTAATATTCGGGGAAATAATTTATCAGCATTTGCTTCTTACCCTAGGATCAAATTTAGTCTTTATCGTTATTTCCTTTCTGATTGGCAGAATGCTATTTTTAAAGGATAAGTGGGTTATTAATTAAGCATAATAAGTATTTCAATCAAATATAACCCCGAATAATTATACGTACACACTAAAAAAAATATTCGTATAATTGTTCGGGGTTTAATTAATTTTTAAGAAAAAGGGTCTGTGGTGATCAGCCGCAGCCTGAATACACTTCACTTTCTCCATTTAGCAAGCGGCTCAATGCGGCGGGTAAGACTCCGATTTCCAGCGCAAGCTGATTAAGGAAATAATCGTTTTTGACCATAATACTGCAAGACGTAATCACGTCTAATCTATTTCTTTCTACCGGCACTTTCCTCCCCTTCCGTTCTTGAATAATCTATTTTCTATACTTTTAATTACGTTTTTTATGTCATGGAATCCAAAGTCTAAACTATCCTTATTGGTGATTCCAGTCATTTCTCTATTTTATTTCTTGAAAATTGGACAGCAGGAATTTTTTATACTTTGGAAACAGGCAGTGCAGAAAGAAAATCTTGGATATCATTTATATACTCCACATAATTTTTCTTTTAAAGAATTAAAATTGTATAACCTTAAAGATTATTTATTGAACAAGTATTGGGATATTAAAAAACCTTTATTGATCAAGACACAAAAATTTTGAGAAAGAAAATATATTTGAATCTCATCTATCCCCCTTTTTATTTGGACAAGTCGATCGTATTGCCAGTAGCCCAAATGTTTTGAGTTTCCAGTTAGAAATGTATCTTGATTAAATTTTGATAAAAGTATTCTAGAATAATCAACATCCCACATAGACACGCACAGGGGGAAAAGTCATAAGATTGAGGTGGTGTATATGTTTTTAAGAAGATGTATAAACATTTCATGCTGTTTTATTGTTTTACTTATGTTATCTGCATGTCAATCATTAACAAAGTTTAAAGATAAAACCATTGAAGAAACAAAAAAAAACAATGCATTTTACTGAGGGTAACGAAAACGAAACAGCTGAAACAATGGAGAGTTTGATTGCTAAGGGAAAATTCGCTCAAGTGGTCTACAACGAAAAACTTTATCAGCTGAAAGATAAAGTTGATGAAGACACAAAAGGAAAAGTCATAGGGGCAATAGGCAAAACTTTCTTTGTAGATAGCGACGGAAAGAGATGGTCGGAAGAAGAACTGAAAGAACCGTATATCTCTCTTGACCCTGATGATATCAGAGAGAAAAAACCTTTACGATATGGGAAGGTTTACAGTGCAAACGAAGACGTCGATGCCAAAGATGAAATCATCGTTGAGTTTAATCACGAGTATTATCGGGCGGTTTTGATTAAGAATGAAAAGGAATAAGGGAGAGTGTGAAATGAGTGCAGTCCTATTAGAAACCAAAAGTCTTACAAAAAAGTTTGGCAAGGAAACAGCTGTTTCAGATGTTTCACTAACTGTTCAAAAAAACAGCATTTATGGTCTGCTTGGACCAAATGGAGCTGGGAAATCGACAACACTTAAAATATTGACAGGAATTTTACGGAAGACTTCTGGTGAGGTTTTCTTCGACGGACATAAATGGGATCGTTCTGATTTGCAAAATATTGGATCTTTAATAGAAGCTCCGCCCATTTACGATAATTTAACAGCATTTGAAAATGTAAAAGTACATGCCACGCTGCTGGGCCTATCTGAAGAGCGTATACACAGTGTGCTAAAGACTGTAGATATGCAGCATACTGGTGAGAAAAGAGCAGGCCAGTTTTCTATGGGGATGAGGCAGCGGCTGGGGATTGCTATTGCTTTATTAAATCATCCTAAATTATTAATTCTTGATGAGCCTACGAACGGGCTAGATCCAATCGGTATTCAGGAGCTCCGAGACCTTATCCGCTCTTTTCCTCAAGAAGGAATAACCGTGATTTTATCTAGTCATATCCTTTCAGAAGTAGAGCAAATAGCAGATCATATTGGGATTATCATCGGCGGTCACCTTGGATACCAGGGCGAAATAAATAAGACTGATGATTTAGAGCATTTGTTTATGGAAGTTGTAAAGGCAAGCCGTGAAAAAGAGGGTGTAAAAAGATGATAAATTATATGAAGGCCGAAAACCTGAAGTTTAAACGGACTTTTTCTAGAAAAATGATTATCTTTGTACCGCTCCTTAATATAGGTTTTTCTTTTTTAATGAACATTCAATTTTTTGTTTCCGGTACTTTTAACTGGTGGTCTATTATTTTTATGCCAGTGATGATTGCTTTACTTTGCTCGTTATCTCATCAAAAAGAAAAAAAAGCCTCTAATTATAATGGCACATATTCATTGCCTATTGATTTGGGGAGATTATGGTATTCTAAGATTGTCATTATTATGGTTTATTCGTTATTATCTCAAATTGTATTTTTAGTGTTTATGTTACTTATGGGATTCGTTTTAGCTGATTTTGCCATTGTTACGCTTTCTACAGTTGCCGCAAGTTTATTGCTTTGGGTAACAAGCCTTTGGCAAATTCCACTTTGTTTATTTGTTGCCAAAAAGTGGGGTCTTACAATAGCAGTAATGTTAAATCTCATAGGAACATTTGTTTTGGGAATAATGCCGGCATCTCGCTCTTTTTGGTGGTTTATTCCGTGGAGCTGGCCAATCCGAATGATGTGTCCAACAATAGGTATTCACCCTAACGGTCTGTTGCTTGAAAAAAATAATCCTTTGTTGAGTTGGATGGTCGTCCCTCCCGCTATATTGATTTCTGTACTATTATTTTTGTTAATAGCGTTTTTAACCAGCCGTTCATTTGCTCCTTCCATTGATTACAGAAGAAAAAAGCAGGGGGCGATGTAAAGTGGGACTGCTTTTGAGGTGTTTACAAGCTGATTTTCAAAAAAACAGGCACACCTCCTTTATGTGGCTGCATTTCATTATCCCTATAGTTTGTTCAGGTGTGTTAATCCTGTATTTTTATGGAAGAGACCAAAGCCAATTTCATTTGTATAAATCTTTTATGGAAGCTATTGCTATTGCATTACCGCTGCTCATAGGGGTTTTATGCGGCATGACCGCATCTTTAGAAGAACAGGCTGGAAAATTCCAAGTGTTGCTGGGAGGCACATCTCCGAAAATTATTGCTTATGCTAGTAAAATGTTAATGCTTCTTCTCATGGAACTTTGCTCAATTGGCATAGCGCTTTTCCTTTATATAATGGGATTAACATTTATTTTAAATGTGCCGGATTTGCCTTATGATATTTTTATAACAGGTGCTGCCTGGCTGGTTGCGGGCAGTGTCGTTCTATATGTTATTTATTTTTTTATCAGCTGTATGTTTGGAATGGGTGCTTCTGTTCTGATAGGCGGAGCGGGCCTGCTTTTGACAGCTCTCATGAATACTGGATTAGGAGATGCGATATGGAAATATAACCCTTGGGCTTGGAGTATTAGATTATCAGGTTTAAATGGGGTTCTCCATTTTATAGAAAAAGGGAATTATTCTTTATTAATGCATGAAATAAATTCAGCGGTATTTATTGTTGTTTTTGGTACAGTATGTATAATTATTGCCAGTCTAATATGGTTTAGCAGATGGGAAGGCAGAAAAACGTTTGAATAGCATGAGGGGGATGGAAAATGGCAAAAATCCTTGCTGTCGATGATGAAAAAGATATTCTTGCACTGATACAAAATATTTTGCGCCGTGATCAGCATAAAGTCGACACTTTAGATCGTGTTAAAGGCCAGCCGCCTGATTTATTTCAAGGATATGATTTAATTTTGCTTGATGTTATGATGCCGGACATTGACGGTTTTGAGCTATGTAAACAGATACGGCCTTTGGTGGATTGTCCCATATTATTCCTCACGGCTAAAACTGAAGAGGAAGCGATAATCAAAGGCCTCATTACTGGCGGAGATGATTATATTACAAAGCCGTTCGGCGTTAGAGAGCTTAGTGCTAGAGTTAATGCTCACTTAAGAAGGGAACGGAGAGACAAACATCAATCGAAAAGAGTCATCTCTGGTTTTTTATTTCATTTTGATAGTAAAGAAGTATTTATCAATAATCAAAAACTTAACTTAACAAAAAATGAATATAAAATATTTGAATTTTTAGCTCAACATAAAGGGAGAACTTTTTCAAGAGAACAAATTTACGAGGAGATATATGGACTAGAGGGGAATGCCTTGTATTCAACAATTACTGAGTTTATCAGAACGATTCGCAGAAAATGTAAAGAGCATAATGCAGACCCTATCAAAACGGTATGGGGATTCGGGTACAAATGGGAATAAATTTTAATGGCCAAAAAACACTTCTTAGAGAACTGATAAAGTATATAGCTGCGTTATGTATTAGTTTGATTGTACTTGCTCTGCTCTATTTATTTATGAATACCATCGCTATGAATATGGGCTTCTCACATCCAGCAAATTATAATGAACAAGAAGCAGAGAAACTTGCGCCGAAGCTGGAACATGTAGATAAAGTAACTGCTGATGTGATTCCTGATACGATGTCATTTGCCCTCCTAGATAAAGAAACAAAACAAAAAACAGCTGGAACTATTAAAGAAACAGATCTGAACCTGGTAAAAAAGAAGCTTGAAAAAAAACCGTATGTCAATTATAAACAAAAAGGATATTTGATTATAGAAAGAAAAAATGAGTATTGTATTTTGCAATATTCATTACGGGCAGATTTCAGCTCACCTTTATTAAGAAAATACCTTCCTAATTATGAATTAACGAGTATCAGTATTTTGATAATCTTGCTCATTATAGACATTTCTATTATAACAACGTACTTTGCTAATAGATTAAGAAAACATTTTGAAACACTGAATGTAATTACTCGATATATAAAAGAGCAAAATTTGCAGTTCACCCCCGAATTTACACATATTAAGGAATTTGATGATGTAATTGACTCCTTAATTGAAATGAGAGATGCTCTTCGGTCATCACTCGAGGCCCAGTGGCGGTTAGAAAAAAATAAGAAAGAGCAAATTGGTGCTTTGGCACATGATATCAAAATCCCGATTACCATTATTAAAGGAAATGCTGAATTACTCAGCTTATCTATTCAAAACGAAGAACAAGCTGAGTATACAAAGTATATTCTTGGAGCAGGAAATCAAATTGAACAATATATTTCTCAGCTTATTTATCTTTCAAGAACGGAGGATTCCTTAACTATTCATTTGGAGAAAGCCTTTATAGATAAGCTGACAGAAACTCTGCAGAAAGATATATCCGCCTATAAAGGGAATAAGAAAATAACTATTTCATTTAAAAAAGAAAATCTCAAGAAAGAGGCGGAAATTGACTGGCAGCTGTTACATAGAGCGTTATTGAATATTTTAACAAACGCGGTTGATTATACACCAGAAGATGGGACTGTCTCGGTGCATGCGGAATGCGATTCTGATACTCTTTACTTTTTGGTAAAAGACACAGGAAATGGATTTTCGGAAAGCGGGCTAAAAAAAGCAACAGAACTTTTTTACATGGATGACAAGGCCCGTCAGTCTAAAGGTCATTATGGAATGGGGTTGACCTTCGCAAAAAATGCTGTGAATCTCCATAATGGAGAACTGACTCTTGGAAACACGATAGAGGGCGGCGGAGAAGTGCGAGTGAAAATACCCTTATATAGAAATCATTAACCCCACGCCCTATCTGGACGTGGGTTGTAATGCTTCGCGCGGTATAAAGCCAAATAAAAATGCTGATGATGATCGAAGCTGCCAGCAATGCTAATATAATACTCAATTTCATCATCTCGTTATTTATTTCTTATATGATCTTACAAATACTGAAGAGGATTATAGGAATAGGAAAATGTTAAATCTCTTCTCCTTACCTTTTTTAATACCAAAAGAAAAAAATCGAATGCCTTGCAAATGTTGAAGAAATACTATTAAAAGGAGGAAAGCATCTATTTTCGCTTTCCTCCTTTTGATTTATTACATTTTTTCTGGTGCAGATACGCCAATAAGCGCCAAGGCATTTCTTAATGTGATTTGCGCTGCTTGGATTAATGCTAAACGTGCTTTTGTTCTTTCTAAGTTATCTGCATCTAAAACTTTTTCAGCGTTATAGAAGCTATGGAAAGTTGATGCCAAATCGTAAATATAATTCGTAATACGGTGCGGCATTCTCTTTAATGCTGCTTCTCCTACTGCCTGCGGGAACTCTCCTAATTTCTTTAATAAGTCAAATTCCTTTTCCGCCGTAATTAATGCAGCATTCAGCTCATCGGTCAGCTCGATTCCTTGTTCCTTTCCTTGTCTCAAGATACTTGAAATACGAGCATGGGCATATTGTGCATAATATACTGGGTTTTCATTCGATTGGGATACAGCGAGATCTAAGTCAAAATCTAAATGCGTATCCGCACTTCTCATGGCGAAGAAATAACGAGTTGCATCTAGCCCTACTTCTTCTACTAAGTCTCTCATTGTTACAGCTTTCCCTGTACGCTTACTCATCTTCATTTTTTCGCCATTTTTATATAAGTGAACAAGCTGAATAATTTCCACTTCTAATGCTTCTTTGTTATATCCTAATGCTTGGATTGCAGCTTTCATACGAGGAATGTAACCATGATGGTCTGCACCCCAAATATTAATAAGCTTTTCAAAGCCTCTATCTAATTTATCCTTATGATATGCGATGTCTGGCAATAAGTACGTAAAAGAGCCGTCATTTTTAATAAGCACACGGTCTTTATCATCTTCAAAATCAGTAGAACGTAACCATGTCGCTCCATCCTGTTCAAAAATATAGCCATTTTCCTTTAATTTGTTTAACGCTATATCAATCTTTCCATTTTGATAAAGAGATGTTTCGGAGAACCACACATCAAATTTCACACGGAAATCTTCTAAATCTTGTTTTAATTTAGCCATTTCATACTTCAGACCGTATTCACGGAAGAAATCAAAACGTTCCTGTTCTGAAACATGGACATACTTATCCCCATATTCCTCTGCTAGCTTTTTCCCGATTCCGATAATGTCTTCTCCATGATAGCCATCTTGCGGCATTTCTTTTTCCATCCCTAATGCTTGGAAATAACGCGCTTCTACCGATAATGCTAAGTTATTAATTTGGTTACCAGCATCATTAATATAGTATTCTCTTGAAACATCATAGCCAGCTTTGTCTAAGATATTGCAAAGAGAATCTCCTACAGCCGCCCCACGCGCATGACCTAAGTGAAGGTCGCCAGTTGGGTTAGCTGAAACAAACTCCACTTGTACTTTTTCATTATTTCCAACTGTAGTTTGTCCATATTGCTCTCCTGCTTTAAGGATAGTTGGAATTAAATCCGTTAGATAGCTATTATCCATATAAAAATTGATAAAACCTGGACCTGCTATTTCAACTTTTTTAATAGAAGCTTTCGTTTGATCGAAATTCTCAATAATCGCCTCTGCAATCATTCTTGGCGCTTTTTTGGCAACTCTCGCTAATTGCATCGCCATATTTGTAGAATAATCACCATGGGCTTTATCCTTTGGCAACTCCAATATTACTTCGGGAATTTGTTCTTCTGCTGCTAATCCAGCTTTTATGACGCTTTGTTTAATTTCTTCCTTTAGCTTGTCCTTTATTTGATCTACAATATTCATTTTTACTCTGTCTCCTCCTTAAATGAAATAGTCATATGATAGGTTCCATTATTGCTTCCTTGCATCTTTAAATCATATAAAATATCTAATGAACCTGTGGTTGCTTGCTGTTCCACTTCTAGCGCCAGTCTCTTTGTATCGGTAACTAGCTGAAATACACCGTAAGGACTTTCGTAGCTGCCGACCTTTTGTTTATTAATAAGAAAAGGAAGGCGCATTTTGACTGCTCCACTTCGAAGGATTAATCCTTCCTTTTCTGTGATTTTAATAATTGTTTTGATGGTACCTTCTTCTATGATTTCTTCATATTTTATATATTTACTAGTATCTTTTTCTAAGTATTGACCAAACCCAATCCACTCAATACTTTCTTTATTTTTCCCGTTATATATATGTGTTGTAACGTGTAATTTTACAGGCACTTGTTGCCCTGATGGTTGAGACAACGACAACACTTCCTTTTCATTTACTGTGTAACTTTATAAGTATAAATTTTTTAAAGGGGAAGTGCAAGATGGTTCGTAAAAGAACGAAGATATTCTCTCTTGACATAACCCTATATGTAAAAAACCTACAGTACAATCTGCAGGTTTTCGCTTTAATAGTTGCTTAGTTCCTTGATTGGTGTTTGGATAATCACAGGATTTTTAGATGGATCCAGCCATTTTAAAACCTTCACAACGTTTGCTTCTGAAGTTGCTGTACAGCCTAGCGTATAACTATTTGCAATATGGAAGAAAATTGCGCTTCCTTTATTAGGAACTCGCTTTGTATTGTAGTCAATAACAAATCCATATTTGTATGCCGGCACATTCATATTTTCGGCACTTTTCCATTGACCTTTTGTTTTCTTTTTCGACTGCCATGTGTTATATAGCTTAGATTTCGGATCATCTACCCAGACATCATCATTGGTTATCTTTCGATAAGGTAATTTTGTCCCAGGATTTTTTTGTGTACCAAACGCTGTTCCGATCGTAAACTTCCCAATGGGTGATTTTTTGCCGCCTTCACTCATATTTGAAGTAAAGCCATATTTCCCAATATGTCCAGTTGTCGTTAAAACCGGAATCCATTCACCCTTTTTATTTTTTTCAAAAGTGCGAATCTCAGCAGAGGATATATTATAGCCATTTGAAGTAACAAGAATCAATTGTTTATTCTTTCCTACTGTTTTTAGGCCAGCTGCTAAATTTTTTGGTTCTGCGGGTTTTTTGGTTGTTAGGTATTTACTTGATGCCCAGCCTGTTTTGCTGCCCACCGTTACCTTGCTCCAAGATCCCTTTGTTTGTGATACTTTTAAAGATTGATTTTTTTTGACTGTCGCAACTACTTTATAGTTGGTTCCTGTACCACTTCTCACATTTAACGTACTTGCTGTAACATACATCGTTTTTGTAGATGTCGTTGCCTTTGCTGCTGGCTTTTTTGTCGTTAAATATTTGTTAGAAGCCCAGCCTGTTTTCTTTCCAACTGTCACTTTATCCCAAGACCCTTTTGTTTGGGTTACTGTTACAGCCTGATTTTTCTTAACGGTTATCACTACTTTATAAGAAGTACCTGGACCACTTCTTATATTAAGAGTGCTTGCTGTCACATATTTCGTTTTTTTACTAGCAGCTTGTACCGTATTTACTGAATGAAAGCCCGCAAATAAAACCATTACCCCTACTATTAGAACAAAAATCCTTTTCCCCATTTTCATCCTTCTCCCTATGTAATATGATGCCCTCCTTTTCATGGACAAGCATACGCCAAATGCTCCATATATAGTCTAGCAGAACACTATTTCAGTTTCTTAATAACCACATTACAAAGCTACAATATTTTCCTAGTCATTTTCTAAAGTTAATGGTTGAATTTAAAATGTCTAATAATAAAGCCAAACAACCATATGAAATCTTTCGTACAATTGTTTGACTTTATTTCTAGCTGGAAACTATGTCCCAGCTTATTAAAATTATATTATTTTACAAACCCTAAAATCATTTCACGGATTAATTTACTTGCTGTATTCGCTGTTTGCTCAGATGGATCGTAAATTGGCGCCACTTCAACTAAATCCGCTCCAACTACCTGAACATTAGAGCGCGCTATTTCATGAATGGATGCTAATAATTCTTTTGAAGTAATTCCTCCTGCATCCACCGTACCTGTTCCAGGGGCATGCGCTGGATCTAAGACATCAATATCTATGGTTACATATACAGGTCTGCCTGCAAGTGTTGGCAAGATTTCTTTTAATGGCTCTAGCACCTCAAACTTAGAAATATGCATCCCTACTTCTTTCGCCCACTGGAACTCTTCTTTCATTCCAGAACGAATCCCAAATGAATATACATTTTTGGGACCAATTAAATTGGCTACTTTTTTGATCGGCGTGGAATGAGACAATGGCTCTCCTTCATATTCATCGCGAAGATCTGTATGGGCATCCATATGTATGATAGCTAAATCCGGATATTTTTTATACATTGCTTGGAACACGCCCCACGATACTAAATGCTCTCCTCCCATTCCAAGCGGAAATTTATTATCACCTAATACTTTGTCCACAAATTCTTCAATCATATCTAAGCTGCGTTGTGGATTTCCAAATGGTAAAGGAATATCCCCTGCGTCAAAATATTTTACTTCCTCAAGCTCTCTATCCAAATAAGGGCTGTATTCTTCTAACCCAACAGAAACCTCTCGAATTCTTGCTGGGCCAAAACGGGAGCCAGGACGGAAGCTAACGGTCCAGTCCATTGGCATACCATACAATACTACTTGGCTTTCTTCATAATTTGGAAAACTTTTAATAAATACATTTCCTGAATACGATTCATCAAAACGCATTAGTCATCTCTCCTTTTTATTCAAAGGCAGTCCAATCATTCCCTTGATTTGCTGTTATCCCCTTCACAGAGATCTTGAACAAACTTTGGTAAGATGAAGGCTGCTTTGTGTAACTCTTTCGTATAATACTTTGTCTCTATCGAATGGAAGCGACTTTCTGGAACATTTAATGGATCATACTGTTTAGATCCAATTGTAAATGCCCACATGCCACTTGGATACGTCGGAATATTGGCGATATATAATCTGGTTATCGGGAATATTTCCTTTACATCTCTTTGCACGGAACGAATGAGCTCTCCTTTAAACCAAGGATTGTCACTTTGAGCAACAAAAAGTCCATCGTCCTTTAACGCTTTCGCTATTCCTGCATAAAAGCCCTTTGTAAACAGATTAACAGCTGGACCCACTGGTTCTGTGGAATCAACCATAATAACATCGTATTTCTTCTCGCTTTTGGCAATATGCATAAACCCATCGCCTACTTGTACATCTACTCTTGGATCATCCAGCTTACCTGCTATCTCTGGTAGAAACTTCTTACTATATTCAATTACTTTACCATCAATATCAACAAGCGTCGCTTTTTTGACACTAGGATGCTTTAAAACTTCTCGAATAACCCCGCCGTCCCCACCGCCAACAACTAGAACATACTCAGGATTGGGATGTGTAAACAGTGGAATATGTGCTACCATTTCGTGGTAAACAAACTCATCTCTAACAGAAGTCATCACCATATCGTCCAATAATAGCATATTTCCCCATTCTTCTGTTTCTACCATATCTAACTTTTGAAACGGTGTTTGTTCTGTATGTAATGTACGCTTGATTTTCATAGTGATTCCAAAATCGTCGGTCTGCTTCTCTGTAAACCAAATTCCCATTGACATATCCTCCATTCATTTGATTGGTATAAAGTTTCTTATATGCTAAACATTCCTAGTTTCTTCATTTCTTGTGAGTACAATCTTCTTTTTATACTTCCCAATCAAACAAATAACAAACACGAAAAAAGTATAGTGGATATTCGTATAAAAGCAAAGATTTTTTTTTATATTCCATGATAAAAATGTTTAAAACGCCAATCTTTACCACATACTAGTTTTATCTATTTATCTTTCATTAATGCGATAAAAGAACAAAGAAGGTTCTACTTAGGAGGTGTCATGTTTTGGAAGTCATTGTAAATAAACTTAAAAACTCTGGGAAATATTTACGTCTATTGATTATATTAGGACTTCTTTTCATGATAACCGCAAGCATGATTTTTATCGGTATATATGTATATGCTCGTACACTAGGTCCTCCACCGCTAGCTGTTTCTCAGTCAACAATCTACTATTCAGATGATGGCAGCATTATTGGCGAAAGCAGCAATGGACAGAAAAGGTATTGGGTATCCATTGATGATGTTAGTCCCTATTTAGTAGACTCTACTGTTTCTATTGAAGATAAAAACTTTTATTCTCATCACGGCTTTGACTATAAACGAATTGGCGGTGCTATTTTAGCCGACATAAGAGCAATGGCAAAAGTTCAAGGCGCGAGCACAATAACCCAGCAATATGCTCGAAACTTATTTTTAGAGCATGAAAAGACGTGGAAGCGAAAAATTGCAGAGGCATTTTATACACTTCGATTAGAAATATTCTATACAAAGGATGAAATTCTAGAAGGCTATATCAATACCATTTATTATGGTCATGGAGCATATGGAGCAGAGGCTGCAAGCCAATACTACTTTGGAAAAAAGGCCTCCGAACTAACATTAGGAGAGGCAACCATGCTTGCTGGTATTCCGAAGGGACCTAGTATATATTCTCCTTTTTCATCGATGGAGAATGCGAAAAAAAGACAGGGCATCATCCTAAATTCCTTAATTGAAAATGGATATATAACAGAAGAGGATAAGCAGTTAGCTTTAACGGAAAAACTGTCGTTAGTAGGAAAATTTCCAAATGCTAGTGTCGAAACAGCTCCTTATTTTCAAGATACTGTAAAAAGCATTCTAAAAAACCAGCTTCATTTAGATGATAAAACGATTCAATTAGGTGGATTAAGAGTGTATACAACCTTGAATACAGAGCAGCAAAAAATAGCAGAGGAAACGATTAACCAGACGATAAATAAGGATAGTAATATACAAATTGGCTTCGTTGCCATGGATCCAGCTACAGGCCACGTTAAGGCAATGGTAGGTGGAAAAGATTATGAAGAAAGTCCATTTAACAGAGCAATTCAAGCAACTCGGCAACCTGGTTCGACGATCAAGCCTTTATTGTATTATGCAGCTCTTGAACATGGATTTACACCGGCTACGATGATGAGCAGCGAACAAACAACCTTTCGCTTTGATGATGGGAGAGATCCATATACCCCGCATAATTTTAACAATCAATATGCCGATGGAAATATTACCATGGCACAGGCACTAGCTGTCTCTGATAATGTTTATGCGGTTAAAACCCATCTTTTTTTAGGGCAAGATACATTGGTAAAAACAGGCAAGAAATTCGGCATTACAACCGATTTACAAGAGGTTCCATCTCTCGCTCTTGGAACGTCTAATGTTCGTGTGATTGATATGGCAAATGCCTATAGTATATTTGCCAACGGAGGAAATAGGGTATCTCCTGTTTTCATTACAAAAATTGAGACAAATGATGGGCAGATTCTCTATGAACATAAGACAAAACCAGAAAAGATTTTAGATACGGATTTAACGTTTGTGATGAATCAAATGATGACAGGCATGTTTGACCCTACTCTTAATGGCTATGCCTCTGTAACAGGAAGTACTATTAAAGACGACATCACAAGAATTTATGCAGGAAAATCTGGCTCCACTGAATCAGACAGTTGGATGATTGGTTATACTCCACAGCTAGTATCCGCTGTTTGGACAGGCTATGATCAGGGAGAGCCTATAACGTTAGCAGCCGATAAAACATATGCAAAGAAAGTTTGGGTTCAGTTTATGGAACATAGTTTAAAAAAAGAGCCGATCAAAGGATTTACACCAACTAAAGGTACTGTTGGCGTTTATATCGATCCTAAGAGCGGCAAACTCGCATCAGCTGCATGTGATACAAAAAGAATGATGTACTTTACTAAAGATACTGTACCAACAGAATTTTGTGCTGATTTACCAAAAGAAGACTCTAAGGAAAAACCAGCAAATAAGGACAAAGCAAAAGAAAAAGTACCATGGTATAAACGAATTTTACCGTGGTAGAAGGAACTTGATAAAGCATACTACCAGCTCTTTTGAGTGTAGTATGCTTTTTTGTTTAGGTGCAACAGGGTAAAGCTCCCCTCTACTCCCTTTCCCCTTACTTCCTCTCCCCACAGGACTCAGACAACGGTTCTATCACCTATTCCTCCTCAAGCCATACATCTTCTATATGCTTTCTTTTTTGCTGCTTGTTTATTTTCCGATATTCTTTCGATTTAAAAATAATATCGAAATCATAATCTTGCGGATATAGCTCTGTTCCTTTTATATAGAGCTTTAATCGTTTTTGGTTCACGGTTCTTTTTTCCTGTCGAACCTGCACTATATATCTTCCTTGTACATCAGGACCTTGATAAACAATTCCCATTTCATCCGTCTCTGTAAGAATCACATTATCTCCTCTCTCAAAAATAGGCTCCCGGGATGGAAGGGTATTAGTCGTTTTTTTCTCTACTGCCTTTCGCGCGTATTTATTGATTACAATTTGCTGCTGAAAATCCAGCTCCTTTAAATTCTGTTCATGATGGAAATTCCGAAATGTTTTATACGTTATCTGGTGCGCCTTTTCAATGAGCTTAGGGTGCAGGCCTAATTTACTTGCAATTTCAAATGCCTGGCTTCTTCCGCTTTGTCCCAGTAATAGTTTATATGTTGGTCGCAATGTATTGATATCAAATTCCATTGTTCCATTTAAAAAGCCTTCTGTTTGATCTGCAAATTCTTTCATCTCGCTATAGTGAGTGGTCGCAAATAAGGTTGCTCCTTTTTGATAAAGTTGTTCTAAAATGACAATAGCAAGAGCCATACCTTCTCCGGGATCGGTCCCTGATCCTAGCTCATCAAGCAATACAAGGGATCGGTCATTGGTTGTTCTTAAGATATCAATTATATTTACTAATCTGGAGCTAAATGTACTTAAATTTTGTTCAATACTTTGTCCGTCGCCTATATCCACAAATATATGTTGAAAAATGGCGATTTTACTCCCTGCTTTCGCTGGAATTAATAAGCCAGATTGAGCCATCATTGTTAATAAACCAATTGTTTTTAATGTGACTGTTTTCCCACCTGTATTTGGTCCTGTAATAACAAGGGCACGATGCTCTTCTCCAAATGAAATAGTTAAAGGAACTGCTTTGTCTCCAAGCATTGGATGACGAGCCTCTTTTAAATAAATCGTATAATCTTCTGATAAGAAAGGCGGCTTTGCAGCAATTACTCGGCTATATTTTGCTTTCGCAAATAAAACATCATAATAGTGCATCGTTTCTATTGCTAAATTAATGGCCTCTTCCTCAGCCAAGAGCTTCTCCGTTAATTCATATAGAATTCTTTCTACTTCAGATTCTTCTGCTAGCTTCATGGTTTCGATTTCTGCTTGCATGTCAGCAAGTTCAATTGGCTCAATAAATACCGTCGCTCCAGATGCGGATGTATCCAGTACACTACCTTGGATTTTCGTTCGATATTCTCTTTTTACAGAGAGGGTCAAATGACCGTTACGCTCTGAAACAATTTTGTCCTGAAGATAGCCCGTATATTTTTTCGATTTCACTAATTGACTCGCTTTTTCTTTTACTCGATCTGTCAGGATGGACAGCTGTCTTCTTAAATAGGCTAAATCACTAGAAGCATAATCATCCACATTACTATGTCTAATACATCTTGCTATTTCCTCTGTAAGCTCTCTAACATCAGGAATGGATTGAACATAAAGCGAGACATTTGGTGCCGCATATTCCTTATCCTTCATAAATTGTTTAAGCTTGGTACAATGTTCCAAAAAGGAAATAACAAACGGAAATTGATCTGCTCGAATATAAATCCCTTTTTTTGCTTGGCTTAAATAAATAGACATTTCATCAAGTGTATGAATCGGCACACTACTAGATATTTCTATGATTTTCATAGCCTCTTCTATTTCCTTGATTGACTGCTCCATTCTTCCTTTATCCTGCAGCGGCCGCAGTTTTCGTATTGTCTTTTTCGCTAAATTTGTTTTGGCATAGGATTCTATCTCTTCTAAAATTTTATAAAAACCTAATACTTCAAATGCCTGTTGATTCATTTTAATTCCTCCTATTTTTCTTCAAATAGCCCTTAAAAATAGAAAAAGCCAGCGTGAACAAACGCTCACACTAGCTTTTTGGGGTAGACCTATCCGCTTTAAAGTGCCGGATTAGGAGATCCTTTGCAATAAAGAAATAAAAACTATGACAAATATGCCATAGCTTTTTATCATCTATTGCTTGCTATGAGGCTTATTCTTAACCTTCCTTGAAATACACATGCTAAATAAACCGGTATATTCCCAGTTTTTTAACAAAATTCAAGGCCGTATATAATTAACGGTTAGTTAAGAACACTCACACTCATAAAACAATCTCCTTTAAAAGGGCTTTTTATTTTTTATTCCCTTTTAGTTTATCGATTTTTCTTTTCTTTTGTCAACATTTTCAAAAAATTAATTTACTAAAGAGAAAATTTCATTTCTCAATAGTTAAGAAGGGGATAAGTCTTGTTTCAGCTGTTCTACAGAGTTATCCCATAGTCGCTGATCATGTTTTTTCAAAAAATCTGCCAGCACCTTTTTAGACTTCTCATCCATATGATCGACCATAATATGTCTTTTCATACTTTTATCCATCTTATTCACATGCTCTGGAAGAGACTTATAACCCCTGCGAATAGAACGATCCACAGTCATTTCACATGCTGTTACACCAGCATAATAAGGACCTTCAGGCTTACGGTCAATTGTCACCCAGACTAACCAGTAAGGCTTACCATTAGGAACCTCTTCTTTTGTTTTCAAAAATTTGATGCCACGTTCCACTGCACTTCTTGCATGCATGGCGCCGATATCAACGATGGCTTCTCCCTCTTCTACATCAATAATAACAGGAGATACATTTTCTAAACTAAGACTGCCAATTCCAAAGCCTTTATGCCCATCGGTTGGGTCATTTTTAATAATATTAAAGCCTATTGTTTTCTTCTTTTTTTCTTCCATGTTCATACTCCTTTTGCGATTTATTATAAATGATCGCGGATTGGTATAGCTTGACGATTTTTTATTTGTCGTGTATATAAAGCCGACTTTTATCCTCTGCAAAATCAAAAGAACAATTGATTAAACAGCGATAGAAAAAAGTATCGTATCACTTCAATCCAAGGGAATATCGTATAGCTTGATAAACCTGTAACAATTAATACAATAAATAAAATAGATCCATAAACCTCATACTTGGACATCGCTGCTCTTACCCGCGAGGAAACGAGATCTTCAATAATTCGATAACCATCTAAAGGGGGCAAAGGAAGCAAATTAAAAGCAAAAAGTAATAAGTTCATATAAACAAAAATTTCAAAAAACGGATATAAATCAAAATTACTTCCCGCTGGTACTTGTAACTTTATTAATATTGCAATAATGATAAAGCCAAGAAAAGCTAGTATTAAGTTACTGACAGGACCTGCTAAAGTGACTAATACTCCAGCTAATTTTGGTCGTTTAAAATAATGACGATTAACCGGTACTGGCTTCGCCCATCCGAATCCTGCGATTAAGATAAAAATTGCCCCTATGAGATCAATATGAGCGATTGGATTTAGCGTTAATCTTCCTTGCTTTTGCGCCGTGGGATCTCCAAATTTATAGGCTACAAATGCATGTGCGAATTCATGGAAGGTAAAACCTACTACAATGGAAATAATAATATAAGGCAAATCCGCCAAATTTTGCGAAAATAACAAATGATTAGCTCCCCTCTATACACAGTTTCTATGGAAAATGAATATTCTCTATCTAGTAATGTTTCCTTTTAAAATTATACATGATATTAAATTGGAAAGGAAAATTTTCTTTTGTTACCTCTTCATAAGACTCTATTTAAATGCATATACGCTGATTAGAAACTTGCACTTTTCCAAGAAATATGAAAAACTACAATCAAAACTAAGGAGGATTTGAACAAATGCCATATGTAACTGTAAAAATGTTAGAAGGTAGAACTGAGGATCAAAAGAGAAATTTAGTAGAGAAAGTAACAGAAGCAGTTGTGGAGACAACAGGCGCATCAAAGGAAAAAGTAGTGGTCTTTATTGAAGAAATGCCTACAAACCATTATGCTGTTGCAGGCAAACGCCTAAGCGATCAGTAAAAAGAGTTCAAAAAGGTCCCGTCCAGCAATTCAAATCGTTGCATGGCAGGACCTTTTTTTAATGATTTCTTTTCTCTCTTAGGCTTTCAATATACGCATATGCAATCTCTATTTCTTCTTCCGTATATTTTTGCTTGGCCTTTAATGTGAATACTTTTTCCTTCACTTCTTCCTTTGGAAGGCTATCAAAGAAAAGAACGGTTGACACAAGCTCGAGGAAGCGAGAATTCTGGCCATTCATATCTTCTAGACAAGGAGACAAATCAGGCATTTCCACCTCATTAAGATCCAAAAATTCCTTTCCATTATCGGTTAAAGTATATCGATATTGGAAATATCCTCCCTTTTTCTCTTTTACTTCATTCAAAAAACCCATATTGCATAATTCTTCTATTCGCAAGGTTAATTCTTCTGAATAGGGACCGAAAAAATGAAACTGATATTTTTCATGAAATGGAAAATCGAGCTTTTTTGCGATATATATCATTTTTTGCAGCTTTTTTCTTCCAATAATTTCGCCCGAAGCAGCAATTGCTTTCATTACTTTGGCATGATCTTTTAACAAATTGGGTCATCTCCTACTCCATTTAATCCTAAGACATACATCTATTGAATATCCAACAATTGACGAATTTGTTTTTTTATTTCCCCTTTGGAACTGTCATCCTTTAAAATATCCTTAGGAAAATATAACTTGTGATCGGTTCTTCTTTTTCCAGAAATACTATCAACAATTTCTGATTCTCTGGAAAGCTCTCTAATTTCTCCGTTTTTCATCAATAGATGAATCGGTAATCGCTCTTCCTCTTCTCCAGGTCGATAAAAATCATAGGGAAGATCTGACGAAGAATCGACAACTAAATAATACTCCGGATCCAACCCTACTTTATGGAATAAACCAGATAATTCTTGAAGCTTTTTATACTCTTTAGCTGGATCAAACTCCACGTATTTAAAAAGATTTCGGTTCATAAACCTGCGGCAGAGATCCTTCAAAACGGCATCATCTTCTTCTTGCCACATCTGAAAATAATAGAGAATAATAGCCTCATCCAATTTTAAGTAGTCTTCTAACGATGTTTCGTCTTCAAAAATTGAGTAAAAATGAATAGGGTGATATTTAAAAGAGTAGAATTGCTCGTGTAAATATTTCGCTCTATGTAGAATTTTCGTAAGAATTACTTCCGCACTTCTTGTCACTGGATGGAAATAGACCTGCCAGTACATTTGATAACGGCTCATAATATAGTCTTCCACCGCGTGCATTCCGCTTTTTTTAATAACAGCCTGATCTTCACGCGGGCGCATTACACGCAAAATTCGTTCCATATCGAAATTCCCGTAGCTAACCCCTGTAAAATATGCATCTCTTAGCAGATAATCCATTCGGTCTGCATCTATCTGACTGGAAATTAAACTAACTACTAGTTTTTCCTTGGAGGTTTTAGCAATTATTTCTGCAACCTTTTTAGGAAAGTCCTTCTCTACTTTTGTCAAAACCTTATTGACTTCTGTTTTTCCTAAGATAATTCTGCGTGTAAATTCTTCATGATCAAGATCAAACACTTTTTCAAAAGAATGAGAAAAAGGGCCATGACCTAAATCATGTAGGAGAGCGGCACATAAAGAAAGCAACCTTTGGTCATTGTTCCATTCTTCTCGGCCTTCAAAAACATCATCAATGATTCTTCTAACAATTTCATATACTCCTAGAGAGTGATTAAACCTGCTATGTTCTGCACCATGAAAGGTAAGATAGGTCGTGCCCAGCTGTTTAATTCTTCTCAGTCGCTGAAATTCTTTTGTTCCAATCAAGTCCCATATCACTCTGTCGCGAACATGAATGTAGCGATGGACAGGATCTTTAAAGACTTTCTCTTCATTTAGCTTATCCGTCGAATATGGCATCTTTCTCACTCTCTTTCGTTCATTGGCTATTTTTTATTCATTCTAGTAATTAGAGTTATTCCATATTCTAAAGATAGAAAAAGAGGGTTCCGTTGTAGGCATTTTAAAAGGGAAAAAAATCATGGCTTTCTCCATAAAATAACTATCCAGTGGAAACTCCTCTGTTTTACTAAGGCTCTGTTCTTTTTCATTGTTGTTTTACACAAAAAATTAAAGTATTGACAGCTTTCCATTACTTTTTCAGCTTCGCATTGACTTTATCCATTAACTCTTCTTCTGTTAATGCGGCTAGTGGACGATTATTGACAAAAGCAAATGTTTTTTTACGACCAGGCCCACAATAGGATTGACAGCCTATATCAATTTTAGCATCTGGATCAATTTGCTTTAAACGAGGTATTAACGTTTTTAAATTCACTGCCTGACAATCGTCGCAAACACGAAATTCGTTTGCCATTTGGACAACCCTTTCTATACTTGCTCTCCAATAACGTTATCGAAAATTCATTCGACAACATTCTCACTTATTACTATATGGTATTTTACCCCTTCTCCACTAGCAATGCAAGATGCAAAAGATTGTAAAATAGTGACGAATTTGTGGAGAAAATCCACTGGCCTTACAGTATCATTCCCTTACTACTATCATTATATTTTTTGTAAACTAGCTTGCCTCTCTATATTAATTAATCAATATGCGTTATAATTTTCTCTTGAATATAGGGAGGTTTTACAATGAACAAAAGTAGAATATTAGTAATGTGCAGCATTGTTCTTGCAATGCTTATTGCCTCTATTGATACGACTATTATGAATACAACTATGCCAATTATTGCGGAAGAACTTGGCGGTACGGAATTGTACGCTTGGTCTTTTGCTGCTTATATGATAGCAAGCACAATTCTATCACCAATTGCTGGAAGACTTTCCGATCTATTCGGACGGAAAAAGCTGTTTGCTTTTGGAATTATTGTCTTTTTAATTGGTTCTCTGCTATGCGGAATCTCATCCACTATGACTCAATTAGTTATTTTTAGAGCATTGCAAGGGATGGGAGCCGGATTCATGATGCCATTTCCTGCTATCATTGCCGGGGATCTTTTTTCTATTGAGAAGCGAGGGAAAATCCAAGCATTGTTTACTGGCATGTGGGCTCTATCCGCCATATTAGCCCCTACTCTTGGTTCTCTCTTTGTAGAATTTATGAGTTGGAGATGGATTTTTTATATCAATTTACCAGTATGCATTATTGCACTACTAACTTTAATTCCATATAAAGAAGTCTATCAGGCGAAAAAGGCACAGGTGGATTACATCGGAGCAATGCTATTTGGAATCGGAATAACTTGTTTATTACTAGTTACAGTGCTTGAAAACTACCTTTATCTTTATGCTATAGTAGGTGTCCTTCTGTTAATTAGCTTTTATTTCTTTGAGAAAAGACAAGCATCTCCTATTGTTCCGTTATCCATTTTCAAAAATAAGACGATCACTTGGATGTTTATTAATGGATTTGTTGGAACATTGGCCTTATTTGGAACATCGAGCTATATTCCATTATTCCTACAAAATCAGGCAGGGCTGTCTGTATTATGGAGTGGCGTTTCTCTCCTTGGCCTATCGGTTGGATGGATGGCCATGTCTGTTCCTGCAGGGAAATGGATATTAAAATATGGCTATCGCATTCTATTAATTATTGGAAATGCACTATTGCTGCTTTCAGGAATATTATTAGTATTATTAAATGAATCAAATGGCTTCTGGTACGTATTTATTCTTATGGTCGTACAAGGCCTTGCATTCGGCTTACTAAGTACAGTAGGTGTGATTGGTGCCCAGGCACTAGTTGGAAACCATGAAAAGGGTATATCCACCTCTTTCTTTATGTTTTGCCGAAACATGGGAACAGCTATTGGCGTAACGATTATGGGATCTTTGCTAAATAGTGGCGCAACCTTTATGGATGGCATTCACCATCTCTTCCTATTTGGATTTATTGTTAGCATATTTGCTTTTCTTTCAGCATTCTTCATTCGAAACGAAGGAACTTTAAGCGAAAAAAACGTATAGAGATTTCCCACCTTATCTATCTTAAAAACAGTCGGTTTATCGCCGGCTGTTTTTTTCATCCTCTTTATCCGCTAATTTCCCTTTTTTCTATTCTATAAAAAAATCTACTATCCTTGTATTTCTTTTGTATAAACATCCAAGTTTCTGGAAAAGATGGGACTAGAAATATTTATTTATCGTGATTAAGTTGGGAGTTGAGTTATCAATGAAAGTTAGACAAGACGCATGGTCAGAAGAAAATGACCTATTATTAGCAGAAACAGTTTTAAGACATGTGCGAGAAGGGAGCACACAGTTAAATGCCTTTGAAGAAGTTGGGGATAAACTAAACAGAACTTCGGCAGCCTGTGGATTCCGCTGGAACGCAGTCGTTCGCCATCAATATGAAAAAGCACTTCAGCTTGCAAAAAAACAACGAAAGCAACGACAACGGATGTTAGGAAAGGATCAAGGCGGCAAGAAAAAACTATTATATTCACCACCAGTGCCAACAGTGGATGATTTTGAAGCACTTACCGTATCCACTAATTTAGAAATCGGTTCTATGGATTTGGATGCGTTGGAAACATTCATTACAACTGAAACATTAGAAACAAATGTTACTAGTCCACAAGAAGAAGAGCTTGCAAACTATCAATCAGAAGAAGACGCACAGCCATTACCAGCATATGAAGCGAAACAAGCACCTGCCTATTCATCTGTAAAGCATAGCCAAACTGGCACACTAAATTTCGACATGGTTCTTTCCTACTTACAAAATTTCCGAAATGCTACCATCCAGTTGGAAATCCTAAAAAGCGAGAATGAAAGATTAAAAAGAGAAATGTCTTCCATTAAAAGTCGAAACAAGGAATTAGAAGACAAGCTCCATCAAATCGAAAACAACTCAGAAACAATGCAAGAAGATTACGAGACACTGATGAAAATTATGAACAGAGCCAGAAAACTCGTCCTACTAGAAGAAGACGAGCGCCCAACCAAATTTAAAATGGACCGAAACGGAAACCTCGAAAAAGTCGCAGAGTAACTAAAAAGCGGAGGCGCCTTGCTTATCAGCGTACAAACTGGTCGACTAAGATCGCCACGTCCTGTGGCGACGTCGACACTAGTACATCCTATACGTCGAAGGGCTTCGACTGAGATAAAGGATACACGGCGAACGCTAGTGAGTCGATGTTGACTTTTCGTAGGGAAAGGTTGTGAAGCCCATCAGCCAAAGCTACTGCAGCGGTCCACATTTATTAAAAAGAGAGAGTATTAATAGTTGGCAGCACATTTCTCGATTATAAATAGAGGATAAGAAAAGGGATTTTCTCTACTTGAAGTCCCCTTCCTTATCCTCTTTTTGGTTTTAGCGAAATGGCTGCATGATTTTATCGTTTCTTTCCACGACCCGATCATAATAAGATTCAAATAGCGAAAGTTCTTCTCCTTGTAATTGATCTGCAAATAAAAATTCTGCATGATCCTTTAAAGCGAGTAACAATTTGGTCATAACTTGATCAACCGTTAAAGAAACTCCTAACAATTCTGCTAAGGATGCCATTACTTCAGGGTTTATTTCAGGATACTCAAACTTTGTCGTCTCTCCTTGTAGACCAGAAGAATAAAATTGTTTGATGATCCCTGCCCTATCCTGTCCACTTCCATTTACGCAAAGATAAATTTGCACAGCAACTCCGCTTCTTAAGCGTCTCTGGGAAATTCCAGCGAATTTTTTTCCATCAATACTTAAGTCATAGCTGCCCGGACAATACGAACCAACAATCTCTTTTGCTTTAATTGTTTTTCCATATTCACGGAACATATATTTAATCAATTCGAACATAGTATCATAGCCACTGTTAATATCAATTCGTTTCTCCTGCTCTGGGAGAATAAGCGATATATTTAACACATCCTTATCTAATACAACAGCTAGACCACCTGAATTACGAACAATATAGTGGTATCCCTGCTCCTTTAAAAAAGTTAATGCCTCTTTCAAATGTGGTAATCTCGTATCTTGAATTCCTAATACAATTGTCCGATCATGGACCCATGTTCTGGCCGTGGCTGGTGCCATCCCGCTTCCCACGGAAGAACATAAGGTATCATCCATACCAAAAGATGTGAGCGCGGATACATGTAAACCTGTTGTGGACTGATCAATAATTCTCCATTTTTCTTGTTTTAATAAACTAGTACTACCAACCATCACTTAGCTCCTTCTGTTTTACCAACTATCTATTCTATTATAAAAAGATTTAGCCCTCTTTATTCATCACAATGATTTATTATAGCGAATTTAGAGCTATTTCAAAAGCAATCTTCTCTTTTTTGATATATTTTTCGTATCCTTACTTAGGGATAAACTTAAATCTGCTTTGTTCGTTCGCTCCAATCTCCTAAATAGAAAAACCACTTAATCAGTGACAGCGACTATCCATACTTTGTATAACTTAGAATTTTCATTAAGCTTCTTGTACATGTGGGAGTAAGATGAAGATAGATAACATAAACAAAAAAGACGCCTCCCATTCTAAGGAGACGCCTGCTTTTAAATTTATTTTGTTAAGCTTTGACCAGCTGTAATTAAAGCTAATTTATAAACATCTTCTTCGTTACATCCACGAGAAAGATCGTTTACAGGAGCATTTAATCCTTGAAGGATTGGTCCCACTGCTTCAAAGTTCCCTAGTCTTTGTGCAATTTTATAGCCAATGTTACCAGCTTCTAGGCTAGGGAATACAAATACGTTTGCATCACCTTGAATAGGAGAATCTGGAGCTTTTTGTTTTGCTACAGATGGAACAAATGCAGCATCAAATTGGAATTCACCGTCGATTACTAATAACGGATCTCTTAATTTAGCTTCTGCTAATGCACCTTCTACTTTTTCCGTTTCTGGTGATTTTGCAGAGCCTTTTGTAGAGAAGCTTAACATTGCAACACGTGGATCAATGTCAAACATTCTTGCTGTTTTCGCACTTTCCACAGCGATTTCTGCAAGATCTTGGCTGTCTGGAGTAATATTGATTGCACAGTCTGCAAATACATATTTCTCCTCTTCACGAACCATGATAAATACACCAGATGTCTTTTTCACACCTTGTTTTGTTTTAATGATTTGTAAAGCTGGACGAACAGTATCTGCTGTTGAGTGAATCGCACCACTTACTAGACCATTTGCTTCGTTAGCATATACAAGCATTGTTCCAAAATAGTTTTCATCTAAAAGAATTTTACGAGCATCTTCTTCCGTTACTTTTCCTTTACGTCTTTCCACAAAAGAAGCAACTAGTGCATCAAATTGAGCATACTTCTTTGGATCATAAATTTCTGCATTCTCTAATGAAACACCAAGATTGTCTGCTTTTGCTTGAATTTCTTCTATGTCACCAATTAAAACAGGAATTAACACTTTATCTTCCGCTAAACGACCAGCAGCTTTTAAAATTCGCTCATCTAAAGCTTCTGGGAAAACGATTTTTACGTTTTGGCCCGTTACTTTTTCCTTTAAACCTGTAAATAAATCACTCATTAATTTTCTTCCTCCTTTTTATGTACACTTAATAGGATACTCTACCATCATAAAATTTCAAGAAATTTTCCTTACTTTCTTCTATTTTCATCCCATATAAAGCAAGATTCACTCATCTACCAATCAAAAGAAGATGAAGACAAAAAACATTAGTTATAGTTCTATTTATACAATCTGATATTTCCCTATATTTATCTTCCTTATACTCTTTTGCCCAAACTGAAACTTCCATTTTCCGGAAGTCACAATAAGTTCACAATTATCCTAAGGGTTATTCCACTAAAATCTGGAGAAACTATGATATAGTTAAAATCGTATTAACGTTATTAATAAGGAGTGAACATATAAATGAGTGAAGCAGCAAAAACATTAGATGGCTGGTATTGCCTTCATGATTTCCGAACAGTAGATTGGACTACATGGAAAATGTTACCTAGCGAGGAAAGACAAGAAGCCATCACTGAATTCCTAGGTCTATTGGAAAAATGGAATACTGTTCAAGAAAATAATAGCGGCAGCCATGCGTTATATACAATTGTTGGGCAAAAAGCAGACTTCATGATGATGATTCTCCGTCCAACTATGGAAGAATTACAGAAATTAGAAACAGAGTTTAATAAAACTAAATTAGCTGAGTTTACGATCCCAGCTCATTCCTATGTTTCTGTTGTAGAATTAAGTAATTACCTGCCTTCCGATTCCGATAAAGATCCTTATGAAAATCCATATGTAAAATCTAGACTATACCCGATCCTGCCGGAATCCAGCTATGTGTGCTTCTATCCGATGGATAAACGTCGTCAAGGAGAAGATAACTGGTATATGCTTCCTATGGAAGATCGTAGAAGCCTAATGCACAGCCATGGCATGATTGGCCGCCAATATGCAGGGAAAGTAAAACAAATTATAACAGGATCTGTTGGTTTCGATGACTATGAATGGGGAGTAACCTTATTCTCTGATGATGTTCTTCAATTCAAAAAGTTAGTATATGAAATGCGTTTTGATGAAGTAAGCGCTCGTTATGGCGAATTTGGTTCTTTCTTTGTAGGAACCCTTCTAAAACAAGAAGCAATCACCGAATATTTACATGTAAACTAACATAAAGATGGAGAAAATTTTCTAATGAATCTAGATGATAGATGATTGGGAACTTCTCCATTTTTTTATTAATTTTTCTCATTAATTTAAATATAAATTCAACTCTCCTTGTCATAACTTATTCCTTTTTCTCATAGGATGAAATAGTGAGCGATGACCTATGAATGAAACAACATTCACCGTCTACTTCTTATTTCTAAAATTGTGGTCAACTTCGAATGGTGGAAGTATGTAGTGAAGATTGGATAGAAGATAATGGAGGGATGAAAATGAGTCAGTCAAATTATGGGAACTATGGTTATCCACAAGGATATAGGAGTTTTCCTGGGCAAATTCCTACCTATGGAAATCAGCAAGGGTTTCAACAACAAGTACCAATACAACAAGGAATGCCCACACCTGCACCTACGCCACCTGCAACACCTACTACATTACCAGGACAATTGCCAATAGAAGCATCTTATATCGAGAATATTTTACGCCTTAACAAAGGGAAAATTGCTACTGTCTATGCAACATTCGAAAACAACAGAGAATGGAACGCCAAAATCTTTAAGGGAATTATTGAAGCAGCAGGGCGAGATCATGTTATCTTAAGTGACCCACAATCTGGAACTCGCTATTTAATTCTAATGCTCTATATCGATTATGTTACATTTGATGAAGAAATAGAGTATGAATATCCTTTTGCCGCTGGCATGCCAGGGTTAGCAACATCCCCGCCTAGATAACCAAAAAGCCTTCCCGTGCATCACTCATTTAGTGGTGTACTTTTTTTGTTCTTTATTAAGATTGATAATGTTTCTCTTTTTATGAAAACAAAAAAGAATAGGTTGAACATTTTATAATCTGCTCACCTATCCTTTTTTAATATACTCTTATTACATCCATTTCCACGCAGCAATAATCACTAATAGCCATGCTGCTATAAACGCTACTCCGCCAAGTGGTGTAATAGCTCCTAATACTTTTATTTGGGTAACAGCTAATATGTATAGGCTTCCTGCGAATAAGATAATCCCGATTAGCATCAGCCAGCCTGCCCAGTTTATCAAACTGCTTTCTGGAAACTTACCTAAGAGTAAACCGATTAGAATTAAACCAGTACTATGAAACATTTGATAGGTAACACCTGTTTTCCATATTTCAAGATATTTATTTGTAATTTTCCCTTCTAAGCCATGTGCGCCAAATGCTCCTAAAGCAACGGATAGCAATGCATTAATTGCTCCAATAATAATGAAAACTTTCATTTTTATCTCCTTTTTTAAGGCTTTTTGCTAACTAATCTATGTAAAAAGTTATGATATTCCTTAATCCTTTTCCTTAGTTGCTATTCATGTGCGTAAAACAAATGTACTTAAAAATCGAATAAGGAATCACCATTTCCTTCGTCCATTTTAATTTTATTTGTTTGTGTCTGTATGGGTTGTTGTGGAATGCTTATTGGTGCTTGAACAGCTTGGAAGGATGGTTGCTGAACAGGCTGCTGATAAGTAACGCCTTCTTTTCTTTTCTGTTCTAAAACCAATTCACATAAGGATTTAATTGCATAAACTCTTTCTCTTATTCTCGCGTCAGAATTGCTTGTTTTTGCTTCTGTCAGCTGATCCTCTATTTTAGCTAATAATTGCTGGATTGATATATTCACTTCACCCCTCCTTTTGCCTGGAATCGCAGGCATTCTTGTCCAGAAGCTCTTTTTACTTCAACAGATGGCATCGTTCTGCCTTTAAATTGGAATGCCTTACACCCTTTAGGAAACTGACTATCCCATGTAACATAGTAGAATTTGCATTTATAACAATTAACTTTATTCTTTTCCATTCCCTACCCTTTCTAATCCCTTAGAAGGAAATACATAATGAGTAGATACTTCTATTATCTAATAGAAATGACCCCTCATACGTATTTCCTTTATTATATTCTTCTTTTCACAAAAAATCATCTATACACCAATTGATCGGGGACTGCCCATTATTTTCAAGCATCCTATTTATAGTAGAAAATGGTCTGCTTCCTAGAAAGCCGCGGTGAGCGGAAAGTGGACTTGGATGTGTCGATAAAATGGTGCCATGCTTGTCTTGATCAATAAAAGCAAGCTTTTTTTGGGCTGGATTTCCCCATAGCACAAAAATAACTGGTTCTTCTCTGTCATTCAACATCTTTATTACTTTGTCTGTAAATACTTCCCATCCTTTCCCACGATGAGAATTCGCTTGTCCAGCTCTCACTGTTAAAACTGTATTTAATAGAAGCACCCCTTGGTCTGCCCAGTTTTTTAAATAGCCATGATTCGGAATAGGACAGCCAAGATCAGCATGAAGCTCTTTATAAATGTTTTTTAAGGATGGTGGAACTTTTACTCCTGGCATAACGGAAAAGCTTAAGCCATGAGCTTGATTCGGACCATGATAAGGGTCCTGTCCCAAAATAACAACCTTTACTCTATCATAAGGAGTATATGTTAAACTATTAAAAATATCTTCTCTTTTAGGATAAATAGTAGATTCTCTGTATTCTGTTTCTAAGAAGGCTTCCAATTGGCTAAAATACTCCTTCTGACGCTCCTGTTCCAATAATTGCTCCCATGATGCAGCCATACTATCTCCTCCTTTATTCTTCGGCAAAGCTTACTTCAAGTGTATAGCCTAATCTTCCATAGAATTCCTTCAATGTTTTTTGAGCATTTTCCTCTGCTTTCACTAAAATCCCCTGATTTACAGCCTCTTTCTTCATCGTTTCCTTCGCTTCATCCATTAAACTATAAGCTTCTTCCCACTTTACATCTCCTCTAAAAATGCCTGAAACAGAATATGTTTCTACTTTTTCAAAATCAATGGAAGGATCCTGAAGAAAATCTGCCTTTGGTAACTCAATATGGATGCTTTTCTCATCCTCATCTACTTGTAATTGTTCGTCCGTAACTATCGATAAGTCTACTCCAGCTGTTAGTGTCCCTGGTACAACTAACAATATTTTTCTTTTTGTGCCAGGAAAATCCGTCTCAATTTCCTTACCAAAAATTTCATTATCCTCTTTTTCTAGAATTGTTTTTATAAAAGCTTGAGAGGTGGCTAAAGTGGATAAATCTTTCATCTGTTCTAAATAAGCCGTTGTTTTTAGAACGGACTCTTGCGGAAAGGCAACTTTCCATAACCCTACGATTCCGACTATCAAAATCACGATTAACACACTAAAAAAAAGCATGATTTTTTTATTTAACCGATTCATTAGTCTATATAAACCAAAAGAAGGAAAGCGAATTCCCCTTCTGCTATTTAACTCCAATGCTGTACTTGCCTGTTCCCTTTTCCCCGCATCTAACTCCCGGCTGATTCGTTCTTTTTCTTTTTTACTTACCATTTAACTCCTCCTGATCCTATTATTGTCTCCTTCTATTATATAGGGAAATTTGTCGATTGTGGGGATATTTGTCTATGTAGTATTTCCCAAATGGCAGGCGATGAAAAAATTACCAACTAAAAAATTGTTTGATTACCATTTTAAGAGGCTATATAAAAAACATAGATAAATTCCACTATTATAGGAGGCTATCATTATGTATAAAGTAGAAGTAGTAGAAAACGGTGTACAAGCAACCAATATTATTAATGCATTAGAAAACCAAGGCTACAAAAAAGAGAATATTTACATTTTTGCTCACGATAAAGACCGTTCTGAGGATTTAACAAATGCAACGGAAACTGGAAATGTATCAATGAAGGAGCAAGGTTTACTTGATTCTATCAGCAACGTTTTCCGAAAAAGAGGCGACGAATTGCGTTCTAAATTACAATCAGTAGGCTTAACAGATGCAGAAGCAGCTAAATACGAGGAAGTATTAGATACAGGTAAATTAGTAATTGTTGGGTCACAAGAATAAAGAGAAATCCCGCCTTCTTTTATGCGGGATTTTTTTATCCTAATAATTGGTCATATAGCTTCTTTGCATAGACAACATCATTTGTTTCATGGATTAATGCTCTTCCATCTTTAAAAAAGACTACTCTGTTTCTTTCTAGCTGAACAGATAGGAGAAACGGATTTTGTCGCACTTTATATCCTTTCTTTTGCAAGCTTTCTGTTAATCGTTGAAAAGGAATATTTTTTGGACTAGATGGACGAATTTGAACCGTTTCTCTTCCACATAAAACAGCTACCTTTGTCTGATTCTCCCTTTCAAGAAAAGGATATGACCGTTTTTCTCCACATGTAGGACAATCACTTCTCTTTGCACGGCTCACTTTCACATTGTGATATTCATTATTCCATAAATCAAACGTTAAAAAGGATCCGCGCAAAGCAGCTTTATCTCCCCTTAAAAGCTTCAACGCCTCTGTTACTTGATGAGAAACGACCACTTGTACAGCTGGTGCAATAATTCCTACTGTATCACAAGTTAAACCAGTCATGGGCATCGTTTTCAATAAGCAATGAAGACAGGGTGTCTCACCTGGTATTATCGTGTAGCTCATCCCGGAACTCCCGACACAGGCCCCGTAAATCCAGGGAATTCCATGCTTAACAGCCATATCATTTACTATCATTCTTATTTCCATATTATCCGCAGCATCTATTATTAAGTCGATATTCTCAACTAACTGTTCTAATAACGCTGCGGTTGCCTCACCAATTATCCCTTTCACTGTGCAGCCTCGATTAATTTCCTTTAGTCTATTTTCGGCCGCAAATGCTTTTGGTATTTTCTCGTCAGCATCCTTTTCTGTATATAGCTGCTGCCGCTGCAGGTTGCTTTTTTCGACATAATCTCTATCTATAATGGTTAAGCTTCCGATACCGCTTCTGCATAACATCTCTGCAACAGAAGACCCTAATGCACCTGCACCAATAATTAACACATGCTTCCTGCCAATTATTCTCTGCCCTTCTGCTCCAATGGGGGAAAACAAAACTTGGCGTGAATATCTGCTTTGATCCATTTGTACCTACTCCTTCCTCATCCCCCGCTAACAGGTGGAATAAAGGCAATTGTATCGTTTTCTTCCACTGTATCTTCATCCATTGCAAATTCCTCGTTTACCGCAACCATTACTCCTTGAAGAGACAGCGAAGGGAAGGCACTTAATAAATATTCCTTAACCTGTGCAATCGTCTGCCCTTGCCATTCCAATTCCATTGCCTCTTTTCCTATCGTTTCTTTTACTCCAGCAAAGAATAGTAATTGGATCAATTTAATTCCTCCTCACTTGGTCTGCCATCTTCATACCTTTTCGTACCTTTCTGGTTCCCAATCCACTCTTCACCAGATTCCCAATGTTCCCTCTTCCAAATTGGCACGATTTCTTTTATTCTTTCTATCGCATATTGATTTGCCGTATAGGCATCCTTTCGATGTGGAGTCGAAACTGCTATCACTACAGCTACATCACTGATTTCCAGCTTGCCGATTCGATGGGTAATCGCAATATCAATGTCTCCCCACTTCTCCTTTACCTCTTCCCCTATTTGCGCAAGTTTTTTCGCAGCCATTGGCACATATGCCTCATATGTTAAAAACAATGTTTTTTTTCCGGCAGTCATTTCCCTTACCGTACCAATAAAAGTAGTAATCGCACCCGCGTTTCTTCTTACAACCTTATCAATAACTTCTTGCAAATTAATTGGACGGTCCGTTATTTCAAATTTCATATAAATTCCTTTCTCGATCTACTCTCATCTTTTTTCCATATCGATTTTTCATTTTTCTTTCAAACGTAAAGATTATATTTAAAGGTTACCATAAACAAAGACAGAATTCTCTTACTACTCTTCGCTCTTTTCCATATTTTTTATCGTTGGTATGCAAAATCATCTTGTAAAGCAGACTAAGCAAAGGGTGCGGAAAAGTTGTATGATTAATTAAAATGGTCTACAATTATTCAATCAAACAAAATTACTTTTCGCTGAAATAATAGCCATTACATAGGAGGCATAACAAATGAAGAAAGTATTAACTTTAGCAGGCTCTGACACAAGCGGCGGTGCAGGTATTCAAGCAGATTTAAAGACATTCCAAGAATTAGGTGTTTATGGTATGACTGCTTTAACAACGATTGTAACAATGGACCCTAAAAATCATTGGCACCATAACGTATTTCCCCAGGATATTAATACAGTTAACGCGCAATTAGAAACCGTGTTATCTGTGGGAATTGATGCTATGAAAACAGGAATGCTTGGATCTGTCGAAATCATTGAAGCAGCGGCAAAGCTAATTGATGAAAATAATATCAAAAATGTTGTGATTGATCCTGTCATGATTTGTAAGGGCGAAGATGAAGTTCTTCATCCAGAAACAGCTGATGCCCTACGTGAATTGCTTGTTCCAAGAGCAACTGTGGTAACACCAAACCTTTTTGAAGCTTGGCAGCTTGCTCAAACTGATAAACCAATTAAAACAGTAGAAGATTTAAAAGAAGCGGCCGCAAAAATTCACGAACTTGGACCTAAATATGTTCTCATCAAAGGCGGCAGTAAGTTAGGACATGAAAAAGCAATTGATCTTCTATACGATGGAAAAGAATTTACTATCTTTGAGAGCGAACTAATAGATACAACGTATACTCATGGGGCAGGCTGCACAAACTCTGCTGCTATTACAGCTGAACTAGCTAAAGGTGCTACCGTAGAAGAAGCTGTTCAAACAGCAAAAGATTTTATTACAGCAGCTATCAGCAATGGATTTAAATTAAACGAGTATGTAGGACCAACTATGCATGGAGCATATCGTAACGAAAAAGAAAAGCTTAGTGCGAAATAAAAACAGCAGTTCAATATATTCTCCTTTTACCATGCCATTATAAAAGGAGAGTATGCCCTTACCATTTTTTATTATTTAAATAAACTATTAGCAAGGAGGGATATTCTGTGGAATTTGTACAAATGGAAAAAGTGCAAAACGAAATCGATCGTTTTAGTGGAAAGAAAATCTATATTCACTTAGAAACAACAAATGGCGCTTATGCCAACCATAATGATGAAACCTTCTTCAATTCAGGCGCCTATATCCGCAATGCCCAGCTAGCCTATGAATATGGCAAAATTACGGGAAACGGCCCCTATCGAATTGGCTTAAAAACAGCAATAGGCTGGATTTATGCTGAAGGTATCACCCACTATGAAATTGACGATAAAAATAGATTGTTATTGGCAGGCTTAGACTTTACCGGAAAATTAGCAGTAGCCTTAGAAATAAGCGAAACACCATTTGAATAAACAATTAATGGAACATGCTTTTTTCATTACATGAAAGGAGGAACTCAGATGGAAACAGAAAAACAAGTATTAGTTATTTTTCCTCATCCCGATGATGAGGCATTTGGTGTATCTGGAACCATTTCAAAATTTTTACACGAAGGGGTTCCAGTTACTTACGCTTGCTTAACCCTTGGACAAATGGGAAGAAACTTAGGAAATCCACCATTTGCAACAAGAGAATCCTTACCAGAAATTCGCAGAAATGAATTAAAGGAAGCAGCTAGAGCAATGGGTCTAGAAGATCTCCGTATGCTCGGCTATCGTGATAAAACAATCGAATTCCTAAAAGAAGAAGTATTAGTCGATGAGTTTACAGCATTACTAGATGAATTAAATCCTTCTTTAGTGATTACTTTTTATCCAGGTTATTCTGTGCATCCGGACCACGATGCTACAGGAGCTGCTGTTGTAAAGGCCATCGAAAAGAGAGAAGCTTCTAAACGACCAAAACTTTACTGTGTAGCATTTTCCAAGAACACAGAGGAAGACCTTGGACAGCCAGATATTGAAATTGATGTGGAAAATTTTGCAGAACAGAAAATCAAAACAATCGCAGCCCACCTTTCTCAAACACAACAATATGTAGCAGTCCTGCAAGAAGGAATAAAGAATCAGGACCCAGAAGTTCTAGCTCGATTGTATACGGAAAAATACTGGACATATAAATTTTAATTTTGGAGAAAACAGGGAAAAAGATTGAGACATACGTCTTGCGATTATAAAAAGGTTTGTGGTAAACACCTGTTTCTGCGAGAAATAGAGATGCCATAGCCCTCTTCTTTTTCCCCAGTACCTTGTTTGTCTGTAGAGTAATAGAACAAATTGCTTTCGCCTCTCGGGCTTTTATTTACATAAATACCCAAAGTGGTGAAAGCAATCGTTATTAAATCGCTATATTAGAAATTGTTCATCTATTCCCATTATCTATTTTGTTTTGTCCCTGTATGTTTTTATTTAAAGAATAATCGCCTAAATTAAGCTTTTAGCCAAGCATTTGCAAGTAAAAGCGCTCCTTTTGCTGCCTCAGTATGCGCCAATGCATTTAGCATAACAAAATCATGTATGATTCCACCAAAACGAGCAGAGGTTACCTTTACTCCCGCTTCACGAAGTTTATTCGCATAAGCTTCTCCTTCATCTCTTAGCACATCTGCCTCAGCCGTAATGATTAAAGCTTCTGGCAGCCCAACTAATTGATCTTTTGTTGCTCTTAAAGGAGATGCTGTAATTTCTGCTCTTTCTTTTGGATTAATAGTATATTGATCCCAGAACCATTTCATGCCATCTCTTCTTAAAAAGTACCCTTCTGCAAATTGGTTATAAGAATCTGTTTCAAAGGATGCGTCTGTAACAGGGTAAAATAGTAGCTGTTTTTGAATAGCAGGGCCTTTGCGTTCTTTCGCCATTAATGTGATCGCTGCGGACATATTTCCGCCCACACTGTCACCTGCTACAGAAATTTTATTAATATCAAAGGCATACTCTTCTCCTTTTGCTGCAATCCATTCTAGCACCGTATATATTTCTTCAATCGCAACCGGATATCTTGCTTCTGGAGAAAGGCTATAATTGGTGAATACAACGGCAGCGTTGGAACCTACTGCTAATTCACGAATTAAGCGATCATGTGTATGTGCATTACCGAATACCCATCCTGCACCATGTGTATATAAAATCACTGGCAATTTAGTTGTAGAGCTGTTCTCTGGACGAACAATTTTAATTGATACTTGATTGGCCGGTCCACCTTTAATAAAAAATTCATTTTCCTCCACTGGTAATTTATCTATCTCACTAGATTGTACTTCATCTACTGCTACTCTACCTTCTGCTGGCTCCAAATCAAATAAATATGGTGGATTAGCTGTGTCTTCTGTAAATTTTTTAGCCGCTTCTTCTAATACAATGTGATTTTTGTTATTCATAGCAAATTACCCCTTTTGATTTCTTAAAATTTAATTGCGCACAATTTATTGAATTAAAATTTTTTACTCCTATGTTTTCTGTTCCTTTACATAAGGAGTACAAGTAGTTAGTTTTATCTGCTGCTCGTAAATTTAATTGCGCACAATTTAATTTTACAATACCAATTTTCCTATTCAAAGTCAATTTATTTTTTATTAAAAAATGCTGAGGAAAGTCTTTTTCCTCAGCATTTCATCAAAAAGATATATTTTATAAATTTTCTACTCTTTCTTCTAATACTTCTTTCGCATTCTGCACATGATCATTATCTTCAGATTTCACCATTTTGACAAGAAACTTTCGCATAAGCAGCATTTTTAGTCCCTTAACATGTACAGTGCCTTCAAACTCTACTTGGGTGCCTTCAGGAATCTCCGAAAAGCGATAAGCATAATCAACTATTAATCCATTTGAACTACTTCTACGCAAAAATCCTATATTTTTATCAAAAGTGAGATATTCTATTTCTGCAGATACTGTATTTCCACGAACATTTCTTATCTCTTTATATTTTGTGCCAACTCCAATCGGCTCATTTGTCAACTTTTCTGTTGATACCACTTTATTCATATATTCTGAAGCATTTGCCATGTCCGCAAAATAAGCAAAAACTTCTTCAATGGGCTCACAAATAATAACACTCGCATTAAAATCTGCCATTTTTCCACCTCAATAGAATCTATCTTTTTAGGTTTTTCATTTCTATTATAGCGAATAAATAGCAAATTGAATAATTGATTTCTAAAGGTTGTTTTATCCTTTTCCTAGTTATTAAGTGGAAGAAATTAAACTTATTCTTTATGGATTAAAACCTCGGGAATAATAAAAAAAAGGTAGATGAACTTATTCGCGTTCATCTACCTTTTTTTATTATTCCTCTAATGCTTTTCTAATTGCTTGAGCCACTCCACTTTCTTCATTTGTTCCTGTCACAAAGTGGCATTGACGTTGAATATCTTCCACCGCATTCCCCATCGCAACTGCTCTGCCAGCCATTTGAAACATGGAAACATCATTATAATTATCTCCAATTGCCATCGTGTCAGAAAGAGAAATGTTGCGATCCTTCACAAATTTCTCAAGCGCAATCCCTTTTTGAGCATGAATAGAAGTAATTTCTAAGTTCTCCTTACCGGAAGCACTAATTGCTGCTCCTTCCAGTTTAGTCAACTCCTCTCTAACATTACCTAAAACGATCGGATCAAAATGGAATGCTAATAATTTATAAATAACCTGGTCGTCATCTTGAAATAATTCTTCATAACTATCTAATTGATGAATTTCCTTCAGTCTTTCCTCGGCCGCTTTTTTAATCTCTTCCATATCCTTCGCATGGCCACTTACAGTAAAAATATCCATAATCAGTGATCGTGCTACTGTTTTATCAAGTGTATACGTTCCTCTATTAGTATAGACTTCATAATATACTTGATATTTATGTAAAATTTCAGCCATTTGTCTGGCTAGATCTTTACTTAATGGATTTGTATCGACGATGATATGCTCATTCGTCCTAATTTCTGCTCCATTTGCACAAATCATCGGTGTAATAACCCCTGCCTCTTTTAAAAGGTCTCCTGCTTCTTCATAAGCACGTCCAGTAGCGATTACTACCTCTACTCCTTTATCTTGTGCTTCTTTAATTGCTTCTCGATTTTCTTTCGTGATTTCTTGTGTGGATGTTAATAACGTCCCATCCATATCAATTGCTATGCATTTAATCATCTAAACACCCTCAATAATTTATTCAGCTTTATCAATAATTTTCTAATTCCTTTATCATCATAACATGAAAGAACAAGCAGCAAAAGGAAGAGAACTTTAAGAGATGCTTGTCTTTTTGTAAATTATTTTATCTGTTTGCTTTATAAGCAGGCACACAGGTTAGAAATAGGAATGCCCTTACTTACGGATTTTGACTTTTACTTGCAACTCTTCTATCTAATACCTTCACCAACCCATAATGAACTATCTTCGCTGTCCTCTTTCCCTTCTCTGCCTTCTTTCTAAACCATCTTCTATTTTGTCTTTTCTGTGAACGGATATGTGAACATTTTTCAAACAATGAGTGAACTTTACCGCAAACTGACGAAATTTCATTATGATATACCTATCATTTACCAAAAGGAGACGATCGGAAAAATCAACTTTGTTAAAAACCTTTTATATCAATGTTTATCGACTTTTTCCAACATTAAATTACATAGGATGAACATCACGGAAAAGCACTTTTAACAAGTTTTTTTATCCTACTGCCTCAATTAAATCTAATTGAGTTTCATCTTATGCAATGATTTTTATCGCTTTATCGAACTGGAAGATTCACAAATCTGTTCAAAATACAAAAAGGAGGAGAAACTCATGGATATGATTTTTCTATCGCGTTTGCAATTTGCTTCAACGACCATATTCCACTTTTTATTTGTTCCCATTTCTATTGGTTTAGTATTTATTATCGCAATCATGGAATCTTTTTATGTGAAAACAGGGAATGAAGAATACAAAAAAATGGCAAAGTTTTGGGGCAAATTATTTTTAATCAATTTTGTTATTGGTATTGTTACAGGAATTCTTCAAGAATTCCAGTTTGGTATGAACTGGTCTAACTATTCTCGCTTTGTTGGTGATGTATTCGGAGCACCACTTGCAATTGAGGCATTGCTCGCTTTCTTTATGGAAAGCACCTTTATTGGACTTTGGATATTCGGCTGGGACCGTTTATCAAAAAAAGTACATTTAGCATGTATTTGGTTGACTGCATTTGGAACAATGATTTCTGCCTTTTGGATTTTAGCAGCAAACAGCTTTATGCAGCGCCCAGTGGGATTTGAAATTAATAATGGCCGCGCTGAAATGAATGATTTCTTTGCACTTATTACAAACGGCCAAGTTCTTGTTGAGTTTCCTCATACTGTGTTTGGAGCATTAGCTACTGGCGCATTTTTAGTATGTGGAATTAGTGCTATTAAATTGTTAGGCAAAAAAGATGTTGATTTCTTTAAAAAATCCTTTCAAATCGGGATTACCGTTGCATTAAGCGCTACGTTTCTAACGCTTGTTGCCGGTCATGCCCAAGCACAATTTTTAGTAGAAACACAGCCAATGAAAATGGCTGCTAGTGAAGGATTATGGGATGAAAGTGAAGATCCAGCACCATGGACCGTGTTTGCCAATATTGATGTAGAAAACAAACAAAATAGCGGAGAAGTAAAAATTCCTTATCTACTAAGCATCCTATCTTACAACACATTAGATGGCAGCGTAAAAGGAATGAATGATCTGCAAGCAGAGTATGTGCAGAAATATGGGGATGGCAATTATATCCCTCCAGTTAAAACAACTTTCTGGAGTTTCCGCATCATGGTTGCAGCAGGAGTAGCAATGATTCTCCTTGGAATATATGGCGTATTTCTGGCTTGGAAGAAGAAATTAGTTGCTAAACCTAATAAATGGTTCTACCGATTCATGATTGCAGGAATTTCCTTACCATTTATCGCTAATACCTCTGGATGGATTATGACAGAGATTGGCAGACAGCCATGGACTGTTTTTGGATTAATGACAACAGAAGATAGTATTTCCCCAAGTGTTTCAGCTGGGCAAGTATTATTCTCTATTATTGCATTTTGTACCATCTACGCGATATTAGGTGCTATCATGGTTTACTTATATGTAAAAGTTATTAAAAAAGGGCCATATTTGATGGAAAAAGAAGATACAAAAGTAACGAATGACCCGTTTGCGAAGGAGGGTTTCCATGCTTGAGTTAAATGTTCTTTGGTTTATCTTAGTCGCTGTTTTGTTTATTGGATTCTTCTTTTTAGAAGGTTTTGATTTTGGAGTTGGAATGTCAACAAAGCTTTTAGCAAGAAATGATATGGAAAAACGAATACTCATTAATTCTATTGGTCCTTACTGGGATGCAAATGAAGTGTGGTTAATTACTGCTGGGGGCGCCATGTTCGCCGCTTTCCCTCATTGGTATGCTACAATGTTCAGCGGATTTTATACACCGCTTGTAGTTGTTTTATTAGCGTTAATCGTTCGGGCAACAGGATTTGAATTCCGTGCAAAAGATAGCCACCCTGCATGGAAAAAGGCATGGGATCTGTGTATTTTCTTAGGAAGCTTCCTTCCTCCTTTATTATTTGGCGTTGTTTTTGCTTGTTTTATGCAAGGACTGCCAATTGATAAAAATATGGAATTAAAGGCTGGCTTCTTTGATGTTGTAAACTATTATACATTAACCGGCGGGCTTACAGTATTAGTCCTTTGCCTTGTGCATGGACTAGTATTTACTACCTTACGTACCGTTGGAGACTTACGAGAAAGAGCAAGAAATTTAGCACAAAAGCTTTTGCCTTTATTAGGTATCTTATTATCGTTATTTTCCGCATTAACTTATATTAAAACAGATATTTTCCAAGAACGTGGCTTAATCCTTTCCTTTATCTTCTCATTAGGGGTTATTGCCTTTGTTGTTGGGGGATTCTTTATCTCTCGAAAAATGGATGGATGGGCTTTCGGGATGACTGGTGCCGTTATCGCCTTATCTTTTGCTTCCATTTTCATCGGCTTATTCCCTAGAGTAATGGTTAGCTCAATAAGTGATGCATATAGTTTAACCATTCAAAATGCAGCTTCCGGTCACTATTCTTTAAAAGTGATGACAATTGTAGCCCTAACGCTTCTGCCATTTGTTCTTGGCTATCAGATTTGGAGCTATATTGTGTTCCGGAAACGTATTACTGAGAAATCTCATTTAGAATACTAATGGATAAAAATCTTTTAAAACTTACTGGGATCAAGCCGATTCTCGCAACTATAGGAATATTAACCATTGTGGAAGGAGCTGCTATTATTCTGCAGGCCAAATGGCTTGCAGAAATAATAGCCTCTTTATATAACGGAGAAAACTATCAAGAGCAATATGTAAAGATCATATTGTTCTTATTAGCTTTTTTAGGGAGGCATTTTTTACACACTATCCAACAAAATATCGCTGCAGCATTTGCTGAAAAAACGAGTAAAGAGCTTCGTCTTCAGTTAATGCAAAAACTATTTGAATTAGGTCCTAAGTACACCAAGAAACAAGGAAGCGGAAACATTGCTACACTTGTCCTTGAAGGGATTAGTCAATATAGAACATATTTAGAGCTTTTTCTACCAAGAATGCTGGCTACAGGAATAGTTCCAGGCATGATTATTCTATATGTATTTTGGAATGATTGGCTATCAGGTGTAATCTTAACAGTTACAATGCCGATTTTAATCGGATTTCTAATACTTGTGGGCATGGCAGCTAGCAGCCAAATGAATCGACAGCTTGCCACCTACAAAATCTTATCTAATCACTTTTTGGATTCTTTAAGAGGACTAGACACACTGAAGTTTCTAGGTAGAAGCAAACAGCATAGCGGAAATATCGAAAAGGTAAGTGAACAATATCGCGGGGCAACGATGAAAACATTGCGATTAGCCTTCTTATCCTCCTTTTCTTTAGACTTCTTTACCTCTCTTTCCGTTGCAGTGGTGGCAGTAAACTTAGGATTACGCTTAATAAATGGTGATTTAGTTTTATTACCTGCCTTGATGATTCTTATTTTGGCACCAGAATTTTTCCTGCCTGTTCGAATGGTCGGAGCTGATTATCACGCAACATTAGACGGAAAAGAAGCTGGGGATGCAATCCAAACGATTATCCAAACCCAAAAATCTGCCAAAATGACTGGACAGTCTATTTCTTTAGGTACAAAGCCTTCCTTAACGTTTGACCATGTTACCTTTCAGCATCATCCCGAGGAAAAAGCAACCTTAAAGGACCTTTCCTTTATGATTGATGACTATAAAAAAATTGGCATTGTCGGTGAAAGTGGCGCGGGGAAGTCTACGCTTATTGACCTCCTAAGCGGTTTTTCTCAACATTGTGCGGGGAGCATTTCTGTAAATAGTGTGTCTTTACCTAGCCTTATGACAGAGGAATGGAGACAGCTGACTACGTATATTCCGCAATCTCCTTATATCTTTAGCATGACATTACGAGAAAATATCTCCTTTTACCAGCCAGATGCTGCCGACGAGGAAATTATCCAAGCATTAAAAGCGACTGGTCTATACGACATTTTCACTACTTTTCCTAATGGTCTAGATGAATTATTAGGAGATGGAGGAAGAAACTTAAGTGGCGGGCAGGAACAAAGAATTGCTTTGGCACGAGCATTCTTAACCAATCGAAAAATCATGCTGTTAGATGAGCCAACCTCTCATTTAGATATTGAAACAGAGTTCGAATTAAAAGAAACGATGCTACCTTTATTTAATGAGAAACTAGTATTCTTTGCAACCCATCGTCTTCATTGGATGAAAGAGATGGATTCAATTATCGTCATGGATCAAGGCACTATTGTAGAATCAGGCACACATGAAGAGCTAGTCGCAGCAAAGGGCTTTTATTATAAGCTATTACAACAGTAAGGAGGATGACTCTAAAAATGAATGAAAACAAATGGATTTCTCCATTTCTGAAAGCAAATAGTGGCCGAATTGTCTTAATTCTTTTCTTGAGTGTCCTAGCTTTACTTACAGCTGCGATGCTTACCTTTACTTCTGGCTATCTTATTTCTAAATCAGCCATTCCAGTCGAAAATATATTAATGGTTTATGTACCAATTGTTGGCGTAAGAACCTTTGGTATCAGCCGGGCTGTATTTAGCTATTTGGAAAAATTAGCTGGTCATCATACAGTTCTGCGCATTTTATCGAAAATGCGGATGAAGCTATATCAAATTTTAGAACCACAAGCTTTGTTTTTAAAAAGCAGATTTAAAGTTGGCGATATGCTAGGGATTCTTTCTGATGACATTGAAAAACTGCAAAATATATATTTACGGACCATTTTCCCAACCTTTGCAACCTCTGTTTTATATATTATAGTGGTATGTGCTATTGGAATATTGGATATTCCTTTCGCCATTCTCATGGCAATTTATTTAGGTCTATTATTATTCGTCTTTCCTATTCTTTCTTTAGTGCTCATGCGCAAAAACCAAAGAGAATTTAAACAAAGAAGAAACGGGCTATATCAAAAATTAACGGATAGTATTTTAGGCATTAGCGACTGGGTTATCAGCGGTCGGTCGAAAGGCTTTATAGAGGAATATGAAAAAGAGGAAGCGATTGTTGCGCAACTCAACTATAAGCTTGTTCAATTTACTCGTTGGCGCAACTTTGCTTCCCAAGCAGTTGCGGCATTGATTATCCTTTCTCTCGTTTTCTGGTCTAGTAAGCAATATATCGATGGCGCTATTCCTGTTACATTAATTGCTGCTATTATTCTAGTTGCCTTGCCAATCCTGGACGCTTTTCTAGTCGTTTCTGATGCATTTGAAAAGCTGCCAGCCTACCAAGACTCGTTGGATAGACTTAGCAAACTGAATGTTCCTGAACAGAAAAACGAAAGAGTTCGTCCAATCATAGACACCGATATAGTCGATATTCAAGTTGATCAAATTACTTATCAGTATGAGAAAGAACAAACCTCAACCCTATCTAATGTTAGTTTAGATATTCCACAAGGGAAAAAAATTGCCATCATCGGTCGTAGCGGTGCTGGTAAATCAACCTTACTGAAATTGATTCAAGGAGTAATCCAGCCAACAACAGGAAGAGTCACCTATAATGGAGAGACATCGGCTTCGTTTCATGCAGAGACTTCTTCGATTATATCTGTGCTCAATCAAACACCTCACCTCTTTGCAACAACGTTACGAAATAATATTTTACTAGGGGTAGAAGAAGCATCGGATAAAGAACTAATAAAAGCGATTAAATCGGCTCAATTAGAGGAGTTAGTTTCATCCTTGCCAAATGGGTTGGATACTTTTATGGAGGAAACAGGCCAACGTTTTTCTGGCGGAGAGAGACAAAGAGTAGCACTAGCCAGAATATTGCTCCAAAAGACTCCTATTGTTATTATGGATGAACCAAATGCCAGTCTTGACCCAAAAACAGAAAAAGCATTACTTAAAACAATCTTTACAACATTGGAAGGAAAAACAATGATCTGGATTACCCATCATCTTGTAGGTGTAGAAGAGATGGATGAAATTATCTTTATGGATCAAGGAGAGATCGTTCTGAGAGGAAGCCATCAAGAACTGCTAGCTACAAGCAGCCGCTACCAGCAATTATATGCATTAGATCATCCAGAATGAATCCGATAATAGGCGAGTCTTCATTAAAGAAGGCCGCCTTAATGTTTTATTTGTTTCGGTTCTTCCTCTGTTACCTTTTCGCAAAAGAGCCTTTGAGGATACCTCTTTACTAAGACATGTTGAACGGCCTGCCCTGCTCTTAAAAATTTAATGAATTACATCTTCTACTCTTGCTTCTGTAACTTGGATCAAATTGTTAACTGCCAATTCAATTTGAACACCAATCTTCCCTCCACTAACAATAATCGTGGATTGCTTGTTCACACTCTCATCCAAGATTGTCTCATACTTTTTCTTCATGCCGATTGGTGAACACCCACCCCGAATATAACCAGTTGTTTTTTGAATATCCTTTACGGCAATCATTTCTAGCTTTTTTGCATTGACTACTTTTGCTGCCTTTTTTAAATCAAGCTCTGCTTCAACAGGGATAACAAATACATAAATTCCATTCCCCGTATCTTTCACCACAAGTGTTTTATACACCATTTCGATTTCTTTACCAATCTTACCCGCAACGGATATACCGTCCATTTTCCCATCTTTATTTTCATAGGTATGTACACTGTAGGAAATCTTTTTGGCATCCAAAATGCGCATTGCATTTGTTTTGGTAATAGCCATAGCTATATACACTTCCTTTCCTAACACTGGTAATTTTTCTCTAATTAAACCATATCATATCGTTACCCAAAATGAATATTAATTATTTCAGAACCAAAGCCCCATATTCTTCATATAGTATGGAAAGTAGAAATCGACTTGCTGGGAGGAATAAAATGAAACCGACCTATCAAGATGCCCTTGCCTATTTCGGGGTGAGCGGTGCACATCCAGGTGGCTTAACATTAACAAAGTTCTTATTGGAACAAGAAAAAATTACGACCCATACAACATTACTTGATGGCGGCTGCGGCACTGGCCAAACTTCAGCTTATATAAAAAAGAACTACCCCTGTGCTGTCACAAGTATTGACTATCATCCTACAATGGTGCAAAGAGCAAAAGAACGATTTAAAAAAGAAAATCTGTCGATTCAATTAGTGCAAGGAAGCCTAGAAAAGATGCCCTTTCCTTCCAACAGCTTTGACATCATTTTAATAGAATCTGTACTAATTTTCACTAATTGTAGAAATTCCCTTGCCGAAATTAAAAGAGTGCTCAAGCCAGGCGGCATCCTACTGTTATTAGAAATGACTGCGGAAAGAAGTCTCCATGCAATAGAACATCAGAATATGTGTGAAGTTTATGGCATTGAAAAGGTCTATACAGAAAAAGAATGGATAGATTTAATGAAGGAAGCGGGTTTTCCCAAAGTAGAAATAAAACTTGGACACTCTGTTTTTTCCCATATGATGACGGGAATGGAAAAGGAAGATGAAGCAATTGATAGAACGGTACCAACGAATGTCCAATTAGAAGGTAAATTGATGGACCATTCCTATATTCTTTATACTTACGGGGATATAATCGGCTACCGAGTATATAGAGCTAGTTTGTAAAAAAAGAGGCTCTCAGTGGATTAGCCTCCATTTGAGAAACCTCTTTTTATTATTTTCAGCTGTCCTTTAGTAAAGCTTTATTAATCCATATAGCTGCTTGCGATCCTTCTCCCATTGCGATTGTAACCTGTTCCGAATGAGCCACAACATCACCTGCTGCCCAGACGCCATCTATATTAGTCATTTTCGTACGCGCATTCACGATAATATGATTATTCTCCATTATCTCGACTCCTAAAGGCACTGCTAAATCTGACTTTACTTTATTCCCGCCAAATGCAATAAAACTATGCTTTGTCTCGAGCATCTTTCCATTTTCCAATACATACCCTTTGATTTGGGAATCATCTGCTAATACTCGATCTATTCTCTCTGTATAAACGGAAATTCCACTATCACTTAATTGTCTAGCCAGCTTTTCGCAAGTAGTCTCTCCACCATGATTAATATACGTAATATCGCTTGTCCAATACAACAAAGTAAGGGCCATATTTGCCCCAACATTTCCATTTCCAATCACTATTGTTTTTTTATCCTTTACTTCATATCCATCACAATCCGGGCATAAGTAGACGCTGATTCCCAGACAAGGGTACAATTCGGCAAATGGGGGAATATTATCCATAACACCTGTTGCAAGGAGAATTTTCCGAGATTGAAACAGACCCTTTTCAGTTGCTGCCGTAAAATGCCCCTCTTCCTTTTTTAAAGAAGTAACAGTACTCTTAAGAAACTCTACCCCAAGGCTTTCTGCCTGTTTCCTTCCTAAACTCCGCAATTCTGAGCCGCTGATTCCATTAGGATATCCTAAAATATTATGGTAGCTTTTACATATCGTAGATCGACCATCCTCTGCATCAATAATCAGCACATCATGATTATATCTTCCTAATTGAATCGCTGCCTGCAATCCCGCTATGCCACCGCCTATAATAATGCAATCAAGAATTTTGGTCATCTTTTTCCCTTCTTTCTTTTAGTCAAGCCAGTTTCTTTAGTTTTTACGAGGAGACAATTCTTATTCTTCCAAAATACTATCCGCTATAGCGGAATAAAAAAATGGCTATGTATTACGGGATTCCCGAATACATAGCCATTTAATCTTATCTTATGAAGATACTACTTCTTCTTTGAAAAATTGCGGTAAGTGCTCTTTATGTGCTTCTAGCATTTCATCCAAAATTTGTTTTGCCACTTTGTCTGACGGCAACAACGGATTAATCGTCATAGCTAATAATGCGGTATGATAACTTCCTGTAACTGCCGCTTCTGCTGCCACTCTTTCAAAGGACTTAATTTGTTGAACAAGTCCGCGAACTGCAACAGGCAGATCACCGATCGCAATCGGTTTTGGTCCGTCTTTTGTGATAATACTGCTAATTTCTACAGCTGATTCATTTGGAATGCTTGCAATAGCTCCATTATTTATTGTATTGACAGGCTGAATATCTCTTCTGTCATTGTACATAGAATCAATTAAGCTGCAAGCTGCATCACTATAATAAGCACCACCTCTTTTTTCTAGCTGCGGCGGTTTTTTATCTAAGTTTTCATCCTTATAAAGTTCAAACAGCTCTTTTTCTAATTGCTGAACGACTTCAGCACGTGTACCTTGTTCTGCTGCTTCCTCCAACTCATTTTGCAGCATTTCTGCTTGCTTATAATAATAACGGTGATATCCACAAGGAATAACTCCTAATGCTTTAATAAAGTCTGGCTCCCAGTCAATAGCAGCAATATTCCTCATCGTATCACTTTTATGCTTCGACATTTTCTCTAAAAAGTCTGGCGTAATGTTCTTCCCATCTAAATATACATTTAACCCAAATACCATATGGTTCAAGCCAGCAAAGTCAACATGCACACGACTAGATTCTACTTCTAACAGCTTAGCGATACCCATTTGAATAGAAATCGGTACATTACATAGCCCGACAATCTTCTTCCAATTACTATGACGAAGAACAGCTTCTGTTACCATTCCAGCTGGGTTTGTAAAGTTAATGAGCCAAGCGTTTGGACACAGCTCTTCCATATCCTTTACAATATCTAAAATGATAGGAATGGTTCTTAATCCTTTAAACAGCCCTCCTGGACCATTCGTTTCTTGCCCAATCACATTATACTTTAGAGGGATTCTTTCATCTTTAGCACGTGCAGCTAGTAGGCCAACTCGAAATTGAGTTGTAACAAAATCTGCATCCTTAAGCGCTTCTCTTCGGTCTAGAGTTAAGTGAATTTCAATTGGTAAACCTGCTTTCTTCACCATTCTCTTCGCTAGATTTCCAACAATATTAAGCTTTTCTTCTCCTTCAGGAATATCTACTAACCATAGTTCCCGCACAGGTAATGAATCATATCTCTTAATAAACCCTTCCACTAATTCAGGTGTGTAGCTTGACCCACCGCCGATAGTAACAATTTTAATCCCTTTTCCCATAATAGATCGCCTTCCTTTTCTACTTATTTCTGCAATCCCTTACAAAATTACCGATAAATGAATGTCTCTTCACTTACAACCTTAACGTCTAACTAGACCCGAGTAAATAGGATGCTGGGAATTAGGACTTTTTCACACATAATGGAACGTGTTCCAAAAGAGAAACGTGTTGTTTCACAAGGATTCTGCCTCCCTTTTAGAAAAGAACAATAGAATTACTTTGCTTTATTGCTTAAAAAAAACTTGATAAAGGGGCTTTACCCTTTATCAAGTGACTTTTTCCGAGCGTTTGCCCGAAATATTAATTGATTAATTACTTCCGAAAACATTAAACCCATTGCAATAGATCCTGAAATTAAGCAGACCTTTGCTGCTAAGCTTACCGCTACATAATAATTATTCTCGACAAAATTACGCATCGCATTATAAGCAGTTCCCCCCGGAACTAAAGGAATGATTCCTGCGACACTAAATATAATAACTGGTGATTTATATATTCGGGCGAACACTTGACTTATGACGGCGACAAGAAAGGAGCCTGACAAGGCCGCAATTACTTCATTTTGATGAAAATGAACAATTGTCCAATATGCCATCCATCCAATTGTTCCTACAAATCCGCATTGAATTAATAATTTCCGAGGAATATGAAAAATAATTCCAAAGCCAAACGTTGCAACAAAGCTAGTTATTGCCTGTGCTAAAAATTCATTCATTACTTATTCCTCTCCTTAAAAAACAAAAAATGCAACGGCAATCCCTGAACCAATTGCTGTAGCTGTTAAAAAGGCCTCTGCCCCTTTTGAAATACCAGATACTAAATGACCTGCTATTAGATCCCGCACCGCGTTCGTAATAAGCAAACCTGGTACAAGCGGCATTACAGAGCCGATAATAATCTTATCTACCTCTTGACCAAAACCAATGGAAACAGAGAAAAAAGCTACTAGTCCAATAACAAATGCTGCCGAGAGCTCAGCAAAAAACTTTATTTGCAAAGCCTTATGAAAATACAAGGAACACAAAAAGCCTAAACCACCAGCTAGCAATGCAGGGATAAAATCGCCCCAAACTCCATCAAACATAATTAAAAAACAGCCACTTGCAATGGCAGCTGCGATGACTTGAAAGGAATCCGAATACGTACATTTTTCATCTTCCACATCTTTCAATAAATGGTACGCTTCCTTCATACTCACTGTTCCTGTGCTTATTTTACGTGAAATATCATTTACTCGAGCTACCTTTTCTAAATTAGTCGTCCGCTCAATAATCCGATTTAATTTCGTCTTTGTCGGTTCTACCCCTTCTAACGATAAAATAATGCCTGTTGGGGTTACAAAGCAGTCAGAATCGGTCACGCCATATGCAGTTGCTATTCTTGTCATTGTATCTTCTACTCGATGGGTCTCCGCTCCATTTTGGAGCATAATACTTCCTGCTAATATGCAGATCTCCATAATGTCATATGTTTTTTCCACTGATATATATGTCATACTATCTCTCCAACTAAAACAGTATAGGTACTCTTAAGATCCTCCATTAGACGCTTTATCTCATCAGTACTTTTAGCATTCTTTATTGATCATTTTAAAAAGCTATTTTTATCATAAGCAACAAATTACAGTTTATATGAAATATGGCTATTTTATCAATAATTGAAGGGAAAATAAAATGGAGGAATTTTTATTAACAAAACAGAAGAGTGAAAAAAATTTTTTCCAAAATAAAAAGTCCATTATGACATCAAATGGACTAAAAAAATAACATATAGTGTTTTTTATTAATCGTTCTGGATGCCAAATCTCGCATTGATTTGACCACGGAGCATTTGCTTTTTGACTTTCCGCTCTTCTTCTTCCTTGTTTTTTTTCATAATCTCTTGTCTAATTTCATGTGTTCGAACGCCTTCTTCTCGTTTATTAGCAATCTCAATTAGTCTTTCTACATCAGAGAATGAATATTTTCTATTTCCTCTTTCTGGTCTCTCCGGAAAAATTAATTTTCGCTGTTCATAATATCGAATTTGTCTTTCCGTTAATCCAGTTAGTTCACTTACAACACCAATAGTAATGACCTTTCTTTTCTTATAGGATGGTTCATGATCCATTACATCTCACCTCATGAAGTAAAGTAGTATTCTCATTTATCTTAATTATAATACTTTTCAGATAAAGAAAAATACCTTTTGTTATATTTCCTAACACAAAATTAAAAAAATAGGTAAGATTTCCTTACATTTTCAATGATTTTTTCTATATTTTCCGTTAAAATGCTAAATGTATAAACGATATTTTTTAATTTTCAGCCAAGGAATAGGTAATCGGTATTATTTTTTGTAAATGGAGAGGAGCCTTCTTAGATGATAACCAAAGAAGCAGTCGATTTAGCTAAAAAGATTGTGGAACTTGATCTTTTGAGAGACGAGATTTGGGAACACTTAGCAGAAGTTGCGGGTGAACACGCCCATGAACTTCTTCGAATTGTTCAGAATAGCTAAACAAACTGTATAACCTTTACAATTCATGTTGTTATATAGAGGAATTCCCAATCAAAATTGATTGATGGATTCCCCTTTATGTTTATAAACAGCGATTCTATCATTCATTTATTTTCAAAGAAACAAATCATGTCACTTAATTGTTAATAAAACTAACATCATTTTATAAGAATTTACCTACAATCGCAAGTGATTGTCTATTTTTTATAATAAAAAAAAACCATCTGTTAGTTACCCATTAAAATGGGGAACTAACAGATGGTGATGATTCATTAAATACTAACATCCTTCTTTTTGAAAAACCAAAAAGTGATGATCATGATTATTGCATAGTAAACAAATAAGATACCTAAAGACATCGGCATGGTTACTGTTTCGATTATTTTATCTTCAAACAAGAAAATCGTTTGGTCTAAATGTGGGAACACTAACAGTTTTAGCCATGCATACTTTTCAGCTAATGATTGAATAATTTGGCCAATTGTTGAGGATACAAACAATATAAATACCCCAGCACCCACTGCAATTGCCTGATTTTTAAATAATGTCGATAGCATAAAGGATAAAGTTAATACAAACAATAATCCCGGTAAATAATATAGGATGCTTTTCAAAAAGAACGGTCCACCACTTGCTACAATTTGGTCAACTGTCCCAAAAACAAGCACTTTATCTTCAAAATTTCCTACTCCAAAGAAAACAATACTTACTAAATAGCCAACAAGCATTAAAAATGCAACTAAAATGGCAGTATATATCAATAAAGCAATATATTTAGATAAAAGGATTGCCCAACGTTTATACGGTCGAATCAGCAATTGCTTAATGGTTCCATCAGAGAATTCCGAGGAAACGCTGCCCGCGCATATAATTACCACAAATAAAGTTACTAGAGACTTCATGCCAATAACCATTCCATTCATATTGGACCAAGTAGTTGAATATGGACTGACATCCTGCTTTAAATTATTTTGATAATCTTGGATTTTCATTTCAATCGATTCTTTCGTATCATCCCAATCAAAATCTTTTCCACTTTCTATTAAACTATCCTCTGTCTTAGCTGTAGGCAGCTTCTGTTCCAGCTCGGTTATTTCCGCTTGCACTTTCGCACGCCAGTCATCTCCTTTATATTGGGGAGTTATCTTCGTTTCCAAGAAACTTCCGCCAATAAGGGCAAATAGGAGAATGATCGGAAATATCCAGCTGTTTTTCTTTTCCCAAATCTTTATAAGTTCATTTTGTACTAATCCAATCATTTTGTTTCCTCCTCTCTCTTCTGATTGGTTATTTCTAAGAAGCGATCCTCTAATGTAGCTTTTACAACATAAATGCCGTATACGGCAACATTGTTCTCGACAAACAGCTTATTAACAAGAGGAATTGAATCTTTAGGCAGCTTCGCCATCAACTCGCTGCCTTTTACGGAGCTTTCTTCGACTTCATATTCGCTATTACGAAGGAGTTCAACCGCTTTTTCCGGCGAGTCTAATTCAAATGTTACTTCCCTTACACTTACTTCTTCTTCCGAAACCGTTTCATCCATATTGGAGATATGAATTAATTTTCCCTTTTCAATAATCGCAAATCGATGACACATTAATTGCATTTCCGATAAAAGGTGAGAAGATACTAAAACAGAAATCCCTTCGCTCGCTAACAAATGCAAATAATCACGAAATTCGCGAATCCCTTGGGGGTCTAAACCATTTGTAGGTTCATCTAGAATAAGAAGAGCTGGTTTATGTAATAACGCCTGCGCAACCCCAAGGCGCTGTCTCATACCAAGTGAATAGGTCTTCACTTTTTGATGAATGGCATTTTCTAATCCTACTAGTTTAATTACTTCATTAAAGCGTTCTTCCGAAATTGGCTCTTTAGCCATTCTTGCATAATGCTTTAAATTCTTATATCCACTCATATATTTATAGAACTCAGGATTTTCTACGATCGCACCTAAGCTGCTCATCGCTTCTGAAAAATTCTCATCCACGTTATAGCTATCTATGACCACTTTTCCATTTGTTCTATTTATTAGATTAACAATCATGCGGATAATCGTTGTTTTCCCCGCTCCGTTTGGACCTAATAACCCAAATATCTCCCCTTTTTCCACAGAAAAACTAACATTATCAACAATGTTCCTGCCTTTAATTCTCTTAGTGAGATTTGTGACTTCTAATGCATTTAAGCTCATTTTTTTCTCCCTTCTATATAATTGCTCTAAAGTAGTTCCCTCTACCCACAAGATGTATTCCTTCACTTTCCGTATACTAATACGATTTTTTTCCAAAAAAGTTTCAATTAAATAAACTTTTTTGAAAATTTTTTTCTCCAATATGACATCAGACTGGCTGATTACATGTTTTTTCTAGTGAGAGCAGGCCAAATTTGCTATAACTCTTAGGAAAAACAAATAAAAAAACCGCTCGCCTTTGATTTATTCAGAGGGAACGGTTGTGGCTATTCTTATAGAATTATTAAACAGTGGTTGTTGATAAATTGTTAATAAGTTCTTGAACTGATTTATATTCATAACCAAGATCTTTCGCTACTGGAGCAGAGGTGATTTGTCCAGCAAAAGTATTTACACCTTGTTTAATAGCGTAATTCGTTTCAATTGCTGTTACTGCGCCTAGATTAGCAATTTGAAGTGCATATGGCATTGTTACATTTGTTAAGGCAATCGTAGATGTTCTCGGAACAGCACCAGGCATATTTGCTACAGCATAATGCACAACTCCATGCTTCACATAGGTAGGATTATCATGGGTAGTGATATGATCTACTGTTTCAAAAATCCCACCTTGATCAATTGCCACATCCACAATAACAGAACCTGGAGCCATCTTCTTCACCATCGCTTCTGTTACTAGCTTCGGTGCCTTTGCACCTGGAATTAATACAGCACCAATCACCAAATCTGCATTCACTACAGCCTCTTCAATGTTTGCTGGGTTAGAAATAACAGTACTTAGGCTTGCACCAAATTGATTATCTAACTCTCTTAATCTTTCTGGATTTAAGTCTAACAGCGTTACATTCGCCCCTAAGCCAATGGCGATTTTCGCTGCATTCATTCCCACAACTCCACCGCCAATGATGGTTACATTCCCTTTTTTGACACCAGGGACACCTGCTAATAAGATTCCCTTTCCTCCATGAGGCTTTTCTAAGAACTGAGCACCAATTTGAACAGCCATTCTTCCTGCAACCTCACTCATTGGTGTCAATAATGGTAATTTACCATTTACTTCAATTGTTTCATAAGCGATTCCAGTCACGCCATTCTCCGTTAACGCCTTTGCTAGTTCCTGTTCTGCCGCTAAATGTAAGTACGTAAATAAAATAAGTCCTTTGCGGAAATATTGGTATTCTGAAGCGAGCGGTTCTTTTACTTTTATAATCATTTCTGCTGTATTCCATACTTGAGCAGCTGAGTCAATTATCTGCGCACCCGCCGCCGCATATTCTTCATCTGTAAAGCCACTGCCGATTCCTGCATTTTGTTCTACTAAAATTTCGTGGCCGCTATTCTTTAAATAAGACACACCGGAAGGAGTAATTGCGACCCTATTTTCATTGTTTTTAATTTCCTTTGGAATACCAATAATCATGAGAATTCCCCCTTGTTATAAAAACTAACACTAATTGTTAGTTGTCTTAATATTATAATAGGACGAATTCAGAAAATTATCTTTGTTAAAATTAATGAAACAAAAATCGCTCATTTGTGAAAAAACACAAAGGGAAAAGAGGAAAGGTTTCTAATCCTATTTCTATTCTTTCTGCCAATGCATTAATTTTAAATCTAAGTAGATCATAAATTTTTGACTAGGCACCGACAAATCCACTTCCATGATTTCTACCATCCGCTTTAAACGATAAGTAAGCGTATTAGGATGGATGTGCAAACGTGCAGCTGTCTTTTGAATATTTTCACTTTCATCTAAGTAAGCTTCTAAGGTTGCTAATAATTCTGTATGATGGGTTGAATCATATTTTTTTAGATTTCGAATGGCAACATTTTCCGATCCATCTTGTCTTCGTTTTTCTAAGAGGATATCTAAAAACTGATAGATACCTAACTCTTGGTAGTGAACGAATGCCCCTGCTTCCTGAGGGAATTTCTCACGTACCTCTAAAACAGTCCTCGCTTCTCTGAAACTCTTTGGTATATCTCGATACTGTTTGTAAATTCCTCCAAAGGACCCCCTTACTTCTTTAATAGAAAATCTTTCTTCTAGGTTTTGTTGAAAACTACTAATAAATTTTTTATAACAAGCAATAGAATCCCCGTTATCCTCAAGGGGAGTTGCCAAAATAATTAATTCGTTATCTTCAATAGTAGAGAAAGAAATTTTTACATCTTGGGATACCTTCAATAGATAGAGGATATGCTTTTCTATTTCCTTTGTAATCATTTTAGAAAACGGAAAAATCATCACCGTGAAGCAAGCTGCTGCAGGCATTCCCATTTCCTTTAATTTTTCGTCTATATCTGTCTCTTTCACATACCCAGTTAACATTCTCCAAAAAAATTCTTGATTGTCCTGTAAAGTAGGAGTTTTACTTGCAGCAAAGCGTGACAATAAATGACGCGCTACTGACGCCGCGTTCTCTAAAAACCCCATCTTTTCCTCTGTTAGAGGGGTACCCATTTCAATGGCCCAAATATATCCGATTACCTCCTCCCCTCTCCAAATGGAAACTGCCACCCGATTTCCAAGGCCGATTTCCTTTTTCTCTTTAATTCGAATTGGCTTTTTACTTTGAAGAAGCTGCGGAATCACTCCATCCTTCCATAAACGATTGATTACTCTCTCCGGAACCCTGCGGCTAATTATGGTAGAGATTCTGACCATATCCGTTTCTTCGTCATGACTGCTGTATACTAGCACACGATGATGAGGATCCTCCAACGTAATCGGACATCCTAATAATTCACTAACATGATCTACAAAACTTTCAAGGGAATCATACATATCCCTTCTAAACGGGTTTCGCGGCTCAGCTGTCATCCATCTACTCCTCTCCAAAATGCTTACTAAAATCGTTCAATCTTGTTATATCTTTATTTTATCTCGTTTATAACGCTTTCAACAATAAGAATCTTTAGAAGATTATATTCTTTCGGCCAAAACAGTGTCACTTCTCGTTTGCTTGTTCTCTCTAGTAAAAAGCATTAGAGGTTGTTTCCCTTTTATCTTTCTCCCAACAAAAAACCTCTCAAAAGAATTTACTCCTTTGAAAGGTCTGTCATGCAGGATTAAATTAGCCGTTTATTAGGCTTGTTTCCATTAATATCTTTGTTTCTTTTATCCTTTGCATATTATAAGATGATTCTTGCATTAATGTCTCATCTATATAAGCGGGATGTGTCATTACTTCAATGCTTTTTCCAAGTTCCACACGCTCTCCTAATTTTTCAAAATAATTCTCTGTAATTCCATCACCATAGAAATCATCAAAAAAAATATCGGTTAATATTTGAATATCCGTAAAATGAGAACCTGCATTTCTCACAGGTATCTCATACTTATCTGATAACCTTTTTATCACTGGATAGAATTCTTTTATTCCGTGCACATGATGATGACTATCTAAATGAGAAGGAGTAAGATTGGCAGCAAGGTATTTTTCAATTTGTGCTGTCCATTCTCTTTCTAAATCATCTAAGCTTATAGATTCTGGATCACCATATACCAATGTCTGCTTTTTAAAATTACCTGCTTCATCTACAAGTGTTGGAACATCATGTAAAAGTGGCCTTCCCCATGTTAATACAAGATGGACGCCAACCTTTAAAGAAGGTGTATCCTTTGCTAAAGTGATGGCATGCTTTGTCGCTTTTGCATTCATCATCATGGTTGTGGAAGTAACAATTCCCTTAAGATGGGAATCAACAATTCCATAATTGACTCCTCGGCTAAAACCAAAATCATCTGCATTAATGATTATTTTTGTCATGGATTCGTCTCCTTTAAAGCTAGTCATGTGTTTCATTCAGCATAACTCCGCTTTTACATACGAATACTTTCCTTTTCCGTGAAAAACTGTGGTAAATATTCCTTATGTGCTTCAAGCATCTCATCTAGGATCAGTTTAGCAATTCGATCGCTTGGGACAAGGGGATTAATGGTCATAGCAAGCAATGCTTTATCATAGTTACCGGAAATAGCTGCTTCTATCGCTACCCTTTCAAAGGACTTGATTTGGGTTACTAATCCTTGAACTGCTACTGGAAGTTCTCCAACTGCTATTGGCTTGGGACCATCCTTGGTAATTATACAGCTTACTTCTACCGCTGATTCATATGGAATTCCTGTAATGGCACCATGATTAGCAGTATTCACCGCTTGAATATCACATTTATCTGTATAAATGGAGCAAATTAAACGTACAGCAGCGTCACTATAGTAAGCTCCTCCGCGCTTTTCTAACTGAGGGGGTTTAATCGCTAATTCTGGGTCTTTATATAATTCAAACAACCCCTCTTCTAACTTCTGTACAACCTCTGCTCGTGTTTTCCCCTTTTCTGCTTCCTTTAATTCCTGGGCGAGCACATCTCCTGTTTTATAATAATAGTTGTGATAAGGGCAAGGAAATAAATTCAATCCTCTTAAAAACGAGGGTTCCCAGCCCATCGCGTGAATATTTTGCATCGTAATAGCCTTTTCCGGATCTGTGATTAACTTAATGACCTGTTCCTTTGCACTTTTACCATCTATATAAACGTCTAGGCCGTAAACCATATGATTTAACCCTGCAAAATCAATTCTTACTCTGGCAGGATCAACTGCTAGTAAATCAGCAACCCCCCGTTCCATCCCGATTGGCACATTACACAAGCCAGCAACTTTTGTGATACGACTGTGGCGAAGAACTGCTTCTGTTACCATTCCAGCTGGATTTGTAAAATTTATGAGCCAGGCATTCGGACAAAGCTCCTCCATTTCTTTCGCTATTTCTAAAATAACCGGAATAGTTCGAAAAGCTTTAAATAACCCCCCAGGTCCATTTGTTTCCTGTCCGATGACTCCATACTTCAAAGGAATTTTTTCATCAAGTGCTCTTGCAGCGAGCTGACCGACTCGTAATTGTGTTGTAACAAAATCCGCTCCCTCCAGAGCCTTTTTTCGATCCAGCGTAAGAAGAATATCAATAGAAACTCCCGCTTTCTTTACCATTCTACGCGCAAGCTCCCCAACAATTTCTAACTTTTCCTTTCCTTCCTCAATATCTACCAGCCAAATTTCTTTAACTGGTAACTCGTTATGATATTTAATAAAGCCTTCTATTAGTTCCGGTGTATAGCTTGAGCCACCTCCAATAGTTACAATTTTTAAACCGCGACTCATTCTACCGACCCCTTTCTCGTTGTCTGTTGCATACACTCCTGCCGTAAATCAATTATTTCAACCGCAAGATCCTTCAATGTCATTGCATTCATTAAGTGATCCTGTGCATGAATAAGAATAATCGGAATCATAAATTGATCTCCGCCGGCTTCAAGATGGAGTAATTTGGTCTGGATTTTATGAGCCTCCGATAGTTCTGTTTCCGACTCTGTTATCTTCTTTTTGGCTTCAGCAAAATCCTTTTTTTTCGCGTCTTGAATTGCTTCCATCGCAAAGCTTCTCGCATTTCCACTATGTAATATCAGCTGAAAGGAGAGTTGGTATAATTCTTCCTTATTCATGTTTGCACCCTTCTTTCCTTTAGAGACTAACTGAATCCGAATCTTTCGTAAGCTCTGTTTTATTTTTGGAATCAATTTTTACTTGTGCATAAACAAATGGTAAATAAACAACTGTTGATATCAGTAAATTTAATGCTGCCAAACCAGCTCCCCAAAAGCTTCCCCCCGTCGCTAAGTACCCGCCAATTATCGGTGGTGTAACCCATGGAATCTTAGCCGTTACCGGTGGAACGATGCCATACTGCACAGCAAGATAAGAAATGACAGTTGTAATAACTGGCCCAATTACAAATGGAATAAACCAAATAGGGTTTAAGACGATTGGCAAACCAAAAAGGATTGGTTCATTAATTTGGAATACCCCAGGCGCCCCGCCAAGACCAATCATTTGTTTATACCGTTTTCTCCCTGCAATTATCATCGCAATAATTAATCCTAAAGTAGCACCTGATCCGCCCAAGTAAACAAATGCATCTAGGAAGGATCCAGCTAAAATATGATATTCTCCTAATGCTTGAATTCCTGATTGAGCTAAATCAATGTTTTCTGCTCCTGTTTTTTCAAATAATGGTGTCGTAATCCCACCTAATATGTTTGGACCATGAAGTCCAACCATCCAGAATAAATGCACTAATAAAACAATTAATACTGCAAATGGAAGGGAATCAACTGCATTTGTTAATGGAGAGACAATAACCGTATTTAACCAATCATTTAGAACTTTTCCATCTGTTATCATTCTGAAGATAACGCCAAACACGCCAACTAGAAAAATGGTTCCCATACCTGGTACTAATTTAGCAAAGGATTTAGAAACAGCCGGCGGTACTCCATCTGGCATTTTAATGATTAAAGCCTTGATTTTCGATAAGCGCAAGAAAATTTCTGTAGCGATTATCGCTACGATAATAGCAGTAAAAAGGGCAGTGGCATTGAAGTAATTGACAGATACTAGCCCCCAGACTCCACCTGCAACTGTTTCAGTAGCGGCTTCATCTATTGGTAACGTGACACTTGCTGTTTGGGGCAAAAGTAAAAAGAAACATGCAGCAGAAATAAGCATTGCTTCAAACCCTTCATCCCCATAGGATCTAGCTAATTTATAGGAAATCCCAAAGACTGCAAATACAGAAAGAAAAGCAAATGTTCCAAACCATATGTCCCCGCCCAAAGTCGACCAGTTAGCTCCGAATATTGCTTCCATCATTTTTCCATAAGGGGGAATAATTTGACCGAGATTATTAAAAAGTACAGCAAATGAACCTACAATGGTAATAGCAATCATTCCAATTAACGTATCCCTGATAGCAAGCAAATGTCTTTGATTACCAAGCTTTAATGCAAAAGGCATAATATATTTTTCAATAAATCCCATCATCTCTTTATTCCCCCTTTATTAAAGCTGTGGCATGTTCTAACACTTTTTCACCATTACATAATCCATAGTCCTGTGGATTAATTGTTGCAACTGGAATTCCTCTTTGGTCGCCGGCCTTTTTTACTTGTGGTAATAGAAATCGTACTTGAGGACCTAACAAAATAACATCAGCTTTCTCTATCTCGTTGTTCACTTCTGAGGCTGCTATTGCCCAAATCTTGCAGTCTATCCCTTGGTTTCTGGCACTTTGCTCCATCTTTGAAACTAATAAACTTGTAGACATTCCGGCTGAACAACATAGTAAAATATTCACTATTCCATCCCCTTTTAATTGATAGATTATTCCGATATTTTATTCTAAAAAATGTTTCCTTTCGTACGTCTTTTTATCAGCCACCCTTCTTAGGAAAGTAGTAACATCTTATATTTATATTGTAATAACAAATACGACGTATTTCAATACAAATTTATTTGTTATTACAAATTTGTTATTTATTTGCTTATTAGGAATAGAAAAGATATTCTATATTTAGGGACAATATGGAGGGAAACGATTGTGGAAGAAATGAACAAAGATGCTGCGCTACACTCGATTGTAAAAGAGTCCATTATCGACATGATTAAAAGCGGCGAATATCAACCAAATACTAAATTACCAACCGAAGCTGAATTTTGTAACACATTCGGTGTCAGCAGAACAACGATTCGCACAGCCCTTCAACAACTAACAGTTGAGGGCTATGTTTATCGAGTACAAGGGAAAGGTACCTTTGTAGCCGAAAATAAAATCAAACAATCTTTAACTAGTACAGTAGAGCAATTCTCTGAACAAATTACTTTGCAAGGGAAAGCCCCGTCTATCAAGGTGCTTCAGCTGAAGGTTATTGAAGCGACCGATTTTCTAGCCAAGCAATTCAATCAAAATATAGGGGATCCCGTTAACTGCTTAGAACGCATGCGCTATGTAAATGATGCTCCACTACAATATGAAATCTCTTATCTGCCTTGGCACAAGGCACCAGGATTAGATAGCGCTGCTTGCGAAAAGTCTTTATACAAAATGCTGGAAACGAAGTATAATATAAAAATCCGCAAAACAATAGAGCACTTAGAATTAGTTTTAGCAGATGACACTATTTCTAAGAAATTGGAAATTCCTGCAGGATCCCCTTGCTTTCTACTTGAAACCTTTGCTTATGCAGAAGATGAAACTGCCATTGAATATTCCAAAACTATTTTCCGAGGAGACAGAGCACACTTTGTTATTGAGCGGAATTATTGAAGAAGGCAAATAAGGACCACCCGTGAGAATGATCTGAACCCAAAAAGTTAGACACGGGATTTAGGCAGCTACTAGGGCATGAGTTCGATATTGCACCGGACTCATGCCTTTTAATTTTGTCTTAATCCGTTTGTGGTTATAGTAGTGAATGTAATTCTCTAATTCTTCTTTAAAATGCTCCATACTCTCAAATTCTTTTAAATAGAGTAATTCAGACTTTAATAAGCCAAAGAAATTCTCCATGACTGCGTTATCTAAACAATTCCCCTTACGTGACATACTTTGAGTAATCTCATGTTTCTTTAAAGCATGTTGGTACTTCTTCATTTGATAATGCCAACCTTGATCCGAATGGAGGATAGGGGTGTCACCCTCTTTCAAATGCTCAAAAGCTTTGTCCAGCATTTTCGAAACAAGTAGATAAACAGGACGCTTTTCTATGTTATAAGCGATGATTTCTCCGTTGAATAAATCTAGAACGGGGGACAAATATAGCTTCTCCCCGTGTAGATGGAATTCTGTTACATCCGTTACCCACTTTTCGTTTGGTTTCGATGCTTTAAAATCACGTTCCAAAATATTTGGGGCTATTTTCCCTACTTGCCCACGGTAGGAACGATATTTTTTCATACGCACAAGACACTTTAATCCCATCTCATTCATAAGACGGCGGACTGTTTTATGATTTATTTTGATGCCTCGGTTATGTAATTCTAATGTGATCCGACGATATCCATATCGTCCCTGATGTTCATCAAAAATCTCCTGAATTAACTCTTTAACTTCCTTATATTTATCTGGGCGATCCATTTGTTTTACCCAATAGTAATACGTACTACGCGCAATACCAGCGACCTTTACTAGATCAATCACTTTAAATTCTTGCCTTAATTCATAAATTATTTGCGCTTTGTCCTGTTCTGTAGTTTTTCCTTTTCTTGAATTAAGGCATGTAACTTTTTTAAGTAAGCATTCTCCATCCGTAAACGTTCATTTTCAGCTCGTAATGCTTCTTCAGACCCTTCTACTGGTTGAGGTTTATTCGTTTCCTTTTTCATTGGTGGGCGCCCCTTTTGTGTTGGTTTCAGGGCGTCAATTCCATGTAATTCAAAACCTTTTTGCCATTTTAGAATGGTACTATGTGTTGCAATGTTAAATATTGCAGCAGTTTCCCTTATAGACGTCCCTGTCTCTCTCATATAATTCAGTACGTCTAGTTTAAACTGTGTTGTATAAGATGTATAGGGTTTTATTAAAGCATCGGCACCATGATATTCATATTGTTTTATCCAATTTAATAAGACTGTATGATGTACCCCTATGGATTTCGCAATAAATTTTACCCCCTCCGTTCCCTGTAGATAACGAATAACTGCTTCTATTTTTTCCTCTATATTAAATTTAGACATATAAAAACTGCACCTCCAACTGTTAGTTTGTGTCTAACAATTGGGGTGCAGTTCACTATTGACTAGACCCAAAAGGCTTACAGGGCTATTAAACAACGGCTTTTCACAAACTAAAAAAGCCAGATCTAAATAGACCTGACTGCTAAAGTCAAAAGAAATAGAGTGAATCCGCTACTTCCCTACGCTGGTATGATCCAGATCAGGTCGTTAGGGTTAAAAAACGAATTTGTTTTTCTCTCAGCCACCAACTGGCACCCCTAGTAGTCCATATATGCTTATACCTTCATTTTAACTTATTTCATTTAGGACGCAAAGAATTATTCTTATTGTTTCTTGGACAATTTATCCACAAACTGCATATCGATTAATTCTTCGTATTTATAGCCTTCCGTATAGACACCCGTTTTCTCGACAACATCCATTGGTTTTGCAACAGCTTCCTCTGAGATGTAACCGTCCTTGCTCCATAATTCATCAGCATAAGCACGATCCAAAGATGCTTGTAAAATCTCATCTGATGTAGATGGAAATTCTGCTTTTAACACTTTCATGGATAGGTCTGGGTCTTCATCCACCTTCTTAAGTCCTTTTAAAACAGCTTTTACAAAGCTTTCCACAACTTCCGGCTCTTTCTCAATTGTGGATTTTTTTACACTGACAACAGAATAAGGATAGTCTCCCAAACTGGCAAAACTGTAGAATGGCTCTTTCCATGCTCCCTTTTTCATTCCTTCTGTGATTTGCGGTTCTCCACCATTAGCAATATCGGCATTTCCGGATTCTACAAGGGAAACTACTGCACTGGCATCAGCTGGTTCTTCTAACTTCACATCTTTTTCCGGATCTAAACCTAGCTCCATTAACAGCCATCTAGTTAAAAGATTGGGACTACCACCATAGCGCCCAGCTGCAATAACTTTTCCTTTTAAGTAAGCTGCCAGCTCTTCATCGTTTGTACCATCAATCGTTTCCTCTGAGTTTCCCATCAAATAAACATTAGCGCGGTTAACGACGTTTACTACTGACTGAATCGGATCAGAGCTTCCTAAATTGGCCATTTGCACAGAATCTGGTCCGCCCATAACACCCCAGGCATCACCACTAACAACGGATGTAACATGGGCACCTCCTGTTGCTGTAATGACTTCTACTTCCAATCCCTCTTCTTTAAAATAACCTTCTTCTATGGCAACATACAGTGGAAGATAGCCGATCAAATGTACTGGCTCTGAAATAACAATCTTCCTCAATCCATCCTTCGTTCCCTTTTCTTCTTTTGAAGAACATCCTGCAAGGATTAAGACGAAACTAAGACACATAAGCAGAAAAAGCCTCCACTTTTTCAAGGCAAAGCCCCCTTTTTCATATATGAATAGAATGGGAAATTTAGTAGTAGATAAGAAAATGAAGATGAACCAGAAGTATATTGCGGATAATGGAAATACATATTCTATTTCATATATATGGAACATTTTTCTCTTTATGTTCTTTTCAAAGGGGAAAATATTTTATTCCGCATTTCTTCCTCGCAAAAGAAGCTTTTCTATCCATACTGTAGCAAAGTACATCACAATCGAAAGAATAGACAGCACAGCTACGCCCACCCAGACAAGATTGATATTCATAATCTGCCCAGCATATAGGATCATTCGGCCAATCCCTTGTCTAGAGCTGATAAATTCCCCGACAATTGTACCAGCCAATGCTAATGCTATGTTAATTTTCAAACTGCTTACAATCCACGGCATTGTCGTTGGTATGACAACTTTAGTGAAAACATGCCATTTCTTTGCACCAAGGGAATACATTAATTTTTCTAAATCTTTATCTACTGCCTTCACTCCACTGTAAGCAGCAAGAGCTGTTGTAATAATAGTCATCATAAAGGCAAGAACTACCTTGGAGCTAAACCCTATTCCAAATAAAATAACAAGAACTGGTGCAAGAGCTAGCTTCGGTACTGCATTAAAGGCAATTAAATAAGGTTCTGAAATACGTGCATAATAGTAAGACCACCAAAAGGAAAGTCCTAATAGGGCGCCAAAGAAGGTTCCTAGTCCAAAACCAAAGATAGTCGCACCAGAGGTATATAATAAATCACTCCATAAAGATCCTTCTGTCCAAGCTATATAACCCGTCTTCCATATTGTTGATGGACTGCTCCAATAATACGAATCAATTAGTTTCCACTTGGAAAGCAGCTCCCACGCAAGGAGAAATATAATTCCAAAGCTCCATTGCCCAATGCGAGTAAATTTCCTTTTTCTTCGGGCAATGACCTCATCATCCTCTATATAAAGAACCTTCGTTTTATCCTTTGATTCCATCTCTCCATTCCTCCCTCCCTATTTTGTTTCTTCTGTTGATTTTAGTGCTTGTAGTACATATTCTTTTAATTGAATAAATTTAGAGTCTAGTAGTGTTTGTTCATTTCTTGGTCTTGGTAATTGGATTGATACCTTCTCCTTAATGGTGCCTGGTCTTGGCGTCAAAATATATATATCATCTGATAAAAAAATGGCTTCATCTATATCATGGGTGATAAACAAAATAGTTTTCTTAAAATCTCCCCATATTTGCAAAAGCCATTCCTGCATAAATAAGCGTGTTTGTGCATCTAAGGCGCCAAAAGGTTCATCCAGTAAAATAACATCTTGGTCATAAAGCAATGTTCGCAACAAAGCCGCACGCTGCCTCATTCCTCCAGAAAGTTCTTCCGGAAAATGCTTTTCAAACCCTTCCAATCCATATCTCTCTAATAAAGGTAATGCTCTTTGGATCGCCTCTTTTTTAGGAACACCCTTTACCTCCAATCCTAAAATCACATTATGAAGAATATTTCTCCACGGAAGAAGCAAGTCTTTTTGAAGCATATAGCCAACATGCCCACTCTTTCCAACAATGTCCCTTCCGTCTAACAAGACATGACCTGTTGATGGTGTTATTAATCCTGCAATTATATTAAATAGTGTTGATTTTCCACATCCACTTGGGCCGATAATACTGACAAATTTCCCTTCTGGAATCTGCAAATTTGTATCCTTTAATGCGAAAAACTCCTTGCCATTTTTTCGAAAAACCTTACTACTGTCCTTAACCTCTAATTTATACAATTACAGCCCTCCGTTCTAAAATATTCATATTTTTAATAGATTTTTTATAGACCAATTTCTCGTTCCTGTTATAATCAGCTGATTTATCGTTCCCTTCACATGGTCTCTTGTAATGGAGAAAAAAGTGATCAACAGCCTTTAAAACTCCCTATTGCCAATGAATATGCCATGCTTCTAAATTTGCTCTTGCTATACTATATGTAAAATTAGGCGAATGGGTAATTATTATAGAAAAAAGTTCAATCGAATAAATGATGGCTTTACAGGAGACTATTCCGAAATCAATATTCTGAAAATTTTCACGACTACAGCTTATCCACCAGCATTTCTATGTTAAAATGAACTTATATTTTTACAAGAACTGGAGTCCTGTATATGTTAGAAAAAATGAATGCTTTTCTTGGGAAGTGGATGCCTCTTTTAACCCCGATTAGTGTCCTAATTGGGGTATTGCTATCAGATATCCTTCATCATGTCTCTTTCTTAGTTCCGTGGATTTTTGCAGTGATGACTTTTATAGGGAGCTTGACATCTAACTTAAAATCAGTGAAATATACAATCACCCATCCACTTTCTTTGCTTTTGACACTGGCTATTCTACATATTCTTACTCCTTTGTGGGCATTTGGGATTGGTCACTTATTTTTCCAAAATGACCCTTACACGATTACAGGGCTTACGTTAGCTGTGGTTATTCCAACTGGAATCACAAGTGTTATCTGGGTTAGCCTCTATAAAGGAAACATTGCACTTACTCTTGCGATTATCTTGCTCGATACCTTGCTGTCTCCGTTCCTTGTTCCATTAAGCATGAGCCTTTTTGTAGGAGAAACGGTACAGCTTGAGGTTTGGGGGATGATGAAGGGGCTGCTTGGGATGATTGTTCTGCCATCTATTTTCGGCATGATGGTTAATCAGTTTTCAGTGGAAAAGGCGAAAAAGTGGAATCATACACTATCCCCTTTTTCTAAAATTGGGTTAGCACTAGTTGTTAGTATTAATAGTTCTGTAGTAGCCCCTTACTTACGAAATATTGATAAAAAGTTTCTCCAAGTAGCACTTACTGTTTTTGTAATAGCATTATCTGGATACTTTTTTGCCTGGATATTAGGGGTAGTTACAAAACGAAGCAAAGAAGAAACAATAGCAATGATCTATTCTGGCGGGATGAGAAATATTAGTGCAGGAGCAGTTCTCGCTGTGAGCTTTTTCCCTCCAGCAGTAGCAGTTCCCGTTGTGATTGGTATGCTATTCCAACAAATTCTAGCAGCTTTATATGGATACTTTATTAAATTAGTCTATGAAAAGCCTGTAGTAGGGAAAATTTCTTAATTCATTTGAAAATCAAGAGGTGGTTCTAAGTATTCTAACAGAGGATAATCCCAAACGACTGATAAGAAAATACTACTAATATTTTCCTTATCAATCGTTTGGTTTTTTATTAGTTTGTGGGTATTACCCGCAGACTAAAATACATTTTGCTTTCCAAGCGGCTGACTTTCGGTCTCCTCAACTTAGCCTTTGAGGTCTTGACTTCTTCTGCTCGCTAATCCTATAAAAATCTATGTGTCTGCTCGTGTTGATTTTTATGATTTTTTCTCTATAATCATGGCACACATTTCTATCATCTCACTTGCCATAATCTTTAATGTTTCGGTTGTGAGCATTTGATCTTCTGCATGCATGAGAATAAGGGAGAATGGCAGTTGTTCTCCAGCAGCCTCTCTTTGTATAAGAGAAGCATGGACTTGATGAATTTGATTGTAAAATTGAACACCTTCTTCTATTTTTTGCTTCGCTTCGTCCATTTTTCCATTTCTTGCAATCTGAATAGCTTCTACATAACAACTTCTTGCTTCCCCAGCAAATGAAATAATCTGAAAAGCTGCTGTCTGCATTTCCTCTAAAGTATTCAATTTCACCACCTCTATTCTCTTGGTTAATTTTTAGCTAATGATAATGCATGGTCTAGTATTTTCTCTCCATTAGCTGTACCGTACAATCTTGTATCAATGACATCCACTGGAATTCCATATGGTTTCGCAGCACTTTCTGCCGCCTGTTTCATAAATCGTACTTGCGGTCCTAGAAGAATGGCCATTACCCCTTCGCTTGAGGTTGCTAATTCATCAGCAATTGCTCCTTCTGGAATGGCATAAACATCAATTTCTTCGCCTCTTGCCTTAATAGCTGCCTTCATTTTTGATACTACAATGGAAGTAGACATACCTGCTGCACAAGCTAATATTATTCTTTTCATCCTTCATTCCTCCTGTTATTTAATAAAATCATCATTTTTTACGGTGATTTCTCGAGCTTTAATGATTTCCTTATACCAAAAAGCTGACTTTTTCAATTTTCGGTTTCGATTTTCTTCTAAATTAATTTCAACTAGTCCATATCTATTTTTAAAAGCATTCATGGGCGAAACATTGTCCGTAAATGCCCAGAGCATATATCCTTTACAGTTTGCTCCCTGTTCGACTGCTTTTAATAACCATTTAAGATGTTCACTAATAAACTCAATGCGATAATCATCTTGGATTACTTCACTTTCGTCTTTATACTTAAACTCATTTTCCACACCCATTCCATTCTCGGCCACAAACCACTCAATATTGCCATAATCCTCTTTCAAGCGAGTTGCCATATCAAACATAATCTGCGGATAGATTTCCCAGCCTCGGAATGGATTCATTTTTTTGCCTGGCATATCGAACATTTCATAATAATAAGCTGGATGAAAAGGGGTATTTTCGTTCCATGCCGTTGTTCTAGCCTTTACGCGATGAGGATAATATAAGTTAATCCCCACATAATCAACGGTATTATTTCTTATTACCGTTAAGTCTTCTTCTGTATGTTCAAATAAAATATTGTGTTTGTGTAAAAGATCCATTAATTCTGCTGGATATTCTCCTTTAATCGATGGATCTAGAAATACTCGGTTAAAGAATAAATCATAAATACGGGCGGCATCTTGGTCATGCGGAGCCGAAGATCTCGCATATGTTACCTCTGGATTTAAAATAACCCCAATTTTAGCCCCTTGTCCATGCAGCTGCTTTTCTTTAAACAAGGCAACAACCTTAGCAGTGGCAAGTGCTTTATGATAATTCCACTGCATCCACTTTTGGGTATTCTGCTCAAATGGATAACGTATTGCATCTAAATATACACGGGTCTGCACAACAATTGGTTCATTAAAAGTAAACCAGTGCTTCACTTTACGCCCGTAACGCTCGAATACTTTTTCTGCATATTTGACGAATAAGTCCACAACATGTCTGTCGTTCCATCCGCCATATTTCTCAAAAAGAGCAGCCGGTAATTCATAATGCTCTAAGCAAATCATTGGTTCTACACCTTTATCTATCAGCTCATTAATAACATTATCGACATATCCAGCATAATCCTCATCTACCACTGCGTTTTCATAATCCACCAAGAAACGAGACCAATTGATCGATGTCCGGTAATGCGTTAACCCTATTTCCTGCATTATGCTGATATCTTCTTTATATCGATGGTAAAAATCTGTAGCGATTCCTGGTCCGTAGCCATTGTGCCAAACATTTTTATTATTTTTATACCAGATATCCATATAGGAGTCTTGAGAGTCCTTCTTTCCAGCCCATCCTTCTGTTTGCCACGCAGATGATGCTGCTCCTAAAATAAAATGATCTGGAATACTAACTTTCATTTGTTCCATTATTTCTCCTCCTTACTCTTCACAAATAACTATTAAATTCATGATTCCTAATAATCCATCATAGACCATCTCACAAGTATTGGCCGGATAGGAGAAATGAGGAATCACAGCGTCTATCCTATACAATCCGATTGTCAAATTTATCTCTTCCTCCCTTCCCGTATTAAATTACTCGTCTTCTGGAACAGCAGGAGCCTTATTAGCAATCAATACAAATGGCAAATAAATTAGAACAGATACGATAATACAAATAATCTGGGTAATAACCGCTCCAATACTTCCGGCCGTGGATAGGTATGCATTAATAATGGGCGGGGTCGTCCAAGGAACCATGACGACAGCCTTAGCAGCAAATCCAGTTACTGTAGCAATATAACCGATTGTCCCTGTAATCAGCGGGGTAATAATAAAGGGAATAGCCATAACTGGATTTAACATGACTGGTAATCCAAATATAACTGGCTCATTTATATTGAACACACCAGGTCCTGCGGATAGTTTTGCAATACTTCTCATTTCTTCTCGTTTAGATACTATAAAAATTGCTATTAATAAACCAATGGTTACCCCTGAACCACCAATATTCATATACACATCCCAAAACGGCATCGTGATAATATTAGGAATTTCCTTTCCCTCTTGGAATGCCGTCATATTAACAGTAATAGATGCCAGCAGCAGTGGTTCTCTTATCGGTTTTACCATTTGATTTCCATGAATACCAATCACCCAGAAAAATTGGGCCACAAACATAAGAATCAGAATTCCTGGCAGTCCTTGCATGACACTTTCTAACGGTCTTTGTACAATGTTATATACTGCTTCATATAAATAAATCCCTGTAACTTTGAAAAAAAGAAATCCAAAAGTAGCAACAATCGTTACAGTTAAAATAGAAGGAATTAGTGCTGAAAACGAAGTCGCAACATTTGACGGAACACTATCAGGCATCTTAATTTGCAGCTTATCTACTTTCGATAACTTGCAATAAATTTCAACCGATACAATGGCGATAATCATTCCGAGGAATAAACTTTTTGGATCAGAAAACTGCCTTGCTAAAACATCAACCACTAATTGGCTCTTCTCATTAACAAGCAGTTCTAGCGTTGTTGGAACAACAGAAACATAGGACATTAATGCTAATATTCCAGGGAATAACGACTGATGGCCATTGATCCGTCCGAGCTCTATCCCAATAAGAAAAACGGCCCCAATTGTAAGGAAGTTCAAGGTAGCATATTGGATCGCCTTCATAATTGGCTGGTAATCAGCCAAAAAGGCAAATGCTTTAAAATGGGCTAAACCACTCTCTGTTCCCATCACCATATTCGCGATTAAAACGGCAAACGCCCCTGTTATAATGACAGGCATTAACGTCACAAAAGCTTTTTTTATGGCCATAATATATTTCTGATTTGTTATTTTGTAAGCAACATTTCCAAGGGTCTCGGTAGCTTTGTCTTTAAAACTCATTGATTAACCTCCATTCCTAATTTAAATGGAAATGATATGTTTCATTTCTTGTTTTCCATTCTATTGGATAAGCGCTTACATTTACATACACTTATTTTCCACCTTAAACTGGAAATGGCTGACTCAAAAAAAAGGAACTCTAGTCCGGAGTTCCTTCCCTTCTATAAATTCCTATTGTCCAATAGCTAAAATACATTCTTTGAATTCGTCAAAGGACTTTACCTTTAATAGCTGATTCACCATATAGGCATTTCCTGATATTTTGACTAGCAGCTGATATAGCTTTTGAATATCTTTCTTGTACTTTTTTTGTACACTTAATAAGAAAATAAGCTGCACTTTATTTTCGCCCCATTGAATTGGTTTTTTTAATGTGCAAATAGATAAAAAAGTACTGTCGGTGATTGGTTTTAGAGGATGAGGAATGGCTATGGCGTTTCCATAACTTGTTGGAGCAATCTCTTCTCGTTCCATGATTAACTCAAAGAAATGATCTGGCGCAATCCCCTTCTGTATAATTTCTCTTGCTAAAAATGCTAATACTTCCTCTTTCGTTTGATACTCTTGTTGAAAAAATCCAAGGTCAGGATAAAAATATTGCAAGGTAGTTTCAACTCTATCTACAACCATATGCTCTAATTTACTAATGTCTTCCTCTCTTAAAATAGTATGTACATCAATAACAGGTATGGTTAATTCCCTTTTAATAGGAATGGTACTAACAATGAAGTCTAATGTACTTAGATCATAGTTATCGATGGTAAACATATTAGCAGTTCCTACAATTTCAAGTTTATTGCCAAAGGTGGACTGAAGCTTGTGATACAGTAATTGAGCACTTGCCACCCCAGTAGCACAGACAATCAAGCATCTTTTCACATTGTTTTTTGCTTTCTTTCGCTCAAGCGCTGCGCCAATATGTAATGCTAAATAACCTATTTCATCTTCATTAATGTCCAATCCCTTATGTCTACTTAAGTATTTCCCCATAATAACAGCAGCATCAAAGGACATTTGATAATTTTTCTTGATTTCAGCAAGAAGGGGATTCTTTATGGTTAAATCGTATTTATATCTATTGATAGCAGGCTTTAAGTGCAGACATAACCCGTAAATTAATTCTTCATCATAGGCTATTTCTAGATCCAATTCTTGCTCCACTTCGTGGAGCATCGCTTTTGTTAATGCTAAAATGTCTTCCTCTATCATTTCTAACATATTCTCTCTGCTATCAGACTGGTAAACTACCATTTTCGCACCTAATAAATGAATAGTTATGTAGGCTATTTCTGATTCAGGAAAAGTAACATGTAACGTTTTTTCTAGAAAAAAGACAATCTTTTTGGCAATCGTAAATTCTCTTTTTTCTTTAAGAGGCTCCATTTCTTTTAAAGGCATGGAAACATAATTATCATTTTGTATGCGAATACAGGCAATCGCAATATGCGTTGCTAAATTATTTACGCCAATATCTGATAGAAAAATAGATGCCTTTTCTGCTTGTTCGATAATAATGTTTCTTATTTCTTCTAGTTTTTTATTCGGAAGTATCCAATCTGTTTGATCCTGGTCAAACACATATGCCGCAAGACAATAACGCAGTTTAGCTTCTTGCCCCTTGATTTTCAAACCATAGTTTGGCTTCTTATCTAGATTTAAATTAAAGTCTTTTAATAATCTTCTTACTTCTTTCAGATCATTTTTAATAGAGGATTCACTTACAAAAAGCTCCTCAGCAAATTGTTCGATTTTTAAGTATTCTTCCGCCAATAATAGACGTTTTAGAATATAGTCGACTCTTTCCTCAGGTTCCGTTGGAAGGGGTGTACTTACGTTATTTTCATTCATTATTTTTGTTAAAAATGGTTTAAAATAATGATAATTTCCAATAACTAATTCATATCCCTTCCCTCTTGTCAGTACTATTTCTGCTCCATTATCTTTTAATGTATCAATCAATGCCTTCATATCACTTCTAATTGTTCGCGTGGTTACATCCAGGGCATTTGCTAAGTAATCACTGGAAAGCGGAGACTTTGACTGCATAAGCTGATGCAGTATCTTTTGTTGTCTTATTGGTAACAATTTCACTCACTCCTTTTAACCAATTCCCTTCTATGATAGTTATATCCATCATATCTTATCAGCCTTTTATTAGAAAGCGGTTTCTAAACAAATTATCCATTATCCATAATGCCAATAATCTGCAGCAGAAAGCATCTCGCCTTTTTTCATTCCTGATACGCAGGGGTGCCCTTTTACATAATATCGTAAAGGTTTTAGCGTCCATTCCTCTTTATTTGGAATCCCAATTCTCGGAGACTCAATTATTTGGGATGGTACTTTCCCATCTACAATCCGTAAAGATTCTTCATTTATTAAGATACCATTTAAAGCTTTGGTGATTTCCATTGCTTTTGTAAGCTTCCCAGGTCCATTACATACATTTACTCCATTTGCTTGTCGATTCTTTTCCATCCCTTCTATTCCTTCAAAAGGTTCAATCGCTCGGATAAGAACAGCCTGGGGATTTCCCTCTTCTTTTGTAACAATATTTAACATATGGTGGGTATGCATCGTATAAATATAGATTGTTCCACCTGACTTATACATCGATTTCAATCGAGGCGTGCGTCTTCCTGCATAGCTATGACAAGCCATATCTTCTATCCCAACATAGGCTTCCGTCTCTACAATATAACCACTATACGTATATGCCGGCGTTTTATGAATAAGTTTTTTTCCTAAAAGTACTTGTGCTATTTCTTCTGTTGACTGGTTTATATAATCAATCATCGTCTCTCTCTCCTATTATATTTCTTCTAGTATACGTTTCTTTCCCCCAAAAAAGAAAGAATCATCCCTTTATAAAAAGAGATGATTCTTTTCACCTAGTGATTATTGCTTAACAAGTTCTTTTTGTTTCGCTATAGCTGCTAATCCAGCTTGATTTAATGTATTCCACGGTTTGTTAAAATGCGGTTGAAAGAAGAAATCGATAAATCCTAATTCATCAATCGTCATTTTAGTTTGAATACATACAGATAATGTATTCATCATTTGTGTCACATCTGCTTTTGAAATTAATTGTGCCCCCAAAATTTCTCTTGTCTCTTGATGGAAAAGTACTTTTAAACGAATTTCATGAAATGTCGGCATAAATTCTGGACGATCATTATCGATTACTTCTGTTACTTCATAAGGGATATTATTTAATTTAGCCGTAACTTCTGTTAATCCGGTAGATGCCATATTTAAGCCAAAAATATGCAATCCAGAAGTTCCTTGTGTTCCCATATATTTCAATGGTCGTCCAGCAATATTATAGCCGACAAGTGTTCCCATTCGAACAGCATTTGTTGCAAGGGGGATATACATTTTTTCTCCAGTTGGATTATAATTAACAGCACAGCTGTCACCTGCTGCATAAATATCTGGATTACTTGACTGCATATATTCATTAATTTTAATAGCACCATTAGGAAGCAGGTCTACTTTACCTTTTAACAGATTTGTGTTTGGTCTAAAGCCCACACATAAGATAACTAAATCTGTTTCATATTCTCCTTTTGTGGTATAAACCTTTGTTACTTTTCCTCGTTCATCACCTGCAAATTTTGTTACTGTTTGTTGTAAAGCTAAGTGAATGTTACGCTCCGCAAATTCTGCCTCAACCACATCTGTAAACTCTTTATCTAAATATTTATTTAGAATTCTGTCCTCACTATCAATTAACGTCACGTTTTTTCCATTTAACGCAAATGCTTCCACTAACTCAACACCAATATATCCCGCCCCAATTACGGTAACATTTCTTACATTCTTAGAGCGCTCAATTATTTCATTTGCTTGATTATAGTTTTTAGAAAGCAAAATATTATCCAGATTAATTCCATCAATTGGTGGAATTATTGGCCATGAGCCAGTAGTCATTACTAACTTATCATATGGATCAATCTTTTCTTCTCCTGTTTGTAAGTCTTTCACACGTACTTGCTTGTTTTCTGTATCAATTTCTAGGACTTCATGCTCCATATGCATCGTTGCGCCAAGCGCTTTTAACTCTTCTGGTGAAGAATAAAATAACTGACTCGCATCTTTGGCAACACCGCCAACATATAAAGCAATTCCACAAGATAAAAAGGAAACATTATTATTTTTTTCATAAACAGTTATATCTATATTTTTATTTACATTTGCTAATGTTTTTACTGCCGCTGTCCCAGCATGTGTACATCCAATTACAACTACTTTCATGTATAAAAACTCCTTTTGTAATAGATTGAATGTGAAATCCTTCACTTGATTAGTGAAAAAAATCACATATATTGTGATAGAATTCACATTCTGTTCACATCTTTATTATACATCGAATATTTCTTAATGCAAGTATTTTGTGATTGAATTCACAAAATAAAACATAGAAATATATTCCAATATTAGAGTTAAAAAAGTAGCTGGAAATAAACAAACTATAATGGGGGAAAAGGAAGCGACCGCTTCATCGAAAGTAAAACATTGTATTCAGGCTCTCTGTAATTACAACAATCTTTCTTTTTAAATGAATTAAAACCCAGCCAATAATATTTTTGGTATCATTGGCTGGGTTTGTCTTCGGTTGAATAACGTTTTCCTAGTCTCTATTATCTGCAAACTCCAAAAACACTTTTTAAGTACTTCTACTCCTTACTTTGCACGGTAAGCTCAACTAGCTGATCAATCGATTTGTCTAATGCTTTCTCATATCCCAAAGGATCTGATAAAGCACGCCACCCCTCTTTTCGTATGAAGGATAATACTTCTTCCATTTCCTTATCCTCTATTCCAAGTTCTGTTAACAAGACTAAGGTACGTTCCAATGCGCCAACCATTCTTAGTGGTCCATAATGAGCAGGCTCTCGATACAGCCCTTTTGCACTTGTAAGAATATAGCCGCTATAATCTCTAACAAGTTCTACTAGCTTCTCATTTTTGTATGTTTCCATATCTGTCAAAAGAAATTACCTCCTCTTTTGCCCTGTTTTTTTTCTTTCTTGGAGATTCTTTTGAATAGCCTAAACTGATGAGAAGCTCTGGCTCCATCTCATGTGGAAGCGCCAACAATTCCTTGATGGCTTTTTTATGAAAGGATCTAACTGGGCAATTTCCGATACCTAATGAATGGGTAGATAAAAGAATATAGGCAGCGACTATTCCTAAATTAACAAAACGCAATACTTCTTCCGAATCTTTTCCGCCTTTATGGAGAGCTTCTGCAGGGTTGGAGCACAACACAATAACAGCCGCCGGATCTCCTGATAGACCTGGGGAAAATCTTTTTATTCTTTTTATCTGCTCTTTGTTCTGGACTATGAGGAAGTGAGATTATTGAGCATTGCTCCCTGACGGACTATGTAAAATACTTTGTTCAATTGAATCGACTACTTCTATAGGTAATCCGCTTCGTTCTGCAAATGAGCGTGAACTTCTTCTTGTTTTTATTGCCTCCAATACATCCAATATCCATTCCTCCCTTAAAAAGAAAAGCCTCTACTTTCTAATACGTTCTTCAAATTTTCTCTTAAGCTTGCTGAGGCAGCGATTGTTTCTGGCCTTGTGCATCTTCTAGCAGTATGTTCTTTCCATCCGTAGTCCTTCCCCTGCTTTTCTGGTTCTCCAGCTAAGGAGACTCTACGGCCATCGTAGGTTTTACGAGAAATCATCGTATGATCGTATTGTTCTAATGACTCGTCAAGATTTTCTATTGAATATTTTTCCTGATGAACCATTACTTTTTCTGGTAATCTCGGCTTTACGCCTCGTCTTGTTCCTTCTTTTTCAATGCCTATCGATAATCCCGAAACAGCAAATACGCCTGCGGGTAGGCCGAGCTCCTCTGCAACCGCATCGGGATGGTTTCGAATAGAACCAACAGGTACACAACCTAATCCTAACGCTTCCGCAGCCACTACTGCATTTTGCAGAGCAAGGGTGGCGTCCATTGAGGAAAGAAGAAACATTTCTAACGTATTGGCTAGAAAAGAATATCCTTGTGATTCTGTCACGTATTTCAAACGGTAAATATCTGCACAGAAGACTAGAAACACAGGTGCCTCATGGATAAATGACTGTTCGCCAGAAATGGTAGCTAACCGTGATTTCCTTTTTTCATCCTTTATTACAATAATGCTATACGCCTGCAAGTTTGAAGAGGTTGGTGCACTTCTAGCTGCAGTTATAATCGTTTGAAGAATGTTTGCCGGAATATCTTTTGATTGAAAAGCCCTTACTGACTCATGAGCAGTAAGTACCTCAATCGTTTCATTAAGTAAATGCTCCTCTTTTGATAAGCCTTCTAACTCAATTCTCGTTTCCCTTTTCGAATATTCCCTCACTCAAGTCACCACCTTGCTATTTTATCAGTACGCCTTTCTCCATCAATAATGCATCATCTATATAAACGGTAGGTTGGGTGACAACTCCATCTATATGAACGCCTGCTGAAACTGTTCCACCAAACGTGTCATTGCTACCAAAAGCTATATGAATGGTCCCGTATACTTTTTCATCCTCTAATACCACACCTGTGATCCTTGCCTTATCATTTGTTCCTATCCCAAATTCTGCGAGCATTCTGCCTTCCCCATTGCCTAATATCTTTAATAATTGCTCTCCTTCTTCTCCTTCTGCCTCCACTAAGCGACCTTCTTCTATCTTAAGCTTAAGCGGAGTACTTAGCTTTCCTATTCCAGCCACAGAGCCATCCACTACAATGGTACCAGCTGCAGTTCCTTCTACTGGTGCAATATATGCTTCTCCAGACGGCAGATTACCCGATTCCCCGGGGTGTAAGTACATTCCCGTACTTGGGATGCCCTGCCTTTCTGTCATATCAAATGCTAAACAATAACCGTCTTTTTCAATTTTGACCTGCTTTCCCTTTGTAAGCTGCTCCGTTATTTCTTCCGTAAGAATTCTCACTTGTTCATAATCCGCAGAAATGGCTCCTTCTAAGAACATATCCTTTGTTATTCCTGGCATGGTCGCAAGCCTTGTTCCTGTCTCTACTGCTTCTTTTCTAGCTTGTGTATGGGTTAAGGAATGTGCCGTTACACAAACAGCCACATCTGCTGCTTTCATGGCTGCTGCAACAGTTGCTGGTGGCTCTTGTCCCGACTTTTCTCTGTCCTGCATAACAATAAGCATCGTTTCAGCGTGTAACGCTTTACCAGCTTCATATATGGATTCAGCTATTTCCTTCTTTGCTTCATCTGTGACAACGAGAAATAACTCTCCTTCTTTTATGCCTAAACAGTTAGCAAGAACATTTTTGCTTGTTTCTATCATTTTTTCGTTCATTTTTATCCTCTCCCTATATCATTTCTGATACTAATTTTGCCATGATTGCATTGGAGAGAATGACTGGTTTATTAGCTATTTCTGCTACCATCTCTCTGGCATTCTCTGTATATCCCATACAATCCAACAAAATTATATCTGCTTCCTTCTTTAATTCTTTAGCTGCATTCTTAAAAGTTTCTATACTCATATTATATGGTGATGCCACACTAAAAATAGGTTTTAACCCTAAGGGGGCATATTTAGGAAGAGACGTCTTTATTTGTTCCTTAAGTGGAACAATTACACCCAGTCTTCTATTTCCTACTAATGCGTGAATGGTGGGGGGAATGATATGATCAGGTTCAATTAAATAAGCTTTCCTTGTTTGCAGCCCTGGAAAAACACCAGTGCACAACAGCAATATTTGGTTTATTCCCATATTCTCTAAATAATAGATTTTCTCCTGTAAAATTGGCTTTATTTTTTCGCGAGACATAACTACCGACTCATTTGTTACTAGTCTGGAGGTTAAAACATAATCGCCTTCTTCAGGATATAGATTTGTCTCAATATAATCTTTCGACATCCCATCTAATACTCCAACTTGGATAAGTTCCGCTTTGTTTACACACTTCTCTACAATTGGGGCAACATCCGTTCTTGGAGCTTGACCAATTGTAATCATTCCAAGCTTTTTCATATAAACAACTCCTTTTTATAAGTCATTCTCTCCTCTACTATAAGGAAAGAGAGGAAGCAATGCCCCCCTCTCTTTTCTTACTTGGTTAAGACTGAGGAGAAACAGCTTTCCCCATTGTTTGCAGGACTTTCATGGAACCATATAAGGTTGTCATTCTATTAAATTCATCTTTATCATAAAATTCGCAAGTTCCATTAGCTATTTCCTTTGCAACCTCTATAGAAAAACGAACGGCATCCGCAATATCTGTTTCGTGACTAGCCCCCGTGCCACACCCTGGGACGATTGATTGAGCTGTTATTGCCAAGCCAATAACTGGTGCGTCTGTCGCAACAGATGGCTGCAAAATGGAATTGATATGGTATAAATCATTTCCATATGGTGTTATATCTTGTGAAGTGACAGGGAAGGTGACTGGAAATTTCCCTGTCGTCATTTCCATAATTCTTAGTAAGTCCTCACTAACTCGAAGAATGTAGCCTTCTTTTACTGTTGGAGAAAGAGCAATTCCTTTATGATTGATCACTCTATTTCCTTTTGTAGTATCAATTGAAATAATACTGTCCATTTCTGGAATTACTTCATGTTTATTCATTGTTAAAATATCGACTGGAGAATCCATAAAGTCAACAGGTTCATGTGGTCTTGTTGGTGCATCTGGGCAAATATGTGTGGAAACAATCACATCTCCAGCAAGTACATCTCCCTTTACCTGCATATCTGCTAGTTTCAAAGCAGAAGCAATTGCCGCTACGGCACCATCAGCATCAGATACTAACCCAATTCTGCTTGGTCGTGCACCAATGCCCCCTAATCTTCCAATAATACCTAATGTCGGAACAGTTCCACCAGAAGATTTCCCTTTTGCTCCCGGTATGGTAATCTTAATAAAATCTGTGCTTCCTTTTTCCCCTGTTACTTTTACAACATCTGTTTGTACATTTGGATATTCTTTAAATAAATCAGCAACAATTTCTCCTGTTACAAATGCATTATCTAACGTTTCTAATGCTACTAAAGTTTGTTTTAAAACCATTCTATCAATCTCTCCTTTTTAAAGATAAGTTAGAATTTTTTTGTTTATTATTTTTTCAATTGGTTGGATTAACTTTTGGTTACTCATCGTACTACTTAAGCGTAATTTTTCCTTGGGAACGGTTATAACAGCTACTTGCTGACCTTTTGCCATTTCCGCGGTTACAATAGGTCTAGCTGTTTTTGTATCCAATGTCATAATAAGGTCTGGAAAGGTTCCAAAACGCACTCCATTTTTTTCAATTGTCATATACTCGTTCCAAAAGGTCATATCATAGCAGTCTTCAATAGTTATTTTTCCTACATCGAAACCTCCTATTGTGTCTAAAGTACATGCCGTTACTGTTCCTTCTGTGACTATAGATCCGCCTAATTCAGACACAACTGCTTCGATAGCAGATTCCCCTTTATTAGACAGCAAGGCTTTGCCTACTGTAATTGCTTGCGAAATGGCTCCCTTCGCTCCGTTTTTCTTTGCGTATCCCACTGTGATAGGATTTCTTGCCACTGCTACTAACCCGCCAGCATCAATAGACAATTGGCGAACTGCTTTTGCTGTTATATCAAGAGAACCAGTGATAAGCATTTCTACATACTTATCTCCTTTCCCGCCAACGGCTGCTTGATGAGAAATATAAGTAGGCATCTCTGTTAAATTTAATGATCCCATTGTGCCAGTTGGATGAGCTCTTCCATTACAAGGCAGATCTACTACTGGTAACCCTGTCATAGCAGATTGAAACCAGCCATTTACTGTAGTACCAGCTCCATTTTCATTGGTAATAATTCCTTGAATTGGTCTATCTAGCTTACTTGCCAATAGCTCCATTGCTTTGACATAATGAACCGGCTTTACATACTGCCCTTTAGCTGCTGGAGCACCAACTAGCGAAACCGTTACAAGTAAGTCTTCATCCGCCATTTCCTCTGCTGTTTTTAAGACAGGCTGACCAACCTCTAAAGCAAGGCGTCCTATCTGAAGTCCATCTTCTATTTTTCCTCCTCCGCCGCCTCCTAGTATGGCACCACCATATACAGCAAATTCTACAATCTGTTCATCTAACTTTATTGTCACGTTTCATCTCCTCATTTCCCTAATTTAAATACAGAGTTAAAGAAACTATACAGTGCATCCCCAGCAATAAACCCTGCAGCTAAAATACTCATTGGCGTCTCTGCTTCTTTTCCTTTTTTCTTCACCCACATTAAACGAATCGCAATTCCTACCAATACTGCAACGCCTGCATATGGAGTTAAAATTAACAAACCTGTTGCAAACATTACTCCTAGCTGTCTACTTGAACCACCAAGTATTTGTAGGATAGCCCCTGGAATAGCCCATATTAATAATTGCCGAGCGACTTCCATAGAAGTGCCTGCCTGAATCGTAGAAACATAGACAGCATCTATTGGTGGAACAAGATTATTGGCAAAATATCCTTTATAAGTGACTAGCACTGTTAGCAATGCGACTCCAAAGGCAACTAATGACGTCATATATTGTTGTTTTCTTCCATCTATTTCATATTCTTTGTCAGCGCCTTTTCCCCGTAGAATATGACCTGTTTTAAAGTCATAGCCCATATCTGCAAAAGCCGGTCCTGTCGCGGCACTGAATCCTGCAAGTAAAGCAAGTGCTAAAGGCGGAAAACCAATCATCATACCGATAAGGAGGGTAATAAAGGCAACCGCAAAGGCTGGAAACCACCCTGAATGCATGGCAGCAATACCAACGATTAACTCATGAACAAATGCGGCAAATGCAGCAAAAATAAGAAATCCAATCAACATACCAAATGACATATCTGTAATAAGTCCACCGGTTAAAGCAATAATTAAAGCAATCGCAATATAAACAATAAAGCCAATTCCTAAAGTCTTTCTTGCTACTGAAATAGGTGTTGTATAATTCGAGTCGTCTACATCATTTTCCATAGCTGCAGCTACCTCTTGATTTTTTCCCTTTTGCTTTCTTTTATCTTTTCCAAAGATTAATAGCGTAACTTGGACTAACGCCACAATTCCTGCACCAATCATAATGCCATGTGGGATGTAAAGGGCGTTTACATCTACACCAAAAACAGGAATAGAATATTGTCGGAATAGTAAGCCAATTCCAAACATAGTTAAAGCCCATATGTTACCGATAAAAGCAACCCCAAAGGCAGACATCGGAATATGCAAAATCGAGCCGATAACACCAATAAGTGTTCCAATTCCAAGAAGCCCTGCCCGTTTTCCTCCCTTATCACCAGCAACGATAGCTTGTGCTGTTGCTACTCCTGGTGCCCATGTACCTGATGCAGGAAACAGCTTCGAATCAAATAGTTTATATAAAATGGCAGCATCTGCAAACATGGCCAATGCTGCTCCGATGAGCATCGGAATAATTAAATCTGGTTCCCCAATTAGAAAGGGAATACCGATTGGGATTAACAAACTATTTGCAGCCCCAAAAGTTGCAGCTGATATAGAAGTCTGTACTAAATTCTGTCTATGTATAGACTTATATTTCTTGAAGATAGTAATAGGAATTCTAGCAATCAACATTGCTAGAAGCGCTCCTATAATAGATGTATTGGGTGTTACTCCTAAAGAGACGATAATTTGCATCCCGATAATAGCACCAAATACTGCAGTAATAATGGTAAATATAAGGGAAACAGGTTCAAATAAACGAGGGTGTTTTTTTACTGGTTCTACTTGTTTCATAGACTAGCCTCCAAATTATTTTTAAATAGCATTTTGATATTAAAGAGTGGAGTCATACTAAAATAAGTGGTACATTCGATGTTGTTAATATTGCAAGCCAGTGAATAAAGAATATTAAAAATAAGTCCAATTATTTCGTTACTCTTATTTAGTAACAAAGAAAATCAAAACGATTGTCATACGATGAAAAGAAAAATTTTTATCAACTAGTTGGTTGTCCATATGACAACGTCAGTATAACTGTGCTGCAAACTGTCCTTCTGCTTCGACTGCATCAATAACAGGAACTTTCAATTCATTACGCAATTGGTCTGCCAGTCCAATTGTTGAAAAACCTGTGCAAGCAAACACAATTACCTTGGCTCCTTGATCTAACAGATCTTTAGCAGCCTTCAGCCCCTTTTCCTTCCCTTCCTCTTTCAGTAAATCGGTCGTATTTTCTACACCTTCTGGAACTTTGAAGCCTACCAACAGCTCCCCTAAAATCTTCTTCATAACTTCTGGAACATCCTGGGTTATCCCTAATATCCCTACAGGTTTTCCTAAAGAAAAAGCTGTTAATGCAGCAGCACTTCCCGCTCCTATTACTGGTATAGATACTGCTTTTCTTAGTTCTTCAATCCCAGGGTCTGCTGCACAGCTAATAACAAGTATCCTTGCTCCTTCCCTTTCCATCTTTTTTCCTAACTCTACGATTTTTGGGATTGCTTCTTTTTCTGAAGCATTATCATAAATACCTAACGCTTGATCTGGTATACAGTGATTTACGGTTGGCAATCCATATAATTCTGTAATTATTTTGCCATGATGGTCCAAGACTGCTTTATTCTCCGTTGTAAAAACACGAATGACACCAATCATATCCCCACTCCTCAAATTTAAATTTTCTGAATATTTATATTTTAACTTTTCTGTCTTTTTGTCACAATGTCCTAAAAAAACAAAAAACAGAGGGGGCTATTGTGCTCCGAGTACAATAGACCCCTCTGTTTTAGGAACCCTTAAAGTTATGAAAGAATATACAACAATAGTATAAAACCTTCTCTTGGAAAGTATCTAATTTAATATCTGCTATTTCTTTTATTCTATCAATGCGATATTTTACTGAGTTACGATGAATATATAATTGATTTGCTGTTTCCTTTAGACTTCCATTAGAAGTCAAGTAATAAAAGAGCGTTTTGACAAGATCACTGTCATTTTCTTTATCATATTGTATTAACTTACCTATTTTCCTTTCAATAACTGGATCCATATTGACATAGTCGGAACTGTCTAGTAACAACTTAAATAGCTCAATATCTTCATAAAAGTACATTTTTTTCCCTTTATTAAGACTTGATCCAATTAAAAGTGAATTTCTAGCTTCTAAATAACTTAAATGTATCTCCCATAATAAAGCTCTTCCGCCAAATCCTACTTGAAAATCGGTATATTTCTTAATAAGGGGGACTAATTTCTCCATCCATAGTTGATTTGTTTCCGTTGTCATAATAGGTTGATAGGGAGCGGCTGAGAGGATAACAAGCCGATTTCCTTGTTTCTGTGTGTAAACCTTATTAGCATGGGATAGATTAACAGATTCTATAACGCTGCTTAATTCATGTAACAATGGTGAACCTTCCTCCATAAGATTTGCACTTTCCATCACGATTATTTCCCACATTATTTCAGGATCCAATCCAAGTTGTCTTCCTTTATTCACCACTTCTTCTTGAGGGAGAAATATGCCTGCAAGCAGTTCTTCAATAAAGTTTCCTCTTAAATGATTCTCTGTATCCATTGCTGTTTTTCTTCTCATTAATTCTAAAGAAAAAACTAGTCGTGCCTGTTCTACGCAAATTTTATCCATTTCATCCAAATGCTCTTTTTCAATTAAAAATTTGCCAACTCGCTCCTTATCTACTGTAATATCCCACTGCTTTATATGCGTATATTCGTTCATCCTTCCTTCCATTGGGGAGCAAACAATTTTTTTGCCAGCTTTATCTAAAAGAATAATAGGTGCTTCTATCATTTGTGATACATTATCAGCAACCGTTTGTATCCCACTGTTTTCAAGAACCAATGTCGTTAACTTCTTATAAATTTCTTCAGACCTTCTAAGTAAAGCAGCATGTTTATTTACAATTTGTTCCATGACAGCATTTGTAATATCAATGTATGGCACACCGACTGGAAGCTGAATAATGGGAAGGTTATATTTATTACTTACCTCCATCATCTCTTTTGGCATTTCATGTAAATACCTTTCCGGTTTTATTGCTAATGCAGCAGCATTTGCCTGCGCTAATTTCTCCACAAGCTTTGTCAGTAAGGAAAGATCATGCCTTATGGAATAAGCTGTTGTTAGCAGCAACTCTCCCCCCCTTAACCAGCCGTCGATATCAGGAACTTCCATAATATCGATATTTTGAACATTTCTATTTAACCCTTCCCTCCCACTTATCACTTTTGCATCCTTTAAAACTGGGAGTCGTAATAAATCATTAACTGTAATACCCGATTGATTCATTCTTACCACCTCCACTACTTTTATCCTTTTCATCAAAAGAGGCTTCCTAATTTTCGGAAGCCTCGATTCATAATTTTTACTGTACTTTCATAGCTAAATCTCCAGCTTTTGCCCAGCCTGCGCGAAGAATCACGAAATAAAGCGGAAGTGTAATCACAATTGGAAGGACCATACCTACTGCCACATAAATTAAGAATCCATGCAAGCCTTGTGTGGCCATAATGCTGATTGGCGCAATTAAAGAATTCAATCCTAATCCAGCCAATTCATACGTTGCCGTGAATCCGAATCCTAATGTTGCAATCGGGGCACAAATGACAGCTGCTACAAAAGGTGGAATGATTAACAACGGGTTTTTCACCAAATTAGGGAACTGTACTTTTGGTGTAATGATAGATTGTGCAAGAAATCCTCCTAAATCATTTTGACGTAGAGACATCGCTGTAAATCCAACAAATTGTACCGTACACCCGATTAACGCTGCCGCACTTGACACTGGATCCATTTGCAATGCAATTGCTAAAGCTGCTGATGATGCTGGAGTCATCAGCAGGATGCTCCATACTAACGAGATAACCATTGGTGCTACTAAAGGTGAGCCTTGAACCGATGAAGTGATTTGGGCACTAATCCATTCTAGCATTGGAGTTGTCACTGCCGCTAAACCTACTCCAGCAATTCCTCCAACTAAAATTGCTGCAGCTGGAATGGCCACCATATCTAAAATTGTTTTTCCGTTAATCCACTTCCCAACATATGTTGCCACTACTGCTGCTAATACTGCACTGATTGGCTGTCCGGAAACAAGCACCATTCCAGCATCTGTTGCATGCAGCGCATTTCCCCCAATTGTACTACAGACCATCGCACTAAAAATAACTAATGTGTTTCCACCTAACTGATAGGCAATTCCCGCTCCAAATGCCGGTGCTAACAATACCTTTGCTACTCCGCCAATTTGAATTAAAACATCCCAGCCAAATGCTTTTCCGATCGATTCTAACAACAATCCCATTCCTAATGTTACAAGGACTGCATTTGACATTCCTGCTGAGGCTTTATACATTCGTTCCATAAAATATTCTTTGTTCTTCATCATTCTCTACTCCTCTATTTGAAAATAATTATTAGCTAGATAAAAACAAAAAAGCCTGTCCAATAATGGATAGGCACCTTCAAGTTTTACAAACTGTTTAGCGCCTTGTTTTTAAATAACAAAAACTGGACTAAACAATTCCCGTTTTAATAAAGAGGGATTATTTAATCCTAAGAGCATAATATGAGTATAATATTCAGTGCTGTATTTGTTTTGATCTTCATGTCATGCTCCTCCTAAACCGTTTAATTAGTGTGTAGCTATAATATCACCAATATTCTGAATATGTAAATAATTTTTTTATTTCAGTTTTTATTAAAACGTTATCATAAAAATCAGAATGTAATCTTCCTCTTCCCTTTATATAAAAAGTGATTATTATTCAAGAAAAATAAAATCAATATGAAGGTTATATGTAAAATTTTTTTCACAATTGAACTTTTGTTAGAATATTTAACAAAAAAAGAGTGGCGAGTCACTCTAAATAATTTCGGTATTCTTAGTCTCTTTTCCAAAAAACAGAACTACTGCTGCTCCGATTAATACAGCAATACAAAAAATAGTAAAAATAGCGGGAATCGAAACCTTTTGTGCTGTTAGGTAGGGAACTAATAACGGTCCTAAGATTCCGCCAACTCTTCCAATCGCAGCAGCCATTCCTGCTCCAGTTCCTCGGACCTTGGTCGAATATTGTTCTGGTGTATAAGCATAAAGAGCTCCCCATGCACCTAAGTTAAAGAAGGATAAAAGAATCCCTGCAGTAAGCAGCATCGCTGTGCTTCCCGCTAACCCAAACATAAAGGCACTACCTGCTGTCCCAATTAAAAATAGAACGAGTACAAACTTTCTTCCTGCTTTTTCAATTAAATAGGCTGCCAAAGCATATCCCGGTAATTGTGCTAGTGTCATAATTAATACATATTCAAAGCTTTTTATCATACTAAAGCCTTGAGATACCATGACACTCGGAAGCCATAAAAACATTCCATAATAAGAAAAGACTACACAGAACCATAAAATCCATAAGGTTGCTGTTTGCTTCCGATTTTCCTTCGACCATACAGCTTGCAAGCTTTCCCTAATCGTTAGCTTTTTCTCTTTTTCTACTTTTAAAAATTTTGGTGAATCAGGTAGATGCAAACGTAAATATATAGCGTAAAATGCTGGGAGAACGCTTATTATAAGTGCGGCCTGCCACCCATATTTTGGAATAACAAAATAGGAGATTACTGCAGCGAGTAACCAGCCAAATGCCCAAAAGCTTTCAAGTAACACAACGACTCTGCCTCGTTTTTCCTTTGGAACACTTTCTGAAACAAGTGTGGATGCTACCGGCAGTTCCCCACCAAGTCCCATTCCAATGAAAAAACGTAGGATTAGAAAGATAGTTAAGGATGTAGTAAAGGCAGAGAGCCCGCTGCCAATAGAAAAGAGTAATAATGTAATCATAAATACATGTTTTCTTCCGATTCTATCTGCCATTAATCCAAAAACAAGTGCTCCGACAGCCATTCCAATCGAATTCATACTGCCAATCCAGCCCATTTCTTTTCCCGATAAACCCCAATCTGCTTGGAGAGCAGTAATAATAAATGAAAGCATTCCAACATCCATCGCATCAAACATCCATCCTAATCCTGCGATACCAAGAATCTTTCTTTGAGATATTTCCTTTTTCATTGTAATCCTCCCATTTTTCCCTTAGGTTCCCACTGATAGGTATAATTATAAAAACTAACTATTATAATAACACTTGTCATGACACTATTCATTACATTTCAAATAATTTTTTAGTTAAAAGGCAAAATACTTAGCATATGTTACGGTAAATAATGGGTTATTCCTTTAAATAATTCCAAAAAAAGCGCTAATTACTACTATATTCAAGATTTTTGAAAAATTTCTAAAAAAAAATGCTCTCTTTCCCTTTACTTTCTTCCAAATAAGCATAAAATGATTGTTATGTTTTCTATTTTTAAAATGTAAAGGGGAGTTTTACCTGTTGAGTGTTTCAACAAATAAAATACAAAATCAGTCTCTTTTTAATATATCTTGGCCACTGTTTATTGAACTTGCTTTACACATGGGTATGGGAGTAACTGCTACCTTAATGCTAAGCCATTATTCTGACAGCGCAGCTGCAGGTGTAGGAGTTGCCAATCAGCTTCTTGGGATTTTTATTCTAGTCTTTAATGTAACGTCTATTGCTGCCATGATACTAATCGGGCAAAAACTTGGGGCTAATGAGCTTAATCTTGCTAGAAGGTTTGCACGCTCTGCGGTTGGTTTAAACTTCTGGTTCGGCATAATTATTGCAGCCCTCGTTGTTATCTTCGGTGAACATTTATTACAACTTTTCGATATTCGCGGTGAAGTATTAGAATATGGATTAATATTTGTTCGTATATGTGGTGCGTCCCTCTTCTTAGAATCTCTCTCACTTGCACTTAGTGCCATATTAAGAAGTCATGGCTTTACAAAAGAATCCATGATTGTTAGTGTTTTGATGAATGTAATTAGCGTATCCGGTTATGCCATTAGTATTCTTGGTGTTTTTGGTTTACCTATCACAGGTGTCATTGGTGTTTCATGGACTATCGTTATAGCTCGTACATTTGCTGTGCTTGTTTTGCTTTATCTTGTTTATAAAAGAATTGCTTTAACCTTTTCCGTTAAGGATTTCATCAAAGTCAATAAACAAGATATTCGAGATATGCTCTATATCGGCATTCCTTCTGCGGGAGAAAATTTATCGTATCAATTTTCACAGCTTATGATTACTGCAATGGTTGCTTCTCTAGGAGATGCCTCCTTAGCAGCCAGAGTATATATAAGTAATATTTCCATGATCTGCTATTTATTCACTTTAGCAATTGCTGAAGGTACTCAGCTTCTGGTTGCACGTTATATTGGCGGGAAGCAATTTGACCGTGCATTGAAACGAGGCATTAAAACACTTAGACTTGCCATGATCGTTTCATTAGCGGCAGCCCTTGTAATGGCATTAATCGGTCAGCCAATATTAGAGCTATTTACAGATAACTATGAAATTATTGCTATCGGGCTACCTATTCTCTGGGCAGTGGTCTTTACAGAACCAGGAAGAGCGATGAATATTGTCTTAATGAGTTCCTTAAAATCCTCCGGTGATGTTCGCTTCCCTGTCATTATTGGTATTATCTCCATGTGGGGAATTGCCGTTACGCTGAGCTATGCTCTAGGAATTACATTAGGATTGGGACTTCTTGGTATCTGGTTGGCTCAAGGGATAGATGAATGGTTTAGAGGAATATTTGCCTTCAGACGCTGGAAGTCAAAACCTTGGGAACGAGTGAAAGTTAATCGTTCGATTTCGGAAAGGTCTATGTAAAAGAGTGTTTTTACATAGACCTTTTTTTGGGTTTGGCTGATAAATTGTATTTTTCGCGAATTTTCTCTTCTTTTTCGCGAATTTCTCAAGTGTTTTCGCGAATACTTTCCCTCTTTTCGCGAATACCCTCCCCAATAATGTTCATATTATCCCCTTCTCCTACTTTTTCCCTAATTATTGAATTAATTATTGAAAAGCGCTTTCATTCCATTTATAATATCACTAAACCGGTTTACTAAATCGTTTTATGAAAGGTGAGATATAAATGTCTGCTATATATATCCCTTTGAACTCCTTTTTTGACGAAAAAATAGCAACGAAAGATTTACTTCAAGCCATTTCAATCATTGCAAAATCAAAAGCCTCCGGAATTGAAATTAGGAGAGAATTATTACATGAAGAGGAATTGCTAACAACCTTACAGCTTATACAGCCTATTCTCCAGCATTCTAACTTATTTACCGTTTACTCTGCTCCCATTCCAGTTTGGAACCATGCGGGTGCTGTAAACGAGCAAGCACTTCATACTATCTTGGAGGAGAGCAGGATTCTCTCAGCAAAATGGGTTAAGCTCCCCCTGGGACATTATTTGGAGAACAAATCAGAGCTGCACTCCTTATGGAAAATCATCCAGAACTACCCTTCTCTTTCCTTATTAGTGGAAAATGATCAAACAATGGAAGGGGGAAAAATCCAGCCGTTAGCATCCTTTTTTGAAAACGCTTCTAATTTGGAGATGCCAATCAAAATGACATTTGATATAGGCAACTGGATAATTCAGGAGGAAGATGCATTGACAGCATTTCAAATTTTCCAACCATATATTTTTTATTTTCATTTAAAACATGTATTTAAACAAGGCAAGCATTTTTTTACCGATCCCTTACCACTTGATCCAAATGCATTTTGGCGAAAAATGGATTATTTGATTCCGGCTGCCATTCCGAGAGCATTGGAGTTTTCCTTGGAGAGATCAAGCTTGGAGATTAATAAATTTATAGAGATTGTCCATGCAAATCAAGGGAGGGAAAAATCACATGCACTCAATTGATGTCATTACATTTGGCGAAGCCATGGCAATGTTTATAGCCGACTCTTGCGGCCCACTACATGAGGTACAGCATTTTACAATGGAACTGGCAGGTGCGGAAACAAATGTAGCAATCGGCTTAGCTAAATTAGGATATAAAGCTAGCTTTGTAAGTAAAGTTGGTGCTGATGCCTTTGGAAAATTTATAAGGGAAAACCTCCAAAGGAATCGAGTTCATATAGAACAAATCATGACAGATGCATATTTCCCAACTGGATTTCAATTAAAGTCACGGGTAACCAAAGGTGATCCAGAAGTCCAATATTTCCGAAAAGGCTCTGCTGCAAGCCATCTAGCTATCGCGGACTTTGATGAAGATTATTTTCAGAAAGCAAAGCATCTGCATATGACTGGGATTCCATTAGCACTTTCCTTAGAAACTAGAGATTTTGCTCAGCATGCTTTATCGTTTTTTAAAAGGGAGCGTAAAAAGGTTTCTTTTGATCCAAATTTAAGGCCAAATCTTTGGAATTCAGAAAAGGAAATGGTAGATACCATCAATTTCTTCGCAAAACAAGCGAACTATGTATTACCAGGATTAGAGGAAGGCATCAAACTAACGGGCTATCAAACACCTGCTGATATTGGTTCCTATTATTTAGACGCTGGCGTGGAATTAGTTATCATCAAACTTGGCGCGCAAGGTGCCTATTATAAATCCCCTACAGAAGAAGGAACCATCTATGGCTATCCTGTAGCAAAGGTGATTGATACAGTTGGTGCAGGGGACGGCTTTGCTGTTGGAGTAATAAGTGGGTTCTTAGAGGGTCTTACTGTAGAGGAATCCGTGCAGCGAGGAAATGCAATTGGCGCGTTAGCTGTACAATCGCTTGGTGACAATACTGGCTATCCGGATAAACAAGAACTTAGGCATTTTATAAACAATCAATCTCAAAGGAGTGTACGTATATGAATACCCTTTCTAAAAAAAGATGGATTCGTCTTATCCCGATTGTTTTTATTACTTATAGCTTAGCTTATTTAGACAGAGCAAATTATAGTTTTGGAGCTGCTGGCGGCTTGGCAGAGGATTTAAATATTACTGCGGCTACCTCTTCTCTGCTTGGCGCGTTATTCTTTTTAGGATATTTCTTCTTTCAAATTCCAGGAGCTCATTACGCAGAGAATAAGAGCGCAAAAAAACTAATATTTTGGTCATTAATCCTTTGGGGCTTCTTAGCAACAGCCACTGGCCTCATTTCCAATGTGAACATATTATTCGTTATACGCTTTAGCTTAGGGGTAGTAGAAAGTGCTGTTATGCCTGCGATGCTAGTATTTCTAAGTCATTGGTTTACAAAGGCAGAGCGTTCTCGCGCAAATACCTTCCTCATTCTAGGAAATCCGGCAACCGTTTTATGGATGAGTATTGTATCTGGTTATATTCTTGAATCTCTCGGTTGGAGATGGATGTTTATATTAGAAGGTTTACCTGCCGTTATCTGGGCATTTTTATGGTGGAAACTAGTCAATGATCATCCGAAAGAAGCAAAATGGCTTAATAGCGACGAAAAGGCTGCCATTCATCAAGCTTTGTTAGAAGAACAAAAAGAACTTAAACCAGTTAAGGACTATCGTGAAGCATTTAAGTCAAAGACTGTTATCCTGCTTAGTCTTCAATATGCACTTTGGAGTATTGGCGTATATGGTTTTGTGATGTGGCTTCCTACTATTATTAATTCAGCCCCAAATGCAAGTATTGTAACAACGGGCTGGCTTGCATCAATTCCTTATGTACTAGCATGTGTGTTAATGTTAGCGGTTTCTTATTTCTCAGATAAATATCAAAATCGCAAACTTTTTGTCTATCCATTTCTCTTAATTGGAGCAATTTGCTTCTATGGCTCCTATTTAATTGGCACAAGTAATTTCTGGTTATCCTTTATTCTCCTTTCTATTGCTGGAGGAGCAATGTATGCACCTTATGGCCCTTTCTTTGCGATTATTCCAGAAATCCTTCCTAGAAACGTCTCTGGCGGGGCAATGGCATTAATCAATAGTATGGGAGCATTAGGTTCTTTCGCTGGAGCCTATATCGTTGGCTATTTAAATGATTTAACTGGTGGTTTTGGAGCTTCTTATAATTTCATGGCAATATCCTTATTATTGTCAGCTATTTTAACAATTATTGCTACAAAAAAGGAAAAGAAGGTAATAGAAAAATTAGCACAACAACCATTGCATGACTAATTTTTAAGCGTTTTCCTCTTTCGCTTTCTTGTAACGGTAGATTGTTTTATACTAAAAAAGAATCTATTAAAGTAGCGAGAGAGGAAAACAAATGGCGAAAGTAACCATGGCGGATGTAGCGAAATATGCAGGTGTCTCTAAAAGCACCGTTTCACAATATATCAACAAGCGTTATGAATATATGGGAGAAGACACAAGGAAAAAAATCAAAAGTGCCATTGAACAACTAGGGTATCATCCCAATTATATTGCACGGAGCCTAAAACAAAAGAAAACTTCTATGATTGGAATTATTGTTGCTGATATTGTCCATCGATTTTCGACAGAAATCTGCCGTTCTATTGAAGATTACTGTTTCGAACATGATTATCAGGCAATCATCTGCAACGCTGATAACAATCCCAAAAAGGAACGAACATATATAGAAACATTGCGTGCCAAACAGGTAGATGGTCTGATTATTTTTCCAACAGGGCAAAACACCGATATTTATGCCAAAATGATAGAGGAAGATTATCCCGTTGTCTTTATGGATCGAGATATTCCGGAAATAGATGCTCCTTTTATTCTATCCACAAATGTAGAATCAAGCTATCACGCAATTAAATTATTTTTGGAAAATGGGCACAGAAATATAGCTATTTTGACACAGCCATTAACTATTTCGACAAGAAAAGAACGAATTGAAGGCTATAAGAAAGCTTTGCTAGAAAACTCTATAGACATTTGCGAAGACAATATTATTAGCTCAGAAATAGAAAATGTGAAGAATGAATTACATCACCTATTTCAAAAAAAGAACCCACCTACTGCTATTCTAGCAGGTAATGATTTAGTGTTCTTAGAGACTTTAGCATTTTTACAGGAAAAGAAACTACGTATTCCTGAAGATGTATCCCTAATTGTTTTTGATAATTTTCCTTTTGCACATCTTTCTAATCCTCCAATGACTATGATTGCACAGCCTGCATTTGAAATGGGAAAAAAGGCTACGGAAATATTATTAAAACAAGTTAACAAGGAACATTTTAAAGTAGAAAAAATTATTTATCCTTGTGAATTAATTGTTAGACAATCCTCAATAAAGAAAATATAAAAGATCTATCTGAGAAGCGTTCCTTCTAAACTTATTGAGATGAGCAGAATAACGCTTCTATACTGTTCCATTAATCTATTAAAAATTTTTACCGTTTAAATAAACCGGTTTAGTATTGAAAGAAAGGACGGTTAACAATGATTATTCAATTAGCTTTGGACCGATTAACTATTTCTGAAGCAATTCGTATAGCCCAGTTAGTAGAAGCTGATATTGACTGGATTGAAGTTGGGACCTCTCTAATCAAGGAATTTGGAATAGACAGCGTCCGCCAAATGAGAAAAGCATTTCCTCATAAAAAAATCCTTGCTGACACGAAAACAATGGATAATGCGAAATATGAAGCAGAGATTAGCTTTGCTGCCGGGGCAGATATCATCACAGTTATGGGAACAGCCCCAAAAGTAACCATTGAGACATGTATGGAAGTAGCAAAAAAGAAGCAAAAAAAAGTAATGATTGATTTATTAAACACGTCCAGAGAACAAATGATATCACTTGCCACGATTAAGGATGCTATTTTTTGCTACCATATAAGTAAGGATGAGCAAGAATTAAATGGGAAAAGCGAATGGGAAACCGGCACTTTCTGCCTAACCCCAATTGCAGCGGCAGGCGGAATTACTATCGATTCTATCCCACAGCTTCAAAAAAGCGGCATCGATATAGCCATTATTGGCTCCGCTATTACGAAGGCTGCCGATCCAGCAAAGGTAGCAAGACAATTTAATCAGGAGGTATTATCCAATGAGTAAGCTTACAGCTATTCAACAGGAAATTCAAGTCGTTTTGTCACAAGTCAATGAGAACTTATTAATTGATACAGCCGCATTAATTAGAGAAAAAAGAAGAATTTTTGTCGTGGGAGAAGGACGATCTGGGCTCATGGCCAAATCCTTTGCCATGAGATTAATGCATTTAGGAGCAACCGTTTATGTAGTGGGAGAGACCATTACTCCTGCTCTTTCTTCTGAAGATATATTAGTCGCTATTTCTGGTTCTGGGAAAACAAAGTCTGTTATTTGGACGGCTGAAACGGCTCATAAACTAGGGTGCACTGTGTTAGTCTTAACTACTGATCCTAGCTCTCCACTTGTGGAAGAAGCAACCCATACAATCTGCATTCCGGCAAGCACGAAATATCGGCAGGCAAATGAGATGAAGTCTATCCAGCCCTTAGGCTCATTATTTGATCAGTGTGCGCATATTATCTTTGATACCATTTGTCTAAATTTTGCTGAGCTAAACGAGATTGGATTTGAGGAAGCCTTTAAGAGACACAGCAATATGGAATAATGGCTTGATAAATACCCGTAGAAGCGAGTGACTGTGTGTACATGCTCCTTAGCGGGTATTTTTTATTGTTCCTCTTTTGAAGAGCATATCGGCTGTTTTTTATCATAAGAGAACAATCCTCTTATTATCACTGCTATTTTTGCCCTCGCCAAAACAAGAATTGACAATTGCTAAAAATGGTTAAATCACTCTACTCTTCTAGAATGGTCGATTCACGAACAATGAGCTTCGGCTCAAAAATATGTTTCCCTTGATTTTTGTTTCGTTCATTAATTTTTTTTAGGAGCATGCGTGCACAAGCCTCTCCCATTTCCATTAAGGGCTGCTTAATTGTGGTAATTTTCGGTGATGAGATTCTATCTAGAAAGACGCCATCAAACCCAGTTACTGCGTAGTCTTCTGGCACACTTTTCCCTGCCTTCTGGATTGCTCGAATTACCCCTGTTGCAATGCGGTCAGAAGCGCAAACAAATCCAAATTTACCATCATTCTTTGATAGGAATTCAGAAACCTTTGCCTCTGCTGCTCTTGAACTATTTGCTACTCTTATAATTTTTCCTTCTATAGCATTCTCAGAAATTGCATCTACGTACCCTGCCTCACGAAGCTGCCCAAAAGGCTCTTTCTCATCAATTCCGATAAAAATTAGCTGCTTATATCCTAGGTCTAAAATATGTTTAGTCGTAACGTATGTCCCTTTTTTGTTATCCACATCGACAAAATCAAATCCATGCAAATTCTCTCCAAATAATACAACTGGAATTGTTAATTTTTCAATAAAAGCATAGTCAGATTCACGCATACCCGTAACAATGATGCCATCACACTTTCCTATATTAAGCGATGTCCTTGTTACTAGCTGTAAGGAATAATGGTTCTTATCCAGCTCCCTGCTCATTCCCGTTAATAAATTCATATAATAAGGTTCAACCGTATCCATTTCTTCTAAAATCAGTAATTTAATCACTTGTGTTCGATTATTAACCAATGCTCTTGCCGCATAATTAGGAACATAATTTAATTCTTCCATTGCTTTATATACAAGCTGTTTTAATTCATCTGTTACCTGCTCGGGATGATTTAACACTCTTGAAACAGTCATCTTTGAGACATTTGCTTTTTTTGCCACATCTGAAAGTGTTGCCAATGGAACTCCCCCAGTATAAATTTAAATTTCTCTATCCATTAGATTATTAATTATTGAAAGCGATTTATTATACTACTTCATTTATTCTACAACAAATAATTATTCACTATTATATTTAAACTAAACTTTTTTATAAATATGCTTGATAAATAACGAAAATGGGTTGATAATAGAGGGGTGCAAACGTTTTCCTTTTATCTTTTTATATTATAATTGTTTTTTGCTAGATACTCAACTATTTAATAATGCAAACGATTGCGTAGAAAGGGAGATTTTATGTTAAAAGAAGCGATTTACCATCGGCCTGGCAATAATTTTTCTTATATTTATAAAGAAGATATGGTCCACATCCGTCTGCAGACGAAAAAAGCAGAAATGGAGTCTGTTCAGCTTATTTTTGGAGACCCTTACATTTTTGTAAATCAAGCTTGGCAATACGAAAAAGCTCCCATGAAAAAAAGTGGCAGCACAGAACTTTATGATTATTGGTTTATTGAAATAAAGCCTGAGTATCGACGTTTACGCTATGGATTTGAGTTATCTTCTAAAGACGAGACACTCATCTATACAGAAAAAGGATTTTACCAAGCAATTCCAACAGATGATACTGCCTATTATTTTTGTATTCCTTTTGTGCATAAAGAGGATTCTTTTTATGCTCCCGACTGGGTTAGAGATACGGTTTGGTATCAAATTTTCCCAGAACGCTTTGCTAACGGGGATCCTATGCTTAATCCTGCTGATACGCTCGAATGGGGAAGTACAGAGCCAACCCCTACCAACTTTTTTGGCGGCGATTTTCAAGGCGTTATCGATCATGTAGACTATTTAGTCGATTTAGGCGTTAATGGTGTTTATTTCACTCCAATATTTAAAGCTTACTCTAATCATAAATACGATACAATTGACTATATGGAAATCGATCCCCAGTTTGGCGATAAACAGACGTTTCAAAAAATGGTAGATGTTCTTCATGATCATGGGATTCGAATTATGTTAGATGCTGTTTTTAATCACAGTGGTTATTTCTTCCCTCAATGGCAAGATGTCATGGAGAAGGGGGAGGAATCTATCTATAAAGATTGGTTCCATATTCGTGAATTCCCGATTCAAACAGCACCAATTCCAAACTATGATACTTTTGCCTTTACCCCGTTTATGCCAAAGCTAAACACAAGCCATCCAGAAGTAAAAGAATATTTACTAGAAGTTGGCCGATATTGGGTAAGAGAATTTGGCATCGATGGCTGGAGACTGGACGTTGCCAATGAAGTAGATCATCCATTTTGGAGAGATTTCCGCACAGAAGTGAAAGCATTGAAGCCCGATGTATATATTCTTGGAGAAATATGGCATGACTCTATGCCTTGGCTGCAGGGAGACCAGTTTGATGCTGTCATGAATTATCCGTTCACAACAGGTGCTGTAAATTTCTTTGCGAAGGATTCGATTACTTCGACAGAGTTCAAACATACGATTACCAATGTCCTTCATATGTATCCAAATAGTGTTAATGAAGTATCTTTTAATCTATTAGATAGTCATGATACGCCTCGTATTTTGACACTCGCAAATAATCGAAAGGATAGAGTGAAACTACTTTATTTATTCCTTTTATCTTTCACAGGAACACCTTGTATCTACTATGGCGATGAAATAGGAATGGATGGTACACAGGATCCAGGCTGCAGAAAGTGTATGGTGTGGGAAAAAGAAAAGCAAGATCTTGACTTATTTGCCCATATTCAAAAATTGATTTCACTTCGTAAAAACCATCCGGCATTTGGTAACAAAGGATCATTTATTTTCGTAGATTCAAATAATAATAATATTACAATGTACCAAAAAACATACAAAGAGGAACATATTATTTTCTTTATTAATAACACAGATCAAGAACAAACTTTCACGATTCCTGTTGAAAATATCGATAATAAAAATGTTCAAGATCTCTATCATGATAAAGAGATTATTTGGAATCTAGAAAAAGAATTAACATTGTCTCCAGGTGCATTTTCAATTTTACAATTCAAGGTAAAAAGCTAACACCAGCCTTCTTTTAAAAAGCGCATTCCTCCTGTGCTATGCAAGGGAATACGCTTTTTGTTATTGTTATTAACTTGGCTGGGGCTTATATGCGTTGAATATCATTTTTTCTGGCTTTTATCGCTCACATGAACGCCATTTTTTTCGGCTACCCCTCTTTTTCTGGCTTTCATCTCTCTTAGAATGCTACTTTTACTCCCTCTCCCCAAAACAGCACTTTCCCCAGCCAAATAAAAAAGAACAGAGCGCACCACACACTCCATTCTCTTGCCACTCTATTATTCCCCTAACTTTTCCTTTAAGCGTTCAAGGGTTATTTCTGCTGTACTTCCGACTTGCCAATCTGCTAATTTCATGCGGTCAGGGGTGCCAACACCAACTGCAAACATATTTGCTCCCTTTATTGCTTGAATGCCAGCTTCCGCGTCTTCCACTCCCACACATTCACGCACTTGTAACTGCAGCTGCTCTGCTGCTTTTACAAAGATTTCTGGATCAGGCTTCCCTTTTTTTAATTTTCCGGGATCAACGATGGTATCAAAAAAGTTTGTTACTTCTAAACGATCTAATATCACTGGACCATTTTTGCTTGCAGAAGCAAGGCCAAGTTGTAAACCAGCTTCTTTGCATTCTACCAAGAAGTCTTTTATCCCAGGCAATAAATCATTCGGGGTAATTTCTTTAATTAGCTCTTGATAATAGGTATTTTTATCATGTGCCAGCTCTTCCACTTGCGCGTCGGAAAATTGCCCGCGAATTCCCCCATGATCTAGTATTTTATATAAAGAGTCCATGCGGCTAACACCTTTTAATTCTTCATTAAACTCACGATCAAAAGGAACAGCAATGGCCTCAGCTGTTTTCTTCCACGCTAAATAATGATATTCTGCAGTGTCTGTAATAACTCCGTCTAAATCAAAGATAATTCCTTTTAACATATTCACGTCCTCCTATGAAAAAGGAGCCGCGCTTCCTTTATTCTAGCGCCTTTCTCTAGCAATAGAATAACAATCAATCAACGGCTCCCTTCTGCTAACTAGCTACTTCTTTCCAACAAACTCTTTTTCTAATAAAATATCTTTTCCATATAACTGAATCTTTAACGCATTCCCAGACAGAAGCTCTAATTTCACTTCCTCTGAAGTCGTCGTGACTCGAATTAATCGATTTCGATAATTGATTGTAAAGGTGTAGCTATTCCATCCTTTAGGAACAAACGGTGCAAAGGAAAGAATTCCTGTTGCTGTGCGCATTCCAGCAAAACCGTGGACAATAGCCAGCCAGCTTCCTGACATACTAGTTATATGCAATCCATCTTCTGTATCGTTATTATAATTATCAAGATCTAATCTTGCCGTGCGCTGATACATCTCATATGCCTTTTCCTCCAGCCCGATTTCTGCTGCTAAAATAGAATGAACACAAGGGGAAAGACTTGATTCATGTACAGTCATTGGCTCATAAAAATCAAAGTTGCGCTTTTTCTCTTCTAAGCTAAATTCATGATTTAAGAAATACATCCCTTGTAAAACATCGGCCTGCTTAATAAAACAAGAACGCAAAATTTTATCCCAAGACCAATTTTGATTAAGTGGTCTCTCTTCTTTTAAGAGGGTATCTACAGTCTGTAAATCCTTATCAAGGAATGTATCGTGCTGAACAAAGATTCCCAATTCTTCATCTACTGGGAAATACATCTTGTCAATGATTTCTTGCCATTTTGCTAATTCACTTTTGCCAATATTTAAATCTGTTTTTCTTTTTGAAGTTGTTTTATCAAGTAATTCTAAAGTATATCTTAATGTCCACGTCGCAATCTTATTCGTATACCAATTGTTATTTACGTTATTCTCATATTCATTTGGTCCTGTTACTCCATGTATCATGTATTGATCATTTTTTTTCGAATAATGTACGCGATCTGCCCAAAAGCGGCTGATTCCGACTAATACATCTAATCCTTCATTTAATGCATAGGTTTCGTCACCTGTGTACGTTGTGTAGTTAAAAATAGCATGGGCAATGGCACCGTTACGATGAATTTCTTCAAAGGTAATCTCCCATTCATTATGGCACTCTACCCCAGTGAAAGTTACCATTGGGTATAATGCACCTTTCAGTCCCTGCTGTTTGGCATTATGCTCCGCACCTGGCAGCTGTTGGCGGCGATAACGTAATAGCTGCTCTGTTACTTTAGGCTCTGCGACAGCCAAATACATTGGTACGATATATGCTTCTGTATCCCAGTAGGTTGCTCCCCCATATTTTTCTCCTGTAAAACCTTTTGGCCCTACATTGAGACGCGCATCGTCCCCATAGTACGTAGAGAATAATTGAAAAATATTGAATCGGATTCCTTGCTGCGCTTCTTCATCCCCATCAATTTGAACATCCGCCTTTTCCCAGCGGGCTGCCCAGGCAGCAATATGTTCTTCTTTTAAGGAATCATATCCTTTTTCTCTCGCTTGTTTTGCTAACAGATCAGAAACAGCCCCTAATCTTTCTTCTTCCCAATCACGAGAGGTCGAAACCGCTACATACTTCTGGAGGTGGAGTGTATCCCCTTGTTTAAGCTTATTGTTATATGCATTGGCAACATACATCGGCTTTTCATTGTAAGAAGTCACTTCTAAGTGATTTATGGTATTTGACATCGAAGCAGATACTGCAAATCTTGGTGTTCCAAAAGGATTATCAACCGTTTTCATTATTAGATTGGCAGCATTAGCTTCTACTTTTCTGCCAGTCTCTTCCCAGAATTTCTCTTCATAGTTGGAATCTTCATTAGTCACATCACCATCTAAATATGGAACTAATTCAATCTTATGCGCTCCTGTTAGCGCTGTTACCTTTATATCTATTGCACAAACTTCTTTTGCAACAATACTTAAAAAGCGCTCAAACTTAAACTGGATTTGACTTTCTCCTTTGTGGAGGATGAAGCTTCTTCTTAAAATGCCTTCCTTCATATCTAGCTCTAGGTGAAAATCAGTAATGTTTTCCTTATACAAATCTACTTTGGTACCGTCTACATAAATATCTACACCAATGAAGTTCAGCGCATTGATCACTTTACCAAAATATTGAGGATAGCCATTTTTCCACCAGCCAACTCTTGTTTTATCAGGAAACCATACGCCTGCAATATACGTACCTTGATGAAAATCCCCAGAGTAGCCTTCTTCAAAGTTTCCCCGCATCCCCATATAACCATTTCCAATGGAGGTTAGGCTTTCCTGCAGTCGCTTTTCTTTTTTTTCCAACTTATTTGCTATTAGCTTCCAGCTGTTTATTTCGAAAAGACGCTTATTTGTCATAATCTTCTCTCCCTATGCTTTATCTGAGTCTACCTTTAATCTTTTTTCTTTAAAACCTGTTCTAAAAAATGCAAATGCAATCATTAATACCGTTCCAAGTCCTTGTATCATGATGAAGGTTGCAACATCAAATTGAATAAATCCATAGATTACAGCTAATATGGTTGGCAGTCCTGCTGCATTAAGGACGATGGTTGCTGCCTCTTTAAAGGTTCTTATATCGGTAATATTGGATTTCTTTGTCAGCCATAATACGAATGACATAAATAGAAATTGCACTACATTCATCGCTGTATAAACACCAGCCAGTAATAGTAACAGGATTGGCAGAAGGAAGGCTTTGTTCTGCACATACCATAATGTTCCGATATATTGCAGGACATCTTCCTTGTTTTCTATTTTGAAAGGATATTTCTCCTCATTCATTGGGTAGTACAATTGAAACCCAAACCCATTTTCTTCGGCAACTACAGCATAGTCCTCTTTAAAAACAATGGCGTTTGCATATCCTTTTATACCAATTGTCTGGTCTTCTCCAGTCAGCTGATATTTATTATCTTTATCAATCGCAATCACATTTCCGCCTGTCTCTTCTGTATATTGACTGTCTATTCCCACTAACTTGCCGTTCTTAACTTGTTTAGAAGACAATGAATCGGCAAAGTCATCTGTGATTAATTCAGCTGTTTTTGGAAACAAAAACTCAAATGGGAAGTTTGTTAGTTTTGCCATTTGAATAGAGGTTGGCATCATCATGCAGGCAATTAAGAAAATAAAAAGGAAAATCATTTTCGGCCATGTTAATAGATTCTTACCCTTAAATACATTTGTCGGTGTAATAATAGACTTAAAATATTGCATCAAAAATGGTTCCGACTTCTTCATTGTAATCCCACTCTCTTACTTAAAATTCTTCGTTGTTTTCTTTCTATCCTAAAGACGCCCGCCCCACTAATAGCAGACGTCTCTATCATTTCTTCTCTTGGTCATTGATTAGCCTTTTGATCCACCGCTAGTTAAACCAGATACAAAGTTCTTTTGCAGGAAGAAGAATAAGACAACAATTGGTAATGCTGCGAGAACCGCCCCTGCCGCAAATAGCGCTACCTTTTGTTCACGCGGGTTGGAAATTAATGTTTGTAACCCAACCGCCAATGTTAATAATTCGTTGGAGCGTAATAAAAACTTAGATAATAAGAAATCATTAAATGGTGTCATAAATGCCCATAAAGCTTGAACAGCAAGCATTGGGCGCACCAGTGGTAAATTAATTTGTACAAAGATTCTTAAATGACCTGCTCCATCAATTCTTGCACTTTCGTCAAATTCACGCGGAATGGTATCAAAATACCCTTTCATTAACCATACGTTCATCGGAATACCACCACCGATATAGATTAATGATAGCAGCCAATAAGAATCAATTGCTCCAAGTACTGTCGCTAGTACGTAATAAGCCGTTAATGCTGCCATTGTCGGAACCATTTGAATAACGAGGAAGAAAATTAAGCTATATTTTCTTCCAACAAAGCGATAGCGGCTGAATACATATCCAGAAAGAGTTACCAATGTTACTTGCACAACCATTACTGCAACCGCAATAATAATCGTATTTTTATACCAGCTTAAATAATTCGTTTCGCTAAAAAGTCTTTGGAAATTATCAAGTCCCCAGTTTGCATTCAATTTCAAAGTAAATGCCGCCATATTAGTAGCTTGAAAGGCACTTGATGCCGTTACTAATAATGGGTAAATGATTACTATTGATAGGATTCCAAGAAAACCGTACGTTAATATTCTATTGATAAGTCGCGATGCTTTCATGCTCATCCTACATCATCTCCTCATTGCCAAAAGCATTTGTTTTCTTAAATGTTATGAGTGATACTGCAATTACAATTGCGGAAATAATCAATGTTACCGCTGCTGCAACTGCATATTGCGGTGCTTGCCCTGTTGTTAATTTATAAATCCACGAAATGAGGATATCTGTCGATCCTGCATTCCATCCAATACTTCCTGGACCACCTTCATTAAACAAGTAGATGATAGAGAAGTTGTTAAAGTTAAATGTATACTGTGTGATCATAACTGGCGCTGTTGCAAAAAGGATCATCGGTAGTGTGATATTGCGGAATTGCTGCAAAGCAGTTGCTCCATCAAGGTTGGCTGCTTCATATAAATCATCTGAAATAGATTGCAATACTCCTGTTACCATTACAAAAATATATGGGAATCCAAGCCAGCCTTGGATCATAATAAGTGCTGTTTTTGTCCAAGCCGCATCTGTCTTCCAAGAAATTGCCGGTATGTCAATGAACGGAAGATGATTAATCAATGGGATTACTTGTGCGTTAATAGCACCGATACTGTCATTAAACATATTAGAGAATCCCATGATAGAAATAAATGCTGGTACAGCCCATGGCAATAAGAAAAGAATTCGGAAAAATGCTTTCCCTTTTACATGCTTCTGATGTAGCACAACAGCAGCAACGACACCAAGAACGATTTGTAACGTAGTTGCCCCAAATGTCCAAATTAATGTCCAAACAAGGATTTTCATAAATGTTGCGCGATAAGAACTTAAGAAAAAGATGTTGGTAAAGTTCTCAAAACCAATCCAATCAATCAGCTTAAATGGCGGTATATGTTGAAAATCATAGTTTGTAAAAGCGATAAATAATGTCACTAATACCGGAAAAATAATGATAAAAGCCATTAAAATATAAGACGGGAATGTAAAGATATAAGGGAATCCTTGCTCCCAAAGATTTTTCAATATATCTACCGTCTTCGTATTGATTTTTTCTCCTCTATCTCTTAATGCTCCTATCTTACGAGCATCAAAAATATTTAATATATAGAAGAAGAGAAAGATAACAGTTAAAATTAACTGTAATGTTCCTTTAATCATTAGGAATAACGAGTGATCATCACGAGGTATACTTCCTAATGTTATTAAGCCTTCTAAAGCCTGAAATCCAGTTAATGCCATCTCTATTGCAAAAACTAAGAAGAGAGCAAAAAATACTATTCCTTTAAATGCTTGTTTATTATAAAACTGACCTAACCCAGGAATAATGGATAACAGGGATGCTTTCTTTTTATGATTTCTTTCATTTTGACTCATTGTGGGCTATCCCCTTTCTATAAAATTGCATATTGTTGCATAATGGTAATTTATTGATTTACCAAAAAAAATCATCACTCGCCCAACTTTTTTTGATAAACCAACTTGTTTTGTAAGTGTTTTCAATGCAAACGATTGCGTTATGGAAAGACGAAATTTCTAATTATCAGCTATGACAATTAGAAATTTCAGCTAAAAGGGAGTGGAATCTCTCCCTTTTTTTAAGCTTCCTTATTTATATTTTTGATCAATCGATTCTTTAATATTTTTCACTGTATCTTCTGCAGATTGTTCAGGTGTTTTTGCACCAGAAACTGCATCAAACATTAGATATTGTCCGCCATCCCATACTTCAGCCATTTGTTGAATATTAGGCATTGGAGAAGCGTTTTCAAAGTTTGCAATAACTGCTTGAGCTAATTCATTATCTGCTGGTACCGCTTTGCGTGCAATTGTATTTGCAGGAATTTCGTTTGTAGCTTCAAAGAATTTTGTTGAATTGTCAGCATTACCAACATACTCTAACCATTTAGCAGCTAATTCCGGATCTTTTGCATAAGAAGATGCTACCCAAGCTTTTCCTCCACCAAATGCTGCGAATTTTTCACCGTTTGGCAATGTAGGGATTGCACCAACTCCATAATTAACGCCAGCATCTTTAAAAGTAGCTGCCATCCATGGACCATCAATAATTACAGCTGTTTTACCAGTAGTAAACATTTCTGTGATAAAGTCACCGGAACCGGTTACGTCCTGCATACCTTTAGGCCATTGATCATACCAAGTCTTTGCATATTTAATGGCATCAATTGTACCTTGGTTGTTTAAACCAATATCAGTTGGATCTGTTCCTTCACTTCCAAATGCATATCCACCATATCCAGCAACTAATCCATAACTAAAATAGAAGTCCGTCCATTTTGCTAAGAATGCTGTGTTCTTGCCAGACTCAGCTTCAAACGCATACTTGCTGTCTTTAGTTAAAGCTTCTAACTCTGAGAAATCTTTTGGCATTTCTTTAATTAAATCTTTATTATAGAATCCTACTAAAGTTTCGATAACCAATGGTGTACCATATTGTTTTCCATCAAAAGTTACTAGTTTTTCTTCCGTTTCTGTAATTCCTTCAGGCTGTGCTGTTACTTCAGCTAAATGCCCCTGACTTCCCATTGAACCAACACGGTCATATGGTGCGATAAATACATCTGGACCAGTTCCAGCAGGACCATCTAGTGCTAATGCATCAGCTTGATCTGTCATTGCCATTACGACAACTTTTACTTCGGCATTATTTTCAGATTCAAAATCGCCTTTGATACTATCAATATATTTTTTATACCCATCTCCATCTACTGACACTGTTAATGTTTGTTTTCCGTCAGAAGATCCACCTTTTGAACTTTCTTTCGTATCATTGCCGCCACAAGCGGTTAAAGAGAATGCAGTAAGTAACGCTACTCCTGACATTAATAGTTTTTTATAACTCTTCATGAAATTTTCCCTCCTTATTTATCTCACATTCTTATTGTAGATTTGAAACCGTTTTAATGCAATCGCTTTCTCTGTGTTACCGATAACAGAATGTAACATAAAAACATAACAAGGAATAGATTACACTATTATTGGGTAATGCCCGTAAAAGTATGTATATTTCTATGGACCAATAGAATTTGATTAACTTTGTCCGATCCTTTTTTATTAGCTTAGAGAACCTCTCCATGTACAAATAACGGAACGCAAACTAAAAAAGAGTCGAAGTTATCCCTCCTAACGGATACTGTTTCGACTCTTACTTTATTAAAATTTTATCCTCTTACTCTTTTCAAAGAAACTTTCCCCATATTAAGCTTAGAGAAAACAATTGTCAGAATAAACGGGATAACAATTGCGAGCACCATTGCAATTAAAAATGTAGGCATATGTTCTGCTTTGATAGATAAAAATCCTGGCAATCCTCCTACCCCAATAGAATGAGCCATAACACCTGATCCAACTGAGATAACTGCTGCCACCATCGATCCAATCATGGCCGCTAAGAATGGGAAGCCATATTTTAAATTAATACCAAACATGGCTGGCTCTGTAACGCCTAAGTAACAGGAGATTGCCGCTGGAACGGATACTTGTTTTTCTTGTTCGTCTTTACGATTTAAATAAATCATTGCTAATACTGCTGATCCTTGGGCAATGTTGGATAAAGCAATCATCGGCCATAGATTTGTTCCATCAAATACACTCATTAATTGTAAATCGATTGCATTTGTCATATGGTGTAATCCTGTAATAACAAGTGGTGCATAAGCAAAGCCAAATATGGCCGCAAATAACCATCCTACCGAAGAAGTTAGTCCAGAATAGACGACATCAGAAATGGCAGAACCAATCGTCCATCCAATTGGTCCTAATACGGTATGGGCAATTAATACAGTTGGTACTAAGGCAAAGAATGGCACAAAAATCATCGAAATCGCATTTGGAATAATTTTTCGCAAACGCAGCTCTAGGAATGAAAGCAATAGACCTGCTAAAATAGCGGGAATTACTTGGGCTTGGTACCCAATCATGTCTACTTTTGCAAACCCAAAATCCCAAAACGGAATTTCTTCTGCTCCAGCTACTGCATAAGCATTTAATAATTGCGGCGACACGAGTGTGATCCCTAATACAATTCCAAGAATGGGAGTAGCACCCATCTTTCTTGCAACTGCCCAGGTAATTCCGACAGGCAAGAAGTGAAATATCGCTTCTCCAATTAACCATAAAAAGCTATTTGTACCAGCCCAGAACTGTGATACTTCTACTAATGTTTTGGTTCCGTCCTCCACTAATTTAATTTCGCCAATAACATTACGAAAACCTAGAATTAATCCTCCGACAACAATCGCTGGAATGAGTGGAGTAAAGATATCTGCTAAATGGGCAATCATTCTTTGCAGAAAATTCATGTTTTGTTTTGCAGCCTGTTTCGCTTCATCTTTAGAAGTATCACTTACTCCCGCAATAGCGATAAACTCATTGTAAAAAGATGAAACTTCATTGCCAATGATAACTTGGAATTGTCCTGCTTGAGTAAACGTTCCTTTTACTAGCTTGATTTTTTCAATGCTGTCAATATCAGCCATAGATGGATCATTTAAAACAAAGCGCATTCTTGTCGCACAGTGCGTCACTACAGATATGTTTCCGCTTCCACCAACGTGCTCAAGAAGTTCTTTTGCCTGTTCTGTGTACTTCCCCATCGTTCTTCCCCCTTTTGACTATACTCTCCTGTATTTATTAAATCGATTATAATTCCTATTGCACAATCAATACATGTATATACAAGTATTGATTACGTTTTCATTATAGTTGTATATACAGGTAGTGTCAATACAATTAAAATAAAATATTTGAGATTAGGGAGAAAGGAGTTATTTGTTCACGTATCCTAACAAAAAAACAGACCCCTACAATTTATTCATTTCAATTGGTGTACATTCCAGAAGATATGAATAAATGTGGGACCTGAACTGCCAAGACCTATATAAATACAGCTAGACAAGTAGCACTCATCATCATGCTAAAATATAAATAATCAAATAATGTGATAGACGTTTTTTGAAAATATGTTCTATCCCTTTCTCCTGTAAATCCTCTTACTTCCATTGCCATCGCCATCTGCTCAGAGCGGCGAATTGCCTGTGTTAACAAGGGAACTGCATAACGGAAGAATGCCTTAAAGGTGCCGCTATGTTTATAACCTCGAATTCGATGTGCTTCCTTTAATTGTGCAAGATCTGATTGGAACATCGGTATGCAGCGAAAACCAGCCATCATTCCATATGCCCATTTCGGAGATAATTTCCATTGATGGATAAGACTCATCATTAATTCGTATAAATTCGTGGTGGTTGTAAAAAGCAATCCGATTGTCACAAATGCTAGCATCCGCATGGCAATAAGCAAACCACTATTGATACTTTCTTCGGTTACTTGAAACCAAGCCCACTTCCAGACGACTGTTTCTCCTTTTCCAAACGCCGCTAACATCCAAAACGTAAGCATAAAAAAAATAGAATATGGGAGAAGCACTTTAACAAGAAATTTCCCCTTCCATCCTCCCAATGTTAAACCAAGTATTAACACATACAGCCAAATTGCTGCAGTCGAAAATACGCTTTGAATCGTCATTAAAATAACCATTAATATAATATGGGTCATTAATTTCATCGCTGGATTAAGATGTGATAGATAAGACTCGTTGCTTTTGATTGTCTTCACCCTCCTTTAAATCAGCGATTAATTGATAATGAATAGGAGGGATAATAGCTAGCCTTTTACAAAGCTCTTGATTCGAAAAAAGTAGATACGGCTGACCAGCAAAAGCCAGCTTCTTTTGTTGTAAGACAACGACTTTGTCTGCAAATTGATCCACTATATCCATATCATGTGTAACCATAATAATGGAAGTTCCCTCTTTCTTTCTTTTTTCAAGAACCTGTAATAAATCATGCGACGATTTTGCATCTTGCCCAAAGGTAGGTTCATCTAATAGAAGAATATCTTGATCTAATAACAGCATCGTAGCTACACTTAATCTTCTTTTCTGCCCAAAGCTAAGGGTGAAAGGATGTTGATTTTGATAAGGCTTTAATCCAAATTCCTGCAAAAGCTCTGTCGTTCTTTTATGAATAGCCGCTTTATCCCATTGATATTGAAGACCGGAGAATGATATTTCATCAAAAACCGTTTGAGTAATAAATTGCAGCTCAGGGTTCTGGAATACAAACCCTAAGTGCTGATACAGCTCTCTGTCTTTCCACTTTTTCAAATCCTTCCCATGAAAGCGGATGTCTCCTTTTTGGCTCTTTTTAAGATGAGCAAGCAGCTTTAAAAAGGTGCTTTTTCCCGCACCATTATTGCCAATAACAGCAATCCATTCTCCTTTATTTACGGTTAACTCAATGTTTTCTAAAATGTTCTCTTTAAAGTAAGCTGCTGTTAAATTGTTCACTTCCAGAATAGGGTCGGGTTTTATTTCCAGAGCCGCTGTCCTTTTTCTTTCATATGCCTTAATTAATTCTAGTCTTCTCGAATGATTTTCATTTTGGATTATATCCTCCCACTTATGTGGAAAAACTTGTGGAAGCCATATACCTGCCTCTTGCATCTCCGCTTTATATTGTTTAACTACCATAGCTGGGGTGCCGTCAGCAATTATTTGCCCTTTTTTATTGAAAAGAATGACACGATCCATCCATTCGATACAGCCATCTAACACATGCTCTACCATTATCAGTGTTTGCCCAGTTCCAGCTGCAGTATCTTTCATTACTTCAAAGACTTCTTTTCTACCTGCCGGATCTAGCTGTGCTGTTGGTTCATCTAAAAAAAGCACCTCTGGCTCCAATGCTAAAAGGCAGGCAAGTGCTAGACGCTGTTTCATTCCCCCTGAAAGATTTGCAATAGGAGTATGTGGCTCTATTGTTAGTCCTACCTTTTCAAGAAGTTCAAAAATAATAGCATCCATTTCTTCCCTGGGTACCTTTCTATTTTCGAGACTAAAGGCAATTTCTTCATCAACATGCTGCATGCAAAACTGGGTATCAGGATTTTGGAAAAGAACCCCTGTGCTTTTTCTCCTAATCACTTCTCCCGATACATATGCTTCAATATGTTCTGGAATAATGCCCGCTAAAACAGATAGAATAGTAGATTTCCCACTGCCGCTTGGACCTAGGATTAATACTTTTTCTCCTTGATTAATATGTAGTGTCACTTCTTGGAGGACAGGTTCCTTATCCTCCAAGAAGCGCACAGACAGATGGTTACATCCTAACAATGAACTCATCATTACTCTCCTTTTTTCGATTCACTTTAGAAATCGCATAGCCCTTTAAGACTCCTGTTTTTCCCAGCCCCTCTACAATTGCCTTTGCTAATAGTCCACCCAAAATAAGACCACTTATTACTTGAATAACAAAGGTTAATATAAGTGTTGTCGTCGTATAATAGGAAAAACCATTTGCTAGAAGGCTATAAAGCATGCTTCCACAAGCAGCCAACCCTCCAGATAACATTAAGACAGAAACATGATATTTTTTATAACGGAATATCGCAAATGCTATTTCTGCCCCGACTCCTTGGAATACGCCGATCAAAAGGGCTGATAAACCAAAGTGACTGCCAATCAAGAGCTCGACCGAAGCTGCTACTACCTCTGCTATTAAAGCAGCTCCTGGCTTCTGCAGAATAAAAGCAACTATCGGGCTGGCTATCACCCATATGCCAAACATAAAGTTAGCACCAACAGGGCCGACAAGCGCTGAGATAGGGAGCCATAAAGTGGACCAGCCCATATAGAGAACACCGCATGCCACGGCAATCACTACTAGTAAGACAACCTCTTTAACTTTCCAGTTCATATAGACACCTCAAACGTCTTTACTGGCCACTCCTCCACATGGTATGCCATATCCCAAAACTTATATTCTAGCTGACAGCTTAATAAAAAGTATTCCATTAACTTTTCCTTCTGTTCTTCATTAAGTGTTTCAGCAAGTTCATCTAATCGCTGACAAAGCGGAGTAGTAACTGTCATAGGGCCATCCCCATAAAAATGGATCCAGTCATAAAAAGGATGGCTACTATCTGGGTTTACCTCTTCTAAAAGTTTTTTCCCGATTTCTACATACGTCCATGGGCAAGGTAAAAGCACCGCGATAATATCAGCAATTCCACCTTGATGTGCAACTGTTAGCATATGGCGAATATAATGGTGAGCAGAGGGAGCTACTGGGAATCCTTGTAGGTCTTCGTATTTAACACCTGCTACCTCGCAAAAATTATTATGAGGATGTATCTCACTATGAAGCACAAAGGAAATTTGGTTATTAAATAGCTCCATGTCTTTTCTGTTCGTGCTTTTTGAAATCGCCAATCCATAAATTTTCATAAAAGCATTTAAATATTCAAAGTCTTGTTTCACATAATGTATAAGCTGCTCTTTCTTTAAATCCCCTTTACCAATTCCTTGCACAAATGGATGTTCCATAATCGCCTGAAAGATTGGTTCAGCCTGTGCACGTAATTTTTGTGAAAAACTCATTTCCATTTCCTCCTTCTTTTGTTCCTGATAATTTTTGCTGAAAAGGAAAATATGGAGTAACTTTGCTATACAAAAAAGCCACTCCAAAAATGGAGTGGCTTTATAATGAATAAATAAAACACTAATATTCAATGGGCCGACTCCACTTTCCTACGCTAGTATGAACTAGATCAGGTTCAAAGGGTCCAAATAATCTTGTCTCAGCCAAAAAGGCTCCCCTAGTGGATTTTCCTATTCAGTTACTTACTACATTACCGAATAAATATAATTTTTGTCAATCATTATTCACCGATACTTTTTGATTATTCTGTTTATCCTTCGTTTCAAAAGGGAAAATTTTATAATATAAGCGAAATGTAATCGATGATTTTTTAGAAACTTTCACAAAATAGACATATTTATGTGATGTTTTTCACAAAGTTTAAGTGTATAATCACTATATAAACAGTAATAACATTTTACAAAAGAAAGAACTCTAAGATATTATGGAGAAAAGTAACAACACAGTAAATGATTAACGAATTTGTTCTCCATTTAGCAATAAATAGCTTTAAAACTATTAATCTATTTAGAAAAAGGGAGTTGCAAAAAAAATGAAACAGCAAAATATTAACCGCGTCGTTTTAATTGGTACAGGTGCTGTAGGATGCAGCTATGCTTATTCATTAATTAATCAAGGCATTACAGAAGAACTCGTTTTGATTGATGTCAACAAAGAAAGAGCTGAAGGGGAAGCAATGGATTTAAATCATGGTATCCCATTTGCCCCAGCACCAACGAAAGTCTGGGCTGGCGACTATTCAGACTGTGGAGAAGCTGATTTAATTGTCATTACTGCCGGTCTACCTCAAAAACCAGGAGAAACTCGTTTAGACTTAGTTGCCAAAAATACAGCTATTTTCAAAAGTATTGTGAAAGAAATTACTGCTAGCGGTTTTGATGGAATTTATTTAATTGCGACAAACCCTGTTGATATTCTGACTTATGTGGTTTGGAAAGAGTCTGGTCTTCCGAAGGAACGCGTAATCGGTTCTGGAACCACATTAGATTCTGCTCGTTTCCGCTATATGCTAGGTGAGTATTTCGACGTTGATACAAGAAACATCCATGCTGCTATTATCGGTGAGCATGGAGATACGGAACTGCCTGTATGGAGCAGTACAACGATTGGATTAGAAAGCATTGAAACAAAGCTTGCTAAAAATGATAAATACTCTCAAAAAGACTTAGATGAGCTTTTCATTAACGTTCGCGATGCAGCTTATCATATTATTGAACGAAAAGGTGCCACTTATTATGGAATCGGCATGTCACTTGTCCGCATTACAAAAGCTATTCTTGGCAATGAGAACTCTATTTTACCAGTATCTGCATACCTAGATGGGGAATATGGTCATAAAGACATCTATATTGGTGTACCTGCCATTATTAACCGCCAAGGAATCCGTGAAGTACTGGAGCTAGAATTAAATAAAAAAGAAACAGAACAATTTAATCATTCTGTCGAAGTTTTACAACAAACAATGAGATCAGCTCTAAATTAATAAGTGATAAAAGCCTATTGCTGCTGTCGTAATAGGCTTTTTGCTGCATTTTATAAATTCAGCTAGTTTAGCAATATCTTCTATTAGTCTACAACTATTAAATCTGTTCATCGATAAAATTCAGCGGTTCATATCCATATTCTCTTAAATTAAGCGATCCGTTTTGCTGAAATACAATTCCCTCTGCTTCTAGCAATCTTCTTTGAAGCTGGCCATGTTCACCGCTTAATCCAATACAGCCTTTACTATTAAGCACTCTATGCCAAGGAAGTTGGTATTTTTCTGATAAGGTATGAAGAACTCTAACAACTTGTCTTGCTGCCCGAGGGCTTCCAGCCACAGCAGCTATTTGTCCATAGGTCATTACTTTTCCTTCTGGAATATCTGTAATAATCTCCACTGCTTTTTTTGTAAAAGGGTTCATCATCTAACCTCCTATATTTACTACTATTCTAACAAAATTCTTTTCCACTTAAAAAGCGTATCTGTCATTTATGATAGAGCAAGAGAGAAATAGATGAAATGTTAATTCAACCGGGAGATTCTTCAAGAAATAAAAAAGAACTGTTATTCCAGTGAATAACCAGTTCTTCCAAATCTACTATTTAATGCCCACCCAAATAAGCCTGCTTTAATTCATCACTTTCCTGTAATTCTTGTGCAGATCCTGATAAAACCACTTTTCCTGTTTCAATGACATATCCTCTATGTGCAATCGATAATGCCATATGGGCATTTTGCTCCACTAATAAAACCGTCGTTCCTTCTTCATTAATTTCTTGAATAACCTGAAAAATGGTACGAACAATAATCGGTGCTAATCCCATGGAGGGTTCATCTAAAAGAAGCAATTTCGGTTTTGCCATTATAGCTCTTCCCATTGCCAGCATTTGTTGTTCTCCACCAGATAAAGTACCAGCTAATTGTTTTTTTCTTTCAAATAACCGCGGAAAAATCTCATAAACCTTTTGTAAATTCTTTTGAATTTCCTGTTTATCTTTTCGTAAAAAGGCACCTAGTTCAAGATTTTCCTCCACAGTCATATTAGAAAAAACACGTCTTCCCTCTGGAACATGTGACATACCTGCCTTTACAATCGATTGTGCAGGCTTTCCTGCAATAGACTTGCCTAAATATTCTATAGAACCCTTTCTGGGCTTGATTAGACCGGATAATGTCTTTAATAATGTACTTTTCCCCGCTCCATTCGCACCAATAAGCGTTACTATTTCTCCTTCCTTAATATCAAGCGTTACTCCTTTTAATGCCTGAATATTTCCATAGTATACATTTAGATCCTTTATATGAAGCATTATTCAGCAACCTCCTCTCCTAAATAAGCTTCGATTACTTTTGGATGATTTCTAATCACTTCAGGTGTTCCCTCTGCAATTAATTGCCCATGATCCAAAACATAAATCCGCTCACAAATCCCCATAACAAGAGGCATATCATGCTCTATAAGTAAAATGGTCAGCTGAAACTTTTTGCGAATAAAGGCAATCAATTCCATCAGTTCATGTGTTTCCTGAGGATTCATCCCTGCAGCAGGTTCATCCAATAGCAACAATTTAGGACCCGCCGCTAAAGCTCTTGCTATCTCTAAACGGCGCTGCTGACCGTACGGGAGATTTTTCGCTTTTTCCTTCATATAACGGTCGAGTTGAAAAATCTTAAGAAACTCTATTGATTTTTCCTCCATCTCCTTCTCCCCTTTAAAGTGGGAAGGGAACCGCAAAATACTGCTTAGCATAGAGTGCTTAGCCAAAGAATGGTAAGCTACCTTTACATTATCTAAAACAGATAGTTCTTCAAATAAACGTATATTTTGAAAGGTTCTACTAATCCCTCTACGTGTTACCTGAAAAGGCTGCAACCCCTTTAAACTTTTTCCGTCAAAAAGAATTTCTCCTTCTGTTGGCGCATATACACCAGTTAACATGTTGAAGGTAGTCGTTTTCCCCGCTCCATTCGGACCTATTAGTCCAATTAACTCTCCTTGATTGAGCTCTACATCAATCGCGGACACTGCTTTTAAGCCTCCAAAAGAAATACCTACATTTTTCATTTGCAATAAAGGTTCCTGCTTAGTCATTGGAATTACCTCCTTTGCGTTTAAACAAATCTGTAATTTCCTTTGTTCCCATTAATCCTTTTGGACGATAGAGCATGACGATTACTAAAACAAGGCTATATATAATCATTCTCGTTTCTGGATAATCTTGAAGATAAGTAGAAATAATGGTCAAGAAGCTTGCTGCAATAACAGATCCTGATAAACTCCCTAATCCTCCAAGGACCACGTAAATCAAAATATCAAAGGACTTTAAAAATCCAAAGTTAGTTGGGTTAATAATATAAAAGTTATGAGCTTGAAGCGCACCGGCTACCCCAGCGAATAAAGACCCTAGTGCAAAAGCGGCAACCTTATAATAAGTTGTGTTAATTCCCATTGCATCTGCCGCAATTTCATTTTCCCTAATTGCAATGGCTGCACGGCCATGTCTTGAATTAGTAAAATTAACAATGACTAGAATAGTAATAAATAAACAAATAAACGTACTTGTCCAAGTAGTCAAATGAGTAATCTGCATTCCCGCTGCCCCACCGACATAATCGATATTTAAGAAGAAAATCCGAATAATTTCTGCAAATCCTAATGTGGCAATGGCTAAATAATCGCCTCTTAATCGCAAGGTTGGAATTCCAACTAACAGTCCAGCTAGTGCGGCAACAATTCCACCAGCTAAAATAGCAATTGGAAAAGGCATTTGAAACTTCATCGTTGCAATTGCTGATACGTATGCCCCTACCGCCAAAAAGCCAGCATGACCAATTGAAAATTGTCCGGTAATTCCTATGACAAGATGCAAGCTAACTGCCAGCATAATATTGATAGCCATTAAAATAATCATATTGCTGTATAAAGTGTCAATCCAGCCGCCAGTCATCAGGAACTGAATTACGCCATAAATAAGTGCGGACAGTATAAGGAATATCCAAAAAGCTTTTGATTTTTTCATCCTTCCAGTCACCTACACTTTCTCTTTTGTATTCTTACCAAGAATACCTGATGGTTTAAAGATAAGAATCAAAATTAAAATAATAAAAGCCGCAGCATCTCTCCATAAAGAAAAACCTAAAGCACTAACAACCGTCTCAACTACCCCTAAGATAAGTCCGCCAATCATCGCTCCTGGAATAATTCCTATTCCCCCTAAAACAGCTGCAACGAATGCCTTTAATCCTGGAATAACTCCCATTAGTGGTTCAATTTTTGTGTAATAAGCGCCGAAAATAACGCCTGCTGCTCCCGCTAAAGCAGAACCAATGGCAAAAGTAGCGGAAATAGTCCGGTCTACATTAATCCCCATTAATCTTGCAGCGTCTATATCATGAGAAACCGCCCGCATTGCTTTTCCTGTCTTCGTTTTATGAACGATAAATTGCAAAATCAACATTAATCCAACCGACGTTCCTAAAATAATTAGGGACTTACTTGTAATTTGTGCACCAAACACATCAAATGTCTTTGTTGGCAAAACGCTTGGATAGGTTTCTAAGCCCGCACCTCTAAAATAAATAAAAACATACTCGATTAATAAAGAAACCCCGATTGCTGTAATTAGGGCAGCGATTCTTGTCGCATTTCTCAACCGTTTATATGCAATTCTTTCAATGATAATCCCAAAGATAGCACAAGCAATCATGGAAACAATCAAAGCTGGAAAAAAACTAAGTCCCCAACCAGTAATAGCATAAAAGCCAATAAATGCTCCAACCATAAATACATCGCCATGAGCAAAGTTAATAAGTTTAATGATTCCATATACCATCGTATATCCTAAGGCGATAAGAGCATATATACTTCCCAAGGAAATGCCATTAACTAGCTGTTGTATCCATTCCATCTATTTATTCACTCCCTTTTGCTAAGCATGCGTCAATGCAATAACTTTTCGCATAGCCTACTGCTAATTAATTCTTATAAAAAACGTTTTTGTTCATACTCTCTATCTCTATCATTCTTTTATCTCTAATTTTCTTTCCATGGAAAATAGGGAGGCTCTCCCTCCCCATCCATCAAGTCTTATTTTGGATCAACCTTTGTTTTAAATACTTGTTTTCCATCTTGATATTCTAAAACTGTTGCTGATTTGATCGGGTTATGATTTTCATCGATTGTCACTATCCCAGTGATCAACGATAAATCTTTTGTTTTTGCCAATTCTTCTTTAATCTTATCCGAATCAGTACTTCCTGCTCTTTCAGCAGCATCTTTTAATAGATAAACAGAATCATAACCTAAAGCATTAAATGCATCTGGGCTTTTTCCGTATTCGTCCTTAAATGCTGAAACAAACTTTTGAATTTTCTCATCTGGATCTTCCGAAGAATAGTGGTTTGTAATAAACGTATTATTTAAGTTCTTTGCTCCTGCTAAATCAATTAATTTTGGAGAATCCCAGCCATCAGCACCCATAAAAGGAGCTGTTATACCCATTTCGCGCGCTTGCTTAATAATTAAGCCAACTTCTTCATAATAGCCAGGAATAAACACAAACTCTGGATTCTTCCCTTTAATTCTCGTTAATGTCGCGCTAAAATCTGTATCTTTTGCAACATAAGATTCTTCTAATACTATTTTTCCACCAGCAGCTGTAAATGTCTCTTTAAATGCTGCAGCTAATCCTTTTGCATAATCACTTGCACTATCAGCATAAATGGCAGCATTTTTGATTTTCAAATCATTAATAGCAAAATTTGCAGCCACATTTCCTTGGAAAGGATCAATAAAGGATGTACGGAATGCATACTCATTTAGCTTTCCATCCTCATTAACCGTAACGTTTGGTGCTGTACCCGACGGAGTTAATAAGACTGTTTGCTTATCATTGGCTATTTGCACTTGTGCTACTGTATCACCACTCGTAGCCGCACCTATAATTGCTGAAACCTTATCTTGGTCGATTAGCTTCAATGCACCATTAGTTGCCTCCGTTAAATCAGATTTATTATCTACCTTAACAGGAACTATTTTCTTGCCATCTATTCCACCATCTGCATTAATCTCTTTAATAGCTAAATCAATACCGCTTTCTAATGATTGTCCATATGATGCAACAGCTCCAGAAAGCTCCAGATTTACTCCAACCTTAAATTCATCCTCTTTTGATGCATTTTTACCACCAGCACTACACCCAGCCAATATTCCAGCAGCCAATGTAGAAGCTGTTATTAAAAGACTTAATTTTTTCTTCATACTAATTCTCCTCTTTTTACTTTGTTTGATTATTCTGACAATAGGAAGAAAATGACACTACATATTAAATATAAGTGCTTACCGAATCATAATTTGACTAGTCAGACTATTCGAATCATTTTTATATTGCGAAATTAATCATAACGAACTAGACAAAAATAATCAATACCCGACAAACTTCACCATAATGTTATCATTTATAACATTTAAAGGAATAAATTTCAAATTTTTTCTAACAATTCTATTAGGAATAAAATAAATCATCTTCTTTTTGTTAGTTTTTTTACCATAATAATTTGGTTTCCATGTATACTTAACAATTCATCAATATTCACCATGAATATAAGTTACTTTTTCTTACACAAACGCGACTTTCCACCCTGAAAATTTATTCATAAATTTTTTAAATTTTTAATATAACTCATTTTTTTCTTATTTTAGGGAATATACAGTATTAATAAGGCATAGAAAGGAGTACGATGTATGAAAAAATTTCTATTTTCTTCACTCTTTATCTTTTCACTTATTGCAAGCGGCTGCTCCAATGGATCAGCCGAAAGTCAATCAAATCTGTCGACAGCGGAGAAAGCAGACGCAGCTGGACAAGCTAAAGCTAATACGGAAAAGGAACAAAATATGGAGAAATCCCCATCAAACAATGAACAGATGAAAGAAATTCGCTCTATGCTCAAGATGCAAGATAATAAATTACCGATGAAATTTCCGATCACTGATTCTGAATATATGGGAGCTAAAATTAATAAAAATGAAACAGACCAATATTCTATATCATTCTATCGAACGCAAGAACCTGTCTCCATCAATGATGAATCTTTAGATACAAATGATAATTTGCTTGCTACTTTTAAAGCAGAAACATCCCATGATAAAAACAAACAAGAGAAGCTTTTTCCCGAGGTTTCATTAGATTCAATACCAGATGAAATGAAGGTAGTTTTGGGACATCAAATTACTGGAATGAAGGAAGGAGCAGCGGGAAGTTCGTATTTACTTTGGAAAGAGGGACGATGGGTGTTACAAATTAAATCAATTTCTGCTGATAAGTTAGACACTACTGATATCGCAAGAAAAATGGTGGACTTTTTGGAGGAAAATGCTCTGCCCGTCCCACAGGAAAATGGAAGAATAGAAGTAAATTATCCGGAAAATGCTGATAAAGTAGAGTATATGGCGAGATGGGAAGAAGGAAATATTGTTTATACTATAGAAACGGGAGAAGTACCAATAAATGCTTTAATGATGACTGTCTCAACAGAATAATTCGTATTACTTTTAGTGAAAATCACTGGGTTCCAGTCAAAACTTGATGCTTTTCAGCCAAAATTGAGAAACCAGCCAAAGCTTGCTACTTTTCCCATCTAACAAAAAAGATCTATTGGATAAGCGGAAATCCGTCTTCTCCAATAGATCTTTTGACTATGCAATAAAAATGTGGACCAAGTAGCAATCAATTGAAATCAAGCTCGTATTTTCATTACTGAACAATCATCGCATTGAATCATATTTTTAATTAATTCTTTATTCTTCTCTTCAAATAGTTCATTATGTGAAGAGACCATTGCGCTATTACTTGCCTCTGGCTGAATATATAATTTAGCTTTATTGACTGCATTAGCTGCGTCTTGAAAAGCACCGGCAATTAAATGGACTTTACCTTCATGCTTTAGAATATCTCCAGCAGCAAATATTCCTGGCACAGATGTCTCACTATTAGCATTACCTGCTATGTAGAAATCTTCAAGCATGTCAATTTTTAATTTACTATTTTTTAAAAGCGACGAATCCATTTCATAGCCATGATTGATAACTACTTCATCTACTTTTAAAGTCTTTACCTCTTCTGATTGTGTATTCGTTAATTCAACAGAATCAATACGATCATGATTTTCATTCGCAATCAGTTTAGTAATAGAGGTATGGAACAAACACTCTACATTGCTTTCTAGCAATTCTCTCGCTTTTGCCTCATGACCAGCAAGTGTATCTTTTCTACATGTTAAATACACCTTCTTAGCTATCGGCTCTAGTTCAAGAGCCCAATCCACGGCAGAGTTTCCGCCTCCAGAAAGAACAACTACTTTATCTCTAAAATGCATTAAGGATTTTACCGTATAGTTTAGGTTTGCCACTTCGAATCTTTCGGCACCTTCAATTTTTAATTTTTGCGGAGTGACGATTCCGCTTCCTACCGCCACAATGACTGTTTTGGAATAATGAACTTCTCCTGAGTCTGTTTCCAGCAAGAAAATTCCTTCCTCATTTTTGGAGATAGAATGAATCTTCGTATTTGTCACTACTTCTGGGTTAAAGGTCAGTCCCTGTTGGACAAGCTGTTCTCTCAACCTTTCCCCTGGCATTGGAGTGATGCCGCCAACATCCCAGATCATTTTCTCTGGATATAAATGCAGCTTTCCGCCTAACTGTGGTAAAAATTCAATAACTTTTGTCTTCATTTCTCTAAGCCCACTATAAAAAGCAGAATATAGACCTGCTGGCCCGCCGCCAATTATCGTCACATCGAATAGTTCTGTATGATCCATTAACCCGCTCACTCCTATATTGAAAGTTTTATACTATCTATATATGATTAACTCATTCAGTTTATTAGTTAAATTGATTATCATTCTCATTTACATACTACCTTGTTTTTGGAATTTTTTCAATCCTATCTAGTAACTTTTAAACAACATTTTGTGAAATAAAACAATCTCTTTACTTAGAATATAGAAGTAACTGCCCGTTTTAGATCGTACTTGCTTTTTATAAACTAAAAGTCAGAATCTAGAGTTATTTAGTGAATAAGGTAGTATTTATAAGTATTCAGTATATTTAATTTAATCAGAAAAAACTTTACGAACGATATAAACAGGATATGCTATATTTTCACGTTTGCACTGCCTATTATTTGTTTTATATAATAAGAAGGACTCTACAGGAGAAGGATATGGATAAGTCCCATTGCCATACTGGGAGTAACAACAAGCAAGTAATACTATATCAAACTAATTTTTACCCAAAGTTCCACTAAATGTATTGCCATAACACTCGCTTAATTCCTACTATTCCTCTAAAAATAATCGGTTTTATTTTTTATTTCCTATTTATTTATCCATATTCGGAAATTCTCCTAAATAAAAAAGAAGGAGAAGTGATTAATGCCTAAAATTGAAATTAAAAATCTTACAAAAATATTTGGGGGAAACCCAAAAGAAGGGCTGAAAAGACTACAGGCTGGCGAAGATAAAACAAAAATACTGAAAGAAACTGGAATGACAATTGGTGTTGATAATGCCTCTTTCCAAGTAAAACAAGGAGAATTCTTTGTCATAATGGGATTATCCGGCAGTGGAAAATCTACTCTTATACGTCTTATTAACCGACTGATTGAGCCAACTTCAGGTGAAGTGCTAATTGACGGGAAAAACATTACTACCATGAATAAAAAGGAACTTATTGATATACGACGTAAAAAGCTCAGCATGGTTTTTCAGAATTTTGCGTTATTTCCAAATCGAACTGTGCAAGAAAATGTTGAATATGGTTTAGAAATCCAAGGACATCCGAAGAGTGATCGTTCAAAAAAGGCTATTAAAGCCATTCATGATGTTGGCCTAAAAGGCTATGAGGCAAGTTTCCCTCATCAACTTAGCGGCGGGATGCAGCAACGGGTAGGTCTTGCTAGAGCATTAGCAAATGATAGCGATATTCTTCTAATGGATGAAGCATTCAGTGCCTTAGATCCACTTATTCGCAAAGAAATGCAAGATGAACTTATCCGTTTACAAAACAAGCTAGGAAAAACAATTATTTTTATCACTCACGACTTAGATGAGGCTCTTAAGCTCGGTGATCGTATTGCCATCATGAAAAATGGCTCGATTGTACAGTTAGGGACAGCTGAAGAAATTTTGGAAAATCCAGCGAATGACTATGTATCGACATTTGTAGAAGATGTTGATCGTTCGAAAGTGTTAGTTGCTGGTCAAATTATGAAACAGCCCGATCTTATTACCACTTGGAAAGATGGTCCAAGGATGGCCGTAAGAAAAATGGAAGAAGCCGGTCTATCCAGTATCTTCGTAGTAGATAAGGATAAACAGCTAAAAGGCATTCTTACTATTGATGCTGCCATTAATGCCTATAAGGAAAATAAGTGGGTTGAAGACGTATTAGAACACGACTTCCATTCTACTACATACGATACCCCATTAAATGATTTAATTGGAGTTGCGGCAGAATCAAAATTCCCTATTGCCGTTACAGAAAATAATAGATTGTTAGGAATCATCGTTCGAGTCTCTATATTGTCTGGACTAATTCTCGGAAAAGAACAAAAGGAGGCTATCATATGAACTACTTCTTCTTTCCATTAGAAAAATGGACAAATCAATTTGTAGACAATTGGCTGCTGCCGGTTTTAGGTGACTTTTTCAACTCCTTCAGCGGAGTGTTAAGCATATTTATAAATGCTGTCACCAATTTATTCACCTTTATCCCTGCTGAAGTAATAGCAATCCTTTTAGCACTTTTAGCTTGGCGCCTTGCGGGAAAAGGAATAGCTCTTTTTACCATTATTGGTGCTCTTTACTTAGGTTCGGTAGGTCTATGGACAGGTGCTATGCAAACTCTATCTATTGTTATTGTAGCAACCTTTTTCTCCATTGTTGTTGGGGTTCCCTTAGGAATATTCACTGCTAAAAATCGAACATTGGATCATATTATCCGACCATTACTTGATTTCATGCAAACACTACCTAGTTTTGTGTATTTAATCCCTGCTATTCTACTCTTTGGTTTAGGAGAAGTTCCAGCTGTTATCTCTACCTTCGTTTTCGCTACTCCACCAGCAGTCCGTATGACAAGCTTGGCCATTAAACAAGTTCCCGCTGATATCGTAGAAGCTGCTAAAGCTTTTGGTTCTACTTCTTGGCAGCTGCTCGTAAAAGTTCAGTTACCTAATGCTATTCCAACCATTATGGCTGGAATTAACCAAACTATTATGTTGGCATTATCCATGGCTGTTATTGCATCTATGATTGGTTCTCCTGGACTAGGAAGCACTGTTTTATCCGGTATCTCTAGTGTAAATGTTGGATTAGGTCTTACCGGTGGACTTGGGATTGTTGTTCTCGCCATCATCCTGGATCGAATAACACAGGGATTAGGAAAAAAAGCATAAAAACAAACAATCTACCAAATTAACAGGAGAAAGGAAGTATACGAATTTATGAAAAAATTAAAACTTAGCTTTTTGATGTTATTACTATTCACTCTTTTAATTGGCTGTTCCTCCCAAAACCAAAATACAGGAGGTAGCGAGTCAGGAGATTCTAAAACTGTTACTTTCGGTGTTACTCCTTGGACTAGTACCATCCCGCCAACAAAAGTTGCTAAACTATTATTAGAAGATATGGGCTATACGGTTAAGGAGAAAAATGCAGATGCAGGCGGCGTTTATACAGGACTTTCCCGCGGTGACTTAGATGTATTTATGGATGCTTGGCTGCCTGATATGCATGCAAATTATATGAATCGATACAAAAATCAATTAGAAGACTTAGCAGTCAGCTATAAAGAAGGGGAGCTTGGCTGGGTCATTCCCTCTAACATAGAGGACATTGACAGTATCGAAGATTTAAAAGGAAAAGAAGATCTCTTTGGCGGAAAAGTGTACGGTATTGAAGAAGGTGCCGGAATGACCGTCACTTCTAAGGAAATGATTGAAGAATATGGATTAGATTTAGAATATGTTGCTTCTAGTGAAGGTGGCATGCTGGCACAAGCCTCTAAGTTTATCAAAAGTGGCGATCCTGTCCTTTTCTTAGGATGGCGTCCACATCCAATGTTTGTTGATTATGATTTAAAAGTATTGGAAGATCCAAAAGGTTTCTTTAAGACATCAGAAGTTCACGTAGTTGTAAATAATGGTCTAAAGGAAAAATCCCCTGAGGTTCATGAATTCCTAAGCAACTGGAGCATGCCTGTTGAAGATATTGAAGAAATGATTGTTAAAATCGAAGATGGCGCTGATGAGGAAGAAGTTGCACAGGAATGGATCGATAATAATCAAGATAAGGTGAAAGCTATGTTAGGGAAATAAATGAAGAAGCGGTTGGGACACAAGTATTCCAACCAATATAAGCCCTGGACAATTATATGGAGATTCTTATGCGATCTTCATATAATTGTCCCGGGCTTTTTTTTGGAAAGAGGATTGATGGTAATTGCTATCCACAGCGCTAGCACCGATCCGCTTCGTTATTACATTCCTATGGGAAATGACAGAAGTAGATTCAATCAATTACTATCTAATCCCTCATAACGGAAGTATGCGAAATCAGCGTATGTACTTGCTTTTTTATCCATATCGTGGACTGCTATCCCAATGAAATTTCCGGTAAATCCCCCTGCCAAAAATAGGAGGTCTTGGCTGCTGGTTACTTCTCGCCAAGAATGTTCTTCATCTGAACGAAAGTAAAAGTTTCCTCTCGCTCCGTTTCCAATAACCTTTAGCTGCACTTTTCCTGCAGTAATAGTTATGATGGCCGGATCTAGTTGAAATTGTCCATTTTCGCAACGCATAAAGCGAAGAACTCGGCCTCTTTCTTCATCAAATGTCACGTAAGCATATAGATAATTGCTATCATTTAAATAAAGCATGAGACCAGCCATTTGATTAAAGGTAGTAGGGTGAAATTCTACGCTTGTTTCGGCCTGAAAGTGAAAGTCTTTTTGACGAATGGCAAGAATATGATGCTCGAACAAGGACTGAATGGATTCCCCTGCAAACATACGTAAATAATTAGATCTACTTGTTAAATCACACCAAGAGTCATCTGCTAAAATACGTAAAGTATTCCACTCTTTTTTTAAAGGGCCTGTAAAGTCATCCTCGAAATCAGTATTGTTTTGAAAAATTACTTGTTCGCGCGTAACAATTTCAGTCAACAAGCTGGGTCCATTTGTACCAGATGAAAGGCGAAGCCAGCCGTCCTCTGTCCAATAAACCTCTTCTATCGCTGTTTCTCTTCCTAGTATCGCGGCTTTATTTTGTAATGGTCTAGTACATAAATAAACCATATACCAATTTCCAAGGGACGTCTGCACGATACTTCCATGTCCTGAACATTGGAGCGATGACTCAGGTTTATCACTTGCTGTAAGCATAGGATATTCTGGATCTAATTCATAGGGTCCTGTTATTACCTTTGAGCGGCAGACAGTTACTGAATGCCCTTTCCCAGTCCCTCCTTCTGCCGTTATTAAGTAGTAATAGTCTCCATAGTAATAGAGATGAGGAGCTTCCGTTTTAGCTAATTCTGTCCCATCAAATAGTTTATAAACAGGTCCAATCAGCGTTTGATTCTTAGCATCATATTCCTGCATGACAATACCTGCTGATTTATTTCCTGTTATCATACGATAATCCCATATTTCGTTTAACAGCCATTTGCGTCCATCTTTGTCATGAAATAAGGATGGGTCAAATCCGCTGCTGTTTAGATATACAGGACTTGACCATGGACCATTTATACTTGGCGCGGTAATCAAATAGTTATGACAATCCTTAAATGGTCTTTTTGTACTTTTAACATCTGTATAAATAAGGTAGAACAGCCCCTCTGAATAACTAATTTGCGGAGCCCATATGCTGCCATTTTGTGGATTTCCTCTTAAATCAACTTGATTCGTAATAATATCTGTCTCATGTTCCCAATTTACTAAATCATTAGACTGATAGATTCGTACTCCTGGCAGCCATTCAAAAGAGGAAACAGCAATATAGTAAGTATTATCTACCCTTAAAATATTGGGATCTGGATTAAAACCACGTAAAATAGGATTTTTAATAGTGGTTCGATACATAGCCTTCTCCTTTCTTACTCACATTAACTCCTTTTCGCAACAAACATAACGCTCCTGCTAGAAAAAAGAGAAAGGCGATGGGAAAAGCAATAAATTGGGTACCTATCAATGTTGAAAATCCAGCAACGAGATAGAGGACTCCAGCCCATCTCGGATGTCGATTTCTCCAGATGAAAGCAGTCGCAACTATAACAAATGCTAGGACGAGTATTAGTGTAATACCGAACCATATAGCTAAGACATTCATGGCTTCTAAACTATCCTGCATCTCACCGGAAGAAACGCCTTCCTGCAGAATAGGAAAGACTGTTTCTTTATATGTTTCTGTATCCATGGAGGTCATTGTTAGCGAAAATCCTCCTAGAAATAGAACACTTAACACCATTCCTGCCATCCCAATTATTACTTCCCATTTCCGTTTCATTTCCCTCGTTCCCTTCTCCTAGTCTCTAACTGATTAGAGGCTCAACTAAGCATAGTAATTTTCTATTTCCCGAAATGTTACTGTTTCTCGATTCTCTTTCTCTCCCCAATCGTCCCATTTATCCGAGTGAATATGAGCCCCTATTCTACATTGAGAAAAAGTTACATTGGCGTATGGTCTCCACGGCCGCCCTAAAAAGACATTAGATACATCCTTATCTGCTGTTAAATAGCAACGAGAAAATAGGAAGCCATTTTTCCCGATCGCAGTACTTGCTGCCGTAATATATCCTGGCAGGTTGTTAGGCCGTTTAAGAGATTTCAATTCACATTCTTCAAACTTTGCTTCTCCTCCACCAAATATATAATCAACGGTTCCCTCAATAGAACAATGGATAAAGGTCGTTATATTGTTCTGAAAGTTATTTTTTATCTCTGGTGTTGAAAAAGGAGTTCCATCCTTTTGTACATCTGGCAATGGACCGAGACAAACGGTATCTTGGTACCCTTTTATGGAACAATTTTTAAAGCTAACTATGTTTCCTTCACTATATAAAGCAACTGCTTGCCCCACTATTTCTCCCAGCCCCGAATTATTTATGATTTCGATATTTTCTATCCAGATATTCTCTCCATTGATAAAAAGAGTCGCTGTTTGAAAAGTACCAATTTCACAACCAAACTCATCCAATTGCCGTGCATACTTATTTCCAATAATCCGGACCGTTCCTATTCCAAACAACTTGCGATTTGATTGATAAAGAAGGATATTTTCATAGTAATCTCCACCTAGGATGATGAATGTAACAGGTCTCTCGATATTGGAACAATGCATAATGGCTTCCTGAATACTCATAAAATCACAATCATTGCCTTTCCCAATGACAAATTGAAGTTCATTTTTCATAAATGCTTCTGCAAAAAGTTTTCCCATTGCTTTCTCATTTCCTTTGTCTCTTGATGACCGCCAGTTACAATTTGGCTGTTCCACTGATTTTTTGCATCATATTTTCCATATATTTTTCCTAATTCCTCATCTAGCAGCATTACGCCTTCCAGCGGACACATGCGGTCATCTTTTCCAACAAGACTCAAGCGCGGTCTTGGGGCAATTAACGATTGCACAGCTAAAGTAGAAAACTGCTTTAAAAAGCCTGGCACATAATAATAAAAACCATGATGATCTAGGCCCCGTTTCTGCCTTAATGTTTCTATATGTACCTGTGCAGCTATATCTACGGTTACTTTTATGCGATCATCTAGTGCTGCCATCCACCAGCTCATAAGGCCTCCCATTGACATTCCAATCGTCGCTACTCTGTTTTGGTCGATGTCCGTCCTTTCCACAAGATAATCTAGAAAAGCAATATTATCAAAGATCCGCATCCCCCATAGCGTTCTTCCATCTAATAACATTTCTTTGACTAACTCGCTCTCTAATTTACCTTTCCGCTCACTAAATCCCCACATATCAATGGATCCTACAGCATATCCCAAATTTGTTATAGCCTCGACAAAAGATGGGGATTGTAAGTAACTGTTACTTATTAACAGCTCTTCTTTTCCCTGTTCGAAATCCCCCCCATGTGAATGATTAAAGAGGACGATAGGCAGCGGACCTTCCTTGTTTAGAGGCTTGGCAACATAAGCAGGTACGGATTCCTCCTCATTTAATTGCAGCATGAGGCTTTCTAATACATAGTTATCTTTCTCTTCCCTCCTTATTAGCTGCACCTTCCTATCCTTTGCATGTGGATAATCCCCTAATAACTCTATTAGCCTTTTTCGCTGTTTTTCCACTTACGCCTTCACTTCCTTCAAGAGCGCTTCTTCCTTCTTTGTATTTTTAGACTTACAGTTTATTAACTCGATATCCTCACAATTTTCGAGATAAAAAGCTGGACCTTCATGGTTTTCAACCGTTACCCGGTTAAATAAAATATCCTTTGCAAAACCGACATAAAAGCCCCGGTTATTCATATCTTTTATGCCTGCCATCATTGCTGGTTTTCCAGGAATCGCATCTACCGCCAAAGAAATATCCACTTGGTTAAAAGTTAGTTCTGATATATATTGCTCGGCTAAACCGTATATGAATCCGGCTGCAGCATGAACATTCCTAGCCGTTATATTGGCAAAATGAATGCGCCTAAACATCGGAGTCTCATTAGTTACTGGGTAAGGATTTTTATCCCATACGTATTTGTCCTTTCCTTTAGGACCACAGAAATAATATAAATTTAAAATGAACGGACAAATTACACCTTCCATTACGATATTACTTACACGAATATCTTCAACGACTCCTCCACGCCCTCGTCTAGACTTCAGCCGAATGCCACGATCTGTATCTTGAAAGACACAGTTACTAATGGTGACATTTCGAATATTACCGCTCATCTCACTGCCAAGCACTACTCCTCCATGTCCATGAACCATGGTACAATTTGTAATCGTTATATTTTCACAAGCTACTCGCTCTGCCGTATCCTCTGTTCCTGCCTTAATCGCAATGCAATCGTCCCCTACATCAATATGACAATTACTGATTCTAACATTCATGCAGGATTCTGGATCAATGCCATCTGTATTTGGTGAATCTTGCGGATTATGAATTTTTATATTATCGATCGTAATGTTGTTACTGCATATGGGGTTAACCGTCCAACTTGGAGAATTTATTAAGGTCACATCTTTAATCGATACGTTTTCACAACCATCTAGGCTAATCAATTTTGGCCGCGGATAAAGCAGCTTCTCTCGCTCATTTCGAAAAAGATGCCACCATTTCTCTCCATTTCCGTCAATGGTTCCAAAGCCAGTGATCGCAATATGCCGGCTATTTTCTGCGTATAAGCATGAAGCATATACTTCTCTAGCGACACCTTCCCATCTAGACGTAACAACGAAATAGTCCGCTTGCTGATCAGAGAATTTCAATACTGCTCCTGCGGCTAAATGAAGTTCAATATGATTCTTTAAAAAAAGCCCACCTGTCAGAAACTCACCTGGCGGGATAACAATTCTGCCTCCTCCATTTTCATATGCCTTATCTATCGCCTTCTGAATCGACTCTGTACATATACTCCCATCATTCTCTGCACCGAAATCAGTGATAATATAATCGCTCATTTTATAATCTCCTTATTCGTTAATAACTTCCTCCACTTCCACTAATGCCTGTAAAAAGGCCCCTAAGCCTTTTTGGTCATTGCAAATAATTGGTTCACTAATATAATAGGTATAAGTTCCGTCTCGTTTGTCAGCTCCGCCAAGTCCTGCTACCTGACAATTTTTATTTAAATTGACCCATCCCTCTTTTGTCAGCAAAACAAATTCATCTAATAATCCTTGATAGCCTTTCTTTAATGGATGCAGCCATTCTTGTTTTTCTAAAACTCCAAGGCGTATCCCTTTTGCAATAGAACATACGTACATACTGCTTGCAGACGCCTCCAAATAATTTCCCTTTTCCCCTTGCTTATCGACTACCTGATACCAAACACCCTTTTCCTTATCCTGATAGTTTAGTAATGCTGCCAATGTATTCTTAAGAATTTTTTCTAAAAAAGGGCGATCAGGTGTATCCTTTGGAATAATTTCTAATGTATCTACTAATGCCATGACATACCATCCCATGGCTCTTCCCCAAAAATTCTCTGATAGTCCTGTCTCTTTATTAGCCCATGGCTGGACTTTCTTCTCATCCCATGCATGATAAAGAAGCCCTGTCTTTTCATCTAATAAGTGTTGATAACTGATTTTGAATTGGTGAAGTATATCGTCAAGACCTTCTCCATCTCGATATTCCATTTGATATTGCGCATAGAATGGCGCCCCCATATATAAGCCATCCAGCCAAATCTGATACGGATAAATTTGCTTATGCCAAAAAACACCTTCTGATGTTCTTGGATGCAGCTCTAATTGGGATTTCAATAAATCGGCTGCTTGCCGATACTTTTCCTCTCCCGTTTGTTTAAAAAGTTGAAATAGTAATTTTCCATTGTTAATATGGTCAATATTAAATTCTGATACTTCATATCCTTTAATCGTTCCATCCGGTTGAACAAAATAATCGAGATTTTCTTTTATAAAATGCAAATATTTCTCCTTGCCTGTTCGTTTCCAAAGGTTTTCAAACCCTTTTAAAACAACTCCATAATCATAAGACCATTTTCCGTTATAGCCTCTATCTTCATATAATCGTGGAAGTCTTTCCATAATGGATTGTGCTGTTCTCTCTGACCAACTCATTTCTGCCATTCTTATATTCTCCCATCCTATTTAGATTCTTTATAAAGCCTCTTCATGAAGATTGTTGCTTGCCTTATAAAAATCTTGTTTTTAAATTTTTTAAGGTGAGTGTCTAGCCGAAATCTGCTTTCCCCTCACCTTTATTCAAAATTATTTCGTTTGTTCGTATGCTGCTTTATATTCCTCTTTAATCGTGTTTCCGCCAGAATCTCCCCATGTCTTTACAGCCTGTTTGAAGCCATCCAGATCTATTTCGCCTAAAATATACTGGTATGTGGCATCAGTAATAATCTTTTGTAATTCTGATCCTTGTGATGTATTGGTTGCAGATTCTAAAGAATAAGCAGGATTTAACACGGCATAATTCGCATTGTCTGCAATCATTTCATCTGCTAATGCTTTAATTGGGTTTGGATCTTTCAAATTATAGCCTGACTCTTTTGGTCTAGAAGCCGCGAATGGCTGCACTTCCTGTGTCCATAAATCCTGATTGATAATTTCATATGAATCATCATCTGTTAGTTTATAATGGACATCTTCCAAACCATATGTCATTAATGTGTAAATTTCTGGATCTAGTAAATCATTTACAAACTTAAGAATTCTCTTTAATTCTGCTTCATCCTTTACTTCTGAACGCGGAAAGGCCAATAATCCGCCAATTCCATTATTTGCAGCCCAAATGGCACGTTCAGGATTAGATTCCGATACCATATCGTTCACTAATGCTAATTCCATATTATCTTGGATGCCTGCAGCCATCGTTTGCAAGTTTTTAGCATCGAAAAGGGCACCAATATAAATTCCTGCTTTTCCCTGTGCAAAGCTTTGCTGCTGGTCTGTTTTTGCTGTAACAGCAAAGTCTTTATTTATCCAGCCATTGCTATACAGCTCCTTCATATAATCCATTGTTTTTACATAACCATCCGTTTCAAATTCCGGAATGAAGTCTCCATTTTCATCCATTTCCCATACATTAGGTGTACCGAAATAAGAACTTAATGTTTTAAAGGCTCCATATATTAAATCGTTCCGATCTACAAATCCAGTTGTATCATTTTGCCCATTACCATCAGGATCATTTTCTGTAAACGCTTTCGAAACTTCCATTAATTCATCAACAGTCTTCGGAACTTCAAGACCTAAATTATCAAGCCAGTCTTTACGTAAAACGACACCATTACGTGCTAAATCCTTCTGAAAGGGAATACCATAGAGCTTTCCTTCTATGGAAGCAGAATCACGTACATCTTGTGAAATTTCCTTTAGATTAGGGAATTCATCTAAATAATCTTCTACATTCCAAAACATTCCAGACTTCAATGCATTACGGACAGAGGAATTTTCCAGAATAGTTAATGTAACAATATCGGCTAATGAATCAGAGGCTAATGCAGTATTAATTCTTTCTTCCTTTGAAGCGTCCGGTATCCACGAAAATTTGATTTCAGCATTCGTTTTCTCTTCGATTTTATCTAAAATAGTATCTGTTGGAGGAGATGCCGTATGTAGAATATTCAGCCACGTAATTTCAGCCTTACTATTTTCATCATACGTCCCAGATGATTGTTCTTTTCCTCCACTACAACCCGCTAATAACAACATACCTGCTAAACTAATACTGGCTAACTTTGATAGTTTTTTCATTTAAACGCTCCTTTACAATTTGATAAAGCGAAAGTTCCATCAATGAATGTTTGCACTGATTAGTGGAACCATTCGGTTCTATATCGATGCTTTCCCACCTATCTTCCCCGAATTGGATAAGCTTAAAATTAAGTCTTACTGTCCGTTAAGCGTAGGATAGACGGTTGTATCTTCTACTTCTTCTGTATTTTGTAATTCCATTCTAGTAAACACTTGATTTGCTGTCCAAGTAATCATATAAAATAGGAAACTAATACCGAAGAAAGTGAGAATCCCAGGAAAAAATGTGATTGCTGTCCAATAGGTAGCGCCAATCACAACAAACAATAATAGAGAATATTGCAAGCAAGAAAAACCAAAGATAAAGGACATCTTTATGCGAAAGAATATTCCTTTCCAGTTATAATGAGCCATTAATGGATAAATATAAACGGCAGAAAGGAAATATAACGAGAATATGATCATCAAGCATACTTTGAGATACCAGTTTGTAACATGGAGTAGATCGATTACTAACACATAGCCGAGTAGTAAATAAATCCAGCTAGTAACCATGGATTCCTTGAAGGACTCTTTGTAATACTTCCAATAAGAAGAAAAGATAGGGAGACTGGTATTTCCCCTCATCCACTGTCGCATGATACTAACTAGTGCATAGGTTGCTGGTCCTGCCCCAAATATCCCCAATCCTAATAAAGTAAAGAGCCACCAGAGGAAATTCACATAAACTAAGTTTAATATTGTTGTAAAAATGTGATTTATTTTTTCCACTGATTTTAACATCCAATTCCTCGCTTTCTCCTAACTTTAATAAACCCCATCCTCACCAAACTTCTTGGCAAGCTTATTTGAAAGCATAACTAAAACTAATCCTACTAATCCCTTAAATAAACCAACAGCCGTACTAAAGCTTAATTGTCCATTCTTCAAACCAGCTGTATAAATATAGGTGTCAAAAATCTCTGCGACACTTCTATTTAATGAATTCAATAAGAGATACATGTGTTCAAATCCTAAATCTAACGTGCTGCCAATTTTTAAGATTAATAAAGTAATAATTACTGGTCGAATGGCCGGTAATGTTACATGCCATGTTTTGCGCAGTCGTCCTGCTCCATCCATTTCCGCTGCTTCATATAATTGAGTATCTACAGCTGTAATAGCGGCGATATATATGATAGTAGACCAGCCTAATTCTTTCCAAATTACTTGTGCAATATAAACGGTTCGCGTCCAATCAGGCGAAGTTAAAAAACTGACTTTATTAAAGCCCATTGCTGCTAACATTTCATTAATCAATCCACCATCAACATTTAAAAAGACATATGTAATGGAAACAATAATTACCCATGACATAAAATGGGGGATATAAATTAACGTTTGGATACCAGATTTAAAATATTTGTTTTTGACTTCATTTAGCATAAGCGCTAAGATGATCGGCATGGGAAAGAAAATGAAAATATTTAAAGCAAATAAAATAAGTGTATTACTTAAAAGCATAAAAAAGGTTGGTTCTGTAAATAAGCGAACAAAATGCTTCATCCCTACCCATGGGCTGCCCAAAATCCCTAAAAACGGTTGATAATCTTGAAAAGCAATGATCAATCCACCCATCGGTAAATATTTGAAAATAATAAAATAGAGAAAGCCAGGGAAAATCATTAAATATAGAAGTTTGTTCTTTCTCATATTAGCCCAAGTTTTTTGTCTTCTAATCTTCTTTCGCTGCTTCATAGTTAACTCAGGTAATGTCTGATCATTAGGCTTAATGACGCTTTCCATTATTTACCCCCTTACTTTATGGTGTGATGTTTAATTCATACCTTAAGCATATGGAAAAAGCATAATTACGTATATAATCATTATTTGATAACGCTTACAAAACCTTATTTTATCAATAGTTTCCTCTTCCCCACCCAATGTAATGATTACCATTTTGTCCAAATGATTATCTGCCTTTTCAATCGAAAAAAACGGAACTCGGTAAGCGTTTTCTTTCCTGAAATATTGATTATATACGTAATTATCTTCTCTTGATAAAGTAACTTTATAGTAAGAGAGTATATCTATTTCTTAGGCTGTTTTCTACAAAGAGTGTTGACTTTATGAAGGCTTCTAAAAGGATCTGCAGATATTCGCCATACGGATAGCAAAGTGTATTCCCAGCTGCGGAAAAAGAAAACAACTTTATGAAACGGACCTTTCCTTAACTGCTTGTGGCTCGGTTTACAGTCCTAATCCGAGCAATAAAACATCATCATTAGTTGTAAGTTGTAGTTAGACAAAATAAGAAGGAGGATCTATATGGAAAAAGTGTATAAAAATAAGAAAATAACAAAAGGAGGACGGGTTTTTTCCATTATTAATGGAACCATTTTAATCATTATTGCCTTAATTTGTTTTCTGCCTTTTGTAAATGTTATAGCTAGTTCCTTTGCTTCTACACAAGAAGTTGTAGCTAAACGATTTATTCTGATTCCTGAAACTTTCTCATTAGATGCATACCGTTATATTCTTTCTACGCCAACACTCTTTAAGTCTTTAGCGGTATCCGTTGGCGTTACTGGCGTCGGTACTTTAGTAAGTATGGTCCTAACATCTTTGATGGCCTATGGCTTATCACGTAAATATCTTAATGGAAGAGGATTTCTTAACTTTCTTGTTGTATTCTCTATGTTATTTAGCGGTGGCATGATCCCTACCTTCTTAGTAGTTAAAGCCTTTGGATTAATTGATTCTTATTGGTCTTTGATACTGCCTGTAGCAATTAATGCGTTTAATTTAATTATTATGAGAAACTTCTTTCAAGCACTACCGGATAGTTTAGAAGAATCAGCTAAAATGGATGGCTGCACAGATTTAGGAGTCTTTTGGAAGATTATGCTGCCATTGGCACTACCATCTATTGCGACCATTTCTTTGTTTTATGCCGTTACCTATTGGAATACTTATATGACAGCTATTCTTTATATTAATGATTCTACGAAATGGCCAATTCAAGTTTTATTGCGACAGATTGTTATTGTTTCAAGCGGCATGCAAGCAGAAGGTTCGTCAGTTGACGTTATTCCACCTGCGCAAACGATTAAGATGGCCGTTATTGTTATAGCAACAGTACCAATGCTTATTGCATACCCATTTGTTCAAAAATATTTTGTCAAAGGAGCGTTGGTAGGCTCTGTAAAGGGATGACGTTACAGAAAAGATGCTTTTATTGACAGCAATTTGTTTACCAGTCAACAAAACGATATTCTAGTAACTTATATCCTCATACATTTAAAAGAGAACCCTTTCTCATCTGGCTTGTCCTTACCGGTTATGATGTTATCTCTTATTCTCACAGAAATTCAGGATGTGCTCAAGACTATCTTAATTGCGGTTCATAAAAAGCGTGCAAGAATAAGCTCTTTCTTGCACGCTTTTTAATTAATGATTATATTGTTTCCGATAATCCCCTGGGGTCATGCCTACTTTCTTTTTAAAAAAACGGATGAAGTTTTGAGAATTTCGATATTGGAGTTTTTCGGCAATCTCCTTAATTGGCATATTTGTTTCTTCTAGCAGGGATTTAGCCTTTTGCAGTCGGAATCCCATTAGATAGTCAACAAAGTTTTCTCCATATTCTTTCTTGAAAACGCTGCTTAAGTAATTCGGATTATAATGAAGACGGTCAGCAATAACGTCTAAAGAAATTTCCTGGTCATACTCTGTCTGAATGATTTGAACAATTTTATCAGATAAAGATCGAAACTCCTTATCCGTTTTATCCTGTGTGCTGATAATAATTGGCGTAATAAGATGTTCAATTAGCATTTGTTTTATTCGAGCAGGATAATAGGCATTAATCGCTTCATAATAAAGCGGCTTTATACTATCAAAAATCTTCGCCTCTGCACCTAACAGCTGCCCAAGTTGAATAATCTCATTTATTAACCGAATAAGTGTTACTTCTAAGCTGACCGGATTTTTATTCATCCGGAAGATTTCGTTAATTAAGGTATCTACTGTCTCCTGCACTTCCTCCTCATTTCCTGAGCGAATCGTATTTAAAAGTTCATTTTGCAATTCTACAGGATATTTAGAAATAGAAGCATCATTCAAGAGAGGAGCAATATCATCATAAAAAATGATAGACTCTGGTCCTACATTTACACGATAATGCAGCGCTTCTTTTGCTAAATCAACTGCCTTTTTACTACTAATTAATGTTTGATAAACAGGACTTATCCCTATACTGATAGTGATATTTAAATATTCCTTTGCCGCAGATTGTATTTCCTCATAATACTTCATAATTCTTCGACTGGAATCATGATCATTTACATCGGTTATAAATATGGTTGCTTGCATCTCATCATTTAATACAATAGGTATCAATCTTTCCTTAGCAGGGACTATTTCTTCGACAATATTATTTAAAGCCAATAAGTATAAATCTTTCTCAACAATTTTTTGGCTATCCATATTGTCAATTTGTATTAATCCTGTGTAAAAATGATGCGTATCATTAAAGAAATAGCCAAATTGTTTTAACCTGTGCTTAGCTTCATTTGTTGTTATTCTATTTCTAAATAAGCTTAAGACAAACAGCGTCTCAAGCTGTGGTTTTTGCATGGTTAAGCTAGCCATTAATGTTTCATTCTGACCAATAATCTTGTCAACAGAATCAGCAACAAGGGAGAGTTCATTCTTCTGCCCACTTAGATGATCTATTGCTAATTTCTCCTGTAATTTGCGGATAGGTCTTGAAAAAGAATTTGCTAACATATAGGAAATGATACCGACCAAAATAATCAATAAGGTCGAGACAATGAGTAAACCAATCCTTGTATTATTAATCATATTAGAGATTTCTTTTGGGTTAATCTGTACAACATAAATCCAGCGATTATAGTCTGACTGAGCATACACAAACTTTTTACCCTCTGTGTCTACTATTTTGATATTCTCTCCCTCGTTTATCATTTTCTCATAATTCTCGTGAGACAACAGCCTTTCCTTTTGTCTACTTGAATATAGTAATTCATTTTTACTATTATATATTTCTACTAAACTATCTTGTTCATTATCAACAATCTCATCAATGCTGCTTCTTGGAATATTAGATATTCCTAAAGCAAATTTATCACGTTGATAAACAGGTAAAGTCATAATCATCTCAATTCCAGTACTTGTTGGTCTCCAAAATAAGCTTTGCTTCGCCTTTTCCACATACTTTTCCTTATACCCAGCAATTTCCTCTTCCGATAATTTCTTTAAAGAGCCGTCAATTATTCCCCAATTTTCTGCCAGGCTGATTAAATTATGCTTACTTCCTTCTATTCCCATCATTTCTATATAACTGATTTCTTTTTTTATATCACGATATGTATCAAAGTCTTTTCCTGATAACGGCTTCTTAAAAATCGTCTCAAAGTTTGCAGTAGAACTATATGCCGTATATCCATATTCAATCGTTCGCACCTTTTGCTCTACATTATTAAGAATTTGTTTTGTATAATTTTGTTTGTCCTTCAGAAATTCCTCTTCGACGGAGTGATAGGTAGAGTTATAGATAAATACACTAAAGCCAACTACAATACTAATCCCTAATAGAAAAAAGGGGAAAAATAATTTGTAAAACAACCTTAATTTCTTCAAATCCTCACACTCCTTATTTCCTCTTAACACACTTTTATTGTAAGCGTTATCAACTTATTCAACAATTTTTAATACGAAAAATAATCATTTTCTTATCTATTATGAAATGATTATTTTCTATAATTTGGATTAGAATATACATATAATAGCATATCTAGTCTATCTTTTGCGAGTGGATTTTTTCACGTGTGCAGCAAATGACCGATTGACAAACTGCCTGAAGAATTATAAAATGTGAACGTTAACATTATTATCAGGAGGAACTATGGTTACCATTAAGGATATCGCAAAGCTTGCAGGCGTTTCGCACACCACTGTGTCAAGAGCGCTGAATGATAGTCCCCTTATTAAACCTGCAACCAAAGACAAAATTAAAAAAATTGCAGCAGAATTACATTATGTACCAAACTTTAATGCTAAAAGTCTCGTAAACCAGAAATCTTACACAATTGGCGTTTTTTTCTCTAGTATCAGCCATGGAACAAGTTCAAGTTTTCTTGTAGATGTAATAAAAGGTGTTAATTCTGTGCTAGATGAAAACTACAGTATTGCAGTAAACGGTATTGATACATTAGTCCATTTTGACAAAATCATTTCCAAACGATTTGACGGGATTATCGTACTAAGCCAAAGTGATACAGACAATGCATTTATTTACTATATACAACAAACCGGCATACCTTTGGTTGTACTAAATCGCAGACTAGATGATCCTTCTATTCCAAATGTTTCGGCAAACGATCAACAAGGTGTAGAACAGGCTATCGATGAGGCGATTAGCCTTGGTCATAAGAATTTAGCGTACATTAATGGAAAAAGCTCTTTCCGTTCCTCAGCTGAAAGGAAACAAGGATTTGTCAATAGCTTATCGAAACATCGGCTTCCTGTACAGCCTGAATTTATGGTCAATGGGGATTATAGTATGGAAAGCGGCTTTGAAAAAATGAAGCAATTGCTAGATCTGCCGACTCCGCCTAGTCTTGTATTTTGCGCAAACGATGATATGGCAATCGGTGCATTAAAAGCTTGTTTTTCGAAAGAGAGGAAAGTGCCAAATGATATCTCAATCATTGGATTTGATGATATAGCTTTTGCGCAATACTCTACTCCAGCTCTAACCACTATTCATAAGCCTATTGATAAAATCAGCGAAATTGGCATGCAAATGCTCATTGCGTTAATGAATAACGGAACATTAGAAAAGACACAAATCTTAGTAGACACATTCTTAGTTAAAAGAGAATCGCTTAGTTTTCCAACAAAACAGTCATAACTGTTTTGCTTTATCATAAAATGTTAACGTGTGCAAAAGGAGGAACTATAGTGGAAAAGCTTTCAAAGCAATTAAAACCTAATTTGTCTTTTTTTCCAGAAAAGGTCATTCAATTTGGATCAGGAAATTTCATGAGAGGATTTCTTAATTGGCAACTACAACAAATGAATAACCAGCATTTATTCAACGGTAGTGCTGTGTTAGTGAAGCCGACCAAGCATGTTTCGAATCCAACCTTAGAAGAACAAGATTACCTTTATACTGTCGTGCTTGAGGGGTTCTATCAAGGTCAAATGGTTCAGACGAGTGAAATTATTACAACTGCTAATCGATTAATTAATCCTTATGAAGAATGGGAAACTTATTTACAATTGGCAGAACAAGAAGAATTGGCCTTTATTATTTCTAATACTACAGAAGCTGGAATACAATTTGATGAAAGGGATTGTTCTATCGATCAACCTTCAACTAGTTTTCCTGGAAAACTTACTGCCCTACTATTCAAGCGCTTTCAATTAAAAAAACCAGGATTTACGATTATTCCTTGTGAGTTAATCGATCGTAACGGTGATCAACTTAAAGAAATTGTCTTACAATATGCAAGTCTATGGAATTTAGAAGAGGAATTTATTAGCTGGATTCATGCTGAAAATATATTCTGCTGCAGCTTAGTAGATCGCATTGTTCCAGGTTATCCACGTGATACAGCAAATCTGCTTAATGAGGAACATGGCTATATTGATAACTTAATGGTTAAAGCAGAGCCTTATTTATTATGGGTCATTGAAGGTCCACAAGAATTAAAAGAATCATTTCCTCTCGAAAAGGCGGGATTGAATGTACTGGTAACCGATGATATGACACCATATCGAGAACGAAAGGTTCACTTATTAAATGGCCCGCATACAGCGATGGTCCCACTTGGATTACTTGCTGGTCTTGAAACTGTGGAAGATGTGATGAATGATGCAGATTTTGCTGTCTTTATTAATCAATTAATGCAGCAAGAAATTATGCCATTATTACCTCTCCCTTTAGATGACTTAAAGGCATATGCAAAATCTATAATCGAACGCTTTAAAAATCCCTTTATCCGCCATGAATTATCATCCATTGCTTTAAACAGTGTTTCTAAATATAAAGCACGCTTATTACCGCTGCTAATTAAATACCAAGAAAAACAGCAGCAATTGCCTCCATACATGACTGCTTCTCTTGCTGCTTTATTCCTAACCTACAGGGGAACACAATATAAACCAAAGGATAGCGATGAAGTCCTTGAGGCCTTTTCAAACGCTTGGGAAAATCCTGAAACTATCGCTTTTACTATTTTGAATGGCAAAAATTTATGGGATACAGACTTAACCACTATTCCTAACCTTGCGGAAGAAGTAACTGCATATATCCATATGCTTAGAAAAGACGGTGCCCGAGCTGTTTTACAAAAGCTAAATAACAAAAAGCGGCCTCCTTCTCTATTAAAACTAAATGAGCGAGACAATGTCGCGGTTGCCCTAAGACCAATTAACGCAGCGGAAACAGTCTATCTTGATGGCATCTCGATCACAGCTAAAGCTGATATTCCCCAAGGCCATAAAATAGCCTTAACTGATATTCAAAAATCTAGCAATGTAATCAAATATGGCTATCCTATCGGACATACGCTGACGGAGATTACGCGGGGGGATTGGCTTCATACGCATAATGTAAAAACAAATTTAGATGGAGAACTTGAATATACGTATGAGCAAGATATCCACCAAGTAAAATACCCTAAAAAGGATCTTACCTTCCAAGGATACAGACGGGCAAATGGAAAAGTAGGAATTCGCAATGACTTATATATTGTACCGACCGTTGGCTGTGTAAACGGAACGGCAGAATATATGCTGAAAGAATTTGAAGCTCTCCATCCTGACTTAGGTACATTCGATAATATTACCATTTTAAAGCATCCCTACGGCTGCTCCCAATTAGGAGAAGACCATGAAAATACTCGCAGTATATTAATAGACGCTGTGAGCCACCCGAATGCTGGCGGAGTACTTGTTTTTGGATTAGGCTGTGAAAATAACGTTATTGCTGAATTTAGAGAGTTACTAGGAGATTATGATGGAAAAAGAGTTAAATTCTTAGTTGCACAAGAGGTAGGCAACGAAATAGAAGCAGGCTTAGAACTATTAGAAGAGATATATGAAGCTGCTAAAAATGATCAGAGAGAACCTATTCCAATTGCCGAGCTAAATGTCGGCCTAAAATGTGGCGGTTCCGACGGTTTCTCTGGAATTACGGCTAATCCGCTATTAGGAGCTTTTTCGGACTTCTTAATTTCCCAAGGGGGCAGCACTATCCTAACAGAAGTCCCTGAAATGTTTGGTGCAGAACAAATGCTTATGGCTAGGGCAGAAAATGAAAAGGTTTTCGAAGATATCGTCCATTTAATCAATGATTTTAAACACTACTTTCATTCTTATGGGGAGCCTGTTTATGAAAATCCTTCCCCAGGAAATAAGGCTGGAGGGATTACCACTCTAGAAGATAAATCATTAGGCTGTACACAAAAGGCTGGAACAGCACCGGTTGTAGATGTACTGCAGTATGGAGAGAAAATCTCCAAAAAAGGGCTAAGCCTATTGCAAGCACCAGGCAATGATCTAGTAGCTTCTTCTGCGCTTGCCGCTGCTGATTGTCATTTAGTTTTATTTACAACAGGCCGAGGAACGCCTTTTGGCAGTTTTGTTCCAACCGTAAAAGTAGCAACCAATTCTACCATTTATGAACATAAAAGGCATTGGATGGACTTTAATGCCGGTCCTTTACTAGAACGACCAATGAATGAAGTATTAGAGGAATTTATTGAAAAAGTAATAGCGGTCGCAAGTGGAGAAAAAACACGTAACGAAGCAAATGGTGTTCGCGAAATCGCTATATTTAAAACAGGAGTTACTTTATAAAAGATAGGTCAATGAGGCTATGATAGAGAAGATTTATAGAAACATAGTGTTAACCTGTGGTGCATTCATTGAAAGCAGTAATGCTGACGCTCTCTCTGTTTCCTTTTTCAATCTATCGTTGAGCTTTTGGGCACTGAGACAATAAAAGCACTATTAAACACGAATTATAAAAAAATAACGAAAGAGGGATTCTAATGTTTCTAAATGACCAATTTCTATTAAAAAATGATATCGCTCAAAAACTATTTCACGACCATGCAAAGCAGATGCCTATCATCGACTATCATTGTCACTTAGATCCGAAAGAAATTTATGAGAATAAAAACTTTAAAAACCTTACAGAAGCCTGGTTAGCAGGTGATCACTATAAATGGCGATTAATGCGCGCAAACGGTATCCCAGAGACTCACATTACTGGCGATGCCTCTGATTATGACAAATTTTTAGCTTGGGCACGCACAGTACCTAAAACAATTGGTAATCCCTTATATACATGGACCCATTTAGAGCTAAAACGTTTCTTTGGCATTGATTTATTACTGAATGAGGAGAATGCCCCTCTTATTTGGGATTTAGCCAATGAGAAATTGGCTACCGCTGACTTTAAGCGTCGCAATATTATCATCAATTCAAATGTTAAAGTAGTTTGTACGACCGATGACCCGACTGATGATTTGCATTACCATGAACGCTTAAAGAACACAGAACGACACTTTCAAGTACTTCCCTCTTTCCGTCCCGATAAAGCATTAAATATTGACCAAGATGGATTTATCGAATGGGTAGAAAGGCTAAGTATACAATCACATATTACGATTAATTCCTATCAAGGATTAATAGAGGCACTTAAAGCACGTGTTGATTATTTCCATCAAATGGGCGGAAAATTATCGGATCATGCACTGGATATATTGACCTATGAAGAAGCAGATGAGAAAACACTGGAATTGATTTTTCAAAAAAGACTTAAAAATGAAGCATTATCCCCATATGAAATCAGTGCATATCGTACAGAAACCTTAACTCGCTTAATCGGTTTTTATCATGAGCATAATTGGACAATGCAGCTTCATATCCATGCATATCGCAATACGAATTCAGCAATGTTTAACCAATTAGGTCCTGATACTGGATATGATGGTGTGAACGATCTCCCTCTTACCATACCCTTGCAGCGTCTGTTAGACCGTGCAGAAAAAGAGGGGAAATTACCGAAAACAATTCTTTATTCCCTGAACCCAAATGACTTCTTTGTTTTAGCTACTTTAATGGGATCTTATCAAAAACACACACCTGGAAAGCTTCAGCTAGGTTCAGGATGGTGGTATAACGATACGAGAGCTGGGATGCGCCATCAATTAACCGTTCTTAGTGACACTGGTCTCCTTTCCACCTTTGTCGGGATGTTAACAGACTCACGAAGCTTTCTATCGTACACAAGACATGAATATTTCCGCCGAGTGCTCTGTGAATTTATCGGAGAAATTGTCGAACGAGGTGAAGCCCCAGAGGACGAGGACTTGCTTGGAAGCTTAGTTAAGGACATTAGCTACCATAATGCTAAACAATATTTCGGATTTGAGCATTCTTATGTTGAAAATCATCAATGATAACTATAACCACAGTTCAGAAGAAAATCAGCATATGACATTACACCTTTCCCTTTTAGATAATAAAAAAAGACCCTTCATTCTCGTTTGTCCAGGTGGAGGGTACCACCATTTATCTGAAAAAGAGGCACAGCCAATTGTAAAATGGCTTCATTCGATTGGTTATCATGCTGGAATTCTCTATTATCCTGTTGGAACAATCAATCATACAAGCATTATAAAGGAACTAGAAGAAGTATTTAGTCAACTACGAAATAATGCCAAGGATTGGAATTTATTAGAAAATAAAATAGGTGTGCTTGGCTTTTCTGCTGGTGGACATCTAGCAAGTCTTGCTTGTACCAAAATAAACAATCGTGCTAATGCGCTAGTATTATGCTATCCAGTTGTTACCTTCACGGAACCTTATGGGCATTCTGGAAGCCGAGAGCATTTTTTGGGGAAAAATCCGCCTAACCATTTAGTTGAGGCTTATTCGATTGAACATTTGGTCGACGAACATATGCCGCCCACCTTTATGTGGCACACTGCTGATGATCAATCAGTCCCTATTCAAAATACCATCATGTTAGCCGAAAGTTTAGCCAAATTTAACATTCCTTTTGAATATCATATTTTTCCTTCTGGGAAACATGGGCTGGCATTAGCAGAGGAATCTCCCTATGTCCATCGCTGGTTGAGTTTAGCAGAAGCTTGGTTAAAAACTACTTTGTCATGATAATCATTTCATTAAAGTGAATATTGGAGGGGGAATTATGTCAGACAAGATAACTATATTTCTAGCAGGTGATTCTACCGCCGCAGAAAAAACACCAGATAAGCGTCCAGAAACGGGTTGGGGAGAAAAACTTTCCTCCTTTTTCACAGACCAAATTATTATTGATAATAGAGCTGTAAATGGAAGAAGTACCAAATCTTTTATAAACGAAGGACGACTAACTGCCATTGAACAGGCAATTCGTCCTGGAGATTATCTCTTTATTCAATTTGGACATAACGACCAAAAAGATGACCAAGCTCGCGGAACAGATCCATACGGAGACTATCAAACAAACTTGCATACATTTATTCATACCGCCAATAAGCATAACGCACACCCAGTATTACTTACTTCCGTTTCTCGAAGGCATTTTAGAAATCAGCTTATTGATCATATGTCTCTTGGTGAATACCCACAAGCTATGAGGGAACTCGCCAAGACTTACAATGTAACACTTCTAGATATTCATAAAAAATCAATAGACTTGTTTCAATCCCTTGGCCCAGACTTATCCAGGAACCTTTTTCTCCACCTTGAGGCCCATGAATCCAGCAATTATCCAAATGGAGTAAAAGATGATACTCATTTCAATGACCAGGGAGCCGAAACAATTGCCAAGCTGATATGTAATGCAATAAAAGGAAGTGATCTACCTTTAAAAAAGTTTTTAAATTAATTCAGGAGGGAATCCAATGTTAACACTTAATCTTGGTATTCGTGCTCATGATTTAGGCCAACTAAGCCTCGAGGAATTATGTAAGCAGTTAAGAGACTATCAATTTACCAATATTCAATTTGCGATAAAAAAGTCTTTTCCAGATTATGTCCCCTCCTTTCAAAGTCTATCACCAGGAATAGCCAGTTTTTTTGGCGATTACTTTGCTAATAACGGGATAAAAATTAGCACATTAGGCTGCTATGTTAATATTTCGAGTCGAAATCTTGCTGTGCGCCATAAGGCATTAAATGATTTTAAAACCCATATACAGCTTGCTCGAGATTTTCGTGCCAGCCTCGTTGGTACAGAAACTGGCAGTGTAAGCGAAGGTTTTACTCCTGAAAATTTCACAGAAGAAGCTTATCAAATCGCTAGGAGCTCTGTGCTGGAACTAGTAGAATATGCAGAATACTTTGGAATAACGGTGGGAATCGAAGCTGGGCTTAACCACCCTCTCTATTCTGCTCCATTAGCAAAACGTCTCATAGACGAGGTACAGTCTCCTCATTTAAAAATCATTCTAGATATTGCGAATCTAATAAACGTCCATAATGTCTCAGAAAGAGAATTTATTCTAAATGAAGCATTAGACTTGTTACATGATCATATTGCTATGATTCATCTTAAAGACTTTACAGTGAATAAAGGAAAAATAGAGATCGTCCCTGTTGGTAAGGGAATGCTAAACTTTGAACCAATTCTCACTTATCTAAAATACGATAGACCTTTTCTTCATGCTACTTTAGAAGAAACACAAGGAAACGCAATTGGGCCAGCCATCACCCATATAAGAGAGATGTATCACCGTTTATAAGGCGTTTTTAAGGAGTGAATACCTTGGATACATTAGAGGAAATTGTTCAGCAAAGCTATGACACCCACCAAAAGAACTCTTTCAAAGTACTAATCCATCTCTACAAAGGACATTATATAAAACTATTGCTATCTGCTGTTTTTTATACAATCAAACATATTCCAGCATGGGTAATGCCGATTGCAATAGCCAATGTAATAAATGCCGCTACCATAAAAGATGGTGGCGGCATTCGTACCATTTATATAAATGCCATCATTATGGTGATTCTGGTATTACAAAATATCCTCACTAATTATTATCATACGAAATATAATAGTATAGCTATTCGCAGCGTGGAATCTGGACTACGCGCTTCTCTTATCAAAAAATTGCAGGAATTATCCATTCCCTTTCATAAAGAAATGCAGTCTGGACGTCTCCAATCAAAAATCATGCGAGATGTAGAAGCTGTTCAAACTCTTTCTTCCCAAGTATTCGTCTCGAGCTTAAACATACTTGTGAATTTAATTGTTGCACTAGGAATAACTTTATATAATAGTCCAACTGTTTTTTTATTTTTTATTCTAACTGTTCCTATTTCTGCCATTATCATTGTAGCCTTTCGAAAAAAAATTAGGCACTCGAATTCAGAATTCCGAAGAGAACTGGAAGAAACATCAGCACGAGTCATTGAAATGATTGAATTAGTTCCCATTGCTCGAGCACATGCTTTAGAGAAGCAAGAAGTCTCTCGTTTAAATAATCGTTTCCAGCAAATTTTGTCAAAAGGATTTCATTTAGATATGATTCAATCCTTATTTGGAGCTGTAAGTTGGGCTAGCTTTCAACTCTTTCAAATTATTTGTTTAGTATTTACCGGTATTCTGGCATTAAAAGGAACCATTACTCCTGGTGAAGTCGTCATGTATCAAACATACTTTACAACAGTAGTTAACTCTGTTTCTAGTATGATTACTTTAATTCCAACTATTGCAAAAGGAATGGAATCTGTTGAATCTATTGGGGAAGTTCTTACAGCAGGTGAAGTGGAGAAACATGAAAATAAAAAAAGACTAAAGGAAGTAAAAGGGCATTTTGTTATCCAAAACGTCGCATACCGCTATACAAATGAAAAGAGGGACATTCTCCATAGTTTAAACTTAGAAATAAAACAAGGAGAAACAATTGCCTTTGTGGGAGAATCTGGCTCTGGAAAGTCCACCATTCTTCATTTATTAATTGGCTATATCCAACCGACAAAAGGAAAGATCCTATTAGATGGGCACGATATGGCCTTTCTTGATTTGCGCTCATATCGAAATCATTTGGCAGTTGTACCTCAATCAACTATTCTCTTCTCTGGAACGATTAGAGAAAATGTTACTTACGGAATGCCTAGCGTCTCAGAAGAACGCCTAAAGGAAGTTCTTAAAGCTGCAAATCTTTGGGAAGTCATTCAGAAATTGCCCGATGGTTTAGATACAAAAATAGGGGAACACGGAGATAAACTGTCTGGTGGGCAAAGACAAAGGGTCTCCATTGCCAGGGCACTTATCCGGAATCCAAAGGTAATTATTCTAGATGAAGCTACCTCTGCCCTTGATAGCAATTCCGAAACAAAAATTCAAGAAGCATTATCTATTTTATGCAAAAATAGAACCACCTTCATCGTAGCCCATCGATTATCCACCATAAAAAAGGCCGATAAAATTGCTGTGATTGAAAATGGTAGCTGCAGTGAATTTGGTACATATGACGAGTTAATGGATAAAAAAGGTAAGTTCTTCCGATTAAAACAACTACAAAGCTAGTAGAAAGCAGATGATCCCTATCTAAAAGGGGATCCTGCTTGCTTTGGCTGATTTCCTATCCGCTTTGGCTGATTCTCTCCCCACTTTGGCTGATTCTCTCCCCGCTTTGGCTGATTCCCTCCCCACTTTGGCTGATTCCCTCCCCGCTTTGGCTGATTCCCTCCCCACTTTGGCTGATTCCCTCCCCACTTTGGCTGATTTCCCTTCTAATTTGTTAAGATATCACCTCCCCTTTCACTAATTTCTAACTCATCTATTCCTATCTATTATTCTTCTGATGAAAATCCACTCCATTTTTACTTTTTTCTTATAAAAAAGGCTTAAAATAAATGCCTTCCCTAAAAAGAGCGGTCTTCACACATTATTGTTATTCTTTTATTTGAGCATAGGCTCTAAATAAAATTGCAAGATAATAATTCTAGTGAAAAAAATTTCCCTTGTATATATAGATGTTTTCAAAAATTTTTATCGGGGTAATGTATTGGTACGTCTATCCCTTACATAGCAAAAACAATATACGATTAAAAAAGATAATAATGAAATATATCCCACTTATTATTCAAGTAAAGTAATTGCCTTTCGCAGTCTAAGAATCTTATTTAAAAGGGATAGAACGACAGGTTAGCAAAGGAGATGAACTTCGATTTACATTTCAAATATAACGATAATAATGGACACTAGAAAAAAGCATTATTATAAGAGGAGGAGAAAGTAAATATTATGAGTGACCAATTAAACCCTGACAGTAGGAACACCAACACGAATAAAAAAAATAATTTAAAAATCATTGCCATTATCTCTACATTTGGTGGTCTTCTTTTTGGATTTGATACTGGTGTAATAAATGGGGCCTTACCCTATATGGCTCGTCCAGATCAGCTAAACCTCAATGCAGTTACTGAAGGTCTTGTTACTAGCTCGCTCTTATTTGGAGCAGCATTCGGAGCAATGTTCAGTGGGAAACTCGCAGATAGCTATGGACGAAGAAAAGTCATTTTATATTTAGCTGCAGTTTTTCTTATTACAACATTAGGATGTACTTTCGCACCGAATTTCCCCATCATGGTTACTTTCCGCTTCTTACTCGGTATCGCTGTTGGAGGAGCATCAGTAGCTGTCCCTACCTTCTTGGCAGAAATGTCTCCTGCTGAACGACGTGGTCAAATGGTAACCCAAAATGAATTAATGATCGTAAGCGGTCAATTACTTGCCTATATTACAAATGCTATTATTGGAAATACAATGGATGGTGCAGGAAACGCTTGGAGATACATGCTTGTCCTTGCAACCTTACCTGCTATTGTCTTATGGATAGGAATGCTTGTTGTACCTGAAAGCCCTAGATGGTATGCATCAAAGGGCAGGTTCAAAGATGCTTTTCGTGTATTATTGCATATTAGAAAAGAAAAACGAGCAAAAGCAGAGCTACAGCAAATTAAAAAAGCAGTGGAAACAGAAGCACATGTGGAACAAGTTAGCTTTAAAGATTTGGCTGTACCTTGGATTAGAAGAATTGTCTTTCTTGGTATTGGGATTGCCATCGTTCAACAAATCACAGGGGTAAATACCATCATGTTTTATGGAACACAAATACTAGAAAGCACTGGATTCTCTACCGAGGTCGCTCTCATTGCCAATATCGCCAATGGAGTAATTTCTGTATTAGCTACCTTCCTGGGAATTTGGCTGCTGGGACGTGTAGGAAGAAAACCAATGTTAATTATCGGACTAATCGGTACTACAACAACTTTACTACTAATTGGGATTTTCTCCTTCACTTTAAACGGAACAACTATTCTACCCTTTGCTGTACTTAGTATGACGGTTACTTTCTTAGCATTTCAACAAGGGGCTATCTCACCAGTAACCTGGCTTATGTTAGCAGAAATATTCCCTTTAAAACTTCGAGGGTTAGGGATGGGTATTTCTGTATTTTGCTTATGGATAACAAACTTTCTTATTGGTTTAATTTTCCCAATTCTTCTCGATAAGATTGGCTTATCTAATTCCTTCTTCCTTTTCGCCGTACTTGGAGTATTTGCCATAACATTTGTTAGCAAATTCTTACCAGAAACAAAAGGAAAAACATTGGAACAGCTCGAACAGTATTTCCGAAACTTTGATAAGGATTCCCGAGGTGTTCAGAAAACCAATATTGGAGAAAAACAATTCCATTCTTAATAAAAACAAATTGAAATATATAATCAGTTCATAAAGAGTTCCCCTTAGAAAAGGAGGAGCTCTTTCTTATTTTTACATTTTGCATTTTTTCAAACCATTTATTTTACATTTGTATAAAAAATCAGTTCATTTCATTGCATTTTATATAGTGGATTTAAAAACATTAATCATTTTATTACTTTTATACTTTTTCGCGTTGAAGCATTAAAAATAATCATTGACGATTATCTAGTTATTACATATAATAAACTCCAAATTCAAGGAGAATGGGGAGTTTAAGGTGAAAGAGTTTTTCAGTAAATTATTAAATGGTATGAGTATCGGAATTGTTGTCTCGTTAATCCCAAATGCATTGCTTGGTGAAATCTTAAAGCTCTTTATTCCTTTCTTTCCTCCGCTTCAGCACGTATTAGATATTACTGCGTTTATTATGAGTTTATTGCCCGTGCTAATTGGTGTAATGGTAGGAATATCCTTTAAGCTATCCTCTATACAGACGGCTAGTATTGGTATTGCTGCAATGGTTGGTAGTGGTGTTGTTCAAAAAACAGCGGAAGGGTTATTTACGTTAAATGGTATAGGGGTTGTTTTGAACACAGGTATAACCGCAGCGCTTGCGGTATTATTTGTCCGTTTTATCGGTGACCGCTTGAAGGCCTATTCTATTCTTCTATTACCAACATTATGTATATTAATCCCCGGAATGGCTGGGTACTTATTATTACCATATATGAAATCTACTACTGGATTAATTGGCATCGCAATCGAAAATGTTACAAACTTACAGCCAATTCTCATGGGTATCATTATCGCTGTCTTGTTCTGTTTAATTATTCTTTCTCCTATCTCAACAGTAGGTGTAGCAACCGTTATATCTCTGTCAGGAGTTGGCTCTGGAGCAGCAAACCTTGGCATTGTGGCAGCAGGTATTGGATTGGCTATTGCAAGCTATAAAGCAAACTCTTTAGGTACTGCATTAGCACATGTTTTGGGATCCCCTAAAATACAAATGGGTAATTTCTTTATGAAACCGAAGATTGTTATTCCAATGATTATTACAGCTGCTGTGTTGGGCGGATTGGCTGGCTATTTAAATATACAGGGAACTCCTTATAGTGCTGGTTTTGGATTATCGGGATTAGTCGGGCCCATGAATTTTATGCGCTTAGCCGATGGTGGTTGGACTAGTAAAAACATTACGATTATGGTTTCTACCTTTTTAATTATTCCATTTCTTTTAAATGTATTCCTACTGTATATTTTTTCAAAAAAATTAAAAATGATTAAATCAGACGATTATAAGTTGAACTTTGATTAAATTTTAGTCAGAAAAATAGAGGATACCAGTCTATAAAGCCTGATATCCTCTACTATTTTTCTCTACTTTGCGATTGCGATAATGCCCTCTTCATCATCTAACACTAATTTCAACCCCATATATGGGTCCATATTTAAATATTCATCTAACCACAATCTGAGTGCTTCAATCATATTTTGAGTGATAAGGACTTGTTTTCGATCATGTACATATGCTTCTGCTGAAAAGCCATAATCATCATCATACATTAGCTCTACTTCTACTTCCTCTGGTCGCACTTGTTTTTTTCGTGCTACATAGACGCAGATTGCATTGATAATATCCTGTTCTGGAATGATTAATTTCTCCAATTATTTGCTTCCTCTCTTTTTTTGTTTCGATAGAAAGTAAATATTCTTTTAATTAAATTGAATACTAATACAATCGCAAGGATATTAATGAAAAGCCCTAATATAGACCCAAATGCTCCCATATTAGCAAAAAGGCTTCCAAACAACAGACCGGCAAGTCCTCCAACCATTAACCCTCTCATTAGACCTCCACCTGAGAAGAAGCCACCAGATTTTTTCGCTGTCGTTGATTGATTAGATTTTGACGTATCGTTTGTATTATTTTTCTTTTGGAAAAAAGAATTTGTATTACTATTATTGTTGTTATTGAAGCTTCGTTTCCCAGATTTATAAGACTTTGCTTCTACCGTTGTTACAGAGTCTTGAAATACTATACTTACTGGTGATAAAACTAAACCTAACGTGAGAATTGCTGACAAAATTTTCTTCATATTTTTCTATTCCTCCTAAAAATTTGTTTTGAAATTGACATACTAATTTATAGACTTTATCATTCTCCTTGCTTCCTTAGTATTTGCAAGAAAAATAAAAAGCCTTTCCATTAATTTGGTAAAGGCTTCTAATTTCTATCTATTTATCCCTTTACCAAGAACGGCAAAGGTCTCGCAAACAACATCTCGTTGCCAGTTAAGCCGGCGATTTAATCGCGTATTGACGACGTAACTGTAAGCTACTCCCCTTTGGAGTATGCAATTTTTAAGTATATATACATTTTAATATAAACAACTTGTCTAGTCAACTTATATGGTGTAAGCCTCTTCACCTATGTTTCCTGAGATTCCGCTAACTACTAAAAATTACACCTCCTATTTTTTGTAAATCAATGTATAGGATTAACTTATTTTCACACCCTATATATATAATTCCAAAATTAGTAAGTAGGTATGTAAATGAGCGCAACACTAACCTTTCCAAAAGCAAAATATAGCACAGCAGGTATCACCTATTTAATGTATCAAAAACCAAGTACTGTTGCTTGGTGGTCTGCTGTTTTCCCTGGATTTGGTCATTATCTTCTTAATCAGTATGCCCGTGCAACATTGCTGACTGTTTTAGAAGTAATTATTAATACTGGTGCCAATATTAATGAAGCGATGGTTTATTCTTTTTGTGGAGAAATAGAATTAGCAAGATCCGTTATTCATTTAGATTGGATGATTGGATATATTGTGATCTATTTAATAACAATAGGCGATAGTTACCGCTCTGCCGTACAATTAAATAAGTATATTGAATTATCCACACCTGATTTAGCCAGCTTGGAGATATTCCCATTTGAAATACAATATTTGCAAAATAAGAGCCCTCTTTTAGGGGTCTTCTACTCACTTTTCTTTCCTGGATTGGGCCAACTGTACAATCACCGGATATTTTTAGGTTTTTATGCAATATTTTGGTGGTGGGTATATATTTTATTATCACATGCACATAAAGCTATAATCCTGACCATTACTGGCGATTTTGCTTCTTCTACTGCTATATTACACCCACATTGGTTACTTTTTATGCCTTCCATCTTAGGTGGAGCCGTTTATCATTCCTATATAACATGTATACAACATAATATTCTTGCAAAAGAATCACAGCAAAAACGTTTAACAGACAGATATGTCGGTTCCAAATTTAGCATAAGAGGTGTAAAGGGATGATTATTGTCGGAACATTCCAGCCATCTATTGAAATTGAACGTGCACTTTTTGAAATGGAAGCACTAGGTGTTCCGCCAGAAGAAATGATGGTCCTATATATGAATGAGATTCCTCCTATCAGCAGGAAAAAAAAGGCTTCTGCCGATATTCATGTTTCATCTTTTGAAATTGGCGTTGCCTTTGCTACTGGTATGGCTGTGATAGGTGCCAGTATTGGTTTTAAATTAATTCTAGGACCTATCTTTAGCGGTCTTCTCGCTGCTATTATCGGTTTTTTTTGTGGTTATTGCCTGTACTATCTTTTTCATCGGAAGAAAAAAGACAAACTGTCTCAAGGCTTGCCTGAAATCATTGTGCTTATTCAAAGCACAAAAGAAGTTGCCCCATTAATTAAGGAGATTTTATGGAAACATAAAGCACTAAGCGTTGGAATGAGAAAAAGATTGTAAAAGAAACGAATAATAACAAAAGCCAAAATCTAATTAGTAAGTATTATGGCTTTTGTGACTATTCGTTTTTTTGATGAATATCTTTTTTAAACGAATTGACTAAATTAATTTAGAAAATTTAGATATTTTATCCATACAATATGCAAAAGAACATGTTAATATATTGGCATGGTATATCGATGTAAGGAGTTCTTACATCAAATGTGAAAGGGGGATGGCATTCAATATGAGCTTAGAGGACTTAAATAATCGAGTACAAACAGATCTAGCTTATCTTAATTACGGAGGACAAAACTGGGTTCGTCCAAAAATTCATGCGGAAGGACATGTTTTCGATGTGGTCATCGTTGGTGGAGGTCAATCAGGATTAGGGATTGCATTTGGTCTTTTACGCGAAAGAGTATCAAATATTCTTGTTATCGATGAAAATAAAGAAGGACTTGAAGGACCATGGGAAACCTATGCTCGTATGGTCACCTTACGCACTCCTAAACATTTAACTTCCATCGACCTTGGTATCCCTTCACTAACCTTTCGTTCCTGGTGGGAGGCACAATTTGGTAGAGAAGGATGGGAAAAAGTCGACAAAATCCCTCGTGGAGAATGGATGAATTACCTTAGATGGTATCGTGACATTCTGCAATTACCTGTTCAAAACGAAGTGAAATTGACTTTAATTGAACCCATAGAAAAAGGGATACACCGACTCCATATTAAAAGAAAGGGAACCGTTTCATCCTCCTTACTCGCTCGAAAGGTAATTCTAGCAACCGGCATCCAAGGGGGAGGAGAATGGCATGTCCCAGCCATGATATCCGATAATCTCCCTTCTTCTTTATATACTCATACTTCTGCATCCATCGACTTCCCTTCCTTCAGAGGAAAAAGGGTTGCCATTTTAGGTGGGGGTGCATCTGCATTTGATAATGCTAACTTCGCTTTATCACAAGGGGTAGCCGAAGCCCATGTATATGTCCGCCGTCATAAAATGCAGCGCATTAATCCGATTAGGCAGATGGAAGTATCCGGTATGATTGAACATTTTCCCGCCTTAGCAGATGATGATAAATACGCTAGTATTGCCCATTTTTTCCAGCATAACCAGCCACCAACAAATGATACTTTTAATCGAGCGTCTTCCTGGCCCGGTTTTCATTTGCATCTCGGTTCTCCTTGGCTGAAAGTAGCCAAAAAAGGAGAACAAGCAGAAGTAACTACACCAAAGGGAACCTTTTTATTTGATTACTTAATCATTAGCACAGGTTTATTAACAGATCCACGATTGCGTCCAGAACTACGTTTAATCGAAAAGCATATTGCCCGTTGGAAAGATCGTTATAAAGCCCCGGAAGAAATAGCATCTCCTATGCTTGATGCACATCCTTATTTAAGTCATGGCTTTTCTTTCATTAGCCGTGACGCAGAAGGAGAAGCATTACTTCACGGTATATACTCGTTTAATTATGCTGCCCTCATTAGCTGTGGTTTATCTGCTTCAGCATTATCTGGCATGAGATATGGCATTCCCCGTATTGTAACAGCTGTTACGGATGAACTATTTCTGGATGATAAAGACATGAATTTAAAAGACTTTTTTGAATACGATACAGAAGAATTCACTGGAGAATGGCCTGTGAATCAAAAGGATCCCTCCAAAGTTATTTAATAACAAGCTAAGACTCTTTTATGCAGTCTTAGCTTGTTTATTTTGTCGTGTTTTAAATACAGGATGCTGGGTATTAATTAAAAATAACGGATTATAACTGATACATACTATCATTTAGGGGGTATTGAAATGGTAAATAAAAAAATGGACCAATTAAAAAAATACACCATTGATAATGAGCAAAACGCGGGATTAACGACCAATCAAGGCTTAAAAATGGCAGAAGATGAATTCTCCTTAAAAGCAGGATTAAGAGGACCTACTTTAATGGAGGACTTTCACTTTCGGGAAAAAATGACTCATTTTGACCATGAAAGAATTCCTGAGCGCATTGTTCATGCCCGAGGAGTTGGTGCACATGGCGTATTTCAATTATATGAATCCCTTGAAGCCTATACGAAAGCTGACTTCTTAAACGATCCAAATAAAACAACACCTGTATTCGTTCGTTTTTCTACTGTCCAAGGATCTAGAGGTTCTAGTGATACTGTTCGCGATGTACGAGGATTTGCCGTTAAATTTTATACAGATGAAGGTAATTATGATTTAGTTGGCAATAACATTCCCGTCTTCTTCATTCAGGATGCCATTAAATTTCCTGATTTTGTGCACGCTGTAAAACCTGAGCCACATAATGAAATTCCACAAGGAGCAAGTGCACATGACACATTTTGGGACTTCATTGGTCAAAATCATGAATCAGCCCATATGGTAATGTGGGCAATGAGCGATCGTGCTATCCCGCGCAGCCTCCGCATGATGGAAGGTTTCGGAGTCCATACCTTCCGCCTTATAAATAAAGAGGGGCAAGCCCATTTTGTTAAGTTTCATTGGAAACCAAAGCTTGGAATTCATTCACAGGTTTGGGATGAAGCACAAAAGGCTGCTGGAAAAAACCCCGATTTCCACCGTCAGGACTTATACGAGGCGATTGAGAAGGGCGACTATCCTGAATGGGAGCTCGGTCTGCAACTTATTCCTGAAGAAGACGAATTTGCCTTTGATTTCGATATATTAGATCCTACAAAAATATGGCCGGAAGAGGAGGTTCCTGTTAAAATCGTAGGAAAGTTAACCTTAAATCGTAATGTCGATAATTTCTTTGCGGAAACTGAACAAGTTGCTTTCCATCCTGGGCATGTTGTTCCTGGAATCGATTTTTCTAATGATCCATTATTACAGGGACGTCTATTCTCTTATACAGATACGCAATTATCTAGACTTGGCGGACCCAATTTCCACCAAATTCCGATTAACCAACCAGTTTGTCCTTTTCACAATAACCAACGGGATGGTATGCATCAAATGACCATTCACCATGGACAAACAAGCTATCATAAGAATGCATTGAATAATAATCAGCCGGAACCAGTACCTGTTGAGCAAGGCGGTTATGAGCATTACCAAGAAAAGGTAGATGGTAGAAAGGTTAGAGGTCGCAGTGATAGTTTCCTTGATTTCTATTCACAAGCTAAACTTTTTTATAATAGCTTAGCACCATTTGAACAACAACATATAAAAGATGCTTTTAGCTTTGAACTTGGAAAGTGTAAATCAGAAGCGGTGAAAAACAATGCAGTCGCTCTCCTTAATCGAATTGACCGCAGTATTGCGGAAGAAGTGGCAAAAAACATCGGAGCAGTATTACCTCAAGAAAACCTAGAAGTAAAGTCAGTGAAAAAATCTCCAGCCTTAAGCATGGCAAATACCATAAAGAAACCTGACACTCGTTGTGTAGCGATTCTTTTAAATGGAGAGCCGGACAGCGCCCAATTGCTTCAATGGGTTCAGGCTTTAGCAGCGAATAAAGTGAATTTCAGCATCGTGGATAAACATCTGCGTACGATAAACGGAGAATTAAAAGTAACGGACACATACGATACTGCTGATGCAAGCCTATTTGATGCTGCACTACTTATTAGCACCAGTACGAAGCTGGAAACGAAAGCTATTGAATTTATCGAAATGACTTTTAATCATTATAAACCTTTAGGTATTTCCATTAATGATTATGCAGCATTAGGAAAAAGCCGCATAACAATAAATGAACCAGGGATATTCAATCTTGCTAAAAATACGATTAATGATTTTATTACAGGTATAGCGGAAGCTCGATTCTGGAATAGAACAGTATAATATAATAAAAGAATGCTTATGTCTTGAAGGCATAAGCATTCTTTTGTTCCCTGCGCTCTCCATGTTGCAAACCGTCCCTTCTTTCTTCATTCCTGCAAATTGAAATACGGTTTTTTTCATGAGATTCTTATGCATATGGCGTCTTTTATTCTTTTCATCAAAATATAAGATAGGATTAAAATTTTCTTCATATAAATCTAAAAACTGTATATCTTTTATAAAGCCGTTTTCCCTGCATCCTTCTAACACATTTTTCAATAGGGCACCATTTAAGCTTTCCTTGCTTGGATGTGTAAAGATAATCAATACGTTCATAAAAATCCTCCCATATGGTTATCAATTGATAATTGTTATTTGATAACTTCTGTGCTATTTTACCTTTGAGGTGATTCATTTTGAACGAAGAGCCATTTTTTCAACAGTTTATAACATTTACTGCTTCTGTTTATCAACTAAAGCATGCGTTAACCAATGATTTAAGACCAAATGATTTAACTCCCATTCAGAATAGTATTCTTAATATGTTTCCATTAATCAGCCGTTATCCAAAGTGAAATCAGTGACTATCTGCAAATATCACTACTGAATACAAGCCGAGATTTGAAAAAATTAACGGAGAAAAATCTAATTAAGAAATTTACAGATGAAAAAATCGCAGAAAATAATTTATGTCACTTTCAGATGAGGGAAAAAGGGTAATGAATCACGTTTTTCTTAAAATGGAAATAAATTAAAGAAACGAATAGGCCACCTTTCTGCTGAAGAATTAGAGGAAATAAATACTGCGATGGCATTTTTACAAGGCAAGATGTTTTTTAATAAATATACAGAGGTGAATAATCATGTACCAGCCCTCCTCCTTTCTACCACCTAAAAGAAGTTTAACGGTATATGGAAATAGCACATTGTCGCTGGAACCAAATATTTGTAAAATAACGCTTGGTATTAATACAGAATCGAAAAGTGTAACAACTGCCCAACAAGAAAATGCCCGTCTACATCAACAAGTCATTACAGCCATTTTGGGCTTAGGCATCCCCTCCTCCAATATCCAAACAATAGACTATACTATTTTTCCGCAATATGACTTTGTGGAAAATAAACAAGTATTCAAAAGTTATAAAGTAACCCATCTGCTATCTATTCTTGTCGAAACCATTCAGCTTGCAGGTAAGGTTATTGATACAGCTGTACAAAATGGCGCTAATCAAGTCATGAGTATTCACTTTGATGTCAGCAGTCGTTCCAAACATTACGAACGAGCGCTTCAAGGGGCCATTAAAGATGCTTTGTCAAAGGCAAGGGCCATTGCTGAAACTCTGCGTATAACCATCGATCCTATCCCAGTAAAGGTTATAGAAATCCCATCTGATTCTAGTATTCCTATGCCTTTAGCAAAGATGTCGTTTGCGGAGGTTGGAGGAGTGTCTACTAATCTTGAACCCGGACAGCTGACAATTGATGCGAAGGTGGAAGTCAAATTTTCTTACTAAGCCCTTTTATTCCTCCCAAATTAGCTATGCTGAATTCCCGTTGAAAGATCAGATCCCATCACTTTAAAATGCCTTCTATTTTCTAATAAAAGGCATTTTTGCGTCCCACTCCTTTATGTAATAATCCTCTTCAAAATGATAACGTTTTAATAAAATTTTCCCCATTCCATGAAAAATCTTTGACATCCTGATCAAAATAATGTAAAGTACCTAATGGTCGAACATTTATTAAATAATTCGACCCTAATATTCGTATTTAGGAGTGTATTTAATGGATAACGTGTTTGATTACGAAGATATACAATTAATTCCCGCTAAATGTATTGTGGATAGTCGTTCAGAATGTGATACAACCGTTACACTAGGCGGTCACACTTTTAAACTTCCCGTGGTTCCTGCCAATATGCAAACTATCATTGACGAAAAAATCGCTGTATACTTAGCTGAAAATGGCTATTTCTATATTATGCACCGTTTCCAGCCAGAAACGCGCAAAGCTTTTATCCGTGATATGCAATCCCGTGAGTTAATTGCTTCTATCAGCGTTGGGGTAAAAACGGAAGAGTATGACTTTATATTACAATTAGCAGATGAAAACTTGGTTCCTGAATTTATTACAATCGATATTGCTCATGGTCATTCTAACGCAGTCATTGCCATGATTAAACACATCAAAAAGCACTTGCCTAATAGCTTTGTTATTGCTGGTAACGTGGGAACTCCTGAGGCAGTAAGAGAGCTTGAACATGCTGGTGCAGATGCAACGAAAGTAGGTATCGGACCTGGTAAAGTTTGTATCACCAAAATTAAAACAGGTTTTGGAACAGGCGGCTGGCAGTTAGCTGCATTGCGTTGGTGTGCAAAAGCCGCAAGCAAACCTATTATTGCAGACGGCGGTATCCGCACACATGGGGATATTGCAAAATCCGTTCGCTTTGGGGCAACAATGGTTATGATCGGCTCTCTTTTTGCTGGACATGAAGAATCTCCAGGAGAAACCATTGAAAAAGATGGAAAGCTTTATAAAGAGTATTTCGGTTCTGCTTCTGAGTTTCAAAAGGGCGAAAAGAAAAACGTGGAAGGCAAAAAAATGTATGTAGAGCATAAAGGTCACTTACAAGATACGTTAACAGAAATGGAACAAGATCTTCAATCCTCTATCTCTTATGCTGGTGGAAACAAATTAGATGCCATTCGCAATGTAGATTATGTTATCGTGAAAAACTCTATTTTTAATGGAGATAAAGTGTATTAAATAAAATAGCACATTAGTAACCCCAACCCTTATACGGAGATGCTAGCATAAATTTTCGTATAAGGGTGGGGTTTTTTGATTAAACACGAAATGGAAGGGAGCGAATGACCACTCTACTTTTTCCTTACTAGCTTAAAGAATGTTCGTCTTTCTCCATTCTATACTTTATTTTGTGCCAATCTCTTTGATTTTACAAAAACAGCCAATTAGGAGAGTGACATAGGTTAAAATCCCAGTTATAATATAACTAACTTCTAGATTAATCCTCTTGGATCCCCAAAAATAAAATAGCAAAAGAAAGGTTGATTGTAATTTTATGAAGAACTTTTCCTTCCACACAAACCACCGTGAACGAGAAAAATCCCCAGAAACAAGAATTAAACTGATTCCTCTTACCGGCACCCAAAGCAGAAGTGAAATACTAAAGAAAATAGAAATCAGCTCTCAATTTAATATGCGTTATCGAGGACTATATGAATATTATGGAGATGATTTAATAGCATATAAAAAGGAAAATCCTTCTGATTATTTCCGCAATGAATTTCTGCGAACATTCTCCAGTTATCTCACTGACTATCTAGAAGATAACATGCCGGCATCTTGGCATAAATGCAAGAAATCTTTTATCGAGTTACTCCTCCTTATTCACCTGCCTAATGCTTTAAAAATTTCCCAGGAACGTAATAGTATGCAGCACTTTATATCTGAATTTAAAAAGTTTTCTATATGGCTGGATCACAGAGAAAAAACGACATGGACAAAAATGTCAGCTTCTTATGGACAGACATTCCATGAACTACAGTTATGTGAAGATTTGTTAAATAGATTATATCTACAAATGTATCCACAATTTTTTGCATCAGATTGGGATTATCAAAAAGATTTATCAAGAGTTAGGCAGCTCTTAGAGGAATGCACAGAGGTGGAGGATAATTTCTTTCAAATAAGCACTATTGATAGAAACACCGTTTATTTTTCCAATCTTCATACAAAGAAACAATTTCAGGTAAATAATTTTCCGATTGAGGAGCAATTTCTTGGGCTGATTCTTCATGGTTCCATCGGCCGCTTAGAAGGCCATTCATCGTGGTCTCTGCTTCTTACAGCAGGAGTGTATCCAAAGCGAGCAAAAGGATATTTAACTTTAAGAGAAAATTAAGATAAACAATAAAAACATCGAGGCAAAAAAATACATATGCTTCGATGTTTTTTTGTTTATCCATTAATTCTTCTCTTTATATAGGACGTATAATTATTATTATCTAATAAATAACGGTATAATTATAATTATACATAATTGAGGGTTGTTAATTAAATAAGATATACATAAGTTTTCTTATCATCATAATAGACAAGGAGTTATAAGAATTATGACTATTCTTTTAGTAGATGACAATACTGTCAATCTATTTGTAATGGAAAAAATACTTAAAAATGCTGGATACGATGATTGTGTCTCGCTAACCTCAGCTAATGAATTATTTCATTATCTACAACTTGATGCTCCTAATTCCACAGGGAATAGTGTGGACTTAATATTACTTGATATTATGATGCCAGAGATTGATGGCATTGAAGCTTGTAAACGCATTAAAAAAGTGGAAAACCTCAAAGATATTCAGATTATCTTTGTCACAGCATTAGAAGATAAAAATAAACTAGCAGAAGCGTTGGATATTGGCGGCGTTGATTATATTACAAAACCTCTAAATAAAATAGAACTCCTCGCAAGAATACGCGTTGCATTGCGATTAAAAGCAGAACTGGATTGGCATACCCAACATGAAAAAAAGATTCAGTATGAATTAGACTTAGCCACACATGTACAAAGAAGCTTATTAAGTTCACCTTTACAAGACGAACATATGCATATCGAAGTTTCTTACCTGCCTTCTTTTAATCTTGCAGGTGATATGTATTATTGGCATAAAATAGATGAAGATAAATATGCCATTATCCTTTTAGATATGATGGGGCACGGTATTTCTGCCTCTTTAGTATGCATGTTTATCTCCTCTGTCCTAAGAGAATCCGTTAAACAATTAGTACAGCCTGACCTTGTTATAAAAGAATTAAATCGTTATATGACTTTACTAAAAAATGATAAAGAAGGGCTGCCTTTTTACTTTACAGCTATTTATCTAGTAATCGACACAAAGGAGAAAACAGTAAAGTATGTTAATGCTGGGCATCCTTATGGTTATATGCTAGTTGATGAAAATGATGTTGTGGCATTAGAACAAAGTACTTGTGCTGTAGGATTTTTTGACGAAATGGAAATTAATACAAAGGAGATCTCCTTTGAAAAAGATGTCCAAATTATTCTTTATACGGATGGGGTATTAGAAGCGATGGGCCCTTGTGAATTCGAGGCAGAAAAACAAATCCGATCTATTTCCTCCAAAAGATGGGAACACACTAGTTCTGTAATGGATTATTTACTTACAAAAGAACAGCAGTCTAATCAACCAGATGATATGTGTGTCTTAATGATCCAAGCAAAAGCAAATAACTGACATATTATTGTTGATTATTTACATAATAAAAGAAAAAGGATTTCTCTTCATAGGAGAAATCCTTTTTCTTTATAACAAAGAGGCAGCACTGTTCGAAGAGCCTTAATAAATCTTTTGATAAAGTTTTTCGCCATCATCAAGTTCTCTATATTTTGGCATTACTTCAACAAAACTTAATGTCTCTTTATCCCCTAAACCTAGAAACCCATCTTTACTTAAACTCTCATAAAATAGATGATGCACTTGATTTTGAAGCATTGGGTTAAAGTAAATGAGTACATTTCTACAAATAATAACATGAAATTCATTAAAAGATTGATCTGTTACTAGATTATGCTGCGCAAAAATAATATTTTTCAACAAATCAGAATGAAAGTAAGCATATTGATGATCGGTTTTATAATATTCCGAGAAAGCATTCTTCCCACCAGCAAGCATATAATTTTTCGTATATGCTTGCATTTTGTGGAGAGGAAATGCACCTTTGCTTGCCTTTTCCAGCACAGTTTCATTCATGTCTGTTGCATAAATAACCGTCTTATCCTTCAATCCCTCTTCTTCTAATAAAATAGCCATAGAAAAGACTTCTTCGCCAGTAGCACAACCAGCATGCCATATCCGAATTTCTTCAAGATTTCGTAAATGCGGGATGATTTGTGCTCTAAAAGAACGAAAAAAGCTTGGATTCCTAAACATTTCTGTTACATTGATTGAAAAATCATTAAGAAGTTGTTCAAGGAATGCCTCTTCATGAATCACTCTTTCCAGCAGCCTCGTAATCGTAGGAATATTATCCATCTTCATTCTATAGTAAATTCTGCGTGTAATAGAAGATCGGTTATATTGACGAAAATCAAAACCTGATAATCGAAAAATCCCTTCGAGCAGCAGATCTACTTCGATGTCTGCATGATCTTGGTTCTCTACCTCTTGATCATTATTCAGGAATGGATAATCCATCTCCGTTCCTCCTTACTTTGCTAACCATACTCTTAAGACGGAGTATAATTGATCCAAATCTAGCGGCTTACTGATATAATCAGATGCTCCCGCCTCTAAACATTTTTCACGGTCATTCTTCATCGCCTTTGCCGTTAATGCGATAATAGGTATCTCTGTCAGATTCAGCGTTTGGCGGATAATTGTCATGGTTTCATAACCATTCATATTCGGCATCATAATATCCATTAGTATCACATCTAAATCTGTAGTTCTATCCAGAATGTCCAAACATTCCTTTCCGTTATAGGCAACAAGGACATCCATCCCTCTTTTTTCAAGAGTCGTTTTAAGAGCAAAGATATTACGATTATCATCGTCTACAATCAATACCTTTTTCCCTTTAAACACATCCTCATTCTCATCCTTAGAAATCACGATTTCTGTTTTTCTTTCTTCTTCCTGCTTTTGTTCTTCTTTATCTATTTCTTGTCGAGCTTCTTGCTTTTTCACTTCCATTGTAGCAGCTACATTCATCTCACTAATATTGAGCTGAGTGTCTGCTATTCCATTTGGAAGACTTGGAATAATGAGGGTAAAAGTACTTCCCTTGCCTTCCTCACTCTTCAAGGAAATCCAGCCACCTAGCAATCTAGCAAACTCTCTACAAATGGAAAGGCCTAAGCCAGTACCTCCATATTTACGTACAGTTGCTCCATCTGCCTGCTGGAATGTTTCAAAGATTAATTTATGCTTATCTTTCGGTATGCCAATACCGGTGTCTGTTACAGAAATATCTAGCCAATCATTGCTTAATTCTCTCATACTGCGGCTAATCTGGTTTCTCTTCTTAATATTTAAGGAAACTGTTCCGCTTTCCGTAAATTTAAAGGCATTGGATAATAGATTTTTAATAATTTGTTGGAATCTCTTTTCATCTGTAAATACGATATCTTGGAGACCTTCCTGTTTATTTACTAAAAATTCTACTTCCTTCTGGTTAGCGATAGGTGCGAAGCTTCGCTCCAATTGTGAAGTAATATCATGGATGCTTACTTCTGCAAAATGAACATCAAGCTTGCCTGCCTCTACTTTGGAAAGATCAAGAATATCATTTATAAGCGAAAGAAGATCTTTACCAGAAGAATGAATAACATTTGCAAACTCCATTTCTTCTTCCGATAGGTGATTCGACTCATTCTCCGCTAACATTTCTGAAAGAATTAGAATGCTATTTAGCGGAGTTCTTAATTCATGAGACATATTAGCTAAAAACTCTGATTTATAATTAGAATTTTGAATAACTAACTCTGTTTTCTCTTCTAATTCCTCTTTTGCTTTTTCTAAATCCCTTGTCTTCGCTTCTGCTTCTCTTGTTCGATCTTCGAGCTGTTCATTAGTAGCCATCAGTTCTTCTTTTTGCATTTGCAGTTCTTCTGATTGTGACTGTAATTCCTCTGATTGTGTTTGCAGCTCTTCTGATTGAACTTGTAACTCTTCCGTCATTGCTCTAGATTCATTTAACAAGCGGACGATTTCCATTCTACCCATAATACTATTAATCGTTAGTCCAAATGTCTCCACTACCCCGGTAATGAGATTTTGTTGAAGGGCTGTAAATTCTGTCATTGTAGCAAGCTCAAGTACAGCAATCGCCTCTCCTTCAAACAGAACGGGTACAATGATAATACTGCGTGGAGAAACATCCCCTAGCCCTGTTGCAATTAAGCGATAATCACTTGGAATTTCTTGATAATGCAAGACGCGCTGTTCTTTGGCACTTTGACCAATCAGACCTTCTCCTAATTGAAAAGTATCTCGAGCAATCGTATCTCCAGATTCAGCAAATGTTGCCGTTTTTAGATAGGTTTCCTTTTTTTGTTGAGTATCTTTCACATAAAAGGCTCCAAAGCTTGCATTTGTTTTTTGTGCTATTTCTGATATAAACACACTAGCCAATGATTCAATAGAAGGAATTCCTTGTATTTTCATCACAATATCAGCAACGTTTGATTGTAACCATTCTCTTTGCTCAACGGTATCAAGAAGGCTATTTGTCACTTCTGCCAGCTCTCTTATTTCATCGTTTGTCCGGACATGAATACGAGTACTGACATTTCCTTTAGAGGCAGCGATTGTTTTAATAGATTCTGTTACTTCCTTAATTGTTCTAACAATCGATTTAGAGGTTTGGCCAGCCAGACTAATAGCAACAAGAGAAATCAAGACTAATACGCCGAATAGTCCTACTGTTAAAGCATTATTTTGTTGGTCCAGCTTTGTTGCCCGCTTAGCCGACGCAGTCTTCTCTGTATCTCTAAGATTCGTAAACTTTTCTGTAATCTCGTTTATGTAATCCCGTCCATTATCCTCTTTGAAAAATTCATCAAGAGCTGCTGTATTATTTTGTGCTTTGTATTGAATGGTTGGCTCACCAGCCGTATTAATCCAATTCAAAATGTTTTCCTTTATTTCGAGTAAATTCTGCTGCTGTACAGGTTTATTACTCAATAATTGATACAATTCCTCAAATTGCTCTTTCCAATTTTCCTTCCCATCATTATACGGAATTAAGTAACTTTGGTTACCTGTGATTATGTAGCCACGCTGACCTGTCTCCATATCTAATACACTTTTCTCAATGGAAGATGTAAGTTCATGTATGCGAGAATCGTAATTGATAATCGAATTACGTTCCTGTTGAAGGGAGCGTATTTGATTATTTAGTAAAATTACTGACACAAGTAAGCAAAGAATGATAACAATGTAACCAAGGATAATTTTGGAGCGAATGCCAAACTTAAATTTCGAATCCATTTGATTACCTTCCTTAACTTATTTTCTATTTTAATAGTATAGTATTTACAATAAAAATGAAAAGGGAATTTGCTCTATTTTCTTCTTATTCATCTAGTTTATATTACTTTTTTTATCGCTTCAACTTTACAAGCCTATGCTTTATATTACCTACTAATGATTTTGTAAGCAAAATGGTGCTTGAGTAACACTTTACTTTACTTTTCCATTGCTTACAACGTGGAAAACAAAGGGTGAGAATGAGTATATTTACCGCTTCTCACCCTTCTCTAACATTCAAAGCCTTTATGTGTATTAATTTACGTCTGATAAAAACAATCATTACAAACAGCAAACTTAAATTTAGCTGCTAGTTCTTTCCCACATTTCTTGCATTGCTTCGTCCGTTTCTTCCCTTTAATCCCTGTCTTTAACTGATCGTTTATTTGGTCACTCAATTCCAGTCTTACCTTTTCCCAATAATAAGCTTCTGTCCTTCTTTCTAATCTATATAGGAATAATAAGTGAAGACCAATCGCTTTGTAAGCGAGTTCCAGTTCCTCCAGACTATCTTGTTTAATTTTCGGTTCTGGTAAATCCCTGTTTTCCACAATTGCCTCCATATTTACTTTCCATTGCGCTCGTAATGAGGCTTCACTTGTGGCGAATGGTAGTTTCAGAAAACTAAATAAATCATGCAGGGACATTCTCGCTTCGACCATTGTATCCATAATCATTTCATATAGCTGCATTTCCTCGGTCAGTGAGGCCTTTTTTGTTCCTTCTGGACTTCTAAAATGTCCCCATAAATAAAAGAAGAGCCCTAGGTTATTGGAATACTTTTGAAATCTTTCTAAAACAGCACTTGTTGGTGCTATTGTGAATCCATACAAGTCTTCATCTCTTTTTTCTAATAAATACATCATTCTTTTACGGTCACTGGTGAAAGCAACCCGCCCAATATCATATATTCCCTTTCTTCCTGCTCTACCTGCAATCTGCTTCACTTCCTGTGAGGTTAACATCCTTCTTCTTATCCCATCAAATTTGTCATTCTCTAAGAAGACAATTCTCCTTATTGGTAAATTAAGCCCCATCCCAATTGCATCTGTTGAAACAATAACTTTCGTTTCTCCATTAATAAAACGCTCCATTTGTTTTTTTCTTGCTTCTGGTGGCATACTTCCATAAATTATACTGACTTGCCACCCTTTTCTTTGTAATTCAGAGGCTGTTTCTAAGACACTTCTTCTTGAGAAACACACTAATGCGTCTCCTTTTCTTGTATGACTTAATTGAAACAACTCATTTTCTACCTGTAACGGTGTCTCCCGTCGATATTCATGAACCTCTACATCTATATCACCTAATAACTGCAAAATCATGTTTTTGGCATGCAGACTAGCAATAATATGGACCTCTTTTGCATTTGCCTTGGTGATAGCGCGATACCATGAGAATCCCCGTTCTCTGTCCGCAATCATTTGTGCCTCATCAATGACAACAACTTCGTAAAAATCCTTTTCGTGAAACATTTCTACTGTACTCGATTGATGTTGAGCCTCTAGAACAAGCTTCTCTTCTTCCCCTGTTTTTAGCGAACATGGAACTCCTTGCTGATTTAGCTTCTCATATATTTCTAATGCTAATAATCTCAATGGAGCTAAATATAAACCGCTTGTAGCTTCCATCATTCGGTTAATTGCTTGAAACGTTTTACCAGTATTCGTTTCTCCAGTATGAAGGATATATTTAACATCTATATTGGTTGGAGGATAATATTCTCTTCCAAATATATCCTCAATCATTCTTGCTTCTTCTTCTTTACGTCGTCTTTGCTCCTCTCGATCTTCTGCTTCCTTCTGTTCCTTCCTTTGACGGTCTTTTTCCATAATCTCTTTATGAATTTCTACATCAAAAGGAATATCTAATAATTTTTCCAAATCGATTACATACTCAGAAAACAAATCCTCAAGAAACTCTTCTGTTATTTCTTCCAGTAAAGGCGTGCTTATTTCTAGTAAAAAGGAATTGCTTAAGGAATGGTCAAATATGTCTTCATATTCTTCTTTTATTCGAGTAGGCAATTTATCTTTAAGCCATGTCGGCAAAAAATCAAATAAATGCTGAAAAATTAAATTTTCATATGCTTCTGTCCGGTCTTCCAAAAAGTAAAATTGGTTATAGGGCATATTCATTTCATTTGATAAATATTCTTCAAAGGTTAATTCCATCGAAGATAAAACAATGCCATTCCGTTCTATCTCTAGCGCGATATTGCTTCCTGTTAAATAGCGAATATAGAGAAACAATTCCTCATAATGCTTTTCCATTAATTGCTCAATATAATAAGAGAATTTCATTTTATATTTACGTTTCTCTTCTAGATCTTTCTGTTCTTCTACGTTTTGCAAATAGCTTTTTCGTCTTTCTTTATACCTTTTTTCCCATTCTTCTTTATTATCCCCTAGGTTTGTTCTTAACCATTCTTCATAAGGGAATACTTCAACCTCGCGAATTTCACTTCTAAATAATCGGTTAATAACCTTTTTATTAAGATCATTAATGTCTAATCCCTTATTCGTGAGATATTGCTTCTTCTCAGCATACTTGACATGACTAGTTGCGGTATTAAGCCAAGTATTTAGCCAAATTTGCTCTATAAATACTTTTCGGTCATCCATATATTGTTCAAAAGCAGGCAGACGATCTTGTTTCTCTAAATACTTATTAACATCATTCAATATATGGTTTTTTGTTTGTTGAATCGCTTTATCGTATTGCGGTTTTAATATTGGATTTATCATGATGAACTCCTATAGGAAATGTTATACCATTCTTATTTTCCTTTATTTTATCTTAGACATGTAGTTTTTTTAAAATTTTTTAGACTTTCTCCCATTTTTCATGTGGACTTTATTAACGATCATAACATGGATACTAAACTAAAAAGTCGTTATCTTGATTTATTTTATTCAATGTCGCTTTTTATCGTTTATTTGCATACGATTTTTGTGTTTTGAAAGATTATTTCCTTAAAAATAGGGGAAAATAAGTAAAGGATGATTTCTCGGGAAATAAAAAAATCCTTGCACGTTGGCAAGGATTATTTGGAAGGTTCTTCTTTAATAGAGTAAATTTTGTTAAATTAGTTTTTCTTAAGGCTTAATTCTTTTTTATACTTCTCTAGTTCTTTCTCTGTGCAGCGTACAAAGTGACCTGGAGTTACTTCTCTTAACTCAGCCGGTTCACTAGTATCATGGACAGATGGATCATATGCAATTCTCTTGCGCTCACGTTCATATCGTGGATCTGGAAGTGGAATTGCGGATAATAATGATTTTGTGTATGGGTGAATTGGGTTTTCATACAATTCATCTGCTTCTGCAAGCTCTACCATATTCCCCATATACATAACACCAATACGATCACTAATATATTTTACCATGGAAAGATCATGGGCAATAAATAAATAAGTCAATCCACGCTCTTTTTGAAGCTTTTTCAAAAGATTTACTACCTGTGCTTGAATAGAAACGTCTAGTGCAGAAATAGGCTCATCACAGATAATGAAATCTGGCTCAACAGCTAGGGCGCGAGCAATCCCAATTCTCTGCCTTTGACCGCCGCTGAATTCGTGCGGGAAGCGTGTGGCATGCTCTTTATTCAACCCAACTACTTCAAGGAGTTCTTCGACTCTTTGACGACGCTCTTCTGGTGTTTTTGCAAGATTATGATTATCAATTCCTTCTGCAATAATATCAAGTACAGTCATGCGTGGATTTAGAGAAGAATGTGGATCTTGGAAAATCATTTGCATTTTTTGATTAAATTTGCGAAGCTCTGCCTTTGATTTTTTTCCGTGCACATCTTCGCCTTCAAATTTCACTTCTCCACCTGTTGCATCGTAAAGACGGATGATTGTTCTACCTGTTGTTGATTTTCCACAACCAGATTCTCCAACAAGACCAAAAGTTTCTCCTTTAAAAATATCAAAGGATACACCGTCAACGGCTTTAATGACTCTATCTCTACCTGCGGAAAAGTGTTTTTGCAAGTTTTTTACTTCTAGTAATTTTTCTCTAGTCAACGTTTTTCACCGTCCTTGCGACCTGTTTTGGAGAAACCAAGCATTCTTTGTTTAACAGCTTCTGGCGGCTCAACCTTTGGTGCATCTTCATGCAATAACCAGGTTGCAGCATAATGCGTATCAGAAACTTTAAACATTGGCGGCTCCATTACTGTATCGATTTCTAGCGCAAATTGATTTCTAGGCGCAAATGCATCTCCTGCTGGAGGCTTTAACATATTTGGCGGGCTTCCAGGGATAGCGAAAAGCTCTTCATCCGTACTATCTAGGGTTGGCATCGATCCAATCAATCCCCAAGTATATGGATGCTTTGGATTATAGAAAATATCATCTACTGTGCCAATTTCAACAATTTTTCCAGCATACATAACAGCAACACGGTCTGCCACATTCGCCACAACACCAAGGTCATGTGTAATAAAAATAATCGCACTATCTGTTTTCTTTTGAATATCTTTCATCAATTCTAGGATTTGTGCCTGAATCGTAACATCAAGTGCTGTTGTTGGTTCATCGGCAATTAAAATCTTTGGGTTACACGCAAGAGCAATCGCTACAACCACACGTTGACGCATTCCACCTGAGAATTGATGCGGAAACTGATTAATGCGAATTTCCGGCTGTGGAATACCAACTAATTCAAGTAATTCTAAAGCACGCTTTTTTGCATCAGACTTATTCATATTTTGATGCTTTATTAAGCCTTCCATGATTTGGTTACCAATTTTCATTGTTGGGTTTAAAGAAGACATCGGGTCTTGAAACACCATGGAAATATCTTTTCCGCGAATTTTTTGCATTTCTTTTTTTGACTTTTTAACAAGATCTTCGCCTTCAAATAATATTTCTCCACTTTTGATGACACTTTGCGGTTCGGGAAGAAGTCTCATTAAAGCATTGGACGTAACGGATTTACCAGAACCGGACTCTCCTACAATTGCTAATGTTTCCCCTTTATTTAACTCAAAGCTCACACCGCGAACAGCTTGTACTTCACCGTTGTAGGTGTTAAATGATACTCTTAAATCTTTGACTTCTAATAATTTACTCATTTATAAACACCTACTCTCTTATTTATGCATTTTAGGATCGAATGCATCACGTAATCCATCACCTAATATATTGAATGCAATCATTAATACTGACAATACAGTCGCTGGGAAAACTAATAGATATGGGTACAATCGTAAATTAGCAAATCCTAGTTCAATTAATGCCCCTAATGAAGCATTAGGCGGAACAATACCAAGTCCGATAAAGCTTAGGAATGCTTCGAAGAAGATAGCTCCAGGAATCGAGAACATAGTATTAACAATAATTATCCCCGTAATATTCGGAACTAAATGTTTTCTAATAATTGTACCATTGGTCGTTCCTAATGTTCTTGCTGCCAGTACAAATTCTTGGTTGGTAAGTTTAAGTACCTCACCACGAACAATCCTAGACATTCCAATCCATCCTGTAATCGCTAAGGCAATAACAATAGAGACAATTCCTGGCTGGAGAATCAGCATCATTAATAGAATAATTACTAAGTTTGGTATCCCTACTAATATTTCGGCGATACGCTGCAAGACGTTATCGACTCTCCCGCCATAGAATCCAGATACCCCGCCATACGTTACACCGATTAATAAATCAAGTATAGCAGCGACAAACGCAATGATTAACGATACACGAGTACCTTCCCAAAGCCTTGTCCATTGGTCACGGCCCAGTGTATCCGTACCAAACCAGAAATACGTATCATCCATATCTTTCGCTTCATAAATATGGTAGGTTGCTCTTACGGCAGCAGAATTTCTTGTACCGTCGCCTTCCTCTAAAACTTTGATATCAACAAACTCATCTGTACTTTTATATCGAGCCATTGCTTTTGCAGTTGCATCCTCTACATTCGTACCTTCATATCTACCAGATAATGTACCATCTAAGCCTAACCAAGAAACATTCTCTAAAACTGGTATTCTAGGAGGAAGCTTCGCACGGGAAAGGTTCTGTCCATCGTTTCCGTAGTCATTCATATGTGGTCCAATAATACTCATTACGATTATTAATAGTATTATAAATATACTGACAATTGCCGGCTTGTTTTTTAATAACGTTCTTCTTGCATCCTGAGCAAATGTTCTGCTTGGCGCAGAAATTTTCTCACTTGTATTCTCTTCTTGCTTAAGAGGTCTAAATAAATTTTTATCTATTTGATTAAGATTCTTTTTATCCATTTTATTTTTTTCCTCCTGCAATTCTAATTCTCGGATCAATTAATCCATATAGGAGGTCAATGATTAAAATTATAATAACAAAGCCAAAAGCAAACATTAAGGTTGTTCCCATAATTGTTGGATAATCATTTACAGTAACAGATGTAACAAATTGTTCCCCAATTCCAGGAATAGCAAAAATTTTCTCTATAACCAATGATCCTGTCATTAAACCAACGGCCATTGGACCTATAACGGTAACTAGCGGAATCAGTGCATTGCGCAATCCATGTTTGAAGATAATTCCTGCTTCTGTAACACCTTTTGCACGAGCTGTCGTTATATAATTTGAATGCAATACCTCAATCATTTCTGTTCTTGTAAACCTCGCCGCAACCGCTAATGGAGAGATTGCAAGTGCAATGGTTGGTAGAATCGTATATTCAAAGCCGCCCCAAAGCGCAACAGGCAGTATATCCCATCTTACTGCAAAGAAATATTGTAATAGTCCGGCAAATACGAACGAAGGAACCGATGTTCCCAGTACGGCAATAACTGTTGAGGTGTAATCGATTGGACCATTCCTATAAATCGAAGCTATCAAGCCTAGAAGAATCCCAAGCACTGTTCCTAACACTAATGCCTGTCCACCTAGAAGCGCGGAAGGACCGATTTTTGATGATAAAATTTTTGTAACAGGGGTATTATCAAATTTAAACGAAACCCCTAAATCCCCTTGCACAAGGTTTCCTAAATAACGAACATACTGAACTGGAATAGGATCGTTCAGTCCATACTTTTCCAAAATGATTGTTTTTTGTTCTTCACTTAACTTATCTTCTGCCTGCAGCGGACTTCCCGGAAGGAATTTCATCAGGAAGAAGGAGACTGTCGCGATAATGAATAACGTGATGAACATATACCATAAACGTCGAAGAAGATATCGAGCCATCTGTGCACCTCCTAATTTTCTTTGTTTATTATAGCATAATAATTTATTTTTGCTATAATCAGAATTTTCCTACTCAAAAATACAAGAGAGTATATGCTATAAAAGCATACACTCCCTCTTATTTCATAGCATCGAATTTTTCATAAAAGCAAAATTATTCTGCAGATCCCATTGATACCCATTTGTATTCATAAGTTGGTCCAAATGGATTATCAATTAAGCCTTGAATTTTTGGTGATGATAGGAATGCGCCAGCACGTTGATATACAGGAGCGATTGCTGCATCATCAAATAGAATTTTTTCAGCTTTTAAGAAGTTTTGGTAACGAGCTTCATTGTCTGTAGCAAGAGTTGTTGTCGTTTCTTCTAACAACTTGTCGTACTCAGGATTTGAGTAACCCATTTTGTTATTTCCGCCATCCGTAACCCATAAGCTTAAGAAAGTATATGGATCAAGGTAGTCAGGACCCCAACCAGCTAATTGAAGATCATAATCTTGGTTAGTATCTAAGTCTAAACGTTGTTCAAATGGTACTTGTTTCAATGTTACTTTTAAACCTGGTAGGTTTGTTTGTAACTGATTAGCTAAGTATTCATTCATTGTTTTCGATACGTCTGTATCCCCACCTAAGAATTCAATTTCTACAGATTTAGTACCTAATTCTTTTAGGCCTTTTTCCCAGAATTCTTTCGCAGCAGCAGTATCATATGTTACTAAATCTCCACTAACTTTACGGAAATCACCGCTGCCATCTGGCATTGGAGTGAAATCAGCTGGAATTAAACCGTTAGAAACTAAAGAACCATTGTTTAGGATAGTGTTAACTAATGACTCTTTATCAAACGCACGGCTGATCGCTGCACGGATGTTTTTATTAGCAAGCGCTTTGTTTCTTGTTTGGTTAATTTTTAGATAGAACACTGAGTTATCAGCTTTAACTGTATAGTCTTCATGAGAAGAGTATTGGTCAACTAAGTCTGATGATAATGAAGCACGGTCAACTTCGCCTTTTTCATATAGGTCAACCATTGTTTGAGCGTCTTTTACTACTACATAGTTGATTTTCTCTAACTTAACTGTATCTGCATCCCAGTATGTGTCGTTTTTAGCAAGATTCCACTTTTGCGCAGTACTTTCCCAGTTTTCTAAAACAAATGGACCGTTTGATAAAAGAGTGTCAGAGCTAGTCGCGAATTTATCGCCTTTTTCTTCCACAAATTTTTGATTTAATGGTAAGAATGTACCGAATGTTGTTAATGATTCAAAATACGCAGTTGGGTTAGCAAGTTCAACAACTAAAGTATGGTCGTCTTCTGCTTTAACTCCTAGTTCTTCTACTTTCTTTTCGCCTTTATTGATTTCTGTAGCGTTTTTGATTACGCCACCCATCATATATGGACCGTACTCAGAACCAGTGTCAGGATTTACTGCACGCTGCCAAGCATAAACGAAATCGTTAGCAGTTACAGGATCTCCGTTTGACCATTTAGCATCTTCACGTAACTTGAATGTCCAAGTTAAACCATCTTTAGATACTTCGTGAGATTCTGCAATACCTGGTTCTACCTTAGCATCTTTACCTAAACGATAAAGACCTTCCATAGTAGCTCCTAAGAATTGGAAACCGTATTCATCCGTAGCCATTGATGGATCCATGGATGGAATTGCATCTCCGTTAATTAAGTTTAATACTTGTTCTACATCTTTATTTTCTGCTGACTTATCTGAACCTTTAGACCCTTTGTCGTCGCCACCAGAACATGCCGCTAAAAATACACTTAACACTAACGTCAGTGAAAGCAGCCAAGTAAATTTGCGCTTCATTAAAAAAGACCCCCCATTGTTATATTATTCTGTAAATTACATCTAAAAAAGAAGCTAAAGAGAGTATACTATTATTCTAGTAGAGTTGTAAAGACTAAATATAGAGATAATTTCAAATATTGTTATACTAAAACAGCACTATACTGCATTAAAACAATAAAGACAACGCTTACTTTTTTGATAAAATTCTAAAAATTATTATCAAAAAAGAGGGGAAAAATACTTCAAAAGGCCCCACTATTGTAAAATATATCCATATGCCAATATACTTTTTCTCCATATATTAGCAGATTATTTTATTATACTAGAATTTTTTAGCGAGTGCTGTTTCACATAACAGTGGTTTATTACAACTTTTAGTGTAAAAGGTAAATGAAAATACTGGTTTTCTGAAATATTGAATTTCTATCCCTTTTTCTAAAAATGTACTTTCAATTAGAGTTAAGGTAAAATACTTTTATTCGTGATTAAAAACTTAATTAAAAAAGGTGAAACTTCATGCAAAATAAAAAATGGTCTATATTTCTTATAAATCTCTTTCTTACATTCATTCTTTTTTTTATCTCTTCATCGTCATATTCTTTTGTTCATTATATTAATGCCGTCTTTTATTTAACTTTCTTTTATATTGTTATTTTTCTATTTATGTATATTGCTAAGGGCGGTTTTTTCGACGGAGTAACATTCAGTTTCAGACGGTTCCATCATGTTATTCTAAAAAGTAATGATTATTTAGAAGAATGGAAGGAGAAGCCTCTTCCTTCTCAAAAATTTAATAAAAGGTTTTACTCTGTTCTTAAGTTCCAAGTTATATCTTTATTTGTTTATTTACTAATTTTATTGATAATTTACTATATCTAATAAGATGGAGTTTTATAGTAATCTTTTATCCCATACATTCTCCCTATTTTTCTAAAACGTAGGAATATTTATTTAATTACAACATTAAAATTGTATATATAGTGTTTACCCATTATAATGGTGTTGTAAAAATATTGAAATGAGGGGGATGTATTAATGAAATTGGAAGCGTTTCCACCTGTAAAAGGCAGACATAACCTTGAAAACTATGAGGAGCTGTACCAACATTTCAAATGGGTTCAAGCAGAAAAGGATTTTTCATGGCATCAGACTGGAAAAATTAATTTGGCCTATGAAGCTATTGATCGTCACGCTGAAAACTACCGCGCCAATAAAGTAGCCCTCCATTATTTTCATCCATCAAGAAAAGAAACATACACATTTAAAGACTTAAAGAAATTCTCCAATAAAGCTGGAAATGTATTAAAGGATGTAGGAAATGTAAACAAGGGAGATCGAGTGTTTATTTTTATGCCTCGTTCCCCAGAGTTATATTTTGCTTTACTTGGAGCAATCAAACTAGGTGCCATTGTCGGCCCATTGTTCGAAGCCTTTATGGAAGATGCGGTGAAAGACCGTCTCTTTGATAGTGAAGCAAAAGTAATTATAACCACACCTGAACTAGTAAATAGAATTCCACATACAGAATTACCTGCTCTCGAAACTATTTTTATTATCGGTGAAAATATCCAAGAAGACGATAAAACAAAGGATTTCCTTCATTACTTTCAAACAGCATCTACAGAATTAGACATAGAATGGGTCGATCGCAAGGATGGTTTAATCCTTCACTATACCTCTGGGTCAACAGGAAAGCCTAAAGGTGTGCTTCATGTTCACAATGCTATGATCCAACATTATCAGACGGCAAAATGGGTATTGGATTTACAAGAGGAGGATGTATATTGGTGCACAGCTGATCCTGGCTGGGTTACAGGTACCTCCTACGGAATCTTTGGGCCATGGCTTACAGGCTCAACAAATGTTGTGGCAGGAGGTCGCTTTAGTCCTGATGTATGGTATAAAACGATCGAAACTTTTGGAGTGACTGTTTGGTATAGTGCTCCTACCTCCTTTAGAATGCTAATGGCGGCTGGAGAGGAGGTAACAGAAAAATATACACTCTCTTCGTTACGTCATATATTAAGTGTTGGCGAACCACTGAATCCCGAGGTAATTCGATGGGGATACGATGTGTTTGGACATCGTATCCATGACACTTGGTGGATGACGGAAACTGGTGCTCAACTAATATGCAATTTACCATGTATGGATATTAAATTAGGTTCAATGGGGAAACCATTACCGGGAATTGAAGCAGTAATTTTAGATGACAATGGCAACATTCTGCCGCCAAACCAAATGGGGAATTTAGCCATAAAAAAAGGCTGGCCTTCGATGATGCATACAATATGGAACAACCAAGAAAAATTTAATAGCTATTTCCAACATGATGAATGGTATGTTTCAGGAGACTCTGCTTATATGGATGAAGAGGGATATTTCTGGTTCCAAGGCCGAGTTGATGATGTTATTATGACTGCTGGAGAAAGAGTTGGACCATTTGAAGTGGAAAGTAAATTAATCGAATTTCCAGCAGTGGCAGAAGCTGGCGTCATCGGTAAACCGGATCCAATTCGAGGGGAAATTATCAAAGCCTTTATTGCATTGGTTGATGGCTATGAGCAAACGGATGAATTAAAAGAGCAGATAAGATTATTTGTAAAAACCGGCTTGGCTGCTCATGCTGCTCCAAGAGAAATCGAATTCTGTGAAAAGCTGCCAAAAACTCGGAGTGGGAAGATTATGAGACGAGTACTGAAAGCTTGGGAGCTTGGTCTTCCAACAGGCGATCTTTCTACGATGGAGGATTAAGAGAACGAAAAAAGAGAAGAGTTGCTCCAGTAAGATTGGCTAACTCTTCTCTTTATTATTATTTTTGTACATAAATAGAAACAGAACCGCCATTTACATAGAATTGGCCCCAGCCATCATTATTAATAGTGACTGTTTCCTTTCTATTCCCTGTAATATCGTACCAGACTTCTCCAGCATTTTGTTTTCCTACTTCCATCCATTTATATCCTCCAGGACCATCTGTTATTAACGTCGCCAGTCCTGATTTATCCCTTGCAGCCTCTCCCTCTCTAGTCCATCCGATAATATCCCAATGATCAATATAGTCACGTTGCAAACCATATGCATAGTTTTTGCGAGCAGTTAGAATCGGATCCAACTGCGTTTTTAAAGAAGGAATCTCATAATTACTATTTCCTTTCGTTCCATAGTAATCTCCATAAAAAACAGATGGATATCCTTCAGCTCTTGTTAGAATGAAAGCATAGGCTAAGGGCTTAAACCATGTACTTACAACAGACTCCAAAGATTGTCCTGGCTGGGAATCATGGTTTTCCACTAAAGTAACTGCCAGCCTAGGATTGCTTTCCATTACAGTTCCTTTTAGAATATTCCTCATATCATAATTTCCATTGCTATTAGATGCATAATGAAAATGATAATGGAGAGGTGCATCAAAAACAGACTGATTATAATTTGTCTTTGCTAAATAGTTATTTAGCTGCCCAATATCATTCTGCCAGTATTCCGCTACAGTAAACATCTCTTTACCAGTCTGGTTTCTTACATGTGTTACCCAGTCCCGCAGGTAATCATGTTTTATATGTTTAACCGCATCTAATCGAAAACCGTCTAAATTTAATTCTTTTGCATACCAGGTTCCCCATTTTTTCATTTCATTGATTACATCAGGATGTTCATAGTCAATGTCTGCATACATTAAATAATCATAATTACCATTCTCACTTGAGACTTCCCAATCCCAAGCCTTACCAGTTCCCCGAAATTTATATATTCTATTTATTTTCCTACTCTCATCCCAATCAGTCCCATCGAAGTGATACCAATTCCATTTAAATGGAGAATACGTATTGCCTCTCCCAGGAAAATTAAAGCCTGTCCATGCAGATATTTGATAATCGCCGGATGTTTCCCGGTTTCGATTATTTGGATCTACTTCAACTGCAGTTACAGTCTCTGTAAAGTCAGCTCCTCCTTTATGATTCATTACTACATCGCCATATACATGTATGTTTTGTTTATGTAATTCAGCGATTGCCGATTTCAATTGGGCTTTTGTACCATATTTAGTCCTGACCGTTCCTTTTTGGTTAAACTCCCCTAAATCATATAAATCATAAGCACCATATCCAACATCATTTTGACTTGTTCCTTTATATGCTGGAGGGATCCAAACTGCCGTTACCCCTTTACTAGAAAGATTTGCAGCATCATTTTGAAGTCTTGTCCAATGATTTCCATCATTCGGTAAATACCATTCAAAGTATTGCATCATCGTCCCATTTGTAGAAGCCGCTGATACAAATTTTTCACTTCCAAAGGGAAACAACAAAAAAATAAGTATTACAATAATAAACGCTTTCCTTATAAAACCTCTCATTCTATTTCCACCTTTCTTGTAAGCGTTTTCTTTTTTTTATAATAATTATATGTTTACTTGTATGGGATAGTAAATAGGACATCTTTCATTTCTTTTATAAAGAAACCTTCATCAGTTGGTTTTCCTCATAATACTGCTGATGGTTAGTTCGCTTATTTGATCTTTACAGGGCAGTTATTTCTAACTTTGTTTCCTTCATTTCCCTTCAGTATGAGGAGGATTAAGTGCGGGATAAAAAGTACATAATATTTGCCGTTTAAGCCGTTCATATGTCAAAATGAATGAGGAAACAATAAAAGCGCTTTCCATATAGTTTAGGAGGAGTAGAAATCATGAGAACTATGAAGCTAGGTAGCAGTAATTTAGAAGTGCCAGTAGTGGCAGTTGGCTGTATGCGTATTAATTCATTAGAAAAAAAGGAAGCAGAACGATTTGTCCAAACTGCTTTAGAACATGGTGCTAACTTCTTTGATCACGCAGATATTTATGGAAAAGGTGACTGTGAGGAAATATTTGCTGACGCTATACATATGTCACCAACTGTTCGCGAAAATATTATCCTACAATCTAAATGCGGGATCAGAACAGGAATGTTCGATTTCTCCAAAGAACATATTTTGCAATCAGTAGACGGTATTTTACAAAGATTGAACACCGAATATTTAGACACTCTTCTACTCCATCGCCCAGACGCTTTAGTGGAACCAGAAGAAGTAGCAGAAGCATTTGACATTTTGGAGCAATCAGGAAAAGTTCGCCATTTTGGTGTTTCCAACCAAAATCCAATGCAAATTCAATTATTGCAAAAATATGTGAAACAACCAATTGTGGCTAACCAATTGCAATTAAGTATTACAAATGCGAATATGATTTCTAATGGGATTAATGTCAATATGGAAAACGACTCAGCCATTAACCGTGATGGCAGCATATTAGACTTCTGTCGCTTACATGATATAACGATTCAGCCTTGGTCCCCATTCCAATTTGGTTTCTTTGAAGGCGTTTTTCTTGGCAACGATAAATTCCCTGAATTAAATCAACAAATTGATGAAATTGCAGACAAATATCAAGTAAGTAACACAACCATTGCGATTGCCTGGTTATTGCGTCACCCTGCCAATATGCAGCCAGTAATCGGCACAATGAATGCAGATCGATTAATTGATTGCATAAAAGCAAGTGACGTTTATTTAACAAGAGAAGAATGGTACAGCATTTATCGTGCCGCTGGAAATATTTTGCCATAATCTTATTAATCCAAAAGAAAAACCAGTCAACTACTCTACATAACGAGTCGCTGACTGGTTTTTTCTTATCGATTGTCTACCTTTTCTGGGTACATATCATGGTTCATTAATCGATGTGCTGCCATCTCTTCAAATTTAGTGCCCGGTTTTCCATAATTACACCAAGGGTCGATGGAAATTCCGCCTCTTGGAGTGAATTTTCCCCATACTTCAATATATCTTGGATCTAACAGTTTTATTAAATCATTCATAATAATATTGACACAATCTTCGTGAAAATCTCCATGATTGCGAAAACTAAATAAATACAACTTTAAAGATTTGCTTTCCACTATTTTCTTATTTGGTATATAAGAAATATACATTGTCGCAAAGTCAGGCTGTCCTGTTATTGGGCAAAGACTTGTAAATTCAGGACAATTAAATTTCACAAAATAATCTCTATCCGAATGAAGATTATCCACTGATTCTAATACCTCTGGTGCATAATCACTTTTATATTGAGTATTTTGATTTCCTAACAAAGTTAAATCTGTTAATCCTTCTTCGTTCTTTCTTCCTGACATGAAAAAGTCCTCCTTGTTTGGTGTTTCCCAACACTGCTTAAAAGAGAGGCATTTACCTTACGCAGAAAAACTAGCTGAATCAAACAAAAAAGCCATGTCCTTTATGGACATGGCGTGAATTGCATGTATCCATAGTTTTTTATAGAGGGTATTTGCTATGAACCTCTCCCGTTTCAGTACGGGTATATCTTTTCTTACTATATAAAATCCACAAAAATTCGTCAATTAAAAATCGCTGGCCTTCTATATCTTTTTTCCCTTTATTTATGAATTACTTCCACTGTTTCTATCCCTTCTTTATCCATTTCAGCATTCAGATCATCTTGTACCGTTATATCCGCAAGCTTAACTTTTGAGCGATAAGCGGAACGAACAATGACATGGGATGCAACAGGAGAAGTTAAAAAAACAAAGAAAATTCCCAAGAACAGGCGAATGCTAAAAACACCTTCTATAATAAAAAAGACAAATGTGCCAACAAGGGTAAAGAGTACTCCCATAGTAGAACCTTTGGATGCAGCATGAGATCTTGTGTATACATCTGGCAGTCTTATTAATCCAAGGGAACTCAGAAAACAAAAAATAGCGCCACAGAATATAAGCAGAACAGATATGAGTTCAATCAGATTGTTTTCGCTCAATGACTACACCTCTTTCCATATATCGGGCAAAAGCAATCGTTCCAATAAACGACAAAATTCCAATTAATAAAATCACCTCAAAAAAACCTGTATTCCGAAGCAGAACGGAAAAAATCGCTACTCCTGCAATTAGATTGATTCCTAAACTATCTAATGCCTGTATTCTATCAGGTGCTGACGGTCCTTTGATAAGACGATATATTGTTGCAAGAATAGATATAATCAGTAAAATTAACGATCCAACCAATAATTGATCAATCATAGCGAGTCACCCTCTTTATGGCCATTTCGAATTTTTCCTTTGAACGAAAGATGGATTCCTTTTGTGCAGGGATATCCATTGCATGAATAAAGAACTTTTTATTATCGGAAGTAACCTCTACTACAACAGAACCAGGAGTTAAATTCATTAATAGAGCTAGTAAGGAGACTTCCAATTCCCCCTCTAATTCCGTTTCTAACGAAAATATTCCTGGGGAAATATTTAATCTTGGCCTTGTTATCTGCCTAATCACAACAACACTTGAGGTAAACAGCTGCTCAATAAAAACAAAAAATAACTTTACGACCGCAAAAAATGTTTCTAAATAAAATTTAGTTGGCAAATAGCGACGCAAGATAAATAAAACTAGTATACCGAACAAGTAACCAGTGAAAAATGTTAAGACATTCCATGTGTCCTGTAAAAACATCCAGATGATACCGATTAATAAGTTGATCAATATCTGCATAGGCATGGATACCACCCCTTTCTGTCTATTTACTACTTAAATTCCCTTAATTATTGCTTAAAACAGCTTTGACATAATAATTGGGGTCCATCAAGCCTTCAACTGCCAAATCTACATATTCATGAATCCCTTCTGTCCCTATCCCTAATGCAATGGTTAAGAAAGTAAGGAAAGCTATTGGCAGCATTAATCCCTTCGTGGTCCCTTTTTCTTGTTCTAGTGTTAAATCGGTATAGCCCCAAAACACAGCCATAAATACTTTCATAATAGAATAAAGGACAAATAAGCTGCTGATCAGTCCGAATGCACCTAACCAGTAATATCCTGCAGTAAAGGTACCCTCTGTAATAAATATTTTTCCTAAAAATCCACTTAGTGGAGGAATTCCTGATAAGGATAAAGCTGCAACAAAGAACATCCAGCCTAATTGCGGGTGCAAACGAATCAATCCACTCATCTCATCTAATTTACTTGTTCCAGTCAGATGAATAATTGTGCCTCCCAGTAGAAAGATAAGTGCCTTAATCACCATATCATGAATGAAATAGTAGATGGAACCAGTCATCCCCACTGTTGAGTACGTAGCAACACCCGCTAAAATAAACCCAACACCAATAACCACATTATAGGTCATCACTTTATAGATATCTCTATAGGCTACAGCTCCAATTGCTCCAAGGGTCATTGTAATAGCTGCGAGAATTCCAATTAATAAATGGGTAATGTGAACTTCATGATAAAAAATCAAGGTAAACACTCGAATAATCGCATACATTCCTACCTTGGTTAACAGCGCAGCAAAGATAGCAGAAATAGCTGTTGGTGGTGCACTATAAGAGCCTGGTAGCCAGAAGAATAAAAACAATCCAGCTTTTAAGCTAAATACAATTAGGAATAAAATTGCTACCGTCGTCATAAGCCCGCCTTGACCAACCTCTGCAATACGGACAGATAAATGAGCAAAATTTAGCGTTCCAGTAATGGCGTATAAATAAGCAATTGCAACGAGAAACAGAAAGGATGAAATAATATTTATCAGTATATATTTAATCGATTCTCTTAGCTGAACCCTTGTTCCTCCTAATGAAATCAGGACATATGAAGCAACAAGCATTACTTCAAAACAAACAAATAGGTTAAATATATCTCCTGTAAGGAAAGAACCGTTTACACCTGTTATCAAAACCAAGAATAACGGATAAAAATAATACTTCTCCAATTGTTCCCCAATCGAATGAAATGCGTACAGCAAACAGCAAAACCCAATAACACTCGTAACGAGAACAAGAATTGCTGCAAACATATCGGCAACCATACTTACACCAAACGGCGCCTCCCATCCTCCTAATTGAATGGACTGAATCCCGTCTGTTTTAATTTGATCAATTAAAACACACGCCACAATAAAAACAGAAAAAACTGCTACTAAGCTTAATATCCGATGAAGGATAACTTTATCTCGAAAAATAACCATGATCATCGCAAATACGATAGGAAGGATGATCGGCAAAATGACAATATTATTCATCCTCATTACCCCTTAATAAATCTGTATCATCGGTGCCTAGTACTTTATATGCTCTGTAGCTTAGTACTAAAAATAAAGCTGTTGTTGCAAAGTTTATGACAATGGCCGTAAGCAGCAATGCCTGAGGCAGAGAATCTGCAAAAGTATGATCGGTTATACCTAAGAGAGGTGGCCCTCCCTTATTCAATCCACCCATTGTAATAATAAGCAAGTTTACACCGTGACCAAGAATAGATGTCCCTAAAATAATTCGTAATAATGTCTTTGTTAAAATAAGGTAGATTCCGATAGAGAATAAGACACCTACAAGAATAGACATTAACGTCTCCATTATCGATCATCCCCTATTGTCATAATAATTGTTATGGCGGTCCCGATAACGGCAAGAGCCACACCCACATCGAAAAGGACTGCAGTCGCCAACTCTGTTTTTCCGAAAATCGGCAGATCAAAGTATCCAAAGGCTTGGGTTAAAAATGCTTCCCCAAATATCATTCCCCCTACCCCTGTCAAAACAGCGATTAACACGCCAACTCCCGCTAATACTTTAAAGTCAACAGGAAGGTTCTTTCGTACGGATTCAATATCAAAGGTAAGAAAAAGCAGTATAATCGCTGCCGCAAAGGTAAGACCGCCAATAAATCCGCCACCTGGAAAATGGTGTCCAGAGACAAAAAGATTGATCGCAAAGGTGAGGATAATGACGACAGCAACCTTTGCAACACTTCGGATGATAATATCATTTGGTTCCTTCATTCTTATCTCCTCCCACTAGTCTTACCTTTATTAACGTATAAACGCCCAAACCTGCCACTGTAAGCACAAGAATCTCTAACATCGTGTCAATACCACGGAAATCTACCAAAATGGCGTTAACGATATTTTTTGCGCCGGCCAGTTTATAGGAGTTTTCATAATAGCTTGAAATAGAAGCAAATAGATGGGTTCCATTTGCAGATAGAGCAATCAGTGTAACGACTAGCCCTATGCCAATCGAAATAATGGCATTAACCACTTTAAAAGGTACCCTGCTAATTTCTTTCTTTAATTGCGGCAGATGATAGAAGCACAGCAAGAATAATACAGTAGTTACCGTTTCTACTACTAATTGCGTAAGTGCTAAATCTGGAGCTCTAAAAAGAACAAAGAAAAATGAAACAAGAAATCCTAGCGCTCCAACCGCTACAATAGATGTAATTCTCGATTTGGAGAACAGCACCGTGACAGAACTTACTATCATTGCAATTACTATTCCCATATCAAAGATAGTAATTGGTGAATCATGTGACATATCAAATGTAAAACCATTAAATAGGAACAAGGATCCCCCAATGATTAAAATGATAAAGCCAAATATATAGACTAAATAATCACGTAAAAAGCCAGTCATATAAAAATCAGTAATGGACTTGGAGAATTTCTCCAGATATTCCAAACCTAGATTATATAAATTACTTAATGTAAAGGCTTGTGGATATAAACGATAAATCTTATACCATTTTCGTAAAAGTAAATATAATATCGTGCCTAATCCCACCACACCAATCGTCATCCAAAGCTCTGTATTAAATCCATGGAAAGCACTAATTTTTTTCGACTCGACCGTATGCGCAAGTGTTGGCAGCACGGCTGCAAATGCTGGCTTTAGCAAAAACTTCGAGACAACATTTGGAATAAAAAAGAAAAGAATAACAAGCGCACCTAGGATGATAGGCGAGAGTAACAAGCCAATCGGTGCCTCATGCACCACCTTATCTAGTTTTGGTGCTTTATTTTTCCCTCTAAATGTTTTAAAAATTAATACCATGCAATAAACAAACGTTAATACACTAGCAATCCAAGCTATAATAGGAATAAAAATTCCAATATGCTGAAGTTTAAATATTTCCATTTCCGATGCTTGCACAACAGCGGTAAAGAACATTTCTTTACTTAGGAAACCATTAAATGGTGGAAGACCAGCCATCGAAAAACCGCCAATTACAGTAAGGGTAAAGGAAACTGGCATTAAGTGAATTAGCCCGCCAAGTCTCCGCAAATCCCGAGTACCGGTTTCATGGTCAATTATTCCTACGACCATAAATAAAGAGCCCTTAAAGGTGGAATGATTTACTAAGTGAAAAATCGCTGCAAAAATCGCTGTTGCATACAGCCCTGCTTCTTCTACAGCTAACCCTTTATACATTGCAGCAGAACCCAAGCCAAGCAGACTCATAATTAATCCTAATTGACTAATGGTTGAATACGCTAATAATGCTTTTAAATCTGTCTGCTTCACGGCATTAAAGGAGCCATATAGTAAAGTAAAAATGCCTATTCCTACAACAATCCAGAACCACTCCATCGTCCCGCCAAAAATAGGAGTTAGACGAGCAACTAAATAAATTCCTGCTTTAACCATCGTTGCCGAATGTAAATAAGCACTGATTGGAGTCGGTGCTTCCATGGCATCAGGAAGCCAAATACTAAACGGAAATTGGGCAGACTTCGTAAATGCCCCTAGCAAAATGAGAATCATTGCTGGTATAAATAAAGCATGGCCTTGAATTAAATCAAGTTGAAGCAGCGTTTCTCTTATGCTGGTTGTATCTGCCATAATAGAAAGCATAATCAAACCCGCCAGCATCGCAAGTCCGCCAAAAACAGTAATCAACATTGCCTTCTGTGCGCCATATCTAGAACGGTCCCTTTCATACCAATAAGCAATTAACAGAAAGGACGACACACTCGTAATTTCCCAAAAAACATACAAAACATAATAATTATCAGACAATACTAGCCCAAGCATCGCTCCCATAAATAACAATAAATATACATAGAAGTTATGCAACGCCTCGCGATGCTTTGATAAATAGAAAATAGAATATAAAATGACTAAACTTCCTATCCCAGCAATCAGCAATCCAAAAACTAAGCTAAGCCCATCTAAATAGGTTATAAAGTTAATACCGTAGGCTGGTATCCATTTAACCGCAGAAGTAAACACCTCTCCTTTTGCCACTTTTGGAATGTACGTCAACAGGTAGATAAAAATAAGAAATGGCACAAATAGTACAAACCAGCCAGTATGAATTCGCGGCGTCAGCCTTTTATAAATAAAAGGCACAATTAAGGCAAACATAAATGGAAACAATATCATAAAATGTAACCAAGTCATTTTTAATTTCCCTCCTTTAAATTGGTTCTATTTTGATGAACTTAAGTCAAAAAGGTATTTATAATGGAAACGATGTCTAACCTTACTATTAGTAAAAGAATATAAATATATTTGTTCATTTGGATAATTTAAGAAATCCATTGACTCATAAAGTAGCATACGTTATAGTCATACATAGTTTATTATTAATGGTGTAAATCATTCACATCTATACCTGAGGTGAAAAAAATCATGATAAATGGAAAAGAACGCATGGATGAAAGTATTCTCGTCTGCGTTTATTACGGTCCTAACGGTGAACGTCTTATACAACGAGGCTGTAAATTAGCTAATATGCTTGATTGTCCACTCTATATTCTAACGGTGGATTCCAAACCGTTTGATGAGCTGGATGCAGAAAAGTCAAACTATATTTCTAGATGGAAAGAGTTAGCTGAACGTCATAGTGCGGATGCGTTTATCATTAAAGACAAGGAATCAAGACCAATCTCTAAGGTAATCGCAGAAGTAGCTAGAGAAAAAAACATCACCCAAATTGTTCTCGGTCAAACAGCGCAAAGTCGTTGGGAGCAGATTGCAAAAGGTTCGATTATTAATTCGTTATTACGTGAAATCCCATTTGTTGATCTTCATATCATTTCGGTCGCTCGTTTTTTGAAAAACCCTGAAGGTCAATATGAAAAAGGTGTACGTGCATATTTAGTAAAAGAACAAAATGGATACCGTCTAATTTTTAATCATACAAAGCAGGTAATGTATGAAGGGATTTTCTTTAAAGAACATGGTACGGATTTCAATAATGGTGTATTCAAATTTATGAAAGATCAAGAAACATTGCAAGTGCAAGTACATGAGGACATCGTTAACGAATTAACGAATGTTGACATCGATACGAACGCTAGTAACGATGATGATTATCTATAGGCCATTTATACTCCACCAAACTTGGTGGAGTTTTTTATTAAAGATTAACGTCCACTTTAACTAATCTCTTTTCGTGCTTTTCAATGCCTATATATTTTAATGTTTCCGAACGGGAAGTGTGATTGTATACATGCATCAATAAAGAAATAGCAATCCCCTTTCGATAGGCATGGTAGCCGAATGTTTTTCTCAAGGTATGCATTCCAATCTTCCCAGAAATTCCAACTAATTTTGCCGCTTTGTTTATAATCCGATAGGCCTGTTGACGAGTAATCGGTTGATTATTCTTCTGAGACTTAAAAAGAAATTCATCTTCTTCAAATTCATGTTCTTGCAAATATTTCTCCAATTCAGTATGCACTTTACTATTTAAATAGTATGCCTTCACTTCATCTGAATCACGAAGATACAAAAACTCCTTAATTCCCGACGCATCTCTTACATCCCGAACTTTTAATGCGAGTAAATCACTAACTCTTATTCCTGTATTAATACCTAATACAAAAAGGAGCAAGTCTCTTTGAGATTGTTTTCTTAATACTTCTTTAATCGCATTAATACTCTCAATTTCTTTTATAGGATCGACATATTCCATCGGTTTGCCTCCCAATAATGTTACATAACTTTATGTTATCATCATTTAAGTAACATTACAACGAATATCTACTATTAAATATTATTTCTTTTGTAGTATGCTTCTCTTGTGTGGAAATAATCTGTTATGAAGTTTTCTAGAGAATTTGCTTTTCTATGCGACCGGAAAGGTAATTTTTTTTAACTTATATGAAAAGGAATATGGATATGTTTTTTCTTTTACCTTTTTTCTTGAAATGGGTTTTGACACGCTTCTAATCCTGACAAACATAAAAAGGCAGTAAATGTCTCCCATCTACTGCCCCATCCTACTTAATATTGAAAAGCTTCTAGCCATTCCTCTCCCGTTTCCATATCTCTCACTTTATACGTATTTCCATCTACCTCGTTTTCTCCTATTATAATGACCTTTTTGACACCTTCTTTATTTGCTTTATCTAAAGCTTTTGCCAGTTTTTTCTTTCCTAGTTCTAATTCCACTTTAAAACCTTGGTCTCGAAGCGCTTTTGCTGCTGATATAGCTTCCATCGGGCGACCAATTGGAATAATGTAGTAGTCTAGCCTTTCCGCTTCTAAATAGCTATTCTCTAATGAAAGAGCGGCAAAAATGACATCCAGCCCAAAAGAAATGCCCACTGTTGCATAAGTTTCTTGGGAACCAATTAGGCCTCCTATCGCGTTATCATATCTTCCGCCACTCCCGATGCTTGACTTTACGCTTTTATCTGTTAAAAAAATTTCATATATCGTTCCTGTATAAATTTCAAGCCCTCGCGCAAGAAATGGGTTAAACAAACAACATGACTCAATTTCTAGCTGCTTTAAATATGCTTGTAATTCATTCCATTCTTCTAACCCCTGTTTGATAATCTCCTCTTTTTCTGCCAACTGTCGATACTCCTCTACAATACCGTCCAAGTCCTTTTGTAAAAAAGATTCTATAGCATCTATCGCCACTTGGTCTAATCCCGTCTCCCTTAGTTCTTCTTTTATTTTTTCTTTACTAATTTTCTCGATTTTATCTAAAATCAAAATCACACGGTTTACCATTTGACCTGTAATATTTAACTGACGGAGAAATCCAACTAATAATTTACGATTATTATATTGAATCGTCACGTCCATCTTTAATCTTCTGAAAATATCTAATGCCATCATCATGAGCTCTGCTTCGGCCACTTGCGATTGAACACCTACAATATCCACATCGCATTGTGTGAACTCCCGGTAACGGCCGGTCTTTATTGGTCCATCTCGAAAAACTTTGCCAATCTCGTAGCGTTTAAAAGGCATTTTTAATGTTGGATTCATTGCAACAACCTTCGCAAAAGGAATCGTTAAATCATATCGCAGCGCCAGCTCTCTTTTCCCCCGATCGGAAAGTGTATACATTTCTTCTAATATTTCTGCCCCGCCAGCGTATTTAGAAGCAAGCAAGCTTTGATAATTTAGGATTGGTGTCTCTATCGGCTTGCAGCCATACTGAATGAATACATCTTCCATCGTTCTGCGGATCGTTCTTCTAATTCCTTCCTCTTCTGGCAAATAATCGAGTGTTCCCTTTACATTTTGATAATTCATCTTCTTCATTTTTTTAGCCTCCTGTTTAAAAATAAAAAACCGCCCTTGATTTAAGTAGTAAAACTTAATCAAATGCGGTTTCATGAGAAATAGCCTTCCTATGTACGATTTTTAAATCGAAATAGCAAGACTACTGTTTATGATGATGTAATTGTGAAAGAAAGATACTAAGTGTGCGTTTAACCATTTCCATCACCTCTTATTTTCCAAATACTTTAACATATTAGGAAAGAGAAAACAATAGCCACTTATTATACCGTTCCTTTATGTCCATATATGATACTATCTTAATTAGATTGGTAGGTGACAATAATGATAAAAGAAGTATGTGTAGAAAACTTCACACTTGTTCCAAGCGCCATCCAAAAAGGGGCAGATCGAATTGAGTTATGCGATAACCTTTCTGTTGGAGGAACAACAGTAAGCTATGGCGTTGCGGCAAAAACGATTTCCTATTGCAGAAACACCAATACAAAGGTGATGGCTATCATTCGCCCAAGAGGCGGAAACTTTATTTATAACGAGCATGAGATAGATATTATGCGCCAAGATATCCACCTTTTTAAAGAGCTTGGTATAAATGGAGCTGTAATCGGCTGCTTGAATAAAGCTAACTGGATTGATGAAGAAGCGCTGGAGAAATGCATAGACGCTGCCGCTGGGATGGAGATTACCTTTCATATGGCCTTTGATGAAATTGCTCCTCAGCTAAAATGGCAAGCAATCGATTGGCTCGCATCCCATGGCGTGCACCGTATTTTAACGCATGGCGGCCCTCTATCAACCAGAATAGAGAACAATCTGCCTGCACTAAAAAGTTATATAGAATATGCTGCTGAAAAAATTATTATTATTCCTGGCGGCGGAATAACATCTGCTAACCTGCCGTTGCTTTCTTCGGAGTTAGGAATGAAAGAAGCGCATGGGACAAGAATTTTGGGGAATTTATAATTTTCCTAAAGAGGCATCCTTCTTTCATGAAAACAGCAAAGGGACTATCCCTAAATGGACAGTCCCTTCTTTTAATTATTCGCTTCTTTATAGTTCTCATCAAACCATTTTAATACAATCTGAATTGTTTTATCCCAAAATGCCCAGTTATGATCTCCCGGCATTTCAATATAATGAAAATCTCTTATTTTCTTTTGCGCTTTCTCTCTAAACTTTAAGTTATCCTGATAAAGGAAGTCTTCTGTACCACATATTTGCAGCATTTTCACCTGGCTATCTTCTTTTAGCTTCTCCAAAAGATAGAATAAGTCATTTTCACTGCCAGCCAGCTGCTGAATAGATCCAAAAATATCTGCAAATGCTTTGTCTCTATCTTTATCCCTCTTCCACAATTCCACGGCATCCATTGCTCCTGATAAAGAGGCAAAGCTGTTGAAGCGATTGGGAAAAGTGAGAGCCAATTTCGTTGCTCCATAGCCGCCCATGGATAGTCCAGCAACAAAGCTAGCCTCTTTCTGATCGGAAATACGAAACCACTTTCTCACTAATGCAGGTAATTCTTCCGATAAAAACGTCCAATAGCGATTTCCATTTACCATATCTGCATAGTAACTTAAATCCACTTGAGGCATCACAATCGCAAATTCATACTCTGACGCATATCTTTCTAGTGATGTAGCAGTTAACCAAGCTTCGTCATCATCAGACCAGCCATGTAACAGATAGATAACAGGAATAAGGGGGCTATTCCCTTTATCAGGTAGATAAATATTCATAGAAGTTGCTTTTCCTAAAACTTCAGAACGAAAATTCACTTTAGAGACAGCCATTTTTCCACCCCTACTTTTTATTAGAAATAAATGATTTTCCTTCTACAAAACTGGTAATTATCCATTCATCCTCGACTTCTTCATTATTTATCAACTGAACCACTTTTTCCGCGGCAACCATTCCCCAACGATGTTTGGAATAAGAAATTGTCGCTAATGACGGATTAAGAAAAGAGCCAATTTCTATATTATCAAATCCAATAAGAGAAATATCTGTGCCTATCTTTCTATCTTTATCTTTAAAATATTTATAAATCCCTACAGCCATTTCATCATTAAAAGAAAAAATAGTAATCGGTGAGCATGTCATCTTCGAATGAATGATTTCTGCTGCTGCATAACCCGATTCCTCCGTAAATGCAGAGGGAATAACCTCATATTCTACGCCATAGCGTGCTAATTCGCGTTCACTTGCCTCCAGCCTCTGCCGGCTATCAAACGCTTTTTCTGGACCTGTTACCAAATAAACTTTTCCCAGATTACTTGAAATTATTTTTTCCACCGCAAGCGTTGCTCCGCCTTTATTATCCAATAACACTTTTCTAACATTTGGACAACTAATTTCTCGATCCAGCACAACTAAAGAGTGGCCTCGATTAGCAAATTGAATAATTTCATCCGTGCTAAAGGTCCAATCTAGAATAATACCCCCATCTACCATTCTTTCCGGAAGAAACAGATGGGACTTCTGCCCACTGCAAACAATCATATCGTAGTTGTAATAGGCAAGACCCCGTTTAATTCCTTCTAATAGCTCTCCATAGAAGCTCCCGCCATAATCTGCAAGATAGACAGCTATAATTTTTGTTTCCTGCTTTTTCAATGTTCTCGCTGCCATATTAGGAATATAATTGAGCTCATTTGCAATAGCAGTTATTCTTGCACGAGTGGCTTCCGTTACCTTTGGACTGCCATTTAGTGCATAGGATACGGTAGAAATAGAAACACCAGCTGCCTTAGCTATATCTTTAATCCCTACCATTGCCTTCACCCCTTCCTATTAGCAGTATACTTCTAATATATTTTCTTGTTGTAATACTTTCTTCATTGCTTCCTTATTTAAGCATATTCCACCCTGCCGATAAAGATTATCTTCTAGTCTGTTCTCTAGAACATTTCCATTAAAGATCGCCTTCCTATCTTTAGACCTGAGTATATACTTAATCTCTACAGGCTTATCTAATAATTGAAATGTTACAGTTAAACCATTTAAGCTTTCTGGCAGAACTGGATCAATAATAACCTCTGCAGCTGTTTGGCGAATCCCTAACACATTGCTTATTAACTGATTAATATAAATTCCTGGCCCGCTGGAGTATATACGCCAGCCGCCTTTTACAGGAATACCTCTATTTTTAAGTTTACCAAAATTCTCTTGTGCTTCATACCTCGTTTTGAAATCGCCATCAGAACTGCTGAAATAAACATTACTCTGCCGAATAGCTGCATTTTCTACACGATCTTTGAGACCAATTGGATTAATCGTATTTAATCCTTTCCATGTTTCTTCTGCTTTCCCTAACTTCGCCATTGCTTCCGTAAAACGAATATGGGCGTGTACATATTGCAAACCAATTTCCCTTCCAAAGTTAGCAGCCTGTTCCGCACGTTTAAAGTTAGTGCTTACGCCGCCTTTATAAGATGCAGGCCGATTCATTAACCGCACTCCATCCGGAAAATATAAATTTTCTTTTATAATTCGATAATGATGTTCGGCCATCTCCGGTGTGATTAATTCCGCAATCATACTTCTTGTCATGGGTAATAATCGGTATTGAATATTTGTTTTTTTATCATCTGGATGTATCATTAATTCCACATGATCCGAATCCTCCATATAGACAAATCCTGGAATGGTATCTGTACTTAATATAAAACGGTTAAAGTCCGCTTTAATATTTTTAGCCAAATCAAAAAGGTATGCTGCATACAGACTATCATAGCTCTCTAACGCTCTCGCTAAATTACGGATTGTCTGGTAGGTAAGCGCTACTGTCCAGCTGCTAGCCATATTTTTCTTTAACCTGCTATCATATGGCTGTAATGTATCATCCCAATCTCCATCTCCATAACAGGATAAAAACGTATTCGGCAGAAAATTTTCCTCTATATAGTGGATTTGCTTCTTAACATGCTCCATTAACGGATAAGACTCTTCTGTTTTCGCAAATGTATCCCGATCTGTAAATGGAATAGACTCCGCTAATATGCTCGTATCGCCTGTAAATGTTAAATAATCTCCAACTACCTTTAACGGCCATACAATAACATCGCCATGACTTTCATCTGCTTTAATCTTTTCAAAGCGATCAAACATAAACCACTGCGGCCAATTCCCATCATTTTCGAATTGGTTTGCATATACTTTTTTCAAAATCTCACGGACAATTTCAGGGCGATTAACAGCAAAGAAATATTCCACCGGCCCCTGTGAAACGTCCCTTGTTCCCCATGCAGCCCCGCCATATTGCTCTAACCCATGCGGAGACAGATAATGGACTAGCATATTATGAGAATACCATCTACTAAGCAGATTCATTCTCTCTACTTCTTCTTGGATGAGCGGATTCTCATGCTTCATCTGAAAACCATTTAATAATCCATCCAGATAACGTTCATAGCTTTCCGTCTCTATACTTTCGCTCTTTTGATGATGCTGATAATTTCCTCTGTGCAAATTCCCCTGAATAGTAAGGTTTACGGTATGTTCTTGCAGCAATTCTAACATGACTAGCGGGAAGTCAGATTCTTCCTTAAGAGAAACAAAAACCGTTTCATCCTTCAACGTAAAGGGTTGTTCAACATGGATATGATAAGTTAGCTCTGGATAGCCTTGATCGACAGTTGAACTTGGTGTGCCATTAAATGTGATGACTTGATTTGATTGTTCCCATTTAAACGGTACAGAATCCTCTCCATCATTCATTAAAATATGATTACTAATGACGAAATCATATTTTTTCCCTTTTTTACTCTCGATGCTCAGCTTAATCTCATGCTCTTCAACAGAGGTATAATTTGTCACTGTAATCAAGTCGTCCGCAAGCTTGTAATACCATTTAGCAACATTAAAGCCCATTTCAAATGCAGATGGCATAGCTAATAACTGCCACTGATTATTTATTTTTATATAAATCCGTTGACCAGATTTCTTCATTATATTAAGTGAATTTCTATTATTGCTCATCATTTTGTTCATGGTAGTGTTCCCTAAAACAATTTGGGAATTAAAAATTCCATACATATAGACCGTTGTAGCCATTACCGGTTTATCTACTACTAAGTCAGTTCCGCTTAAAAGGATATGACCATGCGGCCTTTCCATTTGAACTTCCTTTTCCTTTAATACAACATGACGTTGATTATCGGTAAAAAAGGACAAAAGTTTTTGATCTACTATCTCTTTTTCTAGTTGAATACCAAATAACTCATCTATTTCCTCAGGAGTCAACCTTTCTGTTTTGATAACTTGATTAACGATACATGTCATTTTATTTACTGGTTTTGTAACCTGTTCCAACTTGCTTGCTTCTACCCAAATTTTTTCTATTTGTTCCGTAGTAAAACAAGGTTTCTCTACGGCTGCTGGATGGTTTTCCAAGATAGAACCATAAAAAACGAACGATTGCTTCTCTTGTACATTTCGTTTCTCTGTTTGCAGGGCCGCATAAGCCATTTCATACTGATAAACCTCTGTTGGAAGGCTTTCTCTCTGTAATGCCTCAGGAATATTTGTTTCTTTGTAGGACTTTCCAAAGAATTGGTATCCATCTGTACTAAATCCAATTGTTTTTTGCAAACATCCTTGTTGTAGATACGGAAATTTACCCTCTTGCGGCTGATTTTGTCTGGAGCAAATTGTATATCCGTGCTGTGAATCGATGTAATGATCGATATATTGAGACACATACGCTTCATTTGATTGAACGGCTCCTTTTGCCGCAATGCCAATATCCTGTCCATATAATAAGTCTACTGTTTGATTCCCTTGTAAAGAAACTTCCCAGAACCATACATCCTGTAAAGTTAATATAAATTTAACTTCATAGGATACTCCTTGAAAGGTGCCATTCCAAATTAATACACGCTCACCTACTGCCAGCTTGCTATCCGATTGAATACCTAGTAATGGTGTTGAAAGAATTGTCCCATTTTTAAACACACGCAAATAGATCTGGTTAGCACTGCCATCTAATAAATTCCCTATGAGTTGGTTAACCATTATATCCTTATGACAAATCTCATATATATCCCCGCTAGGAAGAAATGAAAATGTCGTATTATTCCCATTCAATGTAACTATTTGAGTATTCATATCTTCATCCCTATCCTCTTATCTTTTTTAATTTAAAACATTTTGATTGAAGTTCTATGCTATTTGGACCAACCATTACTTCAAAATCGCCATCATCACTGATGAATTGCATATTTCTGTGGGTATATCGAAGCTGCTTCTCCGAAATAATAAATGTTACCACTTGCTTTTCTCCGTTTTCTAAATAAACTTGCTTAAAGTCCTTTAATTCCTTAACAGGACGCACCACTTCTCCGACTAGATCACGAATATAAAGCTGGACCGTTTCTGTGACAGGATAGTTGCCTCTATTCTCCACTTCCACCGTAACTGTCACGGCTTCATTCTCCGATATGGTCTCTTTATCTACTTGCAAATTGTTATAAACAACTTCGCTGTAGCTTAATCCATAGCCAAATGGATAACGTGCATAATTTGAAACATCCAAGTATTTAGAAACATATTTTTCGTCCGGATTCTCTTCATAAGGACGACCTGTATTATCTCCATTGTAGTAAACTGGCACTTGCCCCACATTTTCTGGGAAACTCATGCTTAAACGTCCACTTGGGTTTACATCTCCATATAAAATGTCACTTAGTGCATTTCCACCTTCTGTACCAGGGAACCACGCTTCTAAAATGGCAGCTGCTCCATCTAGCTCACTAATATCTAACGGTCGGCCATTATACAGCGTAACGATTATCGGTTTACCTGTATCCTTTAATTGCTTAAAAAGCTTTATCTGTTCTTTCGGCAAGGAAATATTACTTCGGCTGGCCGCCTCTCCACTCATCCATTCTTGTTCCCCTAAAGCTAATACAACGACTTCTGCATGACTCGCTGCTTTTAGTGCACTTGAAATCATGTCTTCTGATAGTTCAAAGTAATCACAAGGTACTTCTGCTGAGAGAATATTAGCAGATTTCGTTTGCATCCCTTCAAGTAACGACACAGCTTCATCCATTTTCCCTTGCCATGACCAAGCTCCTAAAATATCCTGTGAATCTGCTCCCGGTCCGACAACTGCTACTTTTTGATTGGCAGATAACGGCAGGACTCCATTGTTTTCTAGCAATACAATTGATTTTGCTGCTATTTCTCTGGATGCATTTCGATGAGATTGTGACAGTATTACTTCTTTTTCCCGATCCGCATCTGCTCCGCGATGAGGATTTTCAAATAACCCTAAATCATTTTTCAATTCTAAAATTCTTAGCACTGCTTCATTTAAAAGTTTTTCGTCTACTACTTCTTCCTCTACTAACTCCTTTAAATAGTGAGCATAACAAGTGGTCATCATCTCAATATCTACTCCTGCCTTTATGGCAAGCTCCGCAGCCTTTTTTTCATTTCCAGCTACGCCATGAGCAATCAATTCCTTCACTGCTCCCCAATCAGATATTACTACCCCATCAAAACCAAACTGTTCCCTTAATATTTTTCTAAAAAGCCACTCATTCCCAGTTGCGGGAATCCCGTCCACTGTATTAAAGGAGGTCATTACTAATTTAGCACCTGCATCAATAGCAGCTTTGTAACTCGGTAAATAGCTTTCCCTTAGTTGCCGTTCAGACATATCGACCGTATTATAGTCTCTTCCTCCCACTGGAGCACCATATGCAGCAAAATGCTTTACACAGGCCGCTAGTCGTTCTGTATCGCTTTTCAAGTCTTCTCCTTGATAGCCGTGCACTAACGCTTTCGCAAATTCACTATTTAAATGAGCATCTTCTCCTGTTGATTCCATCACTCTCCCCCATCTAGGGTCGCGCACTAAGTCAACCATCGGTGAAAAGGTTACATGTAAACCAGATACACTAGCTTCTAATGCAGAAATTCGCGCCATTTTTTCCGCAGCTTCTAAACTCCAGGAACTCCCTAAACCTAAAGGAATGGGGAAAATCGTTCGAAATCCATGGATAATGTCAGCCATCATTAAGGTTGGAATTCCTAAGCGATGCTTTTTCATATATTCCTTTTGGATACGAATAGCTTCTTCAGCTCCCGATAAACCTAATGTAGAGCCAGCTTGTTTGATATTTTCTTCTGTTAACCCTAAATCAGTTAAAGGTCCTGTCATTTCTTCACTTTTTTTTGTATAAAAATCGGCAGAAAGCTGTAGAAGCTGATCTACCTTTTCCTCTACTGTCATTTCATCCACTAATTTAACTAAATCTTCTTGTCTCATTTACATGCTCCTTACTTCAATCCTGATACATTGAATCCTTGCAGGATGTATTTTTGGAATATCATGAATACAATAATGATTGGAATAATCATAAAGGTAGAACCAGCCATCTGCAGAGCATAATTGCTTGCATATTGTCCTTTTAAAAGCTGTAGACCAACAGATAATGTATAATACTTTTCATCATTCGCCATAATTAGCGGCCATAAGAAGGAATTCCACGCACCGATAAAGGTCAATATTCCCTGCACAGCTATAACCGGGCGTGAAACAGGCATAATTATTTTCCAAAATATTTTCCATTCACTCGCACCATCTAATCGAGCAGCTTCTAATAATTCGTTCGATATAGTAGACATAAACTGACGGAATAGGAAAATGGCGAAAGCCCCCACTAGACCCGGAAGAACAATCCCTGCCATTGTATTTGTTAAACCCATTGCGTTTAAAATCAAATAGACTGGAATCATTGTGACTTGCCCAGGTATCATCATTGTCGCAAGCACTAAATAAAAGAGAATATTCTTTCCCTTGAAGTTATATTTTGCAAAGCCGTATCCTGCCATCGCGTTCAAAATTAGTCCGCCAAATGAGCATAGGACGATAATTAATGTATTTTTTAAATACACGGCAAAGTTAAACGCTAAAAACAATTCTTTAAAATTAGCAAAAGTAATCTCCTGCGGCCAAATAGTTGGAGGAAACTGCATAATTTCTGCATCCGTTTTCAGGGAAGAAAGCAGCATCCAAATAAATGGTAAGACCATAAAAAATCCGCCAACAGTAAGAATAATTCCAACAATCCACTTTGAAGTTCTCATTTGCTTTTGAGATGTATGCATAGCTATTTCCTCCTATAATGATTCTTCATCACTCTTACGCTGAATGCGGAATTGAATCAAGGTAACGATAATAATCGCAATAAATAAAATAAATGACCCTGCCGCTGCATAACCAAACTTACTAAATTGGAACCCGTTCCGGTAAATAAATAACGCAACGGAAGTAGTACTATCTAAAGGCCCGCCATTGGTCATAATAAACGGTTCTTCGAAAAACTGGAGCCAGCCAATCATCGTCGTAATCGTTACAAAGAAAGTTGCAAACTTAAGCATTGGTATCGTAATTTGAAATAATTGTTGACGTCGATTAGCGCCATCTAATGAGGCAGCCTCATAATATTCTTTCGGTATACCTTGAAGAGCCGCTAAAAAAATAATCATATTCGTACCAATTGCTCGCCATAAAGCAAGAATAATTAATGACACTTTCGCCATTGTCGGATCTTGCAGCCACGGTACTGGAGAAACATTGATAAGAGACAGTAAATAGTTTAAAAATCCAAAGCTCGGGTTATAAAGATAACTCCAAACCACTGCTACGGCGACCACATTTGTTATCGACGGCGTATAAAAAATCAACCGAAAAAATTGAAATATTTTATTTTCCCCGAAGTTAATCATAACCGCGATTCCTAAGGAACAGGCGATAACTAAAGGCACACCAATCACTACATAAAACAAGGTATTTCCAATAGACTTGAGGAAAACAGGATCTGTTAAGATTTCCTTGTAATTACTTAATCCCACAAAATTGATCTGTGACCAATCCGCTAATCCAACTAAGCTGATATCTGTAAAACTAATAAAAAAAGCTACAACTATAGGAATTAAGGAAAACAACATTAGTAAGAGCAATGCAGGAGAAATGAATAAATATGGGGCTCTTTTACTAGTAAAGTTTCTCAATTTTAAAGCACTTCCTTTACTTTAAATAGAAAGGAGCATCTCTTTAGAGAAAGATTCCTTTTAACACATTCAGATTAGAAAGATATTTTTCTAATCGAACGGTTTATTCAGATAGCTTCCTCTAATGTTTTAGATACTCCTTTCTGCTCATTTATTTACTTAAAACCTTTTCTGATTCTGCATTAAATGCATCCATCTCTGTCTGTACATCTGCTCCACCTAAATAAATTTTCTCAAAATGCTTCAAATAGTTTTGAGCGATTTCTTCAAATTCTGGAATCAATGGCATGGGATGAGAATTTTCCATTTGTGCTCCAAATACTTCATATAATGGATCTCCGGCTAGCTTTTCATCCTTCCACGCTTCTTTTACTGTTGGCATGGCATTTGTTAATTCTAACCACTTTAATTGGTTTTCCTTGCTGACCATAAAATCAATAAATTGTGCCGCTTGATCTTTTTTCTTCGAATGTTCAAATATGGTTAAATTCGATCCACCAAGACTAGAATCATTATTATCTTTTCCAGCAGGAAGAACGGCAGTTGCCCATTTGCCTTCGATATCCGGCACTGTATCATTGACTGTTTTCACCATCCACGGACCACTAATAAACAATGGTACAATAGCATCTCCTGAGAACGTTTGCGAAACATCCATTCCTAAGTCCTGTTTAGGCGCATAACCTTTTTGGATCATATCATTTAAAAACGTCACTGCTTCTACAAACGGCGCTTGGTTAAATCGCGCTTCTTCCTTATCTGACAGTAATTCAGAACCATTTTGTCGAGCAAACATGAAACCAAGTGTTTGTTCTTTCGAATCGACATTTAAACCATACATATTGTCTCCTCGTTCTGATAATTTCTTCGCGGCGTCTTCAAGCTCTGCCCATGTTTTAGGCGCCTCTTTATATCCAACGGATTCTAAAATATCCGTACGATAGAATAAAACTCTCGTTTCTGCCGCCCATGGAATCCCGTAATACTTATCATCAAACTTGGTTGTTTCTACTGACCCTTCGAAAAAGTTTTCTGGCTTTAAATGATCATTTTTATCAATAAATGGCCCCATATCCGCCAATGCACCAGCTTCTTGAAACTCCGGCATCCAAGTAGTGCCCATTTGAAGGACATCAGGTCCTTCCTTCGAAGCTACGGCTGTCAGTAATTTATCATGAGCACTAGCCCAGGGGATTGCTTGAATTTTTACTTCAATGCCTGTTTCTTTCGTAAATTCCTCCGCCATTTTAGGGAGCTGCTTCACTTCATCTCCCATTCCCCAAACGGTTAGTACTTCTGAGTCACTAGCATCATTTTTACTATCAGAACATCCCGCCATTAATCCTACTGCAAGTAATGCTGTGGTTCCTAGCAATGCAAATTTCTTTTTGAAATTCATTCTTGTTCCCTCCATTTTCAGATGAATTTTATAGAAACGTTTCGATATAAGTTAGTATATATCACGAAAAATTAACTTGCAAGCGTTTTCTAATTAATATATTTAATATTATTCAAATGTATTCCTTCCCTTCTGGTTTGCCAAAGTCATAATCTAAATGTGGATTGGGTCTCCCTTTTATTTTGGCTAGTAGATCATCTAATGTAGGTTTCGTTTTAGCGGGGCGGATCATGATTCCGTCATCACATAATTGAAGTTCTATTTCGGAACCGTTATCTACCCCAATGTTTTTAGCAAGATGAGTAGGAATGCGGACGGCTAAACTATTTCCCCATTTTTGAAGGGTTGTCATATGTTTTCCTCCTTTTTTGTCATGTGAACTTTTATTCTGGTTTCCTTCTTTGTCGTTGTAAACCATTCTATCATCTCGTTTCTACATTGTATATACATATACATATCCAAATCAGTAGAAAAGAATACGATATTTTGCAGAAATGAGTAAAAAGTCCACATTCCCTTCGTCATTTTCTTGTTTCACATAGATTATCGGTCAGGAGCGTAGCGACTGGCTGGCTTGATTTTGCTCCGTCTATCAAAAAGAAAACCCCTACCATAAAATAATATAGGTTTCTATATTTGCATAGCATACAGATCATTCAAACAATCAGAGCAGGTTCCAGCAGTACAATGACTACACCCCATCGCAGTCATTCGAGCAGCTGTTCGAGAAAGGGGTATTTATCCAGAGACTCTCCCTTCGAAATCAACTATCTGCCAAAAAATTATATATAAATATTACCAATATCTATCAAATCTCTAATACGGGATTGGTTCCAATGCGGAAGAGGTATCTTACATATAGCCAAATTTTAAAAGATAACTAGTAACTTAAACTGCCATCTTAAAAGGGGAGAGAAGGGGGATGAAGATGTTTACTCTAAGTGATCTCGACAAATTTGCATGGGCCTTTTTCGTCGTTTTGCCTATTGTTAATTTAGTTCATGCTGCCGGGCATCAACTCTTTGTATGGATATTTGGGTTGAAGGGCGATTTAACGATTGGCAGGGGAAAAAGACTGTTTTCTATAGGGTGTATGCATATTCATGTACTTTATTTTGTAGATGCTGCCTGCCACTATAAAGGGATAGAGAAGAAAAAAAGATGGCAGCAGACATTGATTCATGGGGGAGGTGTATTATTTAACTTATTGTCGATTCTAGTCGTTAATTCTTTAATCATTCAGGATGTTCTACCAAAAAGCTCATTTTTCTATCAGTTTGTTTATTTTTCCTTTTATTTTATTTTTTTTGCCGTGCTTCCTTTTAATTATGGAGAAGATTCTCCGAACGATGGCAAATCAATTCTATTGATATGGAAGCAAAAAAAGTAAAGGAGAAAGTTAATGTTTTCGGAATATTTATAGCTTGTTTTGGGTACATGACAATTAACCCTAGGTTCTATCGAAGTGAGAAGGAGGAATAAAGTTATGTTAAATCAAGCAAGGAAAGAAGAATGGAATATTGTAAAAGGAATTGCTCCTAATGTAGATAAGGAAGCATTATTTAATAATAAGAGAAAAGTATTCCTATTTGGATCGCCAAGTTATACGAATATTGGGGATCAAGCTATTGCCTATGCTGAGGAGAAGTTTATTAAAAATTGTTTTCCTTACTATGAATATATTGAAATTATGGACTATGCAACAGAAGAAGGAATAGAGCTAGTCAAAAAGATTATAAGCGAAGATGATATTGTTTGTTTTACAGGTGGAGGAAATCTCGGAAGTTTATACGTAGATATTGAGGAAGATCGTAGAAAAGTAGTTTCATCCTTTAAAGACTACAAAACAATTGTTTTTCCACAATCCGCCTTTTTTGAGGATACAGAGGAAGGTAGAGAAGAGAAGCGGAAAAGCCAAGAGGCATACAATCAAAATCCTAATCTAACTTTAGTGGCAAGAGAGAATCAAACTTTAGATATTTTAAAAGAAACCTTCCAGGCAAATGTTATTTACACTCCAGATATGGTATTATCTCTGTCTATTGAGCCAAGGGAGCTGGAACGTGATGGTGTTCTATTTGTTCTAAGAGCAGATAAGGAGAAGGTGACAGAAGAAAGCTTTGTTTCCGACTTAATGGAGTTATTTGGAAAAACGGAGTCTGTGGAGCGGACAGATACGGTTTTATCAGAGGTTGATGTGATTGATTATGCGGACCGTGAAAAGTACTTCTTAAAAACGCTTGATAAAATTGGTTCCAAAAAGTTAATCATTACAGATCGGTTGCATGCTATGATCTTTTCTATTATCACTAAGACACCTTGTCTAGTGTTCGGAAATAGCTATGGAAAAGCAAAACATTCTTATAATGATTGGCTGCATGAGTTATCCTTTATTGAATATACTGATAACAAAGATCTAAATGACATACCAGCAATGGTAGAAAGACTGCAAAATGCAGAGCCGAATAAGATTGATGTAATGGAAGATTTCCAAGTACTAAAAGACTTTTTTAAAGGATAAGTTCCAATGAACGTGGGGAGATCTAACGGAGGTAAAAGAGGAAAGAATGTCAATATAAAACATTGATATTACTTAAATCTTTGCACTTTGTTGGGTCTTTTTTATTGTGTTTTGTGAAACGTTTCTACTAATAACGCTGTTCCTAAAAAGGGGGATATCGGCTTTTTAGACTTCAATCCGCAATCAGGGGTGGAGCAAGCCGGTCATCGCCCTTGTATTATTTTAAGTCCCGAATCTTTTAATTACGCAACAGGTCTTGCTATCGTCTGTCCGATTCGCACGCGAAGCGGAGATTGGCCGTTTGAAGTAGCCTTGCCTCCTGGACTAAATATTACAGGGTATATATTAACAGACCAATTAAGGAGCGTAAACTGGCGAGCAAGAAATTTCAATAAGCGAGACGAAGCTCCAGAAGAAGTATTGGAATCATGTATGGATCTCATCCATACTTTTTTACCGTAATGAACTCTCTTGTTTTCTTAACCCGTATCGAAATCTCGGTACGGGTTTTCTTTTCTATAATGGCTATGTGCCTTTCATCCCCTTCCTAAATGCCAGCTTTCACAGTAAAGAATAATTCCCCATTGACAAATCCTACCTCTCTCTATAAAATACTGAATAATTTTGCAAAATTATCAATTTGATTCGCTCTTTAGCGAATCAAAATAAAAGGAAGAGATCCATGGATAAAGTAAACATTTGGATTGAAAAACATGTACGTGTCATTTACTCCCCATTTCGTGAAATGTTAACAAGTTTACATGTTTTACACAATCCAGCTCATCACCTGACGAGGTTAGACTGGGCAGAAAAAACAAAAGAAGAAATATCAAAAAAGCATTGGAAAATGATTCAATTTTTTGGGGAAATTAGTAATGAATGGCTTAATTTTCTCGATTTGAATGATTATCTTTTATTGGAAGAGAAGCATGTTGAGGAAGCCATTGAACGATTACGTTTACTGCCAGAACAGCAATTTCTTGCTTTCCTGTTAGGTAAAAGCGATTTTACAGACGCAAATACAAATCAACAAAAGGTTTTAAAAAAACCTAATTATTATCGGAATCTCCTTTGCGATTTGCTCTATGATTACCAGCAAAATTATTTTGCGCGCGAATTATACCGAATGGAGCCGTGGTTAGTTAAATCTGTTCATGAATTAAAAAAGGCAATAGCAGCAAATCCCTATGAAGCGATCAACGCTATCCATCCACGCTTCAAACTTGATCAAAAATCGATACGGTTTTATAAAGCAGACACCTGGATTTTTGCTTATGAAGAGATAGAAACATTGACGATATACCCATCCAGCTTTATCGCTCCACATCTCTTAGTTGGCTTAGAGGTTCCTGCCATCATTGTTTATTTGCATGTCTCCTTTCCTAATCAGCTGGGAGCTAGTCAAGATATAGTCCCAATAGACTTGCTTTCTACTCTCTCTGCATTAGGGGACAAAACGAGATTACAATTATTAAGACAAATGTCCCGGCATCCCTTTTGTACACTGCAATTATCTGAATCTACCGGGCTTGCAAAGGCCACAATTTCTAAGCATCTAAAAATCTTAGAAAAGGCGTGCTTAATAAAAGGGGAAAGACATGGACACTTTGTGTTTTATGAAACAAATTTGCAAAAATTAGACCAACTGAAGGTCGACTTAAATCAGTTTTTTGATTAGCCTTCCCTTGGTCAAAAGGAGGATACATAAATGTGGTTGAGCATTTCTGCTACTTTTTGGCGAAATTATCTCGTGATGAAAAGAGCTTTTCCTTGGTCTTTTTTTCTAGGTCATATATTAAGCGCCATTTATATTATTGTCTTTGCCTATCTTACCTATTTTTTTGTTTTTAAAGGAGAATTATCATCCAGTTTCTCTGCTTATGCGGGGACAGATGACTATCTTTCCTACTGCATTTTAGGTGGATTACTTTATTCCTTTTCAGTGTCTCTTTTAATGATTACAAGTCGGACACTTATCACAGAACTGCGAGAAGGGACCCTAGAATCCCTTCTTCTAACACCATCGACTAGAAAGGGATATTTTCTCGGCTATGTAGCGCAAGGGTTGATTAGAATTATGTTGGAATTCCTTGTGATTATTGCAGCTGGCTCTCTATTCGGCTTGCATTTACAAGGAATAAACTGGCTTCATGTCATAATTGTTCTTACCATTTTGATTCTTTCCACCTTTTCGATGGCATTAGTATTAGGATCGTTTATGCTCTACTTTCGAGATACATATATCACGCAGAACACTTTATTTGTCCTTATGGGACTTGTTTGCAGCATCACTTTTCCCAGCGACTTTTTACCAGAGGGAGTAAGGTGGGTCAGCCAAGTCATGCCACTCACCTATGGGATTGATGCTTTACGAATGGTCTGGATAGAGGGGACCCCACTTCATGAGCTTTTGGCTCCATTACTAAAAATGGCGGCGCTTGGATTAATTTATTTACCAATAGGCTCATATTTGATGAAAAAAATGGAGAAATACGTACTAGAAAAGCATTTTGGATAAGGAGTGAGAAAAATGATCGAAGCAAAAGGAATTAGTAAGTATTACACAGTGAAAAAAAGAAAGAATTTTTTCCGTTCAGAAAAGCAAGTTGTTTGTGCTGTTAAAGATTTGAACATCTCTATTAAAGAAGGAGAAATCGTTGGCTTGCTCGGTTTAAATGGGGCTGGAAAAACTACAACCATTAAAATGCTCAGTACCTTACTAAATCCAACAGAGGGACAAATAACGATTGATGGTTTTGATGCTGTAAAAGAGGCAATGAAAGTAAAAAAGCACATTAATATGATTGCTGGCGGAGAAAGAATGCTATATTGGCGGCTGACTGGATCCGAAAACCTTCGATATTTCGGAAAGCTCTATCAACTATCAGGTCTAGAGCTGGAAAAACGCATCGCCTATCTTCTCGATCAAGTTGGATTAAAAGAGGCAAAAGATATTCCAGTAGAACTATATTCTAAAGGGATGAAGCAAAGGCTCCAAATTGCGAGAGGACTTATTAATGATCCTAAATATTTATTTCTTGATGAACCAACGCTTGGCCTGGATGCACCAGTAGCCAAACAATTGAGAGGATTAGTGAAAAACTTAGCAAAGCAGGAAGACAAAGGAATCTTATTAACAAGTCATTACCTCGAAGAAGTGGAGGAGCTTTGTGATCGCATCTATATTATTGAAAAGGGATCGATTATTTTAGATGGCACACCAGAAAAAATTATTTCATCTGTTGTAAAAAGCTATCATTTGAGGATGGAAACAAGTTCCCTATCAGCAAATGTGCAAAATAAACTCAAACAAGCATTAGTCGATTGCAGCATTCAGTTTAATTGGCTGACAGAGAGCACAGTGATTCTTGTCGATGCACCATATGATCCCACTTCTTTCCTTATTAATATTTGTATGAATGAATCTGTTCCAATCCTAAAGCTGGAGCTTAAGCGGCCAAGATTAGAAGATGCGATTCTAACCTTAGCAAAGGAGAAATCTGCATGAAGTTGTTTTCTATTTTACAAGCAGAAATGGCTAAAAGTCATAAACATAATTTTCATAACAAGTTAATCTATTTTTCCTTACTCTTATGGCCAGCTTTATTGTTTATTACGTCTTATTATTCCTTTAAACCCTTTAACCTAACGAAATCTAGTCCGCTATCGGCCTATATGGATGTTGACCAAATCACTATGTTTTTACTAACTGGGTACTTAGGATATATTTTCTTCTGGAGTCTCGTTCAATCCGCTTGGAATATGAGCTATGAGCGTCAGGCTGGTACACTTGAGCTCATCTTTCTTACACCTGCAAATCGTTTAACTATCATGTTTGCACGCGCAGCTGGAAATTTGCTTGAAGCCGTATGGCTATTCACTACCTTCATTCTATTGGTGCTTATTGTTACAGGAAAGGCGGCAGAAATTTATTGGGCAAATGTCCCACTTGCCTTATTTCTTCTTAGTGTATCTGCCATTGTTTGGGGGGGATTTTTAAATATTGTCTTTCTCTTTTCGCGAGATGCTGGAATCCTTTTTACCATTTTTGAGGAACCAATGCAATTCTTCTCTGGTGTACGTATTCCAATCCTTGCCTTTCCAATCTGGGGGAAAGCAATTGCCTACCTTTTTCCACTAACTTATGTACTAGATATCTTTCGAGATCTTGTGCTGAATGGAAAAGATTTTACGCAAATGGTCGGACAATATTCGCTTTTATTTTCCTTTATTCTTATCCTTGCCGCTGCCTCTGTCTTGCTTTTAAAAAAGGCAGAAACCCATGCTAAGAATACAGGAAATATGGTCCTTTATTAAGGATAATAATCATGCCTCTGCGTTTCACGTGAAACACAGAGGCTATTTTCTAGAAAATAGCCTACACTAAAAAGTCCACCAGCTTTACGAAAAAGGACAATGCCCTTACCGTCAGTTTCTTCCAAAAACCTGCTTCTGTTTCCTTCACTTTATCATCTGATTTATAAGCCCCATCTTCTAAAACTTGAAGACTTTGATCATTTACCGTTTTATTTAATTCCTCTTGAAGAAAGTGAGCGAATTCTTCACTATCAATCAATACCATTGTTTCGGTATTTAAAAAAGTACTTCTTGCATCTAGATTATAGGAGCCAATTAAACTAATTTTCCCATCAAAGATATACGTCTTTCCATGAAGCGATTCCGTTTTCGGCTGGTACTCATATAACTCATCAACGAAATGGACAATGTCCTTCCTGCTTGCCCAATATCCAGAAAATGCAACTAAGTTCGGTGAAGAGGCAACGGAATTTGTTAGGATCTTCCAATGATCAATCGCTATTTTCTTTTTATCTACATATGCCAGCATTTTCTGCGTTGGCACAATATAAGGGCTTTCTAAATAAATGGATTTTGCTTGTTCACTTAGTGATACAATTTCTTTCCAAATAAGAGGATCTTTATTAAAGCGCTGATGTGGATTAAAAAGAAAATGAACTTTTTTCGTTGGATATGCATCTTTTTTCCAGTTAATCATTTTATCTATCGACAATGGGTAAACCTCTTTAGCATGTTTTAATAAGTGGATGGCTCTTTTTCGCTTTCGCTCCCCTAACTTTTCCTTCCTTTGTGAAAGTTTCTTTACGGAACTTTTTGTAAAAGGGTGTTCCCAAACATATTGATAATAAACATTCATCTGCTTTAACACACTTGTTTCTAATTTTTCAGTAAACACAAGCACATCGCGATCATTGGAAGCTCCTTTAGATCCTTGTGCACTAAAATATTTATCTCCTATATTTCTACCGCCAACTAACGCAAGTTCTTCATCTATAATAAATAGCTTATCATGAAATCGATTATTCCAAGTCCAAGGCTTTCCTAAATGTAGGGGTTCATAATACTTTAATTCCATATTCGGATGCTGATAAATAGCATAGCTATACAAACGTAAATCCTTATTAAATTGATTGACCATTCCATCCAGTAAAATACGTACTTTTACCCCACGATCTGCTGCTTCAAATAGAGAAGCAAAAAACAAATCGGAATATGTACCTTTTTGAATGGCATAAGTAGATAAATCAATAGATTTCTTTGCATTCTTTATTAACTGCAACCTTGCTAAACCAGAATCTTCCCTGTCTTGAAGTAATACTACTTTATCAGATGACACTACATTCTCTTCGTTCTGCGAGAGGTTCACAGCTGGATTCCAAGAAGAGTTTTCCTTAGGCTTGTAAAAGTAAGGCACGATAACACAGAATACAATAAGGTATAGAAGATAGCATCCAACCAAAACCAAAATAATATTTATGCTTTTATGTATCATAATGTTTCCCACCCATTTAAGTTAGATACAAAGTAGTTTCTCCAATAAATCTTTAATTATGAAAAAGGCCTCTTCTTCTTTTACATAGTTTTGTTTCTTAATTTTTTGAAAACGGTATTCCTATTTTTATAGAAGGCTTGATTATATTATTGATAGGCGAACGAGCCCCCTCTTAATTGAGAATAATCTTTAATAAATGAAAATTAATAGATCGATAACAAAAACACTGCAAATACAGTACTTATGTTGTCTGCTTTTCACAAATTCACGCAAGAGTTATTATTAATAAAAATTAAAATAAGTATTAATAAGTTTTAGATTATCCTTGACAAAATAATTAAGTTTATATAATAATAAATGTTGAATTGTAATAATTATTATTTGCATAAGTTTGGATTATTTGTCCAAACTAGTAATAAATTATTCATATTAGGAGGAATTTTATTATGTCAATTATTGGAAAAGAAGTTTCACCATTTACAGCTCAGGCATTTCATAACGGTGAATTTATTGAAGTAACAGAAGAAAACTTAAAAGGTAAATGGAGTATTTTCTGCTTCTACCCAGCTGATTTTACTTTCGTATGTCCAACTGAATTAGAAGACTTACAAAACGAATATGCAACATTGAAGGATCTTGGAGTAGAAGTTTACTCTGTTTCAACAGACACTCATTTCACTCACAAAGCATGGCACGATCATTCAGAGGCAATCGGCAAAATCGAGTACATAATGATCGGTGACCCAACACAAAGAATTTCTCGTGATTTTGACATTCTTAACGAGGAAGCTGGTCTGGCAGATCGCGGAACTTTCATTATCGATCCAGATGGTAAAATCCAAGCGGTTGAAATCAATGCAGACGGTATCGGCCGTGACGCAAGCACACTAGTAAACAAAATTAAAGCTGCACAATATGTTCGCAACAATCCAGGTGAAGTTTGCCCAGCTAAATGGCAAGAAGGCAGCACTACACTTAAGCCAAGCCTAGACCTTGTTGGCAAAATTTAAGGGAGTGGCTCTATATGTTACTAGATAATGAAATTAAAGGGCAGCTGAACCAATATCTGCAAATGATGGAAGGCGATGTTGTTCTTAAGGTTAGCACGGGATCGGATGAAGTATCCCGTGACATGCTAGCCCTAGTTGATGAACTAGCTACTATGTCAGCTCATATCAAAGTAGAAACTGCTGAATTAGAAAGAACACCAAGTTTTAGTGTAAATCGTGTTGGCGAAGATACTGGAATTACTTTTGCTGGTATCCCTCTAGGACATGAATTCACTTCTTTAGTATTAGCTTTACTTCAAGTAAGTGGTAGAGCTCCTAAAGTCGATCAAAAAGTAATCGATCAAATTAAAGCAATCAAAGGTGAATTCCACTTTGAATCTTACATTAGCTTAACTTGCCATAACTGTCCGGATGTAGTACAAGCGTTGAATGTGATGAGTCTTTTAAACCCTGGTATCACACATACAATGATTGATGGGGCAGCTTTTAAAGAAGAAGTAGAAAGCAAAGATATCATGGCAGTTCCTACCGTTTTCCTTAACGGGGAATCATTTGGCAGCGGTCGTATGTCATTAGAAGAAATTTTAGCAAAAATGGGCAGCACAGCTGATGCTTCTGAATTTGCTGATAAAGAACCATTTGATGTATTAGTAGTTGGCGGTGGTCCAGCTGGTGCAAGTGCTGCAATCTACGCTGCACGTAAAGGAATCCGCACTGGTATCGTTGCAGAACGCTTCGGTGGCCAAATCATGGATACGTTAGCTATTGAAAACTTCATTAGTGTGAAACAAACAGAAGGTCCAAAGCTTGCAGCAAGTCTGGAAGAGCATGTAAAAGAATATAACATTGACGTTATGAACCTTCAACGTGCTAAGCGTTTAGAGAAAAAAGACTTAATAGAAATCGAATTGGAAAATGGTGCCGTTCTGAAAAGTAAATCTGTTATTCTATCAACTGGTGCTCGCTGGCGCAATGTTGGCGTACCGGGAGAAGCAGAGTTTAAGAACAAAGGTGTAGCATATTGTCCACACTGTGATGGACCATTATTTACTGGAAAAGACGTCGCTGTAATCGGTGGCGGTAACTCAGGAATTGAAGCTGCTATCGACTTGGCAGGAATTGTGAAACACGTAACAGTTCTTGAATATATGTCGGAATTAAAAGCAGACTCTGTTTTACAAGAACGCTTAAACAGCCTACCAAATGTTACAGTTCTTAAAAATGTTCAAACAAAAGAAATAACTGGTACTGATAAAGTTAACGGTATTACTTATGTTGAACGCGAAACCGGTGAAGAAAAACATATCGAGCTTGCAGGAGTGTTCGTCCAAATTGGTCTAGTTCCTAATACAGATTGGTTAGAAGGCACAGTGGAGCGTAACAGAATGGGTGAAATTCTTGTTGATAAGCATGGCGCTACAAGCCTGCCAGGTGTATTTGCAGCTGGAGATTGTACAGACAGCGCTTATAAGCAAATCATTATTTCCATGGGTTCTGGTGCAACTGCTTCGTTAGGTGCATTTGATTATCTGATTCGTAATTAATAGATTTTGAGAAAGAGCTTCCCTTTTGCGGAGGCTCTTTTTTAGTTATGTTGAGGTAGGCGTTGGTGGGTGAAGTGAGAGAGATTGGCTAGTATTTTGGGCTTTGGCTGATTCCTCCTCTACTTTAGCTGATTCTCCCTCCAGTTTGGCTGATTTCCCTTCTACTTTAGCTGATTCCTCCTCTGCTTTAGCTGATTTCACCTTTGCTTTGGCTGATATACCACAATTATGAGCTTATATCTACCCCATCTGCTGCCATTCCACTATACCTCATCGACCAAATAAACTCCCCATCACTTTTACCAAATAAAAAAGAGGGTCTGTCCACAAAAAGGATGACCCTAACCACTCCTGCATTATTATTCTAGCTCCAACTCCATCCACTCATCCGTTTCCTTAAAGCCGAACTTCTTATAAACAGGTCTGCCAAGCTTCGAAGCACCCAACCATATTTTCTTAATACCTAAGCTTTTAGCTTCCTCAACTAATTTTGTTAGTAGAGTGGTAGCTATTCCTTTTCCGCGATAAGCATTCTTTGTATACATATTAGTTACGTAGGCCTTTTTTCCGCTCTTGTTCGTATAAGTAGGTGGGAATTCATATATTACGATAGCTCCTGTTGCAATTATTTCATTCTCCTCCATTACAAGCCATTGAATAAGGGAACCTTCTGCTAATTTCCTTTGAAAAAAATCTTCTAGCTCGTTATCAATATCTTTATCTGCAGTAATTCCCTCATCTACTAACTGGAATTTTCTTAGCTCCATTAGCAGATTAATATCTTCCCTAGTCGCTTTGCGATATTCCATTCAATTCCTCTCCTTCCAACTTCCTTATATATAATCTACCCAAAAGCAGGCAGTACTCCTTCAAACTCTATCACGTAACGGATTAAGACAGCAAGAAGAACAACAATCGTTCCATAATCCCCCCAACACATATCTTTAGAAAGGTATATTCATTATTTTCTAACCTTATCGTTCCATAATTCTGAATCTCTTTTTCTTATAAAATAAAATCCTTCAGATAAAATAGGTCTAAATATACTAAATCTTTCAATAATTATTCAACAATAACTTTACAACCACATCTACTAGTAGGTATAATAATTTTTATAGTTTTGAATGTTCACTAGATAGATAATATTCAGAATTAAACAACATAAACAGGGGGAATACTTCATGAAACGAAAAAATTGGTTATTACTTCTCACGTTTGCATTTGTGCTAAGTGTATTAGCTGCATGCTCTGGCGATAATACCGACGTTTCTACCGACTCAAAGGATAAGGACGGTAAATCAGACGAAAAAGTCCTTAACTTTATAAATCCAGAGGCAATTCCGTCAATGGACCCAGCTTTAGCTACAGATGAATCTTCATTTGTTTATCTTGGTGCCACAATGGAAGGGCTTTACCGTTTAGATAAAGATACACAGCCATCACCAGGTATTGCAACTGATCACAAAGTTAGTGATGATGGATTAACTTGGACGTTTACATTAAGAGAAGATGCTAAATGGTCAAATGGTGACCCAGTTACAGCAAACGACTTTGTGTATGCATGGCAACGCGCTGTTAATCCGGACACTAAATCGGAATATGGTCCTTATATGATGAACGGTGTCATTAAAAATGCTGCTGCTATCAGTTCTGGGGAACTAGCTGTTGATCAATTAGGTGTGAAGGCGGACGGTGATTATACACTTGTTGTAGAATTAGAAAACCCAACACCTTATTTTGAGACATTAACTACTTTTGGTACATTCTTGCCATTAAACCAAAAGTTTGTGGAAGAAAAAGGAGATAAATTTGCAACAAGTTCAGAGAACTTATTAGCAAACGGGCCTTATAGCATTACTGAGTGGGACAGTACAGGTACTTCATGGGTTCTTGCAAAAAATGATAGTTATTGGGATGCAAGCACCGTTAAAATGGATAAATTGACATTTGAAGTAGTAAAAGACCCACAAACAGCTCTTGGTTTATATGAAAAAGGAACAGTCGATCGCATGGATCTTACATCTGATTTAGTTGACCAGTATTCAACTGATGAGAATTATAATGTTTCAGCAGACACATTTGTGTATTTCCTTAAATTTAACCAAACAAAATCAGAAGCTTTAGCAAACAAAAATATTCGTTTAGCTCTTAGCCGTGCATTTGACAAGGATGCTTTAGTTAATGAAATCTTAAATAACGGTTCTATCGTAGCAAATGGACTTGTCCCAGCTGACTTTACTCCAATGCCAGAAACTGGTGAGGACTTCCGCAAAGTTAGTGGAGATCTTGTTACTTATGATTTAAAAGCAGCAAAAGATTACTGGGCAAAAGGCTTAAAAGAATTAGGTACAGATAATGTTTCGCTAGAGTTTTTAGCAGATGATGATGCAACAACAAAAACTTTAGTTGAATATGTGGCTAACCAGTTATCTACAAACTTAGAAGGCTTGAATGTTAAAATTAAACAAGTTCCAAAAGAGCAACGACTTGATCTAGATTCTAGCATGGATTATGAGCTGCAACTTTCTAGATGGGGCCCTGACTTCCTTGATCCATTCACATACATGAATTTGTGGATTACAGATGGAGGAAACAATAAAACAGGCTATTCTAATAAAGAATATGATCAATTAGTTGGCGATACAGCAACTAAACTTGCAACTGATAACGTTGCTCGTTATGATAACTTCTTAAAAGCTGAAAAGCTATTATTTGAAGATGCTCCAATTGCACCAGTTTACCAAGCATCAAGAGCACAATTGATTTCACCAAAAGTAAAGAATGTATTTGTAAATCCATTCGGAGCAACTTATGAATATAAGTGGGCAGATGTAGGAGAATAAGAATTAACTTAAAAAGCGGGAGTATACCTATATCGGTAAACCCCCGCTCTTTACTTTCTAACCATCATGCTTCCTTCATTATGCGGATAAATTCCTCATACATACTTGCCTTTAATATTTTATGAACACTTGTGTGGTCCTCAATAAATTTACCGAGGACATCATACATTTCCTGCAAATCCTCTTGACTGTTCTTTTTTACACATAGCAAAAAGATAATCTGAACCGAGTTATTATTCCAATCGATAGGTTTTTCTAAGGTGCATACACATACAAATGTTTTTTCTGTTTGGGGCGTAATCGGATGCGGGATAGCAACCAAGTTCCCATAAGCGGTTGGCGCTACCTTTTCTCTTTCATATACCGCGTCTAAATATGGTTTTCCCACTAAACCTTTCTTCATTAACTGTGTATGTAAAAAGGTTAAAACCTCTTCTTGGGAATGGAATGTTTTCTTTAAAAAAATAAGATCTTGGCGAAAAAAGGATTCGATTGGCTGATGATTACTTTGGTTTAGAATAAATTTTTCAATTGCCTTTAAAACACTTTCCTTCAATATTGCATTTACCTCAATGACTGGAATGTCAAAGCTCTCCTTAAACGGAATAGAACTAACGATAAAATCAACTTCATTTAAATTATATTGATCGAGCATATAATATTCTGTCGTCCCAACCACATCTAAATTACTGCCAAAATAAGATTTAAGACGATAATAAATTAACTGGGCGGTTCCAAGCCCAGAAGCACATACAACTAAACAGCGTTTTGGACCTGAACGTAATTTAGTTCTTTCCATTGCTGCACCAATATGAAGCGCTAAATAACCAACTTCATTTTCATCCATTTCGATTCCTGTGTATTCTTTAATGGCCAGTCCTGCAATAATCCCTGCCTCATAGGCAAGTGGATAGTTATTTTTAATTTCTTGCAACATGGGGTTCCTTATATTCATTCCATATTTAATGCGGTTAACTGCAGGCTTTAAATGCATACTCATTCCAAAGATAAGTTCTTCATCCTTTTCAATGCCTAAGTCTAATTTTTCTTCTATTTTGGACAAAACAAAATGAACCAGCTGAAGAATATCATCCTCAATTACATGATCAATATGACCCTTTTTCTGGGTAACTAACTTTGTTCCAAGTAAATGCATGGCAATATAGGCAATCTCCGCCTGTGGAAACTTAATTTGATATAGATCTTCTACTTCCTTCACTATTTCATTTGCTACATGATATTCCCTTTGTTGTTCAATTTCATCCAAATCAGCATGAAATATTGCTACATAATGACCACTAACAATCCGCTTTTGGGCGATTACAATATGAATCAATAAATTATTAATAGCGATATCCGATAAAGTAATTTGATACTTTTTTATTTGTCTTAAAATAATTTCTTGGATATTATCCATTTTCTCTTCATTAAAAATAGAAGGATGAGGACTATCTATTGTACTGATTGTTTGCTTTTTACGATCAAGTACATACTCTGATAAACAAAAGCGAACTTTAATTTCATCCCCAATTGCTTTAAGTCCATAATTCGGTCGTGCTTCTAATATAATGTCATACTTTTGGAGACTTTCTTTCACATGCTTAATGTCTTGTTGAATAGTAGACTTACTGACAAACAGTTCATCTGCGAGATCATCTAATTTAAGGTATTGATCATTTAATAAAAACCGGATAATAATATAAGTTACTCTGTCTTCTGGTGTTTTAGGGATACCAGTATGAGAAAGTGAGTTTTCTACAAATATAGAATGTAAATACTGTTGAAATACAGCTTTATCCCAAATCTCCAACGTGTAACCTTTTGAGATAACGGAAATTATTTTTGCACCATGATTATTTAATATAGCATCTAGGTTTTTAATATCTTCTCTTGTTGTTCGCGCTGTCACATGATTAACAGTAGCTAAATATTCACCTGTTACTGGTGTATCCGCTGCCAATAATTCACTTAATACTTGTTTCATTCGGGAGCTTAACAAAATAAAGTCTCCTTCCATTCATTTTTTACTATTTTATCCATATACATTTTTACTCAAAAAGGTTCTGATCTTAACTCTTGATCAGAACCTATCTTGATATCTAGAAAGATTATATCAGAAACATTCACGGTTGTTCCTAAAATCCATTATTGGCTGCTACATTTTTAAACCAGTAAGCACTTTTCTTTGGTGTTCTTGTCTGTGTTTTTAGATCTACTGAAATGAAACCGTAGCGATTTTTATAAGCATTGGACCATGACCAGTTATCCATGAATGTCCATAGATGATATCCTTTAACATTACAGCCTTCTTCAATAGACTTATGCAGCCATTGTAAATGTCCTTCAATAAATTCAATACGATAATCATCTTGAATTTGACCATCTTTCAAGAAACGCTCTTCATCTTGTACTCCCATGCCATTTTCGGAAATAAAGGATTCCACATTCCCATAGTTTTCCTTTAAATTCACCATGATATCGTAAATACCTTTTTCGTAAATTTCCCAGCCGCGATAAGGGTTCATTTTTCTGCCTGGCATCTCATAGGGATCAAAGAACCATTCTGGCATAAAAGGGCTATAAGGATTGGGTAAATGCTCTTTTGCCTTTACTCGGCGGGGCTGATAATAGTTGACACCAAGAATATCAACTGTATTTTCTTTAATTAGTTCTAAATCTCCTTGCTCACTATTCGGTAGTTGTCCATGTTCACGTAATATTTCTACTAATTCCTCTGGATATTCACCAAGAACAGCAGGATCTAAGAAACTTCTATTAAAGAATAAATCACAAATATTCGCAGCTTTTAAATCATATGGATTCTGGCTTCTTGGGTAGGATGGTGTTAAATTTAAAACAATCCCTATTTTTGTATCTTTGTCTTGATTCCATCCTCGAAAAGCTTGAACAGCTTTCGCATGTGCTAAAACTGTATGATAGGCTACTTGTGCAGCCTTCTTAAAATCTACGATATTCGGATAATGAAAATCATATAAATATCCACCTTCTACCGGAACAATCGGTTCATTGAACGTAAACCATTTTTTCACACGATCACCGAATAGCTGGAAGGATTGCAAAGCATAGGCTTGGTAAGCATCTACAACTTCACGATTTTCCCAGCCACCGATTTTCTGCATCTCTAGCGGCATATCAAAATGATACAGGGTAACGAATGGTTCGATTCCATTAGCTAGTAGCTCATTAATTACATTATTGTAAAAAGTTACAGCTTCTGGGTTCACTTCTCCCCGTCCGTTTGGAATTAATCTAGACCAAGAAATAGATAAGCGGAAAGAATTATGCCCAATTTCCTTCATCAATTGAATATCCTCTTTATATTGATAGTAGAAATTAGAAGTAGTTTCTGGCCCTACATTGTTAAAAAAGCGATTTGGTTCTGCCTCATACCAATGGTCCCAAATGTTTTTTCCTTTTCCTGCTTCATTCGCTGCTCCCTCTATCTGTGTTGCAGATGTGGCACTTCCCCACCAAAAACCTTTAGGAAATTTGTATTGAACAGTCATTTTAAGAAACCTCCAAAATTATTTATTACGATAAATCTCAATTATTTCAGTAGCTAAATCACGAACAGTAATAGCTGTCATCAAATGATCTTGAGAATGAACTAAAATCACATTCACGCCCGCACCATTTCCGCTCGCTTCCTCTTGGAGTAGTCTCGTTTGAAAACCATGCGCTTTACCAAGTTCGGAACTTGATTCTTCTAGTAATCGATCCGCTTCTTCAAAGTTTCCTTCTTTTGCTTCTTGTATTGCTTCCATTGCACATGAACGTCCATTTCCAGCAAAAAGAATTATTTGAAAAGCTATTTCTGTCATTTTGTTATCTGTTTCCATCCCTGTCACTCCATTTCTAAAACTAAAGGGGGTTTACACTTAAGGTTAACTAAGGTAAATCCCCTTCCTCTTAATGTAAAACTTATTTCTATCTTGCTGACTGCTTATCCTTTTTTCTCTGTTTCATAATAATTTTTGTCTAGAACTTTTAGGAATGGCCACCAAATCACCATCACAACAAGTAAGTTAAAGATTTGCAGTGCTGCCCCTCTCCAATCATTACCAGTTGCTAAGAATCCACTAATACCAATCGGTGTTGTCCACGGAACAATGATACCTGCTGGTTTCGGAACGATCCCTGCTGACATTGTCAGATACGTAATGATTGTTACTACTACTGGCGCTAATAACCACGGAATAAGAACTAATGGGTTCATAATGATTGGTAAACCAAAGATAATTGGTTCATTTACGTTGAAAATTCCAGCTGGTCCACCTAGTTTTCCAAGTTCTTTTGTTTGTCTGCTCTTACCGATTAAGAAGATAAGAATAACAACCCCCAATGTCATCCCAGTACCACCCATACCTACTAGGAACGTATCCATAAATTGTTTTGTGATAACGTTTGGAAGCTCTGTTCCTGCTTGGAAAGCAGTAAAGTTTTGGTCATTCAATGCATACCAGATTGGGTCAAGGACAGAGTTCATAATAATTTGTCCGTGTAAACCGAAGAACCAGAATAATTGAATTAATAATACCACTACGATTGTTGCTGGAAGACTACTACCTAGAGCAGTTAATGGCTCTTGAATAATTGTATAAATAAAGTTTTGTACTGTTTCAAATGGTGTAAAGCTGAAAAGAATACGAATGATTAAAAAGAATGTTAATGTTAGTGTAATGGGAATCAATGCACTAAAGGATCTAGATACAGAGTCCGGTACACCTGGCGGCATTTTAATCGTCCAATTTTTCTTCACAAAGAAGCGATATAGCTCTGCGGAAATAAATGCTGTGAAAATCCCCAAGAACATACCTTGTGCGCCAAGAATAACTGTTGGGATAACCCCAGTTACTTCCCCTAATTCTTGTGGGTTTAAAATAAGGAATGATGCAACCCCTACAACAGCTCCATAAATTGCTTCAAGACCATAATGCTGTGTCAGCTTATATCCAATTCCCATTATGACAAAGAGTCCCATAATACTTAGCGTTGCTGCGGATGCTGGACCTAATGCATTTTGATAAGCTGCATAAGCATCTTCGCTTATCATCTTATCTAGGAAAGGAAAGTTTGCAATTACAACAAAAATTGATCCAAAAATGATTAGCGGCAAGGCAACCATAAATCCATCACGTAATGCTGCTAAATAACGATTGTTGTTCAATTTCTCAGCAATTGGCAATAGAATATTTTCCAAAACCTCCATAAATTTATTCATAAGGTTTTTCCTCTCTTCCTTCTTTTAGTAAATGCTTTCATTTGGAAATAAACGATTACTTGTTATTCTCGATTAATTCTAACGCTTTGTTTAAAACAGCCAATCCATCAATTCGTCCATAAGCAACTGGATCAATAACATCTAATGGAATTCCAACTGATTCTGCTTGAGTAGCTAGTTTCTTTTTTAAAAAGCGCATTTGCGGACCAATTAAAAGGACATCTGCACGTTCCATATCTGTCTGTGCTTTATCTTGAGCAACAGCCCAAATTTCTGCTTCAATGCCTTTTTCCTTTGCAGCGTCTTTCATTTTAGAAACTAATAGACTAGTAGACATTCCTGAAGAACAAGCTAATAATATTCTTTTCAATTTAATGACCTCCGAGTAATTTATTTTAAGTAAATTATTTATGATGATTACTACGCTTTTATCTTACAATGAAAACTCTTACAACTTAACATATTGTTTTTCCGTCTAAAGGGGGAAATGAAATGTTAGCACTTTCATTTTACTTCCGCATATATAAGAGAATATTATGTGCTAGAAAAGGAAAAAAATAAAAACCCAGGAGCTAATTTCCTGGGTTTTACCATTATTCATTTTCTTGATAGCGGAAATATTTAAAGTCTGCTGGTATATTTTGACCACTTGTATCTTGACATTGCATTCCTACAAATGCTCCAGTAAAGAAACCGCCACCGCGAATATAGTCATCAGATAGTTTTTTTGATTCAAATACTATATCTAGTGTATTCCACTCTACTTTATCAAATGAGTAAGAGTAGTAGTAGTATTCATTTTCGACTGTGACTCTTAAGTAAATATATTCTATTTCGGTTGGAACAATTATTTTCTCCTTCAATGGTTGAGAGAAAGAAAAGTTGTCATTAACCGTTAAATCAAGGATGCGTCCAAGATTTTCATCATATGTCACTTGCCATGCTGTCCAGTTTTCAGTGTTATAGTAATTTACTAAACCTGCAGCCTGCTGTATATTCTCTGGCGTAAAAACTACGGCTGTTTCCGCTTCAAATTGAAGGCTTTGCCAACGTCTAGCAACAAAAGATTGTGTAAAGGTTGATGTTAATGATTCTTGGCCAAATAAGCGTAAATGATGAGGTCTTTCTGATAAAGAACCTAATTTCTCTGTAAAAGGAATGCGCAATGTTTGGAAATTGATATTGAGCTTATCTTCCTCAAATTCATCGACAACTGGATAAGTTGGAGGAAATTTTGTTTCTGGAATCTTTGGAGCTTCTACTTCCAAGCTCCCTTCTTTTCCGCCAACTACATATGGCCAGCCATCTCTCCATTCCAGCTTTTGAATCGCTGTTTCCCTTCCTAAAGGACAATATCCCCTTTGTTGGATTATAGAATCATCATCTGGATGAATAGGACGGCCAGTTAAATGAGCTAAATACCATTCATCCGTATGGGTGTGAACAATAGAAGCATGCCCACATTTTTGCAATGGATTTCTAGGATCATGCCAGGAAGTTAAAAGTGGGTTATCCGGATGAACCTCATAAGGTCCTTCTATATTTTTGGAGCGTGCAATTGTTGCAGCATGCTCATATTTCGTTCCGCCTTCTGCTGTTAATAAATAATAGTATTCACCAATATGATAAAGATGCGGCGCTTCTGTTAATTTAATATCCGTGCCTTTAAAAATTATTTGCGGCTTATTAATTAGCCTTTTCTGCTTTGTAGAGTATTCCTGCATAACAATTCCGCCGAAAGGATGACGGCCAATACGCTGATCCCACAGCATATTTAATAAATATTTCTTGCCATCCGCGTCATGAAACAAGGAAGCATCGAAACCAGAGCTATTTAATTTAATCGGCTCTCCCCAATCCCCATCTACCGTTTCGGAAGTAACCAAATAATTGTGACAATCTTTCCAAGCGCCATCCACTACTTTTACATCAGTATAAATAAGCCAAAACTTCCCGTCGCTATAGCTTAAGCAAGGAGCCCAAACACCACCAGAGTTAGGATTTCCTTTCATATCTAGTTGAGAAACTCTTTGTAATGGGTGTGCAACTAATTCCCAATTCACCAAATCCTTTGAATGATGTATTTGTACTCCTGGAAACCACTCAAAGGTAGATACTGCGATATAGTAGTCTTCACCGACTCTGCAAATGCTTGGGTCTGGATTAAATCCTTTCAGTACAGGGTTGATAATTTTCATTTAAAAAATCCTCCTTATGAATAATGATTTAAATAGACTAGTATTTTTCTAATTTGCAATTTTTCAAAATTCCCTCCAACTTTTAAACTTACCCAGCTAATAATTTGTAATCCAAAAGTTAGTTTGTTTGTTGTATAAACAAAGTTAACCATTTTTTGAAAGCGCTTGTCAATCATTTCGCAAAATTTAAATCATTTTTCTATACATATAGAAAAAACATAGGAATAGCGAAGCTTCTATCGGTTTCTCCAAAAGAAAAACTTCCATCCCATGATGAAAGTTTTTTTAAATAAATGTATCTGATTTTGTATTACTTGTTCGAAAAAAATTTTTTCTCTCCTAGTTGAATGGATTAACAATCTAATTTCGATTAATGATGAATAGGGCTTTTTTCAGACAATCGCAATGTTTCTGCTGTTAATGTATGAACGTCATGCAATAGCTGGGGGTTTTCTTTTAGGGATAATCCATACGATGGGATCATTTCCTTTAATTTCGGCTGCCATTCTGGCATTTTTTCTGTAAAACATTTCTGGATTACTTTCAGCATAACGTGAACAGCAGTAGAGGCACCAGGTGAGGCACCAAGCAATGCTGCTATCGAGCCATCTGCAGCACTTACAACCTCTGTTCCAAATTGAAGTGTCCCTTTTCCGCCAGCTTCTGTATCCTTTATTACTTGGACACGCTGCCCAGCTACCACAAGATCCCAATCCTCCGCTTTGGCATTCGGGATAAATTCACGTAATTCTTCTATTCGCTTTTCTTTTGAAAGCATAAGCTGCTGGATTAAATAACTTGTTAAGGACATATTTTTTGCACCAGCTGCCAGCATCGTTAACAAATTATCTGGCTTAACAGATGTAATTAAATCAAACATGGAGCCTGTCTTCAAAAACTTAGGTGAAAAACCAGCAAAAGGGCCAAAAAGCAATGATTTCTGATTATCGATGAATCGTGTATCTAAATGGGGAACGGACATGGGTGGTGCTCCGACCTTTGCTTTACCATACACCTTTGCATGATGTTTTTCGATTATTTCTTGATTTTTGCAGACTAAAAATATACCACTGACTGGGAACCCACCCATATGTTTACCTTCAGGAATACCAGATTTCTGCAGTAAATGTAAACTGCCGCCGCCGCCGCCAATAAAGACGAATTTAGCAGCATGTGTTTCCATTGTGCCACTATTTAAATTTTGTACCTTTGCTTCCCATAAACCATCTTTCGTTCGTTTTAAATCATTTACACTGTGCTTGTAGTTAATTTCTACCCCCTTTTTCAATAAATCAGCAAACAGCAAGCGTGTTAAGGCACCAAAATTCACATCTGTTCCAGAATCAATCTTTGTCGCGGCTATCGGCTCTTTTAATTCGCGATCTTGCATAATGAGAGGTATCCATTCTTTTAGTTTTTCAGGATCCTTTGAAAATTCCATTCCTTTAAATAGCGGATTACTTACCATTGCCTCAAAACGTTTCTGTAAAAATGCTACATTTTTTCCCCCTAGCACTAAACTCATATGTGGCAATGGTCTAATAAAATCTTGTGGATTATGTAATACTTGATTATTTACAAGATGAGACCAAAATTGCAAGGAAACTTGAAACTGTTCGTTAATTTCTACCGCTTTACTTATGTCTACAGAGCCATCTGGTTTTTCTACTGTGTAGTTCAATTCGCATAGTGCCGCATGACCTGTTCCCGCATTATTCCATTCATTCGAGCTTTCTTCACCTGCACTAGCCAATTTTTCAAACACTGTAATTTTCAAATCTGGGTCTAATTCTTTTAAAAGCGTTCCTAGAGTTGCACTCATAATCCCGGCACCAATTAAAATAACGTCTGTTTTCGTCTCTCGTCTGCTCATTTTAACCTTCCTTATACTTTTATTTTCAGAAAGAATGTAAGCGTTCCCTTTTTGATGCATTAAAGTAACCAAGGAATTATTTAAGCTATCATCTTTTCTGGATCAAGCATCACCTTGTTACAGCCCAACTTATTTTCAAAAAATTTTAAATAGTTACCTATAATTATACGCTAATTATTCATTTTTTTAAAGCCAGAATTTCCCCAAAAAGAAAGCCCTATCCTTATAAATAGTTAGGATAAGGCATTGATATGCTATTTATCAGTGAAATATGACTGTCTTTAGACAACCTCTTATTTAAAATGCAGGAATGGCTGTTTCGTCATATTTTTTCTCTAAAAATTTACGAACCTCTGGACTAGTCATTGCTTCCGCTAGCTTTTGAATAGGTTCCCAATCTGCATTATCTTTACGAGCAACTAATGTAATCGCAAAATCATTTTCTACCCCTTCTACTAACAAGGCATCACTTTTTGGTGTTAAGCCAAGTGGGGAAGCATAAGCTGGTGTCATCACGACTAGATCGGCATCATCATACATTCTTGCAAGCATTAATAAATCAACTTCTTCAAACTTATAGTTTTTCGGATTTTCGATAATATCCGCTTTGGTGTAATAAGGACCCGTTTTCTCTTTTAACTTAATGACATCATGTTGAGCCAATAATGCCAAAGAACGGTCTACATTGGATACATCATTAGCAATTGCGATTACAGCACCTTCTGGCACATCATCCATAGAATCATATTGTTTTGAATAAACACCATAATTTGCAAAATAAATAGCTTTTACTGGCACTAATTCAGCGTTATTACTGCGGTTAAACTCTTCCATGTAGGGGACATGCTGGAAAAAGTTTGCATCCACTTCCCCTGCCGCAAGTGCCGTATTCGGCTGTACATTATCACTTAATACTTTAACATCAAGGTTAATACCTTCCTCTGCTAATGTTGGTTTTACTAACTCAAGGATTTCCGTCATTGGTGGTATTAAAGACGCTACTTTTAGCGTTACTTCTTCTTTTTCCTTGGTATTCATTTGCTTTTTATCTGTTTCTGCCTTTTCTTTTCCGCAAGCTGCTAACAGAAATAGGCCTATTATCATTAAAAATAATATTTTTTTCATTTTCTTATCTCCTCATTTATCTTTTATCAATTACTTTTGCTATTGCTGTACCAGTAAACTGAATAGCCTGTACTAATATGACCATAATAATAATCATATAAATCATTAAATCTGTTTTAAATTGTTGATATCCATAACGAATCGCAAAATCTCCAATACCGCCGCCGCCAACAACTCCCATAATGGTTGAATAAGAAATAAAGCTGATAATCGAAGTTGTTAGTCCTAGCACAAGTCCAGAACGAGCTTCTACGTAAAGAAATTTGAAGATAACTTCCCTGACAGATGCTCCCATCGAAATGGCTGCTTCTATTACGCCTTTTGGCACTTCTAGTAATGATTGCTCCACTAAACGAGCATAATGAGCGATGGCAATAATCGATAATGGGACTGTTGCAGCTGCTGTACCCATAGCCGTTCCAATGATGATTCTCGTAAATGGAATAAGAAAGACTACTAATAATAAAAATGGAAAAGAACGGATAATATTTACTATTAAGTTCAGTGTAGAAAAAATTATTCGATTTTCGAGCATCTTTCCTTTTCTACTTAAGAAAAGCAATGTTCCGACTGGCAGTCCGATGATAATCGCTGCTAGGATAGACATGCCTACCATTATAAAAGTCTCCCCAATAGATTGCCAAATTTCCAATCTATATTGAATTAATATCTCAGGCATGGTCTACTTCACCATCCTTTTTCAGCTGTTCTACTAACCTTTTGGAGGTGTTATTTATTTGTTGAATTCCTTTTGGCTGGATTGCAACGGTATCATAAATTTCTCCATCTTCCAAAACTGTCACACGGTTACAGATGCTTTTGATTACCTCCATCTCATGACTGACGATTACAATCGTTACCCCTAGACGCTTATTAACGTCCTCTAGAACATGCAAGATTTCCCCTGTCGTTTTTGGATCAAGGGAAGAGGTTGGTTCATCACATAATAATACTTGCGGATTATTCGCAATTGCGCGTGCTATCGCTACACGCTGCTTCTGACCTCCGCTTAATTGTGCAGGATATTTATCCATAAAGCTATCCAATCCAACAAATCGGAGACACTCTATTACTCGATTTCGTCTGTCCTTTCTTGAATAGTTAGCCAATTCTAAAGACACTAGCACATTATCATAAACGGTCTTATTTGCAGCAAGATTGAAATGTTGAAATATCATCCCAATTGATTGACGGGCTTGTCGAAGTTCTTTATAGTTAATACTGGTCAGCTCTCGGCCGTCCACTAGCACTTCTCCTGCTTCCGGAACTTCTAATAAATTCATTAACCGCAGCAACGTGGATTTACCAGCACCACTCGCTCCAATAATTCCGAAAATTTCTCCTTTATGTATCGCTAAAGAAATAGACTTAATGACTTCATCATCCGCAAAACGTTTACTAACATTACGCAATTGAATCATTACATAACCCCCTTTTTCATTTGAAGGGCACTTACAGCCCTCTCATTATAGCGAAATATAAAGGAGATGTCATTCTGAATGCCCAAAGCGGGATGTCATTTTAAGATTATTAGATTTAGACCTAAATAAAGTGCCATCGCCCAAATAATAACTGCTGATACTTGGTTAATGCGTTTAATCAGCTTTCCGCGCCCGGTGATTTGTCCAATCTTTCTCCCTGCTATTGCCAATAAACAAAACCAAATCCAAGATACACTTATACAAGCAGCAGTAAACAAGATTTTCTCCTCTCCAGTATAGGCTAAGGAGCTTGTGCCAATCACGCCGATTGTGTCGAGAATAGCATGTGGATTTAATAGAGAAACAGACGCAGCAAATGCTATTTGGCGGCGTGGAGAAAAGAGTAGCTGTTCTTGCTTGCTCCCCACCATGGCTGCTGTTTTCCACATAGACCATCCCATATACGCTAAGAAAAAGAAGCCAACAGTAAAAAGCACTGTTTTCACCCATTCAAAGGTAAAAACTACTACTGAAACACCTGCAACTGCTAAATAAATAAGTAAACTATCACAAATACTAGCCGTAATTATGGCCGGTAACACATAACTAAATTTTTTATGCGTTGCTCCTTGATTAAATATAAATATATTTTGAACGCCTAATGGTAGTATTAACCCAAATGCTAATAAAATTCCATGTAATATTGGTTCCATCCTTATTCCCCCTTGCTTTTATTGAGCATAACGAAGAATAGGCTATCTGTCTCCATCCAATTGGATGGTTACAAACCCAACCATTTTGTTAAAATAAAAGAAAAAGCAAAGGGAGTATACAATTAATGGCAGAAATGGAATGGAAGCCACAAAAGGATTCAACCGTTTCCTTACACCAACAAATTACTACCTATCTGAAAAAGAAAATAATTCATGGAGAATGGACGATTGGTATGAAACTCCCTTCCCAAAGAAGTTTGGCAAAACAATTCGAAGTCAACCGGAGCACCATTGTTACAGCACTTGAAGAATTAGCTGCTGATGGGTTAATTGAAACAAAAGTAGGAAGTGGAACAAAGGTAATAAATAATACATGGAGTTTACTTGCCTCCACTCCACCTCCTGATTGGACTAGTTATGTTAAATCGAGCATTCATCGACCGAACATATCTATTATCCAAAAAATTAATAAAGCCGAAGCAAATCCGAATATTATTAGACTTGGTACTGGCGAGCTTTCTCCAAAGCTATTACCTAAAGCACGGATGGAAGAAATCTTTCACCTTAAGGACAATCTAAGCTTTTCACTTGGATATACCGAGCCTAAAGGAAGTTTAGCTTTGCGACAAGCGGTTAGTTCTTATTTAAAAAAGAAGGGAATAGTCGCTACCTCTGAATCGATCTTAATTGTTTCAGGCGGGCTCCAAGCACTTCAATTACTATCAATTGGTCTCTTAAAGCGAGGAGCAGCCATCTTTCATGAAACACCATCCTATTTAAGTTCCATCCATGTCTTCCAATCAGCAGGAATGCACTTATTAGGCCTGCCGCTCGATGAAGAAGGAATTACCTGTCATACCATTGGACGGCTAAAAAGACAGCATCAAGCCGGGCTGCTGTATACAATTCCTAACTTTCATAATCCAACTGGCATTGTCATGTCTGAAAGGAGACGAAAGGAGTTAATAGCAATTAGTCAAACAGAAGCAATACCTATCATTGAGGATGATGTATACGGAGATTTATGGTTAGACACTCCTCCGCCCAAGCCCTTAAAAGCACTTGATACACAAGGAAACGTTCTCTATATCGGAAGTATGTCCAAAACATTAAGCCCAGGGCTCCGAATTGGTTGGATTGTAGGACCTGAACCAGTTATCGGGCATTTAGCCGATATTAAGATGCAGACAGACTATGGTTCTAGCAGTTTATCTCAATTTGCTGTAGAAAGATGGCTGCAAAACGGATGGTACGAGGATTTCTTAACAGAAGTAAGAGCAGAGCTAAGACTGCGAAGAGATTTTACAAATAATCTATTAAAGAAAAATTTCTCTGATATTGCTGAATGGACAGTACCTAATGGCGGATTCTACATATGGCTGAAATTAAAACCAATGATTTCTTCACGCAAGCTATTTGAGATTTCTCTTAAAGAAGGAATTCTTATCAATCCAGGCATCGTATACGATAAAGCAGATGACCGGCATCTGCGAATATCCTACTCCTATGCCTCATTAGAAGAATTAGAAAAAGGATTAATAACCTTAGCACAGCTTATCAACAGGGTAGCAGAGGGATGATTCCACCGAGGACGTTCTCAGTAAAATCGACCCTCTGCGGTCAGTAAAAATTCTTGCAAATATGCGGTATTGTCCATGTTCTTATTGCATTCGCTGCTATCTGTACAAATCAGGTTTCCGATAGCCTTGTAATAATCTGCATTTTTAGGTTTCTTGTCTTTGGTAATCGTTGAAAAATAGGCAACCTCTCCAAAGCTATTGCAGAAGGAACAAATATTTTTTTTATTAGTCGGCGTCATCTTCCCTTCCACCCCTACTAATTTCCCATCTAATTCATGAATGACAAATTTTCTATTAGACTTTCCATCTGTCCAGCTTAAATAGGTTAATTGATGAAGGTCTATTGTTGCAAAATCAGGTAATCTTAATTTCTTTTGCTTTGGGAATAATTTTTTTAGCTGCTGTTCTGTAATTTTTGGAAACGGCAATACATACTTAGCAAGTCGCTCTATATATTGTTCATATTCATCCTTTGTTTTCCATTTGGAAATATCCAATAACTCTTGCTGATCACTTGTTGCTTGGGGAAAAAGCTCGAAAATTTTTGCCTCAGCTAACTCCATTACTGCAGCTAACACTGTTTTAGGTAAACTTTTATTCATACTTTCTTTAATGTTGGAAATTTGCTTTTTGATAAAATTTAATTGTTCATTTTTTATAAATGCTTCTGTCATATCATTCTCTCCTATTAATGGATTATCCTCTCTTCCTATTTTAGTAAAGACACTCTATTTCTAAAATGGAAAAGATGACTAAGAAACGATTTTTACATAAAAAAACACTGATGAAAACTCACCAGTGCTATTCTTTATTTTTATGTGAATAGACGATTTTTTTAATTGTTTCTGTGGAGAGATGATATTCCTTCGCCAATGCTTGAACGGTGCTTCCATTTACAAAAGCTGCTTTTATCGCATTATTTCTGCGATCCAGCATTAATCTTCCCCCACTTGAAGTTCCCCACTTCTTATGAGCATTTTCTTGTTTTGGAATATATAGAGTCTCGCCCTGGACATATTTTTGAATTTCCAAAATAAGCTTTTCAGGTAAAACATTCATTGCGTTTGTATACTTCAAATTTGCCCGCTCCCTTATTTTTATTTTTGTCTAAAATAAGGTGCAAAGCCAAAATATTAGTCAGCGATAAAATTAGTTGTTTCGCCCCATGCAAAGTATCGCCTTTCCAATAATAGGCTTTGCATGAGTGGAAGTAGTATCAGACAATCGTATATGATTCTCCAACTGTAAGCACCCCCTTTTTTCATTATTATAGCTAATTTTATCAAGTGTTTACATGAAAATTTCAAAGAACTGCTTCTGCCAGCAGTGTATAGGATTGCATTTTTTCTTCAAAATCATAAATGTTCGTAATAATCATCATTTCATCGGTTTGGTAGACTTTACTTAATTGGAGCAGTCCTTCTTTTACTTTTCCCGGGGTTCCAATGATGGCCCGTTTGCGATTTTTTCTTATGATTGCTTTGTCTTCTTCCGAAAGCCTTATACTTTCCGCCTCTTCCTTTGAAAGAAGGAAAGTATCTTGCCCTTTTTCGATTGCTAACAGCCATAGATCTTGACTTAATGCCATTTCTTCGGCTTCTTCTTGGGAAGGTGCACAAACAACAAATACACATACATTTGCCTGCGGATTTGCAAGAAAACTAGACGGCTGGAAGTTCTCTCTATAATGCTGCATGGCAATACTTCCGCTAATGGGGTTTATAAAGTGGCCATAAGTAAAAGCAGTTCCCTTTTCAGCGGCTAATCTAGCTCCTCGCTGTGAGACACCGAGCATCCACATTTCCGGCTGCGTTTCAACAGAAGGATAAGCTTGAACCTCGTGATTAGGCGAAGAACCTATGAGAAATTCTTGAAGTGCTGTTACTTGGCGAGGAAATTCATTTAAGCTTTTTCTAACCCCATCCGTAAGTGCCAAGCGGGTTGGGGTAGACCCCCCTGGAGAACGACCCACTCCTAAATCCATTCGATTCGGATAAAGTGCTTCTAACACTTTAAAGTCTTCTGCAATTTTAAAAGGACTATATTGGGGCAGTAAAACACCGCCTGATCCCACACGAATTCTGTTTGTCTGAGCGGCAATACTGGAAATAAGTATCTCTGGGGAGGTACCAGCGATGCCATTTGAGTTATGATGCTCCGCAACCCAAAAACGAGTGTAGCCAAGCTCCTCTGTTCGTTTTGCCAATTTAATGGTATTTGCGAGAGTCATGCTTGCATTCCCATTCTTACTTATTACAGATTGATCAAGTACACTTAACTTCACTTAAATACCTCCTTTCCTTTTCATCTAAAAAACTTTTTCACCAAACTTCCTTGGCAATTAGCTCATATGACTTTCTTCGACTCTCATAGCTATTAGTGATGGTTACAATCATGATTTCATCAGCACTGTAGACAGCTTGCAGCTCAGCCAATTGTTGTTTCACTTCTTTTGGGTTTCCAATCATCATCTTTTTGCGCATTTCTTGTATTCTTTCTTTCTCATCGCTTGTAAACGAATAATTTCTTGCTTCTTCCATAGTAGGAATGCGGTTATTTTTTTCACCTTTATCCGTTTGGATTTTTGATAGGAACCAGCTTAAAGCAAGCCCTTCTGCTAGTTCGGAAGTTTCAGCGCAGATAACCGATACAGTTATGATAGCTTGTGGTTTTTGGAGACCGCTGCTCTGTCGAAATGCATTCCTGTATGTATTGACAATCTCGATTCCATCTTTGTCACTCATAAAATGGCCAAATGCATAGGCAGTCCCATAACTTGCTGCTTGAATAGCACTTTTTTCACTGGTTCCAAGGATCCATGGAACAGGAGGTATATCTGGAAGAGGATGTGCTGTTATTTTTGAAAACATCTGATCTGTTGGATAATTATTATATAAAAAATGGAGAAGATCTTTAATTGAGTTAGGCATATTTCGGACATTTTCTAAAAAATTCCCAGAAAGAGCTATCGAAGCTTCGGCCGATCCACCAGGTGCCCGTCCTATTCCTAGATCAATCCGATCGGGAAATAACGTTGCAAGCATATTAAATGTTTCTGCTACTTTATATGGTTTATAGTGTGGCAATAGTATGGCTCCTGCCCCAATTCTTATCTTTTCTGTATTGGCTCCGATATACCCAAGCATCACTTCTGGGGCAGAACTAGCAAGACCAGGGAAATCATGGTGTTCTGCAATCCAATATCTTGTGTATCCCAATTTTTCACCAGATTGAGCAAGCTTCATCGATTCTTTAAGTGCCTCCTGCGCGCTCTTCCCAGATAATACAGGTGCTTGATCTAAAATACTTAATTTCATATAGATAACCGCCCTTTCCGTTTATAGAAGCAAAAAAAACAGATCGCTCTATCCACTTAACGGTGATCTGTTTTGCCAAACCCCTTCTAAATTTATTCCACTTCCATTAATTTTAAAGAGAAATCACTAGTACTGCCTTCATCAGAGAAATTGGTATAGGAGGTGGAATACTGATTAATTTCCCCTCTAAATTCCAATGACTTATCAGGAATGCTGACATCGAATATATTCTCATATAAAAACTTCGTAACTACGTGGTATTCTTCCCCACCTCTTACTTTAAACTCAAAGCTTACTACCGTTAACAGCTTCTCTGATTTTTTACTTTTCACCTTTTCCTCTTTAAAATTTGAAACCGTTAATGCAAAATCATTTAAGAAAACCTTATTGACCATTCTAATCGCTCCTTGTTTAAAAATGAGGGACGGGTTTCTACTGAGGTCGGGCTAATTGATCTCCGTAGAGCCGTCCCTCTGCTTTCCTATTTTTACTGTTATCTCTGTTCCTTTTCCTATTTGGCTTTTGACTTGGATTTCGCCTTTATGCAAGTCTATGATTTTTTTGACAATAGAAAGACCGAGGCCGTTTCCTCCTATATTTCGATTTCTTGATTTATCTGCTTTATAAAAGCGTTCAAATATATGCATGAGCGAATCCTGTTCCATGCCAATTCCTGTATCTCTTATTTTAACAGTAATAACCTTATTCTCCGATTTAAATGCCTCGACTGTTATAGTACCTCCTTTTGGCGTGAATTTTATACTATTATGAAGTAAGTTAATCCACACTTGATCAAGCATTTCTTCATCTGCCATAATTGTTATGTGCGCAAGAGAGATATCCATATCTATTTCTTTTTCTGTCCATTGTGGTTCATTGGCAAGAATAATTCGACGAAGCTGTCGATCTAATCGGTACTCTTTTTGCTCCAAAGGTAAATGCTCTGATTCTAAAGAGGTAAGTTTTAATAGGTTTTCACTTAATTTGGACAAGCGGATGCTTTCCATTTCAATGATGTCCAAATAGTGATTGCGTTCTTTTGGACTCAAATCATCATTTTTCAAAGCATGAGCAAACCCACTAATAGAGGTTAAGGGAGACTGAATTTCATGAGACACATTGGAGATAAATTCCTGACGCATTTCCTCCATTTCTCCTAATTTTTCTGCCATATGACTAATATTTGTTACTATTTGATAATAAGGATGATCATTGCCACCTTCTCTAAACTGATTTTTATAATAGGAAAGGTCAATATTAAAATTTCCTTCTGCTATCATTTTGATTGCTTGAATGATTGGGTATAAGTGTTTATCCTGTTTGGATCTAATCCACGGAATTTTTGAGATAACTGCTATTATGCATCCAAAGAGAAAGAATCCGGCAATTGAATTAATTAATTGTCTGATGAATTCGCTTGGAGATACTTGGATTGCTTCATAAAACCATGCTGTTAACCAATAGGAGAAGGACCAGCATACCATTAGAAAAATAATAATTGCAAAAATGCCCGCTATTCTTTTCATCCATTGTGAGAACTTCACTATTTAACCTCCAATCGATAACCAAGACCGCGAACTGTCGTTATTTTAAAGGGACAGTCCTCTTGGGCAAATCGCTGCCTTAGACGTTTTATATGAACATCAACGGTGCGCTCATCCCCCTCATAATCATAGCCCCATATATCTTCAATTAATTGTTCTCGCGAAAAAGTTTTCTTTTGATGGGTTGCAAGCTTAAATAATAATTCAAATTCCTTTAAAGGTAATGTAATTTCATCAACTCCAATAGAAATTTTATAGGTGTCTCGATTAATCACGACATTACCTATCTCAATCTGATTGGAAACATTAATTTGGTAGCGCTTGAGAAGTACCTTCACCCTAGCAACTAACTCAGCAGGAGCAAAGGGCTTTACTAAGTAATCGTCCGCTCCAAGTTCAAACCCTCTCACTTTTTGTGTTGTTTCTCCTTTTGCTGTCAACATCAAGATTGGCATTGTCTCTGGGTAATAGGTTCGTACTTCACGGCAAAGTGTCCAGCCATCCATATTCGGCATCATAATATCAAGAATAATTAAATCTATTTTTGCTTGCTCGAGTATAGACATCGCGGCTTCTCCATCTTCTGCCTCCATAATAGAAAAGCCTTCCTTTATTAAAATGACACGGATTAATTCTCTAATATGTGGATCATCATCTACGACTAGTATTTTCGCCATATTATCATTCCTTTAAAAAAAATAAGGAGAACCGCTAATTTCATAGCCGTTCTACTTCATAGATTATTCTCTTTATTCTACCATTTAATCCTTCAAAAACTTATGCGCGTCTCATATAAGCCCGTACTGTAATCGGTGCAAAAATAGCTACTATTACGGCTGCTCCAACAAGAGAGATAGTGAAATCCAAGCCAATTGTTCCCGCGTTTGTTAAATCCCTAACTGCTGTAACTAAGTGAGAGATAGGATTAATTTTTACAAACCACTGAAGGAAATTAGGCATAGTATCAGCTGGAACAAAGGCATTGGACAGAAATGTTAATGGAAACAAGACAATCATAGAAATTCCTTGTACACTCGAAGCAGTTCGTGAAATAACACCCAAGAAAGCAAAGATCCAACTGATTGCCCAAGAACAAACAATAACAAGAATTCCTGCCAAGATCACAAAGCCTATACCACCATCTGGTCGATAACCCATAATATATCCCATCGTAAACGTAAGAGTTGTGGCAATGGTATAGCGAATAGTATCAGCAAGCAATGCTCCTGCTAAAGGAGCAATTCTGGCAATCGGCAAAGACTTAAAGCGGTCAAACACGCCTTTATCCATGTCCTCCCTGAGCTGGACACCTGTTACCACTGATGTTGTAATAACAGTTTGAACGAGAATTCCCGGAATAATAACCGGTAAATAGTTTTGCACATTGCCAGAAATAGCTCCGCCAAAAATATACGTAAACATAAGAGTAAAAAGAATCGGCTGTAAGGTAACATCTGATAATTGTTCAGGTGTACGCTTTATCTTAAGCAAACCTCTATAAGCCATTGTTAATGAATTTCGCACTGCTTGACGAAAAGTGGAGTTTCTGTAAACTTTTTGTTCTCTGGTTGGTTTTAATGTAGTACTGCTCATACTAATCCCTCCCCTTTACTAGATTTATCTACATTTGCATTAGAACCAGTAATAGCTAGAAATACTTCATCTAATGTTGGCTTTTGCACACTTAATTCAGCCAATGGAATGCCCGCTGTCTTTAATGTTATAAGCAAATCGGTTACTTTATCCGCATCAGCCATTGGCGCTGTAATTTTTCCGCCTTCTGCTGATACAGCTGATTGAACGTTAAGCACACGTTCCACAATCAGGCGTGCATCCTGCATATTTTGTTCGTTTTGGATACTTAAGTGTAAGGAGGAAGTCCCAATAGATCCCTTCAACTCATTCACTGTACCTTCTGCGACCACTTTTCCATGATCGATGACCGCAACTCGATCTGCAAGTTCATCTGCCTCTTGCAAGTACTGTGTTGTCAGTAGTACTGTTGATCCCCCTTTTACTAATTTTCTGATTGTCTCCCACATTTGATTACGCGTTCGTGGATCAAGTCCAGTAGTTGGTTCGTCTAAAAAAATAAGTGGCGGCTGTGCAATAAGGCTCGCAGCTAAATCTAGTCGTCTCCGCATTCCTCCTGAAAAATTTTTCAATGGACGTTTTGCTGCTTCTGTTAAGCCAAACTCTTCTAGTAATTCCATTGCTTTACGTTTTGATTCTGTCCGCCCTAAACCTAATAAACGAGAAAAAATAATTAAGTTCTCTGTCGCGCTTAGGGACTCATCAACAGAGGCATATTGACCTGTTACACCAATTAATTGGCGTACCAATTGCGGCTCCCTACCTATATCGTAGCCGAAAATCTTTGCAGAACCTGCATCTGCCTTAAGCAATGTTGCAAGCATTCTAATCGTAGTTGTTTTTCCCGCCCCATTAGGACCAAGCACCCCATAAATAGAACCTGTGCGAACCTGTAAATCCACTCCATCTACAGCACGGTTATCACCAAATACCTTTACCAGCCCTTCCGCTTCCACAGCCAGTTCTCTACTATCTATAATCTTTTTATTATTAGTCACTTGATTCAAAGTAAATCCTCCTCTATTCATCTTATAAAGTGATAATAAATTACAAATATGAACTAAATATGAACTGGAATAAAGAGATAGGTCGAAGCAATGACAGAAGTCTTTTTGTGAATGAAAATAGATCTCTATTATCAATAAACCTATCTATTTTTAGTGGCAATATTAAATGTATCTTTTTTTGAAATAAGCGCAAAAAGACGGTTCTACCGGGGGCAATAATATTAATTGCCCTCTAGTAGAACCGTCTTTTGACTGCCTTGGCCTTAAAAGTCTATACTTTCTTCACAAATTCCGATTTTAATTTCATTGCTCCAAATCCCGCAATTTTACAATCAATATCATGATCGCCGTCTACTAAGCGAATACTTTTTACCTTTGTTCCTTGTTTTAAAACTGATGAACTCCCTTTTACTTTAAGATCCTTGATAACCGTAACGGTATCTCCATCATTCAAAACATTTCCATTTGCATCTTTGATAACTTTGCTATCATCATTTGCCTCCATATTACTATTGAATGTCCACTCATGTGCACATTCCGGACAAACTAAAAAAGTTCCATCTTCATATGTATATTCAGATTCGCATTTTGGACAATTAGGCAAGGTGCTCATTATTTTATTCCTCCACTGGTTAATTTGTCTTTAAAAATATTATTATAACAAAAAGAAGGAAGCACCCCTATGCTTCCCTTTTCATTAATCTACAGAGGCAGAAGATGTAGCAGCTTGGTCTGCTTTTACACAATCAATTGCAACAACCAAAGCAATCAGTATCGCTTCCATTTCTTCCTTCAGTATTTGCACTTTATAGCTATCGCCCCAGGTAAACCACTCTTTGCTTACCCTGCCGACTTCTTCCCCATTCTGAAAAACGCGAAAATCCATATCCCACCAATTCCCACTTACTTCAATGCCAGCAGCATCAATGGTATAGCGGGATTTAAAGAAAGAAAACTCTTTGTTAATCGTTAAAACATTTTCCCCATTGATTTCTATATAAAACTTCGGTAAAAAGCTAAAGACCTTTTTGGTAATTAGGGCAATTTCATTATTGTTTGCATCCTTTAAGGAAAAGGTTTTAGGGATTTTAAAAAAGCTTCCTTCCACATAATAAACATCTTTTTCCTGTTGATCCTTGACTGTAAATTTTTCATTAAGGCTAAAAATCTTTTGCTTCATATAGAGTTGTTTCATTCAGTGCCTCCATAATTAAAATAGTATCCTTTTCTCTACGAAAAGCCATCGGCTAAATCTACTTTCGTATAAAAGAGATGTTATCCTTATATTCAACACTTTATGACATAATACCTTTCTTATTCACTCATTAAAGCAGTGACATACAGCCAGTTAAATTGTTGTTTATCTATGCACAGGTGAAAATCCCCTATTAAAAAAAATGCCTGTTTATTTTGCTGGCAATAACCCTATACCGGTGTATTTTCAAATCAGAATCTGTATAATTATTCTTCTGTCATGCTCTACTAATTACCGGTTACCACTTAATATTCGATGAATATGAATAATTAAATAAATCTTCTCCTGCCTAGTCAAGTCTATGGCATATTTTTTCTTCACAAAGCTTGTAATACTTTCAATAACTTCATGCTCCTTCACCATAGACTTGCTCAATTGGTCATATAAAATATCAGAATCTGTGTCTTCAAAAATTTCCTTTTTAATGATTCTCTCCGCAAAGAACTTCAAATGAGTAATAAATCTTGAGTAGGAAAGACTATCCTTTTCAAAATAAGTATTCACTTTCCTTTGCACGATTGCTTCAATATGATCAATTAATTTTACAATTTGGACTTCCTTATTATAGGATTCCGAATTTAAACGTGCATTCACAAAGTGCAGTCCTATTGCAGAAGCTTCACTTTTAGGCAGCTCAATACCCATCGTTTGATTAATAAGGTTTACTGCATACTTGCCAATCATATATTCCTTATGATGATATTTTACAACCTCAATATAGTTAAACTTTTCACCAATTTGCCCCTCATGAAAACGATTTGTAACAAAGGCAATATGGTCAGTCAGGGATAAATACAAGTAATCCATGACTTCAATTTCATGTTCTTTATGCGCATACTCAATTATCTCTTTAACAATGTTAAAGTAAATGTCATCCAGTTCACTTGCCAGCTGTATAAAATTTCTTAAAATTGTTTTATCCTTTAAGATAAACGTTTTCTCTACCTCTGACTCTTGTATATCATGTCCAATAGATTTCTTATATCCTATTCCCTTTCCCATTAAAATACATTCGTTTCCAGAATCATTAACTGCTAATATCAAAGAGTTATTCATGACTTTTAGGATCTGCATAGCTACATTCCTATTCCTTAGTGATTAGTCTAATCCATTGTTTTTAATTACATTTTGATACCAATAAAAGCTATCCTTCTTAATTCGTCTCAGGTCTTTGAGGTCAAAATCATCTCTGTCTACATATACTAAACCGTAACGTTTCATAAACCCTTGACGAGAGCTTAACAAATCCATAAAGGACCACGGGCAGTAACCAAATAACTCGACACCATCAGAAATGGCATCATTACAAGCAGCAATATGATTCTTCAAGTATTCAATGCGATAATCATCATGTACCTTTCCGTCTTCTGTTAACTTATCACCTGTTCCTAATCCGTTTTCTGTAATAATCATTGGTAGACGATATTTTTCATAATAATCGTTAAGTACAAGTCTTAATCCTAACGGGTCGACTTGAATACCATAGTCTGTTACTACAAGATTAGGATTCTTTTCAATCTTAAAGTATCCATATAAATCAAAATCAATATCATTTACTTTCGTTCCATATGGATGGTTTTCATCAACTGGAAGATAACTCGCTACTAAAGTACGATAGTAGTTCAATGCAATAAAATCTGGCTTTGCAGACTTTAAAATCTCTTTATCTTCTGGCTTTGTCTCTGGATAAATATCGCACTTTTTCAAGTACTCTTTGTAATACCCTGGGTAATCACCAAAGCAGTGCATTTCCAATGCATAGTTTGTTTTAAAGTTATCATTCATTCTTGCCGCCCAAACGTCTTCGGGACGATTAGAACTAGGATAGGTCATGGTAGAAGACACAGCTGGACCAATTTTTGCATCTGGAAGCATTGCATGGCAAGCATTTGTTGCCAGTGCATGGGCAACGAACATATGGTAATCCATTTGTGCCCTCGTTTTCTCAATCTGATCACTTGGCACATTATACATATTCATCCGAATATTAACTCGACTCATAAGGTTTTGTTCATTATGAACCTGCCAATGCTTAACTCGATCACCAAATGCTTCAAAACAAATCTTTGCGTATCTCTCAAAGGCATAAACGGAATTGCGATCTTCCCATCCATTGTACTTTTCAACCAATGCGAACGGCAGGTCAAAATGGTACAGGGTAACAAATGGAATGATATCATTTTCCAATAAGAAATCTATGACCTTATTATAAAAATCAATCCCCCTCTGATTCACTTCTCCATCCCCATCTGGTATAATTCTTGCCCATGAAATAGAGAAACGATATGTTTTTAATCCTAGTTCCTTCATTAAGAGAATATCCTCTTTATAATTACGATAGAAATCACTTGCCACTTTCGTATCTGCTTGTACATCTGATTTTTGAAAGGCATTATGATCAGCTACAGTTTTTCCTTTACCATCTTTATCCCATGCTCCTTCTATTTGGAAAGCCGAAGAGGAAGCTCCCCACCAAAAGTCTTTCTTAAAATTGTTTTTCATTTTTGACACTCCTATGCACTTATTAATATTAACTCATCATGAGTTGTTGCTTTTTCATTTTCTACAAATGCTATACTTTGAAATTGTGAAGAATTTGTAATGATCACTGGTGTGGTAAGATCATACCCTTTCGCTTCGATGGCTTTTATATCAAAAGAGACTATCTTACTTCCTTTGCTAATTACATCGCCCACCTTTACATGCGCTTCAAATCCTTCTCCCTTTAGTTCGACAGTATCTAATCCAATATGAATTAACATCTCTACCCCATTTTCAAACTGTAGCCCAATAGCATGTAACGTTGGATACAGAATCGATACTTTACAATCCATTGGTGCAATGACTTCCCCGACCTCAGGGTAAATTGCAATTCCTTCTCCTAAAGCCCCAGAAGAGAATACTTCATCTTTTACTTGAGATATAGGAATAACATGACCTTGAATTGGTGAAGGTAGATTTACTTCTAAATCTGTGTTTACTGGTTTTGGAATAATTTTATTTTTTGGGGAACCTTCTTCTTCCTCAACAGGAATGTCTTTAAATCCAAACAACATCGTCATAGCTGCCGCTCCAAAAAATGCTATTCCAATTCCAATTACATAACATAAAAACGCTTTCGTTCCTGCTTCTATATACACGGGTATTGTTAAAATCCCTTGGTTAGCAAATGCTGTACCGTAGGATCCACCCCATCCCATCAAAGCCCCACCTAATGCTCCACTAATGACTGCATAAATCATTGGTTTTTTTAATCTAAGGTTAACCCCATATATAGCAGGTTCAGTGATACCAAAAAGGGCTGTAACTGTTGATGTAGCAGCTAAAGTTTTTAATTTCTTATTCTTTGTCTTTAAAAAAACGCCTGCTGCTGCTCCTGCTTGCGAGAAATTAGCAGCTCCTGCAAAGGCCAAAAGATTCTGCTGGCCAGTTTGAGCGACATCGTTAATACCAATTGGTAAAATTGCTTTATGAGCCCCAAAGATAACAAGAACACACCATATTCCACCAATAAAGGCACCTAACAGCGTTGGACTAATATCCATAATGATGTAATAGAGCCAGTTTATAAAGTCCCCTAGATAAATTCCAATCGGTCCAAAAACAATTAATGTTGCCGGCACCATCACTAATAATGTGAATGTAGGAACCATAATAATCTTTAAAACTTCTGGTGTAATACGTTCAAAAAAGCGTTGAACATAAGCCATAATAAATACAGCAATAATAATCGGAATAACAGTCGATGTGTAATTAGCTTGTGTAACGCCAATTCCGAATAAAGTAACAGTTGCTTCTCCTGTCATTAACGTAACAATGTCTGGATAACACAATGTTGCAGCCAAGACCATAGCAATTAGTTCGTTTGTCTTAAACACTTTTGCCGCAGCATAACCAATAATAATTGGGAAGAAATAAAACAGTGCATTTGATGCTGCATTTAAAATAATATAAGTATTATACCCCTTGATATCAACGCCCCAATAGGAGTTGGCGATCATTACTGCGAGAGCCAGAATCCCTTTTAGCATCCCTGATGCAGCAATCGCAGGAATAATTGGTGTAAATATTGCTGTTACTGTGTTTAAAATTCTGTTCCCAATAGTATCTTTTGCTTCTTTTGGGCTTTCTGTTTTTCTTAATTCCCCTAGCTCCTCCATTATTCGATCATGTACTTCTGAGACTTTATTTCCAATAACAACTTGGTATTGACCTCCACTTTCCACAACAGAGATTATCTCATCCATCATTTCGAGATTTTCTTTATTAGCTTTTTTGGTGTCATGTAAGTTGAAGCGTAAACGAGTGTAGCAATGAGTTAATCCAGATACGTTTTCTTTCCCTCCGACATTATATAAAATGTCTTTTGCAACCTGCTGATAATTCATACTTTTTACTCCTTCGTTTGAATTGGTCCGCTGGCCAACGGATAGGAAATACAAATTGACACAAAAAAAGATCAAACGCACACAAAATAATCCATGGAGAAACATAAATTCCCCTTGGTTATTCGGTGTACATTTGATCTTGCCTGCATTATCAGTAACACGTCAAATTGTATTCCGTTATTAAGCTTTGGTTATAATTTAACACGCTTTCATTTTCACTGCAAGTGTTTTTTAATTTTCCTTTACATAAGTGTAACTCTAAAAAAAATTATACTTGTGCAAATTTCTATCTTAGGATATTATACTGCATTAGAGAATTCAATCGTTAAAATAAGTTAATATTCGGCCTATTGTTACCGTTTTCTAACAACTTAAAAATAGCTAAAGACTGGTTATATGAAGAACATTTTTACAATAATCAGCTAATGAAACTCTCTAAACATAATAAAAATGAAAGGAGCTTTCAAAATGAACACGACTCAAGATAGGCAAACATCGCTAATTTTATGGATTGTGGTGTTTTTTTGGTTCGCCCAATATGTATATATCCCCTATCAAACTACATATCTATTTCTAGCAAATATTTCTAGTAATTTAATTGGTGCTATCATTGGTGCATACGGCATTTCACAACTTTTACTTCGGTTGCCAGTAGGCATTCTTGCAGACTTAAGCAGCAATCATAAGATTTTTATTATTTTAGGATCACTATTTGCTGGTACAGCTTCCTTATTTCGAATATTATTACCTGAGGATATAGGTTTTCTCCTAGCAAATATTTTATCAGGCACAGCAAGTGCAACCTGGATATCCTTTATGATCTTATATATGAGTTTTTTTACGAAGAATGACCAAACTCGTGCCACCAGTAAAATTATCATGGCTAATAACGCTGGTATGCTTTTTGGCTTTGTCACCAGTACTTTCTTGTATGATTTGGTCGGCATGGCAGTAATTTGCTTTTTTAGTTTTGCAGCTGGTCTTATAGCTTGTTTGCTCTCTTTATTTCTTCAAGCATCAAAACCTGCCAGTCATCCTAAAATAAGTGTAGGTGAACTAATGCAGGGGTTAAAAGATAGAAACTTAATTCTTTATTCTTGTTTAGCTTTAGTACAGCAAGGGGTACAGATGACCACAACGATGTCTTTTACAAATCAAGTCATTCAAGAACTTGGAGCAACCAATATAATTATTGGTTTTTCCTCTATCATTTATATGCTCTCTGCTGTCTTATTCGCCAAGCTTGCCTCCACTAAATTTCTTGAACTACTCTCAAAAAAGCAGTGGATTTGTTTGAGCTTTTTATTTTTAGGAATATACTGTTTATTAGTTCCTCTATCAAATTCTATTGTTCTTATTTGCCTTTTACAGCTAATTCCTGGGTTGGGGACAGGTGTATTATTTTCTCTTCTTACTTCTGAAGCAATGCTTACTATTCCTATGCAAAAACGTTCAACTGCCATGGGTTTCTTTCAAGCAGTCTATGCTATAGGCATGACCACTTTTCCTATAGTCGGCGGCAGCATTTATGAGACTTTATCCATGCAATCAGCATTTCTATTTTTAGCAGGAACTTGTTTTATTGCCTTTCTTATTGCCTTGTTTAGTTCTCGGAAGATAACCAAAAGCATATTTACAGAAAAATTTCATGATTGACTATCCTTTTGCTATAGAAGAGGGATAAACTCTGACATAAAAACTGGGCAATTTAAATTTATTTTGGGACCTCCTAATTAAAAAAAAAGGTTATCCTATTATTCTACTCCGGACACCCTGTTTCGATCAGATTACATTTAGATTAGAAGAAGCAAAATGATTTAGTATATGTATACTAATTACAGCTTCCCTAATTTAACAGATCGGCTTTGTTATGAAGCGGGATTTACACCTCATATTGCTTTAAAGGGCGATGTTGCAATTATTATAGGGGATCTGGCCAAGCAAGAATTAAGCATTGTGTTTGTTGCGGAAATTACATTACTTTTATCAATCAGACCAGCTTCCCCACAGGATTCATATTACAGAATTCAAATGCCTTAGGACAATTGGAATAGCTTGATCCAAAAATAGATATCTATCAAAATAGAACTAACATTTCAGGGAATTTACAAAGGGATATTTTAATGGTCTCTCTAATAGACTCAATAAAAATACTGACTTTCATCAATAAATTTTCTATTCTTTAGGAATAGCTTTATTTAGTTAACTAACATTTCAGCTGAATAGGTTATTTCATTTGTTGCTTCATAAAGTTGATTTACAATTAAATCACTGTTTTTTATCTCGGCAAATATTATTTCTGTTTTTTCTTTTGATTGTTGAACTGCCTGGACAATTTGATTAAAAAATTCGATTGTTTCTTCCGTGATTTTTTGGTTTTCTACGATACCCTGATTAAAATCGGTAACCGAAGCATGTACTTGTTTAACTTGTTGAGAAATATCCTTCACTAAGGAACCAATTTCTTCCGTAGATTGTTTAGTCAAACTCGATAATTTTCTAATTTCTCCTGCTACAACAGCAAATCCTTTGCCGTGTTCTCCTGCACGAGCTGATTCAATCGATGCATTTAAAGCCAGAAGGTTGATCTGATTGGCAATAGAAGTTACTACATCTACTACACTATCAATCCTTTGACTAACCATACTCATTTTGCTGATTTCGTCTTGCAGAACAAAAATCTGATTTTTTATCGAGCTCGCAGACTCTTTTTCTTGACCCATTCTGATTTTCCCGTCTTCGGACAATTCTTCTACTATTTGAATGGCTTGTCCGCCATCTTTAGTGAGTATTTGGATTTTTTCAAATTGGCTGATGAGCTCTTTTAATGAGGCACTTGTTTCTTCCGAAATTGCTGATAACTCATGAGCTGTTTCTCTCATCGTTCCCTGTATTTTTTCTTTTTCTGCTTCCTTTACTTTACGAAGAGACTCTTCCCTTAATTCATAGGATTCTAATACCAGTTGTTGTTCTAGACTAAAGATTTTTTGGAGAGAACTAACAGCTTCAAATAATTCCGCTTTATTTTGAATTTCTTTGTAGAAAACTTCTATAATTGTATTCAGCAGCTGTTGAAAGGCATTAACATACCACTTTGTTCCTAATCCGATTTTGACATGGACATGGGAAATTCTTTTTCTTTGTATGACGTATGCTTCATTTACCTTGCCGGAAAATATTTCTGTGATATGGTGGTATAACGTCTTTCCAAGTTTTTCAACATTACTATAGGTATTAATAATCGAAATCAAGGAAGGTTCTTTCCTAATCGTTTCATAAAATGAATCTACTAGTTGCTGTGCTTCTCTTTCTATAATTGGCTGCAAAACAAATAATCGCTTCACATCTAGCTCTGTTAATCCAATCATTTCAATTTGGGTTTGCAATTCTTTGGGCAAGTTAAAATCAACTTGTACGGTTCCTAAAGAGGAAAAATATAATTCTTCCTTTTTCTTTCCTAATAAGGGCATAATGAGGTATCTCCTTGTTTGTATGATATTGTATTTTTATAACTATTGTACCATTTTATCAATAGGTAAATAGACTCATTAATATATATTAGTATAATTTAAAAAGCCATTTTATTATAAATACTATTCATAATTAACTATTTATTAAATAGGTCAAATGACTCATACAAAGTGAAAAACCACCATTAAATTATTATATAAAAATAACATCAAAACTATAATTTTATTTATAAATGGACCTAAAAAAGAGAAGCCCTTTGTATGACTTCTCTTTATCTAGTTATGCTATCTACTCCACCTTGTCACTGCTGCTGTCATGCTAGAAATCACCATTTTTCTCTTTAAATCATCGGAACCCATTTCTCATCATAGAAGACATTAGAAAATTATACTGATTGCATCCGATTCTTTTACAGATGACTTACAAAAGAGACCCCACTTTAACAAGTCTTTCCATGCAAGTATTATAAGCTAACTTGTGGTTGTACAATGGTGCGCTTTAGGAATTCCTTCGTACGTTCTTGTGAAGGATGGTGGAAGATTTGTTCCGGACTTCCTTCTTCCGCAATAACGCCCTTGTCCATAAAGATAACCCTGTCTGACACTTCCTTTGCAAACTCCATTTCATGTGTTACCACTATCATCGTTAGGCCAGAATGTGCGAGCTCTTTCATAACCTTTAATACTTCTCCTACCATTTCTGGATCAAGAGCTGATGTAGGTTCATCAAATAGCATCACATCAGGATTCATGGATAAGGCTCTTGCGATTGCCACACGCTGCTTTTGACCGCCTGATAATTGTTTTGGCTTTGCATTAATATACTTGTCCATTCCCACAACATTTAAGTAATGCATTGCTACTTTTTCGGCCTCTTCCTTGGAGCGTTTTAAAACTTTTATTTGTCCTACTACACAATTGTTCAGTACGTTATGATTGTTAAATAAGTTAAATTGCTGAAATACCATTCCTAAATTTTTTCGGTAGACCGCAACATCATGTTTCTCATCCAGTATATTTTCGCCATGGTAGAGTATCTCCCCGCCACTTGGCTTTTCTAATAGATTTATACACCGAAGAAGCGTTGATTTACCAGAACCAGAGGAACCGATGATCGAAACTACTTCTCCTTTATTAACAGAAAAATCAATATCTCTTAATACTTCATGTTTCCCATACGATTTATTCAAATGCTTGATATCAATAATTTTGTTGTCCAATCTTATTCACCTTCTTCCTTATTTTAGTTTACCCCTTAATGGTTGTGCATCTGTTCCGATAACAGTGTAGCTATCGGACCCTTCTAACTTTCTCTCCATATATAACAATATTCTCGTAACAATAAAGGTCATTACAAAGTAAATTAGACAAGCTACAAAGAATGATTCAAAATACTTAAAGTTATTTCCAGAAATTGATTTTGTTACAAAATATAATTCGGTAACAGAGATAACATTTAATACAGATGTATCCTTAATATTAATAACAAATTGGTTACCAGTTGCAGGTAAAATATTACGGATGACCTGTGGCAATACAACGTTCCACATTGTCTGCACATGATTCATTCCAATCGCATGTGCTGCTTCAAACTGCCCTTTATCAACAGAAATAATCCCCCCTCGAACGATTTCTGCCATATAGGCACCTGTATTAATGGAGACTACAATGATTGCTGCAGCAAAAACATTCATGTCTATACCAAATGCTAGCGCAGAACCATAATAAATAACCATTGCTTGAACAATCATTGGTGTTCCACGGAAGAATTCAATATAGATAGACAGGATGATATTAATTACTTTTAAAATAAACTTTTTTATGCCGCGTTCCGGTGTTGGAATAGTGCGGATAACCCCCGCAATCAATCCAATAGCAGCTCCAATAATGGTCCCTATCAAGGCAATGATAAGTGTTAACCCAGCACCACGAAGAAACATCGGCCAGTTTTCTGAAATTATTTTAATGATCCACTCAAGACTCATTTTTTCTCCTCACTTACTGTATAAAACCGCCTGTATTAAGATATACAGCCGGTTTTGTTCTTTTTTATTCTGCTGCTGGTTGATTTTTGATTGCATTATCCATCAAGCTTGTACGTTCTTTCTCTGGGATATCTGCTAAGATTTTATTAATCTTCTCTGTTAAATCACTATCCTTTTGCAGCCCTACAGCAATGGATGTGTCTTCTTCTGATGTTTTAAATCCTTCCTTAAATTCAACCATTGCAAATTTATCATTTGCAGTTGACGCACTAACTGCTTCAGGACGTTCTGATACGTAGCCATCAATAACACCAGACTCTAAAGCAACCCTCATGGCTGGGAAGTTATCCATAGCTGTCTTTTTTTCTACCCCTTCAATTTGGTCAATGACAGAATAGTGAAAGGTATTTAGCTGTGCTGTAACTTTAGCACCTTTAAAATCCTGAATAGAAGTAGCCTTTTCATACTTGCTGCCTTTTTTTACTACCATTACTAAATTTGATTTATAATAGCTATCTGAAAAGTCAACAGTTTCTTTACGGTCTGCAGTTGGTGACATCCCTGCAATAATAGCATCTATTTTCCCTGAAACTAACGCTGGTACTAGTCCGTCCCATTCTGTTTTCACAATGACTAATTCTTTTCCAAGACCTTCAGCCACTTTTTTAGCAATTTCCACATCATATCCACTAGCATATTCTGAAGAGCCTTTGATTTTAACAGCTCCATTGGAATCATTGTTTTGTGTCCAGTTAAAAGGAGCATATCCCGCTTCCAGTCCTACTCTAAATGTATTGTCATCTGATGATCCAGAAGCTGACTTATCGCTTGTTCCACAGCCTGCCAATAAAAGAATGGCTGAGACCATTAAAACCATCATCATTAATAATTTGTTTCTCATGTTGTCTCTCCTCCTATTTTTCTTTCAATCTACTAAAACAAAAAAACGACCTGAGATCAACTCAGGTCGTAGTATATGCAATAGCCCTAAAGTCCTCTCTTTATCCCAAATGAGATAGCACAACTCAATAAACTAGGCGTTTATTGAGACAGTCCTGCAGCTCTTAACTACAGACCCAGCATGTAATACGGAGAAATATTACAAACTTCGGCGACATTTCCTTCTCCTTAGCATCATAGCTTCTCAAACTCCACTAAAGACTGTTAAATATCGCGCCTCTACCTCACTGTAAAAAAGTGAGGTCTTATTCAATTAATTTTAATAGTACCGTATTTTGGCAAGATTCGTCAACACGTTTTTCCTTTCTAGTTTTTTCCTTATTTAATTTCACCCGGTCTCGTTAAAAAAATTTTTCCTGTGGATTATTTATTCTTTAACGCCTCTGCAAGTTTCCTTAAAGACTGATATTCTTTTATTTGATAATTTCTTCCGTCCTTTTGTAAATATTGTTTTTCACAAAATTTTGTAAGCATGTATAATAAATGGCGATAAGATACCCCTAAATAATCACAAACAATCACATGTTTCTCTTTATAAATTCCATTGTCTGCCGTTTGCAAGATAAAATCTGCAAGTCTATTTTCAAGGGGAAAAGCGAGAGTTTGCGAATACTTAGCTGCCATTACTGTTGCCTTTTCACTTAAAAACCTTGTAAGCTCACGCAAAAACTTAGCATCCTCCAACAATTTTGTTCGGTAATAATAAAATGGAAGAGCAAAACAAATAACTTTAGTAGATGCTTGTATGCCCTTTGTATAATACACATCATGCAGTAATTCCATTTCACCAATATAATCATTTGCATTAATGAAATTTATTAAAGATACCTTTCCATTTTGATGTGTTACATATATTTTCGCTTTTCCTTCCATTACAAAAAATAAATAATCCGGTCTCATTCCTTCTTTTATAATCCATTCATCCAGCTGGTATTCATGAATTTCTATATACTCTTCTACTTGGAAAGAAAATAGATCAGCAATTGAATTCCTTGTTAAAAATTGCTGCTTTTTATCTTCTTTGTAAATTTGCATCTTCTGCCTCCATAAATAAGAGATATCTCCTATTATTTATCTTTACTTCTATGATACCATGCTAATGAATGAGGAGGATAAGAATGAATACACAACGATGGATGAGTACACGTTTTTTTAGTTTTTTTATGACTTGGGGAATATTCCTGCCTTATTGGTCTGGCTGGTTAATTTATACAAAAGGAATCTCCGTCTCACAAGCCAGCTTCATTATGAGTCTTGGCTTAATCGCTAGAGGGCTGTCAACATTATTTGCCTTTCCTTATTTGTCGGAGAAATTTAGTAGTAAATCGTTATTAAATATCATGGGAGTCGGCACATTTGTCTCTATTTGTGGTTATATGCTAACAGACTCTTTTTCCGGTCTATTACTCGTAACGGTTATTTTACATCTATTTTATCCAACTTTAATGCCAGCTTTAGATAGCGCCGCGAGTGTCCTTGTGCAGAATAAACAATTAAAACACTATGGGAGAAGCCGCCAATGGGGATCTATTGGGTTTGTTTCAGTAGGAGTCATATTAACTATTTTCACCGGAAAGTTTGGGGATGAGATCATTTTTTGGGCGCTCTTACTAGGGATTATTGGCTTCGTAGGTCTTAGTTTTATGAATGCACCTGCTATTTTAGCGAAAAAGCCACAAATTAAGCCAACAGAAAAAATAGGTTTGTCTCAACTATTTCGCATCAAGCATTTTATTTTAGTACTTATTATTGTCATTTTGCTTCAAGCAGCCCATGCTGCTTACTATAATTATGGCTATATTTTTCTTCAGGATATACATGCACCTATTTATCTCATTGGAGTAATCATTAACATAGCCGTCATTGCAGAAATCATCTTTTTTTCCATAGCAGATAAACACTTTAGTAGATTCTCTGTCGGTACGTTATTGGCAATAGCAGCAGCTGGTTCTTCTCTGCGATGGATAATCATTTTTGCGTTTCCTAATGTCATTGTTTTCTGCCTAACGCAAACTTTACACGCCTTTTCATTTGCGATGGGACATTACGCCTTTATGAAATATTTGATCAACAATATTCCACAGGCACAAATCCCAAAAGCACAAGGCATATACTCAGCTCTCGCTCTGAGCTGGAGCACTGCCGTATTCACCATGCTTGGAGGCTTTTTATACGAAATAGAACCAAGATATGCCTTTCTTGGTATGCTAGCTTGCAGTCTGCCAGCAATGATGGTTGCACTGATTTATCAAAGGCTAGAGCAGCGAAAACAAGCTTGGATTTCTAATTGATATACCCTTCTTACCAACCAGCTTTTCTGTTGCTTTATTTAAAAAGGATTGGCCACTATGATAGACCAATCCTTTTATCATTATTTAGCCTTTTTGGATACTCTTACGACGTTAAAAATGCTGGCTGCTAAACCACCCCAGAGGATGATCATACCCACTATCATCATAGTGATTGCACTAGCTGACATATCAAGCAACCTCCTTATTTCTTTCTAGAGCTATATTCGCATTCCATTTTTTTCTAGATAGAAGAACTCCAATAATAATGCTCAGCACAACAACAAGTACACCGGCAGTCAGAATCAATTCTGTTGGATATCCTCCGTAATTTTCTCTTAAGTTTTGGCGAATATTATCAAACATCATATAGCCTAGAACAATGGGTGTTATAACACTTAAACAGAACTTCCACCATGCACCAATACGCAAGTCAGAAATAGCATTCGTATGTGACTGTAATCCGTTTAACCCTCTAAAGAACCATGCAATTAAGATTACTTCTACAAATCCTGCCGTAACAATCCCAAAGTTATTAATAAAGTAGTCCACTACATCCAGTAAATATAAACCACCATTTGTTGCGAAAAGCAGGGAGATAACTGTTGCAGCAATTCCACTTGTTAATACTGCTTTTGTTCTTGATACATTAAATTTCTCTTGCACACCTGCTATGAAGGTTTCCACGATTGATATCATGGATGTCAAACCGGCAAAAACAAGAGAAAGGAAAAATAATACCCCAAATAATCCGTTCATACTAGGAAATTCATTGATGATGCTTGGGAAAACCACAAATGCTAGTCCAATTCCACTGCTGACTACATCTTGGACCTCCACACCTTGTTGGTTAGCCATAAATCCAAGAGCAGCAAAAACACCGATCCCTGCTAATAATTCGAATCCAGAATTTGCAAATGCTGTAATAAACGCATTATTATTGATATCTGATTTTTTTGGTAGATAGCTAGAATAAGTAATCATGATGGCAAAACCAATCGATAAAGAAAAGAAAATTTGCCCATATGCAGCAATCCAAACTTTTCCGTCCAAAATCATATCCCAGTTTGGCTTAAAGAAAGCATTCAAGCCTTGGGCAGCTCCATCTAATGTTAAGGCACGAATAACGATTACCAAAAACATCACAATAAGAACAGGAAGGAATATCCTATTTAATTTTTCAATGCCTTTAGAAACTCCACGATACAATACAAATAACGCTACAACCCATACAAAAAGTACTGGAATGACAATACCAGGAACTAACCCGCCAATCGTTCCAGCTGTATCTGCTCTCTTTAAAACATCATTGAAAAAGAAACTTTCCGGATTTGAACCCCATTGGGTCCCAAATGAATAAATAGTGAACTTAATAGCCCATGCGACAATGACAGAATAATAAGTACAGATGACAAAGGCAATTAACAACTGCCACCAGCCAAGCCACTCTGCTTTTTTATTTAAACGGAATAGAGAAAGTGGTGCGGAACCACGAAATTTTTGTCCGATAGTGAATTCTAATATTAATATTGGGATACCTGCTGTTAAGATCGCAAATAAATAAGGTAAGAAAAATGCTCCTCCCCCATTCTCATAAGCAACTGCTGGAAACCTCCAAATATTTCCTAAACCAACTGCTGAGCCTACAGCCGCCATGATAAAGCCATAGCGCGACCCCCATTGCTGACGTTGTTCCATAAGATGACCTCCAATTAAACTATTTTTTGAAAAGATTCAGATAGTTTAGTTTTTTGCATTCTATTAATATAGGGGTTATTAAGATGAATGTCAAACTACTTTTTGAAGTTTTTGTCGAAATTTAGGTGGTTATTTTTCCCAGGCTTTTATAGTGTGATATTTTCCCTCTTTTTAAAAGAAAAAGTAGTATAAATACTTTAGTAATCTGTGTAAATTTGATTAGGACAATTGTTCGCGTTTTTTATTCATTTTAAGAAAGAAGTTAGTAGTAATCATCCGCAGACTGAATACACTTTGGTTTCATGGGACGAGCTTTGTAGGGGGGCTCGAACTATCTCACAGCTCCCCTAAGAGTCTATGCGTATTCAGTCTGCTCCATTTTTTTTAAATTAATCTTGACTGCGAACTGTTCTAAAGCCTTTGTCAGTCCTTCTTTGCTTCATATACCTTCAAGGATTTACCCTTAATTGGTGTATTCTTCATCTTTTCGAGCACGATACGTCCTTTATCATTCAAAATCTCTACATACGAAAAAGTATCCATAATCGTTATAATCCCAATATCCTCTGCTGATACCCCTTCAATTTTTGCAATTGTTCCAACAAAGTCCACTGCTCGAAGCTTCTTTTTTTTACCGCCATTAAAGTATAATTTCATAATATGTTTATTTAATTTCTCATTTTTTGCCTTTTTAATCGCCGGCTCAACCTTCTTTTTTGCCTCAAAGTCAGATCGCTTATCGGCAACTTCCTCCTCTGCAGGAACAGCCCTTGTAGGAATTTTAAAGCCGATATATTCTTCTATCTCCTGTAAAAACTTCTCTTCAAATGGTGTCATGAAGGTAATGGCTCTTCCTTGTTTACCTGCTCGTCCAGTTCTTCCAGTACGATGAACATAGCTTTCCTTTTCTAAAGGAATATCATAGTTGATCACATGGGTGATATTATCAATATCAATTCCTCTTGCAGCTACATCTGTCGCAATTAAGTAGCGGAATTCTCCCCTTTTAAAATCATTCATAACATCCAGTCTATCTTCCTGTACCATCCCGCCATGAATTTGATCACAGTTATATCCTAAGTCCGTTAATTGATCACTCAGCATGTCCACCCTATCTTTTGTCCGACAAAAGATAATACAACTATCAGGATTCTCTACAATCGTTATAGCTTGAAGAAGAGAGAATTTTTCTTTTTCCTCTACTCTTATAAGCGTATGGTCAATTTTATCGGTAGTCAGTCCATTTGCCTTGATTTCAATGTCAATAGGTGTCTTCATATAGCGCTGGGATAGCTCTTTAACTTCCTCCGGCAACGTTGCTGAAAACAGCATAGTTACTCTTTTTTTTGGTAAAGCCTTGATTATTGCCTCTACCTGTTCAATAAATCCCATGTTTAGCATCTCGTCCGCTTCATCGATCACAAGATAGTTCAATTTTTCTAAGGTCAATGTTCCTCTCTCGATATGATCTAATACGCGACCTGGAGTACCAACTACTACATGTGTTTTTTGCTTTAATTCTGTTTTTTGGATGGCAAACGGCTGTTTTCCATATACAGCTGTTGCTTTAATCCTCTTCAGTCTTCCTATATCAATAAAGTCATCTTTGACTTGAACAGCAAGTTCTCTTGTTGGTGTTAATATTAACGCTTGTGGTTTATTCTCTTCCCATTCCACTAATTCACAAATAGGAATTCCATAGGAAGCTGTCTTACCACTTCCAGTTTGGGATTTTACAACAAGATCAATCTTTTCTAACACAAGGGGGATAACTTTATTTTGAACCTCTGTTGGATTTTTATATTCTAAACTATCTAGAGCTTTTACTATTTGATTACTTAAATTAAATGCATGAAAACCTTTTCCACTCATAACAAAGCCTCTTTTATTTTGGATTATTCTTTTATTATTTCCGTAAGCTCCTATTATACGCTATTTTTCACTTGATTCTCCTTGAATATTTAAAATGACGGCCTTAAATGAACTATATTGTCATTCATTCATCTTAATTTCAAAATACACTTTGTCGAAATAGAAGAAGACGATCCACTTCATACGTGAATCGTCCTAATGCTATTCAAGGAATCTTTGCATATCCTCACTTACATAAACCCAGCCCTTCCAGCCAATATGAATCGTATCCCTCATAAAATAGGGATCGTGCTCATGGCCGGAGTAATCAGCATAGTTAAAGCCGTTATCGCTTATCTGTTTCTTTATACGATTGTAATAACCTTGCCGCCCTTTTTTAGGAAAGCCTGTGTAATCATAATAAGCACCATTAACTGGAATGATAACAAAAAGCGGTTCAGCTTCTGCCTTTTTTAGAATATCAAGCATCAGCTGAAAATCATCGTACTCCAGCGATTCAGCATAGGAATGGCCTTTGTTCTTTCCTTTCATACTCTTCATATAATCATTCTTATGCTTATATACTTTATCATCAATGTAAAATTTAGAATGCTGTGTCCGTTTTTTGCCATAGGCATCAGCTTGTGCACGTAATTCTTCCCAAGTCTTATCCTTCACTTCAGCTGACTGATGTCGATTGGTTGGTTTATCTTTCAAAAGTGTAAAATATAAATCCTTTTTCTTAAGGATGGATATATACCCCTTTGCAGGAACGGATAACATTTTAAACATTGTCTTCTTGTCATTTAGATAAGCATCATAAAGTTGATAGAGTACCGTATCATTCTTGACCGCATTATATGACATCAGCCGCTCCATCAATTTTCGTTTCACCTGCTCATCCACATCCTTATTAAACGGAAGCTGGTACGCTTGCAGGGCAGAATAATTTGGTGCAAAATGCTGTTCGTCTGTCCCATGCTTTACAAACCATTGCGGCGATACTATGATGACCATTTGCTTGTTCTTCAATTGAGCAGCATGTGTTGCAAAGTTTAAATCATGAATAATAGATGTCATTCCGCCTTTTCCTATTAAATAAGGTGTGAATGGGGCGGAATTCATTTCGAAATAATTTGATGGATGAAATGGATCCCAGCGTGACAACTCCGAAGAGCCATAAATCGGAACATAGGTCGAACTTTTGAGCATCTCATTTTGTAAGTATGTTCCTTGGAACATACTTGGCTCTAAACTGATTGCAGATTCCTCTAACCGATCAGCAGGAACTAGCTTAGCCAGCCATGATGTGGGTATAAATACAACCCCGGCAAACAGGACCAATGCAAGAATGATTGGTCCAAATAAATATTTCTTCTTCATTATTTCAGCTCATTCAGACGTTCAACGATAGCATTTGGTGTATTCCATGTATCTCGGTCGAACTCTGTAATTGGTACATTGATATCAAGTTGTTCCTCAAATTTAACAAGTAATTCTACAGTCCCAAATGAATCGATCAATCCTGAATCGAATAAATCCAAATCATGCTCTTCTTTCACCACATCATCTTGACAAACTTCTGCAATAACTTGTAGTACTTTTTCTTTAAAATTCATAGATAGATCCCCTTTTTATTGAAATGGTTTGCCGGAAAACAGATAAAAACCGAAACAAACGACATGGAAAGTAATAATGATAGAAACCACTGTCATCGCTTTTCCTGTTGGCCAGCGTTTATGTTTTTTATTCCAAGTATCGAAGAAATTAAAACCGCTCATCATCAGGGCATGATATGCTCCATAAATGATGTATTGAATCTCTAATCCATGCCATACACCCATCAAAAGGAACAGGAGAATATACCCTAAATTTGAAACGAGCATATTGTTCTTTATCCATTTTTTCTTCTTTATTAAGAAAACAAAGCGCATAAACACATAATCACGGAACCAAAATGACAAAGACATATGCCATCGATTCCAGAAATCCTTTATATTACGGCTCATAAATGGCTTATTAAAGTTCTCCGGTGACCGGATACCCATTATATAACTGACTCCGACTGCAAATGCCGTATAGCCGGCAAAGTCAAAGAATAGGTATAGGCTATAGCTGTACATGTATAGCAGGTGATAAGAAAGCTTACCATCTGCTATATAAGTTAAATTCATGATGAAATACGCATTAATGCAATAGCCGATTATAAATTTATACAAAAAACCAAGGAAGATTTTGTTAATCCCTTTATAAAGCAGATCTCTGTATTCCTCTGGTGTCCAACGCTTATTCTCATCCTTCTCAAATCGACGGAAACGGTCAATCGGCCCCGATGAAATGGTCGGATAAAATAACATAAAATTAACAAGCTGATAAATCGAAAGCTGATTTTTAATCAATCCATCTCTTGTTTCAATAATAATTTGGACAGCTCGGAATGTCAGATAAGAGATACCTAGAAAACTCGCCCAATTATCCACTGCCAAAATAGGCAAGACTTTAGATAAAATTAAAGGCAGAATGGATAGAAAGCTTATTACATAAAATACGAGACTACTATTCTTTTCCTGGCGATAATGAATATAGCCTTTTACCAATATCACTTGAAGGATAGTGAAAACTACTAACGAGAAAAAGCCTGCATTCCCACCAGAAAAGATAATAGCCAATACAACAATAGAAACAAATACATTGTAAAAACGCAGGTTCTTGCCCTTTATACCGAGGATTATCGTCGGCAGCAGCAAGATACCTAGAATTATGAAGAAAAGGAAAGAGCTATACGGGGTCATGCGAGTACCTCTTCCTTCATCTTCTTACGGTCTGCTTTTCCATTTATCGTCATTGGAATAGAAGAATGATACGTAAATTTACGAGGAATCATATATGCTGGCAAGCGCAAAGCAAGATCCTTACGGATAGCAGCTGTCAGTTTGAATTCCTTATCAAAATCATGATCCTCTGGAACAACTGCCGCAATCAAGTATTCAATTTCTTCATTTGGTGCATAAGGAATAATAATGGCATTCTTAATATATTCAGACTGATTCAGGTGGAACTCAATTTCTTCCAGTTCCATCCGATAGCCATGCAGCTTGATTTGATAATCCATTCTTCCTTGGCAGTACACCACACCGTCTTGAATGAAGCCTGCGTCTCCAGTACGATATACATTCATTCCGTTTATCATGCCAAATGCCTTTTCTGTCAGTTGCGGCTCACCGAGATATCCTTTTGATACACTTGGCCCCGCAAGAATAAGTTCGCCTTTTTCTCCTTCTGGGAGCGGATTATCCAATTCATCTAAAACGAAAACCCTCATATCCGATTTTGGATAGCCTACTGGCAGAGCCTTCTCTTTCGTAAGCAATTCTTCCGTGATTTCAATAGACGTCACCGCTACTGTTGCTTCTGTAGGTCCATAGGTATTAAAAATTCTCGCTCTTGGGAAACGCTCCTTCAGCTCCTTGGCTACAGCAAGTGGCAATACTTCCCCACAGAAAAGGAATAGTTCAAGCTGTGGAAGCATCTTTTGATTAAAATCAGGATTAGGAAAACACATTTGCACAAAGGATGGTGTCGAGGTCCATATTTGTATAGACGAATGACTTAAGTTCTCAAACAAAAGCTTCGGTTTATTGCTTACTTCTTTATCCAGCGTATGAATGGTACCCCCACTCTGTAAGGCTGGATAAAAGTCCATTACAGACAAATCGAATGAAAAGGGTGCCTGGTTCAAGAATACCTTTCCTTCCCCTAACGGAAAGTCCCCTGTCATCCAATCGGTAAAGGATTGTAGATTCGCTGCAGTTATTTGAACTCCCTTAGGATTTCCAGTACTGCCGGACGTATAAATGATATAAAAAACCTCATCACTTTGGACCCAGTACTCTTCTCCAATATGCTCTATTTGTTCCAAATTCATTTCTAGCATTTGTAAAACTATAACACCATCAAAATCCAGCTTGCTAGTTGTCGTATTAATTACCACTCCAGCACCGGACTTTTCGACAATAAGACGTACCCGTTCGATTGGAATCGACGTATCTACCGGTATATAAGGATGGCCGGCCTGAACACAAGCGAGAAACGATACCGGCATATCTATTCCCATATGTCCATACACTACAATTGGCGTCTGCCGCTCAAGCTTAATAGCATGTAATAAGCTTGCCAGCCTTCTTGATTTATCCCAGAGCATTCCATAAGTCAGCATCTGGCCTTCTGTACGATATGCTATCTGTTCTGATTTTCTTACCGCATGCTGCGCAATACGAGTTAAAAGTTTCATTTTATTATCTTCTCCATTTAGAAATCATTATAAATATAGTTGCCTGTATTGGCCGTATGGAAGCCATACATCAAGAATAAGGTAATGAGGATGGCAAAATAAAAACAAGTCTGTAAAGCAAACCGGACGCCAGTATGCCTATACAACTGTTTAAGCTTATTCATCTTCTCTCTCCTTTCTTTTATTCAAACTTATAGCCTGTTCCAATAACAGTCCGGATATGATGGGATTCAAAGCTTAATTTAGCCCTAAGCTTTTTAATATGTGTATCCACAACTCGACTATCACCATCGAAGTCGAATCCCCATACATGATTCAAAATTGTTTCACGTGAAAGGACATTATTTTTATGCTGAAGCAAGAAAACTAATAATTCATATTCTTTTGGCGTCAATTCGACTTGTTGGCCTGCAAGCTGAAGCTGATGAGACTTTGTATTAACAATTGCCTCACCGAAGCTTATCATATGGCCAGTCGGCAGATAATGCTCTTTTGCCCGTTTCATTAAAGAATTAGCGCGTGCTACTAACACTTTTGGACTGAACGGCTTGGTAACATAATCATCAGCTCCAAGTTCAAAGCCATGGATTTTATCATCATCACTGGATTTCGCTGTCAGCAGAATAATGGGTACGCCAGAATTCATGCGAACCTGCTTGGTCACAGCAAACCCATCCATTTGCGGCATCATAATATCAAGAATAACTAAATCAGGATATATAGCATCAAACCAATCTATTGCACTGCTGCCATTATCCGTTTCATATACTTCCCAGCCGTCCTTTTTAAAATAATCAGCTACGACTTCTCGAATTCTCACTTCATCCTCGACAAGCAATACTTTCTTCCCCATCGTGAATCTTCCTTCCAATTTAAAGATATTAACAAGGTTATATGTCTTTCATGTGTCCTAATAAGAAATTATTACCATTAACAAAAGTAAATATAGAAACGCACACCGCCTGGTATATTTTCTGCTCCATAATGAAAGCCATGCAGGCTAAGTATTTGCTGAACAATGGCCAATCCTAATCCTGTCCCACCCGTCATTCGGCTGCGAGAAGATTCAGCCCGATAGAAACGTTTCCAGATTTTATCCAGCTGTTCTTCTGGTATCTGTGCACCTGTATTTTCGATTTGGAACACACTGTTGCCATTTTCCTGATCTAATTCGATACGAATCCTAATGACAGAGTCAGGTTCGCTGTGGCGGATTGCATTAATAAGAAGATTTTTCATTACCCGTTCCATCCACTCATAATCTGCCAAAATATGCTGTTCATTCTTCGGCATAATTTCAATTACCACATTTTTCTCTTTGGCTATGCAAAATAGTTTATTTGCCAAATCCTCAATCATTTCACTAAGCAAGAAAGATGTTTTCCGTAGTTTGATTGCACCATTCTCCAACTTAGCCAAATCCAGCATATTCTTAATCAGCACTTCCATCTTTTCTGATTCCTCAATAATTACTTCTATATAGTGATCTTGTTTATCAGGACTGATTCCATCTTGCAGTCCCTCTGCAAAGCTTTTAACAATACTAAGAGGGGTCTTCAGTTCATGGGAAGCATGTTCGAAAAATTCACGTTGCTCCTTCTCCATTTGCAGTCGTTTTTCCATATCTTCCTTCAGCTTTCCGTTGGCTTCTTTCAAACCATTTAATGCAATATCCAAGTTTTGCGCCATAACTAGCATGTTGTTCGCCAAACTCCCCAGCTCATCCTTCTGCTTAATCGGCTTCAGCGATGAAAAGTCTAGATGCACCATTTTTTTTGCCATTTCATTTAGCTTAATTAGTGGTCTACTAACAAGACGAGAGAAGAACAACGACAATAAAAGAATGAGAATAAAGCCAGCAATCCCGATATATACATAAAATATTCGGAGTGATTCATTAGTATCTCTGATTTCCTGAAGAGATGTGACAGAGAACATAATTTGCATTTCTCCGTCTTTCTTAATTGGCTCCATTAATACTAAATAATGTTTTCCACTCCATGACTCCACCCAGTCTAGCTGCAGGCTTTCTCCTTCGGAAAGCTGCTTTATCTGCTTCTCTTGAAGAGGAAACCATTCCAATAGTGCATCATAGAGAATTCCTAACCCTCTACTTGCCACTTTCCCCTTAGGCAGCGAAATACTTTTTACCTTCCCTTTGATGGTCACTTCATTCTCAGCCTGACTTTCTCCGACACTAGAGCTATCCTTCGTAATAATAGATGGATAAATGACTGAAGGAACTAGAGCATCTACTTCCCCTTGCACAATCACTTTATCTCCCTTTGCAATATTCAATGCTTGTACTTGTTTTCCGTAATCTGTGATGAGTAACGAAAGGGATACTTCCACAATTTCGCCATCCCCTGTCTCCAACATGATATTAAAAGGATCTTGTACCAACTGATAACCTTCTGTGTCCACAATCGTCAACGGACTTTTTGTCTTCTTTATGTAGGACAAGGTCTGTTTTGTCAGTTCTGCTTCACTCCAAGAATTTTGCTCATATCCCTCTGCTAACTGATGGATGTGCCTTGCTGCTTCTTTCGTTTTATGATGTTGATAAAAACGGTCAAAGAATACTAACTGAAATATCATAATCATGGCGTAAAACACCAAAAAGAATATAGACGTTACAGCGAATAACTTGACAGTAATACTGCGTTTTCTCATGTTATACTCCTTTGTTTCATACGGCAGTTTATTCCTAACTTAAACTTAAGCTATGGATATGTTTTTTGTGTGTCCACATGTAATCCTCCATATAGTAACCATTTTTTTCAAGTTAGGGAACCCCTTTTTATCTATCTCTCTTATTTAAAAAGAAGAAATCATAGTTTAAACGAATCTGGATTAAGTAATGGCGATATGCTGTATTTTAGTGACATAGTTTATTTGTCCAGCAGAAATCACCTTTTTTTGTACAGTAATTATTCAATAGAGACTAGGGAGGAAAGCTAAAAGGGGACCATTAATGACCTATAGAACTATAAACTAGCGTAGTACTAGATTGGTTGTAAGGTAGAGATAGTGGGATTTTAGAAACTTTTTAACGATGGAGATAACCTAATTGGAAACATACGTAAAAGCTTCTTCTAGTTATTTACTAAACGTAAAAGACGGAATTTGCCCAAATATGGACAAATTCCGTCTTTGTTTTCATGATTGCTGTCTATGGGAATGAATATGTTAACTATCCATATAAAATGTTATTTTTTCTTTTACTATCAAAGTTGTTGCCTTGTTGGACGTACTAATATTTCATTTACTCCTACTTCTTCTGGCTGATTAATTGCATAATAAATTGCTTCAGCAATATTTTCTGGCTCAATACCCACAGCCTCTTCAATTTGGTTTATCGCATTTTTTTGTTCTTGATCTGTAATATGTTTTGATAATTCAGTAAGGATAGATCCTGGTGAAATAATTGTAGATCTAATATTGCTATCTAAAGATTCTTCTAAACGTAATCCTTCACTTATTGATCTCACAGCTGATTTTGTAGCACAGTAAACAGCACTACCAGGAAAAACAATATGGCCAGCAATACTTGATAGATTAATTATATGACCATTGTTTTGTTCACGCATATAAGGTAAAACAGCATAAATACCATAAAGGACACCTTTAATATTTACATCTACCATTAAATCCCATTCGTGAATTTTTCTATTTTTAAGTTCAGATAGAGGCATTACCCCTGCATTATTAATAAGGACATCAATTTTTCCGAATTTTTCTGAAGCAAATGATGCAAGTTCTTCCATTTGATGAGCATTAGTAACATCAGTAACTTTGTAAACAGCCGTGCCACCGTTTTCGTTAATAGTAGTAGTAATTTCTTCTAATAAGTCTTTACGACGTGCAGCTAATACAACGTTCGCTCCATTATTTGCCAACTTTATCGCTGTAGCTTTCCCTATTCCACTAGAAGCTCCAGTAATAATAACGGTTTTATTTTCTACATTGTTCATTTGTAATTCCTCCTTGTTTGATGTAAATTAAGTATATCAATTAAACTTTGGTTTAACGCAAGCTAAAACAAAAGTGCTTTCATATCAATATTTAGAACCCATCAAAAGATTTTAAATAAAAATCATAATTAAAGTAACTTTAATTAAAGGAGGAAAAATGAAGTATATAGATGAAATTGCAAAAACAAGGAATTTAACTGAATCTACATTGAGATATTATGAAAAAGAAAAGATTATACCAAGAGCACCACGAGATAAGAATGGGCATAGAATTTATACAGATGAAATTGTTGAGTGGGTAGATTTTATCATAAGTTTAAAAGAAACTGGGATGCCACTGAAAAAAATAAGAAGTTACGCTGAATTATATAATCATGGTGATGAAACATTAAGAGAAAGAAAAGAGATGATGCTTCAACACAAAAAAAGTGTAAAAGAGCATATTAATAAAACCGTAGAACATTTAGAAAAGATAAATTATAAAATTGCTTTATATGATGTTCAACTAGAAGAAGTAAAAAGAATGCCTTAAAAGATAATCGGCAAAAAATATATGCCGTTCTTTGAAATTATATTAATTAACAATCTGTAAACAACGTAGGGCAACTTATATAGAAAGTAGGTTCCATACATATTAATTGATGATACTGATAGAATGTTCTTGTCCAACTACAAGAAAGACAATCTCATCCGTTTATGTATATCACAAGCACAAGATCATCAAATAAGATTAGGAGTAAAAAGGATAGCTGAAACCATTACCTTATTGAGTAATAAAAGGAACTATTATTACTCTCTTCTATGATAAAAATACAAAATCCACACCAATCTTTATCATGATTGGTGTGGATTATTATTAAACATTTTAATTACTTTTGATAAGTTCTCTCATGTTGAAGAAGCCATTCTTTCCTCCATAGACCTCCTGCATAGCCAGTTAATGTCCCATTTGAACCGATTACTCTGTGACAAGGAATGACAATGCTTAACTTGTTTTTTCCATTTGCACTTCCTACAGCTCTAATCGCTCTTTCATTCCCGATAGAAATGGCTATATCCTTATAGGACCCCGTTTCAGCATACGGTATTTTTATTAAAGCGTTCCATACCGCGCTTTGAAAATCTGTTCCTTCCAATTGGTATGGGATGGAAAATTCATGACGCTTGCCTTTAAAATATTCGTCGAGCTGGTTATAGCATTCTACTAAAACGAAAGGAGTTTCTGGTTGTAATGAATTCACGCTCTTATCATTTTCTTCAGAAAATAAAATAGAAATAATTGCTTCATGGGTACCAATTATTTCTATCTTTCCAATCGGCGATTCATAATCTAATTTATGTATTTTTGTCATATAATGACCTCCAAAGATAAAAAGTTGCATATGCCTGCCAGCCTTTCCAACCTTCTGCTAATTCTTCTGTTTTTTCTATAGTCGGTTTACTCTTAAGCTCTAGTACATTCTTTAATGCATTATGAAGGCCGACATCTGAAACTGGGAAGGAGGAGGTGTAGTGGAGGCATTTCATCATGACATACTCTGCCGTCCATGCTCCTATCCCTCTTATCAACAGAAGAGATTTTTTTACTTGATGATCATCTTGTTTCATAAGTAATAATTCTTTTGTTAATTTGCCGCTTTGCATATCTTTAGCAATGCCAATGATGTATTCAGCCTTCCTTGTAGTAAATTGAAGTTCCCTTAAATCATCGACATGGATGGACGCAATTTTTTCAAATGAGGGGAATAACCAAAAGGTTTCCTCTTGGAATGTCAGGCTTTCTCCGTATTTTTCAACAAAACGTTTCTTTAAAGTATAAGCAAATGTTAAATTAATTTGCTGACCCATAATTGCCCACACGATCGCCTCAAATAAATCGGGAATGCACATAATTCTTAAACCATGATATTTATGGGTAAGTGTCCTTAACACCTTATCTTTATCTGCGACTTGGTAAAAGCTCTCCAAATCCTGATCCAAATCAAACCATTCCCAAATATACTCCGCTACTTTTTTGTGGATGTCATTGGATTCAGGATTCAATGGAAATTCGACCTTTATGGCATGATTGATTGATCCAACTTTACATAAAATCAACGATTCATTCACTTTTATCAATTTGTATAAAAATCCCTCTTCCATCCGATGAAGCACTTCCTGATTGGATCTGCCTAAAAAAACTAAACACTCTTCAAAATTAAATTCCTTTGGAGGATAAATCTCTATATAAGATTCATAATCAATCCAATTCATGTTGGTATCCCTTGCGATATTCACTAGGAGAACAGTTTTTTATGCTTCTAAATACTTTGTAAAAATTAGAGGAACTCTGGAAACCCACCTCATAACAAATTTCTAGGTTTGTCATAGCAGTGCTTTTGAGAAGGTGGGCCGCTTTATCAATGCGTATTTTTTCTAAATAAGCACGTGGAGTTTCAGCAGTTTCCTTTTTAAACAATCGTTCCAAATAAAAGGGACTCAAACCGACATGGGCTGCTATATCCTTTAATATCAAATTTTGTTTATAATGATTGACTAGGAAGGTAATGATATTTCTGACAAGTTCAATATGAGGAGAATGCTCAACTTCTGGCTGGCACCTTTTGCAAGGACGGTACCCAGCTTTTTCAACTTCATTCCTATCATGGTAAAATTCAACATTTTTCTTTTTAGGCTTCCGTGATCTGCAGGAAGGACGGCAATATATTTTTGTTGTTTTTACTGCGGTAAAAAATATCCCATCATACTTACGATCACAACTGATGATCTTCTCCCACATCTCTTCAAATGAAAGATTGAGATTAGTCGACATATAAACCACTATCCTTTCATCCTAGTGCTTCTTTTTCATACAAAGAGGACGTATCCTTAAGCTCTAATAATTTGCCAGCCTTTTTTTCTAAATAAGCAATTACACTATCAGATAGGGCATTTCCAAAACTAAATCGTCTTACTCCTAATTCTTTAAGCATATTACAATTCGTCAGCCCAGGTAAAGATAATAGATTTAGTGGAGCGCTAACATTCTTTGTAATTTCTTTAATTTCCTTTTCCTCTCTTAACCCAGGAACAAAAATCCCGCTGGCACCACTCTCCACATATGCATGAGCTCGTTCCATTGTTTCCAGCAAGGGATTTTTCCCCTTTAAGTAAGTATCCGTTCTGGCATTGATATAAAAGTCTTTATAACCACTTCTATCTAAGGCTGCCCTCGTTTTTTCCATTAGTTTACAATGCTGCGTTATTTCTCTCAATTCATTTGATTTTTTCAATGAATCCTCTATATTGATACCAGCGACTCCAATCTCAGCTGTCCTTAATACATTATTAATAATCTGATCAGGATCCTCACTGTATCCAGCTTCAATATCAGCGGAAACAGGGATTTTTACATTCTCTGTAATCGTTTGGATTATAGCTAAGTGTCGATCAAAATCAATTAATTCTCCATCTGAATATCCTAAGGAGTTAGCAATTCCCCAACTAGTTGTACCAATTGCTTTAAATCCAGCCTTTTCTAGTGTTAAAGCTGAAAGAAGATCCCAGGCGTTTCCAAGAAATAATAAATCATCTGAAAAGTGTAGTTCCTTGAATTCCTTCATCTTATTCATTTTTATTGTCCTCCAAATCTTTTATTGGACCTATTTTAACAAGTAATCTACCACCATTTCGTCCTCATTCTTGCTTTTATGGTCTGTCTTTGGAAAAGAAAAGTGAAGGAATATTATGCTCTTCTTAGCTCTATTAAAATGAATCATGAGTGGCTGTCTTCTTTAGATTTACAAGCGTATACTACGAAATTTATCCAATTTACAAATACAATAACAAAGAAGTCCTGCCTAAAGTATAGACAGGACTTCTTTGTTATTTAAGCATCGTAGCTTTTAAAAATTCTTGTGTTCTTTCTTCTTTTGGATTGTTAAAAAATTGCTCAGCTGTACCGTGTTCAATAATTTTTCCATCATGCATATACACAATACTATCTGCTACTTCTTTAGCAAATCCCATTTCGTGGGTTACAACCACCATGGTCATTCCTTCTTCTGCTAAGTCTTTCATCGTTGTTAATACCTCTCCCACTAGCTCGGGATCCAGTGCTGATGTCGGCTCATCAAAGAGCATAATATCTGGTTCCATTGCAAGTGCTCTGGCAATGGCTACCCGCTGCTTTTGCCCACCTGATAGTTTACTAGGATAAACATCTGCCTTATCCTCTAAATCTACTTTTTGCAGTAACTGTTTTGCTTTGGAGATAGCTTTATCTTTGTCTACACCCTTTACCATGATAGGTGCTTCAATAATATTTTCCAGTACGGTTTTGTGTGGAAATAAGTTGAAATTTTGAAATACCATTCCTACCTTTTCCCTAATTTTGTTCAAGTTGTCCGTGCTTGGGTTAACCTCATTCCCCTCAATGATAATGCTGCCGTTATCCTTTTTTTCTAAAAAATTCAAACAGCGAAGGAGGGTACTTTTCCCTGAACCACTTGATCCTATTAAACAAACGACATCACTTTCATAAACAGTCAAATCGATATTCTTCAATACATGTAAGTCTCCAAATGATTTATTCAATTGGTTTATTCTGATCATTTCTTTCTTGTCCAATTTCTTCGCCCCTATCTGTCGCTTACTGCTAATTTTAATTCAATTCGGTTTACTACAAATGTCAACAGTGCTACTAGTACTAAATAGTAGACAGCTACAATGAGTAAATAGGTCATTTCGTCAAAATTATTGGATCCTAGTGTTGTTGCTACATTGAACAGCTCATTCATGGAGATGAATGCAGCTAGCGAAGAATCTTTTAAACTAATGATAAATTGATTACCTAAAGGTGGCAGCGCGCGTCTAAATGCCTGTGGAAGAATAATTCTCCTTAATGTCAGTGCCTTTGTCATTCCCAAAGAACGTCCTGCTTCTAACTGACCTTTGTCAACTGCCTGAATTGCTCCACGAAGAATCTCAGAAATATAAGCTCCATTATGGAATGCTAACGCAAGGGAAGCAGCCCAAAAATCAGGAAGAAGGAAAATTCCACTTATTCCGAAATAGAGAATAAATATTTGAACAATCAGCGGTGTCCCGCGAACCAAATAGACATATGCATCGGAAATAAGCTCCAGCACTTTGATTTTAGAAATTTTTAATAAGGCAAAGATAAGCCCAATGACGATTCCGAGTACGATCGAAACAGCTGTCAGCTCTAATGTCAAAAGCATAGCTTTTAGGAATACACCTTTTGTTTCCGCTAGTATGTTAAAAAAATGTGAAAAACTTGGCAAAGTATTACTTCCTTTCTATTCTGGTATAAATTTATTCTGGTTTAGTGGTAATGTCCTCTCCAAAATATTTCATACTAATTCGAGTAAGTGTCCCGTCCTCTCGGAGTTTTTCCAAGGCTTGGTTTATTCGCTTCAATAGTTTTGGATTATCTTGGGGAAGAACTATCGCTTGTTCACTGCGATCAATTAACTGCTGTGCTTTAATCTCAAACCCTTCCTGTGCAGCACTTTTCCCTGTTACAAAATCTGTGATTACTGCATCATGGCGACCGCTGCTTAACGCTTGTAAAGCCGTAATATCACTGTCATATGTTTTTATTTTGTCTGTATACTTGGAGGCAGTATCGGCATATGTAGAACCTTTTGCAACGGCTACTTCCTTTCCTTTTAAATCTTTGACCGTCTTAATTGAACTATCTGGTCTGGTGAAAATTTGCGGGCCCGAGTAGTAGTAAGGGGTACTGAAGGCAACATGTTTGCTCCGCTGCGGATTAATGGTGTGACTGGCAACGGCTGCATCTGCACGTCCTGTTTTCACCCCTTCTACAATCCCTTTGAATTTAATTCGCTTCTGAACTGGTTTAAGCCCCATTTCTTTTGCAAGTGCTTCGCCAACTTCAATATCGAACCCTGACATGGTGAGATCGTTATTTATATAACTAAATGGCTTAAACTCACCAGAAGCAGCAAAAACAAATTGATTTTTATTAATCAGTTCAGATCCATCTGCAAGTTTCTCCTTTTCGGCACAAGCAGATAAAAGGCAGAGCCCGATTAAACTGAAGAACAGTAGTATCTTTTTATTCAACAACATGTTGGCTATCCATCCTTTTTTTCATTTACTTTTTACCATTACTTCTAACTTGATATATTGCTTATGGAAATATATACCCTTTATCCTTCTGATAAAACAAAAAAGTCAGGTAGATTTAATAGTAGGTAGTTCTGTTTTTGTGGAAAAAAACTATAAATACATGTAAATTTGCTAGCTTGCAATATAGCAAATAACACCCCTAACTGCTTCTTAACAATAGATATTGTCATGGTGCAATCGGGGTGTTATTTTGCTTGTTATTTGGTATGTCATTTTTATCTCATTCAGGAAATTTCAATAGTTTTAATTCTGATGCCTGCTACAAGAAATATATTTTTACACTTAAATAAATGAGTTCACATAAAAGACAAGATTCAGAAGAAAATCCATTTTGTTCAATCCCTATTCAAAATGGATTTTTTGTGTTTGCAGTTAAATAGGAATTGATGTGATATTTCTGAGAAAGATGTCCATGCCTACTACCAATATTCCAATGTTTTACTATATTAGATTTAGCAGATAACTGGCTCAAAATCTCTGAGTATGGTTTTGTTATGTAGATTTAGGTTATTTACTGTACATAACCTAAAAATTTGGTGGGATTAAAATGACGATTAGTCTAAGTCTTGTTTTTGTAATTGGATTTATTTTTATTCATTTCTTTTCTAAAACAATGAAGTTTATCAAAGATTCACCTAGAAGTAGATTTCTCTCAATCGCTGGTGGTATAGCAGTTTCTTATGTATTTATCCATCTAATGCCCGAGTTAAGCAAACATCAAAGAGTATTAGAGCAATTAGGAGATAAAGGAATTTTTCACCTATTTGAGAATCACGCCTATCTGATAGCTCTGCTGGGATTAACTATTTTCTATGGACTAGAAAAGATGGTTAAAAAATCAAAAAAAGAAAGTGGGATGAAAAAATCGAAAACCGGTGTATTTTGGATTCATATAACATCTTTTTTTGTATATAACGCGCTAATTGGTTATCTTTTGATTAGAGAAACATATAGAAGCAATTGGGGAATGTTATTCTACTTCTTAGCAATGGCGGTTCATTTTGTTACCAATGATCACAGTTTAAGAAAAGATCACAAAGAAATATATGACCATTTTGGTAGATGGTTACTAACATTAGCAATATTATTTGGATGGATGGTTGGCTTATTTACTGAATTAAAAGAAATTTATATTTCCATGCTCACAGCATTCTTGGCAGGGGGGATAATTTTAAATGTACTGAAGGAAGAGTTACCAGAAGAAAGAGAGAGCAGTTTCGTTGCTTTTTTCCTTGGTTTGGTGAGCTATTCTGTCTTGTTATTGCTTGTTTAGCTAGAAAGTTTTGAAGTATTTAAATAGCCAAAGCATAAGTAAGAAACAAGAAAGCTTGTAAATAATACTACTTAAACAAAAAGATCCGTCTGTTAAATAAAGGGATACATTTTTACTAATAGAAAAAAATAGGAATATCTATAAAACGACATTCCTAAATTATTACTGATAAACTTATTTCTATTAACGCTTAGAAATTGTAATGAGAAATAATATTACCTAAACCTAATATGCTTGTATATATTTCCATATGTGATTTGAGAATCCAAATAGAACCAGTAAAGAATGGTTCACTAATTAATGATAGTTCGGCCAAGACAATATGTTTTATATTATAAGGAACCATCACCATTTTTTCTTTACTGCAAATTTCCCTTCTAGAAACAAGATATACACTCATTGTTAGAGCAGTAAGTACATATTTCTTAATTGTTTATTTGCCTATAAGCGGAATAGATAACCAAGGTAAAGTAACTATTAGAATGAGAAGCCATTTTTTTCACAGCATAATATTTACAATCTAACTATCTACAAGTTCTCTTATAATCTTGCTTAACTGGTAAATTCCCTTTTTCAAGTCAGCGATGGAGGCATAGCTATAAGAAAGGCGAAGATAACGGTTAGAATCTTGACCATATATACTTCCAGGGTTCAGTAATATGCCTCTCTCTAAGGCTTTTACATAAAGTTCTTTCATGGAAATTTTTGAAGTTATTTTTAACCAAATAAAGAATCCACCCTTTGGTGTATACCAAGAAGCTATATCGCTTAAATAATATTCTAATGTTTCTAACATAACTGTCCGTCTTTTTTTTAACTCTTCTCGTACCAAGCCAAGGTGTTGTTCATATAACCCACTTTTAAACCATTCAGCTGCTACTCTTTGAGATATGGAGCTGGAACCATAATCTGTCTGCATTTTTATATCGGATAATCGTTCAATGACTGGTTCTGGTCCAACAATCCATCCAATCCTTAAACCAGGGCTTAACGATTTAGATAGACTGCCTAAATACAATACATGACCATGTTTATCATTTGCCTTAATAGGAGAAGGTGGAATTTCATCAAGCCATAATTCTCGATAAATATCGTCTTCAATCATAGGAAGTTGTTCCTTTTTACAAATGCTAAGGAGCTCTTGGCGTCGTTTGTCAGGCATTAAGATACCTGTAGGGTTATGAAAACAAGGAATGGAATACAAAATGGCTCTGTTGCGTTGTTTATTTGTGATGGAAATAGAGTTAGGTATAAGTCCATCTTCATCAATTGGTAGTCCTGTAAGCTTCATCCCAGCAGATTGAAAAACACGAAGGGAATAAAGATAGGAAGGTTGTTCCAGTAAAACACTTGAACCTCTATGGAGTAGCCCCACTGAAATTAATTGCAGAGCCTGTAATGCACCAGACACAATTAAAATGGAAGAAGGGGAAGCCTGAATACCGATAGTTTTAAGATAAGCACTCACAGCTTCTCTTAAAGGAAGAAACCCTTTTGGTTCTTCATACCCAAAAGCCTCTAATTGGTCAGATACTCTTCTTAACACTGATTTCATTGTTTCTAAGGGAAATAAATCTTTAGATAACTCCCCTTTGCTAAGTTGTATAAGATCAGCATTAGATTCGGCCAAATTTATTTCCTGTACAGTTGATTGACTTGGTCTAAGTAATCCAGATTTTACATGTTCATCCCAATCAGGCGGTGGATTTGTAGCCAATAAAGTCCATGTGTTATTCGCTACGTATGTGCCTAATCCAATTTTAGCCTCAATTAATCCATCAGCCATTAACTCTTCCAAAGCAGTAATAATTGTACTTCTATTAACCTCGAATCTTTTTGCTAATACTCTTTGGCTAGGTATTTTACTTCCGATCGGCCACTCTCCATTAGATATTTTCTCTTTAATAAAATCGATTATTTGTTGATATTTTGGAGTTTTAATTTTCAATACCAATTCCGTTTACCTCCATATAAAATTCCCTTATCACTTAAGTGGTTGGTTTTTTTCTTTTTTAACTGGTTGCAGACATTTTAACAAATCTTAAATACTATGGGAAAGAAAAATAGAATTGGTTGGAAATTTTATCGAGGATGTGAACATATGCCGTATAAATTGAATATTAGGATAGTAGTGGCAAATTGTCTTATAATTTTTCTTTGGGGATCAGCTTTTACAGGGATTCGGGTCGGATTACAATCTTATACACCTGAACACCTTGCCCTATTTAGAATGTTAGTGGGTTCCATATTACTCATAGGAATTGCTATTATTTTTAAAATGAAATTGCCTGAATTTAAAGATATTCCCATTATATTATTGTTTGGATTTTTAGGCTTTACTGTATACCATTTGGCATTAAATATAGGAGAAAAGACAGTTAGTTCAGGAATTGCCAGTTTACTGGTCTCAACTACACCGATTATTTGCGCTTTTTTAGCTGGTTGGTTTCTCCAGGAAAAATTCGGAATATCAAAATGGATTGGATCTATTATTAGCTTTTTTGGAGTAGCTTTGATTTCCTTAGGAACATGGGGTTTTGGAACTGGCAGTGGAATTTTATTTATTCTTATTGCATCAATATCAGAAAGTTTTTATTTTGTTTTTCAAACGTATTATATTAAGAAGTATGGTTTTTTCGCCTTTACTGTTTATACCATTATTGCTGGGACTATTTGTATGCTTTTTCTTCTCCCAGGTTTAGTAGGAGAAATTACAAATTCTTCATTAGCGTCCACTTTAAGCGTCATATATTTAGGGATTTTCCCTACCATTATTCCGTATATAATATTAGCTTACTTAACTTTACGTGTTGGGTCCTCTGTAGCAACTAGTTCGCTTTATTTAACTCCAGCACTTTCATTCGTGATTGGGTGGTTTTGGCTTGGTGAAAAACCAACACAGGTATCTCTATTAGGGGGACTACTAATATTAGCAGGGGTATCGTTTATTCATCTTAATTTAGAAAAATTACAAATTAGATTTAATTTGAGAAGAAAGGGATTTCAAAAATAAGTAAAGGAAGTTAAGTGAATTTGTATAATAAAAATAATCTGATGTTGATATATCTCTTTAGAAATAGGAAGATTTCCATAATAATTGAATTAAAAAGGAATTAGCCTGTTAAGAAATATACTTAAAGTAATGGGGGCTTCGTTGAAGAAGACAACTTTGCAAACAAAACGATTGGTAATAAATCCAATCGTTTTGTTTGTTATCATATATTAGTTCATCTGGTATTTAAACTACAAGTTAATCCTCATCTATTCCATCCCTATGCCTTAGCGGCAAACGATTATTTGCCGTATAAACTTTCCCTTTGGGACTTCACACCGATCTACTATTTCAAAACCTGCTTCACCCAGTATTCCATCTATATCTTCAGTCGTTACGATAACCATTTTTTTAGCAAAGCGACGGGCGCTTTGCAGCATTGCAAATTTTTCCTCATCGGAAACAACGGAGCAAAGATTATATGGCATGTCGATAATTGCCACATCATACATTTCTGTTATGTCTCTGATATCCCTTAAAAATACAGGACCAGAAAGTCCAAAATGGTCGAGATTGTTCCGAATTCCCTTCAGGACTAAAGGATTATAATCACTGCCTGTTATATTAACTCCCATCGATAAAGCCTCTACCAATACTGTCCCGATGCCACAGCATGGATCAATCACCTTCACTCCTCTTAATTCTGGAACTGCAATATTCACTAGCGCTCTAGCCACTCGGGTAGTTAGCGCAGTTGAGTAGTTATGAGGCTTTTGTTGGTGAATAAGCCACATACCCTGATTTTCCGAATAGTATCCGAAATACCATTTTCCTTTTAACTTGGTAATAGCGAATACTATCTCTGGATCATGAAGACTCGCTGCACCTGGAATCAAGCATCCAATTTGTCTAGCAATCCCTTTCCTTTCATCAAAATCCATTTTATCAAGGGGATCTATGTCCCGATAATTGATGCCGATTACCTTATAAGTACTAGGCAAAGAAGGCATTGCCTCTACCCTTTGTTTTAGCTCTTCTAACGTATCACCTGTAAATAGAACCGCTATTTTCTCTTTTATAAAAGGACTCCTGCTTGGGTCTCTATCTATTCTGCTCTCTAATACAAAGGCATGTAAGTCAGCATGAAATAGAGAACGAACTTCTAATTTACATAAATGTTCTTCTTCCTCCGCATAATTAAAGGTATATAAGAAGGTATTGGGGATCAACCTATTTTGACTCAAGTCCTTTCTCCTCCTTTTTGGATAAGCCCTTGAGCTGTTCCATTCTTTCATGAAAATAGTAAAACGCCATACTCTTACATATGGAGTATGGCTGCATTGTTTTCCTACATATTTAAATGGAAGATTTATTAAAGCCTTCTTCCCTTAAGTATTCACAAGCTTCCTCGTAACTGGAAAAACTATTTTCTAGATTGACTCCTGCATATATATTCCAAAACCCTTCTTCTTGAAAAAGAAGGAGTGTATTATTTTCCGTATCAATCCATGTTTCTTCTTCCACTGTTTCTTCCTCGACCATCTCTTCTTCTTGTATATTCGGTCTTAATGATTGAATGGATTTTTCAATAATTTCTTTTAGTTCTTCTTTTGAAAAATCTCTAATATTGACCATCCCTTTTTCGTCTGTCTCATACTCATTCAGCTTATTCGCATATACAAATCCGTTTCCATTGGGATGTAAGTGATACACGACGTTCTTTTTGTCACTTCCACTTTCCGCATAATGAAAATTAACGCGTTTTAATGAAACATTCTTTCGTTCTAATTGAGGGAACGACTCGATAATGTTTAGTTTTTCTTCAAATGATAGCATATTTGCCTCCAGAATTTTTATTATATTATTATAATTAGTCTCCGTTCTAATTGTGGGTAAAACTAATATACCACGTTTTATTAGTATGAATATAGTTCAACTTATTAGGATGTAATTTCTAAAATATTTCCATCTGGGTCTATAACATAGAATAGAGAATGGATAGAACCTCTTCTTACCTTAAAATTTTGTGACTCTAATAGTCGATAAAGATAAAATATTTGCATCGGTTTCGCTTCCCGTATTGCTTTAGTGAGTGCAATAATCATTTCTTGATTAGAAAAAGGGATTTCCATATCTTTATTATTATTTTGTAATTTTAGTTTCTTTCTCGCCCGATGAAGTGCTGTTTTAATCGCCTCATTACTTATTCTTAACATGGATGCCATTTCTTTTGAAGTGTAGCCAAATACATCCTTCAATATAACCAGCATAGCCTGTTTTAAAGGTAAGGTAGTAAGTAAAATTTCTATTAAACCATCGTAATCTATAAAATCGCAGGCCTCTCCGAAAAGATCCTCATTAAATAAAATACTCTCTTTATATTTCCTTGTCTCATCGATAAACTGATTTTTTGCCACCGTACATAAGTAAGAAAATGTAAACTCCCTTTTCGGCTCTGCTTTTTTTATTTTATAAACCTTTAGGATTGTTTCTTGTACTAGATCCTCGGCTGTCCAAGGTGACCCTGACAACCTTAAGCAATATTTATAAAGTTTTTTAATCACAACCTCTATATCTTCAAAAACCATGTTTCCCCCTCTTTATATAAATTTATATATAAGTGTAACTTTTCCACTATTATATTCGTTATAAGGAAGAATTTCATTTCAAGGAGGAAAATTATGTTTAAAGTAGGTAGTATATTTATTCCCGTTACAGATATGAAGAAATCTACCGATTGGTATGTAAAGTTTCTTGGTGTGAAGATAATCGATAGTTGGGAGGATGGTGCCGGCTTTTATTTACCAGCTGGGACAACACAATTAGCCTTAGTAAAAGTAGAATCCCCCCAGCCTACTGAATTTATTATTAAAGGGGAGCAGAAGAACTCCTATTTTAATTTTGTCGTTGATGATATTGAAGCTGCTCATCAACAATTTAGAAACAATGGCATCGTTACTACAGAAATCGATGATTTTGGCGGAATGAAATTCTTTGATTTCTTTGACTTGGATGGTAACCCATTTAGTGTCGTTAATGAAGTGAGTAATTCTCCCTTCCACTCAGATAATGTAAGGAAAATGCAAGAAAGAGATAAAACAAATAAATAACTATTTATAAAAAAAGAATTATCCATTCTACTTCAATGGTAATTCTTTTTTCTTTTACAGCAGGATATGTTCAAGTCGTTATTATCCCCATTTAAAAATATTTGGACAAAGTTTATCTGATGCCGCCTTCATTACAGCCAGAGATTGAAATGCTCCCATTAAAAGGAAATATAATAAAAAAAACAAAATTTTGCTGCCTATATGTGAAGTAAATCACACGTAGACAGCAAAATTTTTTTTATTGTTGTATAGAGGACAAATATGAAATCATAAGAAAGGATATCGGCATATGAAAAAACAAACGATTCAACTAAATCTGCAAACGTTTAATCTTGTCATTGGATTCATGGTGTGGGTGATCTTATCCTCCCTAATGCCTAGTATTCGAGAAGATATTTCATTAACAGCATCACAAGTGTCATTAGTGACGGCGCTTCCTGTTATTTTAGGTTCTATCCTGCGGATTCCCATAGGCTTTTATACAAACCGCTATGGAGCAAGACTATTATTTAGTATTAGTTTTTTTATTCTTCTATTTCCCGTCTACTTTATTAGTATAGCTAATTCATTCTCAGATTTAGTAATTGGTGGATTATTTCTTGGAGTCGGCGGAGCTGTCTTTTCCATTGGTGTTACCTCTTTACCAAAATATTATCCAAAAGAAAAACATGGTTTTATTAACGGAATTTATGGGGTAGGTAACATTGGAACAGCTGTTACTTCCTTCGGATCCCCTGTTATGGCAGCAATGCTCGGTTGGAACAAAGCGGTTCAGATGTATCTTATCTTATTACTATTGTTTATAGCATTAACTATTTTTTTAGGAGATAAGCAGGAAAGCAAAGAGCATGTCGCTTTATCTAAGCAATTTAGAGCTGTATACAAAAATGCGACATTATGGGCTTTAAGTCTTTTCTATTTTATTACCTTTGGAGCTTTCGTGGCATTTACCGTTTATTTACCTAATTTCTTATCCACTCATTTTGAACTGAGTACGGTTGATGCAGGAATGAGAACGGCAGGTTTTATAGCGCTTGCGACTTTCCTAAGACCAGTTGGTGGCTGGCTTGCTGATAAATTTAACCCGTATATTATTTTAATGATAACATTTATCGGCATCACTGCTTCAGGTATCATTTTATCTTTTTCCCCAACCTTGGCTTTATACACGATTGGAACCTTATCTGTCGCTGTAACAGCAGGTATCGGGAATGGAACGATCTTTAAATTAGTTCCATTGCACTTTCCGAAGCAAGCTGGGATTGTGAATGGAATAGTTTCTGCCATTGGTGGTTTAGGCGGTTTCTTCCCACCTCTTATTTTGACTGCGGTTGAACAAATGACAGGGCAATATTCGATCGGATTTATGGCATTGTCCCAATTTGCATTGGTCAGCTTCGTTATTGTAGTTTGGATGTATTATCAAGATGAGAAAAACATCGAGAAGCAGATCATAGAAAACACAGCTGAAGCGATTATGTTAACGGATAAAAAACGTGTCATTCAACGGGTAAATTCTGCATTTTCACGGATTACTGGGTATACAACAGAGGAAGCCTTAGGAAATACTCCTGTGCTCCTCCAGTCGGGCAAACACGACAAGTCCTTTTACCAAGAAATGTGGAAATCGATTGATCAGCATGACTTCTGGGAGGGTGAAATATGGAATAAAAGAAAAGATGGCTCCTTTTATTTACAATGGTTGACCATTAGTGCCATCAAAAATAATGTCGGGGAAGTCCGGTATTATGTCGGGATATTTAACGATTTAAGCGCAGCAAAAAGGAAGAGAAACGCTTAAGTCCATATAAGTATAAAGGCGAAGGACCATGATTTACTATCATCCTTCGCCTTCTTATTTTTTCTCTGCTTAACTTTGAATCAAAGAGTGAGGATAGTCATGTAAATAAATATGATCATTAAGTAATTCACAGAGTATAAAAAATTCCAATGCGCCCATTTCCATTGATCTTTTACAAAGAATCCTGATAAAGCTAAAATAAGCCAGCCCATTGTGAAAACAATTGTCACAATCACAAACACTTTTCCAAATGAAGCAAGGAGAAAGGGAATTGGTAACAGACATGCAATATAAAATAACATGTGATATTTTGTTTTGGTTATTCCCGATACAACTGGCAGCATTGCTACCTTCGCGTCCGCATACTCTTGATACTTTTTAATAGCGATGGCATAGGTGTGAGGCATTTGCCAAATAAACAAAAGCAAAAATAAGGCAAGTGGGATTTTATGAAAAATAGACCCCACTGCCGCCCATCCCATCAATGGGGTCACAGCCCCTGATAAACTGCCTATCAATGTATTAAAAGCATAGCGGCGTTTAGACCACATCGTATATAAAAAGACATACGTAAACCAACCGATGAACGCAAATAACGTAGTTTTCATATTCACCATCAATAAAAAAATAAAGCCAGCTATCGTGAAGCCTATTCCTAAAATAAGCACCGTCTGCAGTGGCACATTACCTGTTACGGTTGGGCGCTTTTGCGTACGCTCCATGATGGAATCAATATCCACATCATACCAATTATTCAATACCAATGCCCCGCCCATTACTAAAGTCGAACCAAGTAAAACAAAAATAAATTCCATCCAGTAATCTAAAAATCCTTCTCTAAGAATACTCAGTGCTAATAAAAAGGAAGTCAGTACTGGCAAAACATTAGCTAATAATACCTTACATTTAATTAACAATAATAAATCGTGAACTGTCCATTTATAAAGAGGCTTCTGTAATTGCTGCTTCTTATCCTTATTTATGTTCATTTCCTTATATTCCTTGTCTCTAATTTATAGCACCAATCCATGCATTTATACTCATGGCTACTTCTTTATTAGATAATCATAATCCCCTTGATAATTCAAATTATAAAAGGGCTCTTCATCTTCCACCTCAACTGTTTTTACCTTTAGCTTTTGAAGGAGCTGATAAACAGCATAGTCCCCAGCTTGCAGCATTTCCTCAATGAGAGGAGCAACGGTCGCATGATATACACCGATTAAGGGTTGCAACCTTCCTTTACAAGATGGAATAATTGCCTGATATCCAGGCTGGATTTCCTTTACGATCAAATGAATCGTAGCTTCTGTCATAAATGGGACATCGGTAGGGATGACCAAATACCATGTACTTCGATTTTCCTGCATAACGGAATACATCCCGGCAAGCGGGCCTTTTTCTTTTACAGAAGGCAAATCTATCATGATAGAAACATCTGCCTCTGCACTTTTTATCTGATCTACATAATGCGGCTGGGTTACCATGTATACATGTTTAACAAAAGGGGTAATAGCATCCAGACTATGATGATAAAAAGCTTTTCCATTATGCTCGGCAAACATCTTCAGCGAACCAAAGCGGCTTGATTTTCCTCCTGCCAACAAAATACCAACGATAGGTTGCTGCATGTCATCACTCCATACTTAGACGCTTATTGTTTAAAAATTGTCATTAAGTTTTAGTTTTTCAACGAGCTACTTGCATTTTTTTCATGCTATCATGGAAATGAAACCATGATAAGGGGGTCTCCACGTGAAAATTCCAATACAAGCATCAAGGAAAAGAATGATTTCTCCAGAACTGCGGCATTTGCTTGTGTCTATTGGTACAAAGAAAAAAATATATAAAGACCATTATCTATTCCGCGAAGGAGAAGAAGCAAAAGAAATTTATTTACTTGAATCCGGTTTAGTTCAAATTAGCAAGCTTACTGCAGAAGGAAACGAACTATTGCTGCGGCTTTGTAAACAAGATGATATCGTCGGTGAGCTAACGCTGTTTGCTGATAATCCAAAGTTTTTATTAAGCTGTAAAACGCTCCAAACCGGTGAGGTCTATGTGATAAAAAGAAGCAAATTAGAAAAAGAATTAATGGCGAACAGCGCCCTCACCTTTGAATTCATGCGTTGGGTAAGTGACCACATGAGAAAATTCCAATCAAAGCTGCGTGATTTACTATTAAATGGAAAAAAAGGCGCTGTCTACTCTACCTTAATTCGCTTATCCAATAGTTACGGTGTCCCTGTGGATGATGGCATCCTTATCGACATGACCTTAACAAATCAAGAGCTAGGAAGGTTCTGTGCAACTACAAGGGAAAGTGTGAACCGCATGCTCGGTGACCTTCGGAAAAACAGTGTTATTTCTTTGAATACACAAGGAAAAATAATCCTTCACGACATTGAGTATTTACGTCAGGCGATTGGCTGTGAAAACTGCCCGCTGGAAATGTGTAATATTGATTAATGAAGCAGATTTTGCTTGTATTGTTCCAGAAGCCAATAGGCCAATTTTTCTAATTGAACAGGCTTAAATATCGGAACAGATATATCTTCTAAAGGGATACTAGAAACTACCGCTTTCAGGTTAGATACTTTATTTAATAGATGGGTATCCTCTTGCTCCCCAATTAGCACAATTTTCGGCTTCGGTTCATGCTTGTATCCTTCTATAAATAGAATATCTACGTTTAATAGCGTGTATAATTGTATAATTACATCTAGATTCCATTCCTTATTTGTCGCAATTTGCAACAGGTTTTCTCCTTGCACACCAGCAAAATCTGCTCCTGCTTGAAGATGTTTCGCATTATCTGTCTTCTCCCACCCTAAAGGAGGGCCTCCATGGCCATGGTGCTTGATTGCTGCCACTTGGTAATGATATTTTGAAAAAAACGCTACTAAATGCTCTACTAAAGTGGTTTTCCCGCGATTTTTATAACCGATAATTTGTACACATTGCATGGGCTATCATCCTTTAATATCAATTGAACTAACTGCTTCACCCGCCGCTGACTGGCGGAATGAGTGCCACCACATCATTTTTTTGGATCATAGCTTGGCTCCTTGCGAATTCTTCATTTACGGCAATCATGACCTGGTCTAAAGAATCAATCCCGTAGCTTTGTTGAAAGGCTTCTTTGAATGTCTGAACGGTCTGTGCTTCCCAATCCAGCTCTAATTCTGATGTGCCAATCTGCTCTTGTAAATGTGCAAACACCAATATTTTCATTTTAAATGCCTCCCTCGTTTGTTGGCCATGGATCATGATAGGGGATTTGCTCGAGCTGATCTCCAATCCATGTTTCGCCGTTTTCCCAATGCTCTTTTTTCCATATTGGTACTATTTGCTTAATTCGTTCAATCGCATACTGATTTGCATGGTATGCAGCTTCACGATGCGGGGAAGAAACCGCTATTACGACGGCAATATCCGTAATTTCCAATCTACCAATTCGATGGGTGATTGCAATTTCGGTATTCGGCCATTTTTCCGTTATCTCATGTCCAATTTGTTCCATCATTTTTATCGCCATTGGAATATATGCTTCGTATTGTAAATAGATGGTACGCTTTCCTTTCGTCCATTCCCTTACCGTTCCAATAAATGTTGTAATGGCACCTGCCTCAGGACGCGTTACTTTGTCAATAAGTTCATCGATTGCAATAGGCTGATCCACGATTTTGTAACGCTTAGTGTCCATGCTGTCTCTCCTTTAATTGATAATTGTTTAAGAACACTGCATCCCCTTCTGCATATTCGAGCAATAAGGCAACCACACTGCTTCCTTGTTCATATCCCCTTGTGCCTCCTGGTAATACAATCAATACATCTGCTTCTCCTAATGAGGAAACGACATTTGATTTATCTAGCCCGATCGGCGTGACAACAGGTTGTGCTTCGGTAAAATAAAGCTTGCCGCGCACAAATCGATCAAAGGGATTTGGCTTTGCAAAATCCGAGCCAAGCCTAGCTTGGATTGCTTTATTATAGGCTAGTGGATTTCCTAAAAAGAACTGGAGCACCGGTCTTACAAAAAGCTCAAAGCCGACATAGCACGCAGATGGATTACCAGATAACCCGAATAACAGTTTGCCAGCTAATTCGGCAACAGTTGTTACACTGCCCGGTCGCATCCCTACCTTATTAAATAATACATTTGCTCCCATTCTCCGATAAATCTCTGGCAAGTAATCATAATCCCCTACTGACACACCACCTGTTGTTATTAAAAAGTCCACCTGTTCAATCGCTGTATTTACTTGGTTATAACATACTTCTAAATCATCGATAAATTGACCGAAATAGATTGCCTTTGCGCCAGCTCGTTCTAATTGAGCCATAATCATATATGAGTTACTATTTCTAATTTTCCCTGGTACAAGTGGTTCATCTACTTCTAGTAATTCACTGCCTGTCGCAATCACTCCTACAGTCGGCTTTTTCGCTACAGGGACTTGCTTATAGCCAAATGTGGCAAGTAATGCGACATTTCCTGGGTTAATTCGAGTTCCTTTTCTAACAATGACAGCATTCTTTGTTGTATCTTCGCCTTGAAAGGAAATGTTATCATTCGGCTTCACTTTACGTTTTATGCAAATCTTGTGCTCGGATACTTCCTCTACTAGTTCTAGCATGATAATAGCATCACATCCAACAGGAATCGGACCTCCTGTCATAATCCGGACCGCTTGATTTTCCCCAACGGTACTTGCAAAAACTTCCCCGGCGCCAATATGGCCGATAACAGATAGTGCGATAGGATTTTCTGTTGATGCTCTGCAAGTGTCACTGGAGCGAATAGCATATCCATCATATGGCGAACGATCAAATGGGGGCACATCATGATCGGCCAGAACATCTTCTGCCAAAACTCGATCCATACTTTGTTCCAATGCTATATGTTCTATGCCGCCTGCTGCCCCATATTGCATGACTCGTTCAATTGCTTCTGTAACTTTTATTGGTTCTCGCCGTTCCATCATTATCCCCCCTTAACCTACTAGCTGATAGTATATTTTTTTCGCTTCTGTAACGGAATTAGTGCCATGTATTAATGTTCTCCCATCAAGGAAAAAGACAATTCGATAGGACTGGTACGTAATCGATACTAGATATTCATTCTGTTTTACACTTGTAAATACTTGAAATCGGGCTGCTAATGCTGCTAAGGAGTGTGATGTATTTGCCCTAAGCTGGACCGTATCTCTTCCACACAAGACTTCCGTCTTCAACTGATTTTGGTATGCTAATGCTGGATATGTCGGGTTCATCCCACAAGTAAGGCACTCATCCCGCTTTACTCCCTCCACTCTAATCGTTTGATAAAGGTTATTCCAGAGATCAAACGTTAAATAGGTGGCTCGTCGTTTATCTGCTGCACCTGTTAGGAGCTTCAATGCTTCAGCTGTTTGATGTGCTACAACCATTTGCACGGCAGGACCAATGATTCCAACTGCATCACATGTCACACCTGTTAAAGGTATCGCGTCAAGCAAACAACGTAAGCAAGGCGTTTCATTTGGAATAACCGTATAGCTCATTCCCGTAGCACCGACACAGGCACCAAAAATCCAAGGTATCCTATGCTGGTGCAACGCATCATTCAAGATAAATCGAGTATCAAAATTGTCAGTTGCGTCAATTACGAGATCCACATCTTTTATTAATGGCTCAAGCGTTTCACCTGTTACATCCATCACATGTGCATGGATCTTTATACACTGATTTATTTCCCGCAAGTGTTTTTGAGCTGCAATTGCCTTAGGGAGCTGCTTTTCTACATCTTTTTCCGTAAACAGATGCTGGCGTTGTAAATTACTCTCTTCTACATAATCTCGATCCACAATAGATACTTCCCCAACTCCCGCGCGGACAAGTGCTTCTGCATTAGCCGATCCTAAAGCTCCACACCCTACTATTAATACGTGCTTTTTCGCAATTTGCTCTTGTCCATGCTCGCCAATTGGCTGAAAACGTATTTGTCTGGAATATCGATTATTCATCGCTTTGCTCTCCCTTATTTATCTATCCACCAATATAGGACATCTCCATTTTCTTTCTATGCTTCGCTGACTCTTCCGTCCGTTCATCTGAATAGCGGTCGTTTCTGTTTTTCCATGTTGGCACAATTGATTGTAAAATTGTCTGGTCATCTGCATTAGATCGTAATAATGTTCGAAGATCGAGCCCGCCGCTTGCAAATAAACAGGTATAAAACTTCCCATCTGCTGCTAGCCTGGCTCGTGTGCACGTAGAACAAAAGGATTCAGAAACTGACGTAATGAATCCAACCTCTGCATTAGTTCCAACATAACGATAACGCTTTGCCACTTCTCCTATGTAGGCAGAATCCACAGGTTCCAGCTCAAAATGTTGGCTTAATTGCTCAAACAGCTGTTTTTTCGTTATCACCTGGCTGAAATCCCAACCATTTGTTTGGCCAACATCCATAAACTCAATGTATCGCAATGGTATTTCCTGTTCTTTAAAGTATTTTGCCATTGGGATTACTTGTTGATCATTCATTCCTTTTTTGACAACCATATTCACTTTTACACTGAGTCCAGCCTTTCGTGCCTGTTCAATGGAGTCTAATATTTTTTTAGTAGGTATACCGCTATCGTTAATTGATTGAAAAACTTTATCATCTAATGCATCCAAGCTCACATTCACACGTTCTAAACCTGCTTGCTTCAAACTTTTTGCCATTTTCCCTAGCAGTATTCCATTTGTTGTCAAGCCAATATCCTCTAACCCATCAATAGCAGCTAACTTCTCAATTAGGGTTGCAATGTCTCTTCGTAATAAAGGTTCCCCGCCTGTTAAACGAATTTTTCTTACGCCTAATTGAACAAATAGTTTAGCTAATCGTTCAATCTCCTCAAAACTTAGCAACTGGTCTTTGGGTAAGAAAGAAAAGTCTTTACCGAAGATTTCCCTTGGCATACAATACGTACAACGAAAGTTACATCGATCAATAACTGATATACGTAAATCTTGTAATGGACGACCGAGCCTATCCTGTAACATGCTAAATTCTCCTCTGTTGGTTGTAACCTCATATTTGATCGCTTTCTTCTCTTTTCTACGATAATACTTCTCTGCTGTTTACTTGCAATTTGACTAGCTTGTTTTCATAGTAAGACTGCTGCTTTGGAAAATCATGACGCTGGTAAAAATCAATTACTGCTGCGAGTGCCTCTTCAGAGAGCGCCTTATCTTTTAGCTTTTCTATCTGTTCTACGCCATACTGGTACCACTCACTTGCTTTCGCAATGTCCTTTTCAGCCTTTTGTTCATAACAATAAGCAAGACGAATACTTGCAAAGCCTAAGGAATCCTTACTAACCGGTCTAAGGCCTTGATAAATATCAATGGCTTCTTGATAGCAGATAAAAGCTTTTTCCATATCGTTTTGTTGAATAAAATTAAATCCAATTGCTTGTAATGTATCTGCATATGCCTTCGATTGTTTTTTATTTGCCTTTTCCAATTGATCTAGGAAAGCTTGATATAGATTTCTCGCTTGTTCATACGACTGTTCTTTCGAATAAATCTTCCCGAGTGCATAAAGGAATTGCATTTGAATACGGGAATGGCCTTTCGTTAACGGCAACCCTTTCTCCAAGTAGTATTTGGCATCCTCTAATTGGTTTACCTTCATAAGTAACGTTCCGATTTTTGAATAGGCATAGACAACCATGAAGTGCTCTTGCTCATGAACTTGTTCCAGCTGTTTAAGGCTTCTCTTATAATAATTGATAGAACGTGGAGCATTTGCTAGATTCTCCTCCAGCTCTGCTAATAGCAAATTCGCCTTTGCTTGGTAAAGCAACACTGGCTGTTCAAGGGCTTTCAATAATCCCAGCGATTGCGTTATTGCTTTCCTTGCCTTTTTCAAATCAAGATAAAAGTAGATTTCTCCCATCCGTAGCAGGATCAAGGCTTGGGTTAACTTGTCATCTGTCTTTTGGTAGTCTTGTAAGGTCTTCTCTTGAAGATACAAGGCGTCCTGATAATGCTCCATGCGAATATACGTCTCTGTTAATTCATTAATAGTCTGATAGATAATAGGATGCTCTTCAGGAATTGCTTTCCGAAAGCAGGTTAATGCTTCTTTAAATTGTTCAACAGCCGTATCAAAAGCCAGATCTTGAAAGCCAATTTGTGCTAACAAATGATAGACGAGACCAAATATATAGTTATCTTCTACCTTATTTTTCTCTAGCTGCATCAACAGTGTTGCTAATAGTTTTCTAGCATTGTCAATCTGGTTATAATCTTTTTCTAGTTTTGCATAGTTTAAATACGCGTCAACCAGCGGTCTAGTTAGTCCGAGCTTTCCTATTTTTGCTTGTTGAATTGCCTGTCTGCTATAATGAGCCGATTTATCATACTGGTTCCTTTTTCGAAAATACTTTGCAAGTGACAACGCAATGGTTAATTGATTCGATACGGCAAACTCCTGTGATCTCGCCTCGTAATGAGGTTCCAATTGGCTCACGATATCTTTTGCTTGTGCCATGTTATTCTCTTGGAGTGTTTTATCGAGCTCTGCCCCCAATAAAAGAATGTCCTGATGGTTCATCCTCATCCCAACCTTATTTGTAAAATTATTTCACTATGATAGGTGCTTCCCATCTCATCCAGCCTTACGTTGAACTCTTCGTTTATAAATCACATAATTTCTACTTAAATAACGAAGCGGAAAACTAAATGCATGAACTAATCGAGTAAACGGCCAAGAAACATATAAAGCAAATGTTGTGTAAATATGGATTTTAAACCAAATGGGTACTTCAGCCATTAGCTCAGGCTGCATACGAAAAACGAATAAACCTCTTAGCCATGGTGCAATCGTTGTCCGGTAATCAAATCCTTGTGAATCGACGTTCATGCTTGTTGCTAATAACCCTGTAAAAATAACGATGATGACCAAGATTAATGCTACCCAATCGCCAATCGAAGAGGTCGCTTTAATACGTTTCACACTAAACCTGCGGTGGGCAAGCAACAGAATCCCAATAAAAGCAACAATTCCTGCAGGTAAACCAAAGATTAGGGCAATTCTATGGTAAAAGTGCTCGGAAATACCAAATGCATTATAGAAAGACACTGGAACAATCAGCCCTGCAAAGTGGCCGCCCAAGACAAAAAATAATCCCCAGTGGAACATGAGCGATCCAATTCGCAGTCTCCTTTTTTCAAAAATTTCACTAGACTTTGTTGTCCAACCAAATTGATCCTTTTGATAACGATAAATTAAACCGCCAATAAAAATGGTCAGGACAATATAAGGGAAAACTCCCCAAAGTAATAAATTGAGTGAGTTCATATTGGTTACTCCTTTTCTTCCAGCTAATATCTCTTATCCTAGCTGGTTCTTAATTAATTGATCTCGCATCTTTGCAAGAATAGCTTGATCTTCTAAATTTGTTATAGGAGTTTGCTTTTCGGCTGTCAGATGATGCTCGAGGCCATCTTGTTCAAACAGCTGAATCAAAACATCAAAAAGTAAGCTATAAAAGCTTTTAATTGATAAGAGAGATTCTCTAATTTCCCAAATTGCTTGTTCATGCATTTTCCAAAGCTCTTGTCTGATATCAGCTGAAACCTGTGCAGAAAATTCAAGCATTAACGGTATATAATCTGGCAGTTCTGTTTCAACAATGTCAAAGCCGGCTGCTTGATAAAATTTTTTTAGTTTTAGAAGCTCTAGGCCTCGCTCTTTTTGTTCACCATTTTTGAAATACGTAACGTAAAGATTCGTTTTCCGGTCGAAGTCAAATTGGCTTACATAATGGTTAATCCAATCATCCAATGGTGTTTGCTCTACCAGCTCTATAAATTGAAGTAGTTTTTGACGAATTCTCGTGTCGCCCACTTCCTGTATTTCTGCTGTTAATCCAAGTAGAATCTGCCTAAATTCTTCATTTGGATAGCGTAATAAAAATGCTAGCATTTGATAAAGCTCTGTTTGTTTCATGTTTGTTCATCCTTTTTGTCAGGTTACTTATTATCGCAAAGCAGGTTTATTGTGTGGCTAGTAATCCATTGCCTATCTCGAATTGGGCGGGCGCTGCTATAGATTGTTGCGCCCTGTCCCAGCTTATGCTTATGCTTTTCCCGCGAAATTCTAGCAGCTACAGATTCCTAGGATTGTGGTTTCCCCACGCAAATCCCTTCATTCATATTTGCTCTAATCATTTATTCTCCTCGTGAAAGGGTGGAACCATTTATCAAGATAAGACGCCACAGGCGCCAGGCCCGCCAGCAAAATCCAATCCACAAGCGCCTTGGTCATAATAAAGATCTGCTATATCTTCCTTATGGCTTTTAGGAATAACGAAGCGATCATTATATTTGGCAATAGCTAGCAGTCGGTACATCTTTCTAATGTCGTTTTCCTCGAGCCCCAGCTCTTCAATAATAGAGACATCAAAGGATTTCCCTGTTTGTTCGGCCCGCATATAGCTACGCATAACTGCCATTTTCTTTAATACAGTACGAATATGAGCCGTATCCCCAGCAGTTAATAAATTAGCTAGATATTCAATCGGAATGCGCATTTCGTCAATAGCCGGGAAGATATCTTCTGTATCTGCTTGACTGCCTTTTCCTTCTATCATATTCATAACTGGGCTAAGTGGTGGAATATACCACACCATTGGCATTGTTCGGTATTCAGGGTGTAATGGTAAAGCAATCTTCCAGTCGATGATCATTTTATATAATGGAGATTGCTGCGCCGCTTCAATCCAATCCATTGGGATGCCTTCTTTTTTCGCTTCCTTCACTACTTCTGGGTCATTTGGATCTAAGAAAATATCTAATTGTGCCTGATACAATTCTTTCTCTTCTTTAACAGAAGCTGCCTCTAATACTTTATCAGCATCATAGAGCATGACACCGATATAGCGGATTCTGCCAACACATGTTTCAGAGCAAATGGTTGGCTGGCCATTTTCAATTCTTGGATAGCATAGTGTACATTTCTCCGCTTTACTTGTTTTCCAGTTAAAGTACACTTTTTTATATGGACAGGAGCTGACACATTGTCTCCAAGCCCGACAAGCATTCTGATCTACAAGTACAATGCCATCTTCATCACGTTTATACATCGCGCCAGATGGACAGGAGCTCACACAAGGTGCGTTAATGCAATGTTCACATATACGCGGCAAGTACATCATAAATACATCTTCAAACTCCGTTTTTATTGATTCCTCCATTTGCACAACGTTTGGATCACGCAAACCAGTTATATGCCCGCCAGCAAGGTCATCTTCCCAGTTCGGTCCCCACTCTAAATCCATAAACTCGCCAGTGATAGCTGACTTTGCTCGGGCAACAGGTTGATGCTTACGTTCCGGACTGTTTGTCAATGTTTCATAATCATAATTCCATGGTTCATAATAATCATCAATTTCTGGCTGATTTGGGTTATAGAAAAGGCTGAATAATCGATTTACTTTAGAACCTGATTTCAGTTTTAGTTCACCCTTTTTATCCAGCTCCCAGCCGCCTTTATATTTCTCTTGGTCTTCCCATTGTTTCGGATAGCCGATTCCAGGTTTTGTTTCGACATTATTAAAGTACATATATTCTGCGCCAGGGCGATTGGTCCACGTATTTTTGCATGTCACACTACATGTATGACAGCCAATACATTTATCTAAATTCATCACCATGCCAATTTGTGCTTTAATCTTCAAGCCACTCCACCTCCTTCATCTTTCTAATGACGACATGCAAATCCCGTTGGTTTCCAGTTGGTCCATAATAGTTAAATCCATAGCTTAGTTGGCCATAGCCACCAATCATATGCGTTGGCTTAACATGGATTCGCGTAGGACTATTATGTGTCCCTCCTCGGTTTTTCGTAAGATTCGTGCCAGGAACGTGAATATGTCTGTCTTGAGCATGGTACATAAAGGCAACACTTCTAGGAATTCGATGAGAGACAACCGCTCTGGCAACGACCACACCATTTCGGTTAAAGCATTCAATCCAATCGTTATCTTCTATATCTACTTCTTTGGCATCTTCCTTGTTCATCCATATCGTTGGTCCACCTCTAAACAATGTCAGCATCGGCTGTGCATCATAATACATACTGTGAATAGACCATTTATTATGTGGTGTTAGATAATTTAACGTAATTTCTTTTCCTTCCACTTTTGGACGATCTTGCTGAAAAGGTGTATGGTGGAGCATTGGCTTAAATGTCGCCATCTCTTCCCCAAATTCCTTCATCATCTCATGATCTAAATAAAAGGACTGTCTTCCTGTAAGGGTATGGAAAGGAATCATTCGCTCAATATTTGTTGTAAATGGTGAATACCGTCTCCCGCCTTTTTCCGAACCAGTAAAGGCAGGTGACGTAATGACCGTTTTTGGTTGTGCATTAATTTGTTCTAATGTAAATAGATCTTCTTCACGCTCTGCAGCTAAATCCTTTAACTCCAAGCTGGTTTGCTGTTCCAGTGATTCCCAAGCCTTGACTGCGATTTTGCCGTTTGTCGTAGATGACATCATGAGAATGGCCTGACAAGCGTCTCTTGCACTTTCAATATTTGGGAGACCTTTGGAAATCCCTTCTTCTTCTACTACACCAATTGCATGCTTGACTTGTTCATACTCCTTTTCCATGGACCAGCTTATCCCTTTGCCGCCATATGGGTTTTTGGCAACATTCGGTCCTAGAGAGGTCATTTTTTTATAAACCTGCTTATAATCTCGTTCTACCACATGAATATTTGGCATGGTTCGCCCTGGAATTGCTTCACAATCACCTTTGGACCAATCTTTAATCTCCCCAAAAGGCTGGGCCATTTCTTGTGGAGTATCGTGCTGCAGCGGTGTAGCTACAACCTCTTTAATTACGTCCATATCGATTTGTTCGGCTAGCTCTGAAACCCCTTTTGCTAGCTTCTTGAAAATATCCCAATCTGACTTCGATTCCCAAGGCGTAGCAACCGCTGGATTAAATGGATGTACAAATGGATGCATATCTGTGCTTGATAAATCAAACTTTTCATACCAGGTCGCGGCTGGTAAGATAATATCGGAATACAAGGCCGTTCCTGCCATCCGGAAATCAAGATCGATTAAAAGATCCAATTTTCCTTCTGGTGCCTCTTCCCGCCATTTTATTTCAGCTGGTCGAATACTAGATTGATCATCATTCAACAATCCATGTGTTGTTCCAAGTAAATGTTTTAGAAAATATTCATGCCCTTTTCCAGAGCTTGAGATTAAATTGGCACGCCAAACAAATAACGTACGAGGAAAATTGACTGGATTATCTGGGTCTTCTATCGCAAATTGCAATGATTTATTCATCAACTCTTTTGCTACATATTGCGCAATTTCCTCTTGGGTTTGACAGCCCTTCGCAACTGCCTCTTTATAAATAGCAATGCCATTCTTATTAAATGTTGGATAGGATGGCAGCCATCCTAATCGAGCCGCTAGCACATTATAATCCCCATGATGGTCATATCTTGCTTTCTCTACTGTCGCAGCCGTTATTTCATTAACAGACGTTTCTTCATAACGCCACTGGTCTGTAGCAAAATAAAAAAATGATGTCCCATTTTGCAGTTTTGGCGGTGCCTGCCAATCTTTTGCTGTAGCTAAGGTATTCCATCCTTCTGCTGGTCGAAGCTTTTCTTGCCCTACATAATGTGCCCAGCCTCCCCCATTTACTCCTTGCGCACCTACCATTAAAATTAAGTTGATGATGGCACGATAGATAGTGTCAGAATGGAACCAATGGTTAATACCAGCACCCATAATAATCATAGAACGACCTTTTGTATCGATAGCATTTTGGGCAAATTCTTTCGCGATTTTAATAACTAAGTTTCGATCGACATTACTAATACTCTCTTGCCATGCTGGAGTAAAAGGCGCCATGTCATCATAGGATTGTGCGACTTCTCCACCGATGCCCCGATCAATTCCGTAATTAGCAAGCATAAGATCATAAACTGTTGTGATATATTCTGTTTGCCCATTTAATTCAACTGCTTTTACTGGAACGGCACGATTCATAACAGAACGCTTTTCTGCATCAAAGTAGGGCAATTGAATTTCCATCACCTCATCTTCAAGTCCTAGAAAGCTTAGCTTTGGATCAATTGCTTCTCCTGTATATTCATCCACTAAATGCAGATTCCATTTCCCTTTTTTATCCCATCGCGAACCTATTGTTCCTTGTGGAATAGCAAAATTCCCCGTGCGCTCATTATACATAGCAGGCTTCCACTCATTGTGCTCACCAGAAAGGCCTAGATCCTTTGCATGTAAAAAGCGGTCAGCCTGGTAGCTTGATCCCACTTTTTTCAAACGAACGGCGAAAGGAAAATCAGTATATTGTTTCGCATAAGATTCAAAGTATGGTATTTGTTTTTTATGATAAAACTCATTTAAAATAACATGTCCCATTGCCATGGCTACCGCACCATCCGTCCCTTGCTTGACAGCCATCCAGTCATCAGAGAATTTGGTTGATTCCGCATAGTCTGGACTAACAGAAACCACCTTTGTTCCTTTATATCTTGCCTCGGCAAGGAAGTGAGCATCTGGTGTACGTGTTAAGGGAACATTAGAGCCCCATGTCATAATATAGCCAGCATTAAACCAATCAGAGCTTTCTGGAACATCTGTCTGATCTCCCCAAATTTGTGGAGATGCAGGTGGCAAATCCGCATACCAGTCATAAAAGCTAAGCATCGGTCCTCCTATTAGGGACATAAAGCGGCTTCCCGCTGCATGACTCACCATGGACATCGCTGGAATTGGAGAAAAGCCAACATTGCGGTCAGATCCGTATTTTACCGTTGTATACAAAACAGCCGCTGCAATAATTTGGGTAACTTCTTCCCAATCAGCCCGTACTAATCCGCCTTTTCCGCGAACACTTTTATACTGATTGGCCTTTTCTTTATCTTCCACAATGCTTTTCCAAGCATCTAATGGTTTCTTGTGTTCCGCTATGGCCTCTCGCCATAAATATAGTAGCTTTTTGCGAATATAAGGATACTTCACGCGCAGCGGGCTATATAAATACCAGGAAAAACTTGCACCTCGCGGACAGCCCCTTGGCTCAAATTCCGGCATGTCTGGTCCTGTTGTTGGGTAATCCACATTTTGCCCTTCCCATGTCACAATGCCGTCTTTCACGAAGATGTTCCAGCTGCAAGAACCCGTACAGTTCACTCCATGAGTGGAACGGATTACTTTATCATGCTGCCATCTTCTGCGATACACATTTTCCCAATCCCGGTCTCCTTCTTGTAATTGACTATGGTTATTGCTATATGTTTCTTTTGGTTTCAAATAGTTTAATCGTTGCCAAAGTGGAGATGGTTTTTTCTTCATCTTTATCCCTCCATATTCCGACCTGTCATCAAAGCAGGTTGCTTATATGCTTATTAAAACATCCTCCACTAGCTTAAGGTGTGAATTACATCACACATGGATGCATTAACTGCGGCGTGCCCTCTTTTGAATAAAAAGCAGCATAACAAAAGAAATAATCACCATCATCATCACCCAGCTCCATGCGAGTGCAAGTTTGTTAGATTCAAAAGCAACATAAATCGCTAATGGAAGCGTTTGCGTTTGTCCCGGAATATTTCCTGCAAACATAATCGTTGCACCAAATTCCCCTAAGGCTCTAGCAAAACTTAATATTGTGCCTGTGACAAGAAAGGGAGAACATAATGGTAGTGAAATATGTCGAAATAGACGCCAACTATTTGCACCATCTACTCGAGCTGCATCCTCTATTAATGGATCCATACTCTCAAACCCATTTTTCACCGATTGATACATTAATGGGAAAGCAACCACAACAGCTGCAAGGATAGCTCCCGAAACGGTAAACATTAAGGATTGGCCAAATAAAAAATCAAGAGCTTTCCCAATCACACCATTCTTGCCAAATAGCATAATCAGCAGGAAACCAATCACCGTTGGTGGTAACACAATTGGTAATAGCAGAATGACTTCTATGATTACCTTGCCCGGAAACTCTTTTTTCGTCATGAACCATGCCGTTACAATTCCTAATATAATTACAAAAAGCGTCGCGCTAATTGCAATTAATAAAGAGAGCTCAATAGGCTGCCAAAAGCTACTTTTCATTCTGCACTCTCCTTACTTGTTTACGGTGGTGAACCCATACTTCGCAAAAATAGTGTCTGCCTTTGCACTTCGCAAAAAGTTATAAAAAGCTACTGCTTCTTCCTTATGCTTGGTATCTTTCAAAATTCCGATTGGATACTGGATAGGATCATGCCATTCTTCATCGACTACTCGCTCTACTTCTACTTGCTTAGCGGTTATTACGTCTGTGGCATATACAAAACCAAAGTCAACACTTCCTGATTCCACATACTGTAATACTTGGCGAACATCTTTTGCATAGACTAATTTAGATTCAAGGGAATGAAATATCCCTACATGTTCGAGCGCCTGTTTTGCATAGATACCTGCCGGGACACTTTCTGGTGTCCCAATAGCAATTTCTTGTACCTGTTCGTCTAGTAAATCCTTAAATTCGCGAAATTGAGAGAAGCTATCTTTTCTTTTGATCAGGACTAACTGATTACGTAATAATAATTCTTGATGTGACTTATCTAGCAAACCCTGTTTATTCAAATAGTCAAATGGCTCTTCAGCAGCTGAGAGGAAAATGTCAACTGGTGCACCTTGACTAATTTGTTGTTGTAATGCTCCTGAAGATGCTAGATTTAGCGATATAGCTATATTGGATTCCTCAGATTCAAATGCCTCCACAAGCTCCTCCATCGCATCCGTTAAACTCGCGGCGGCTGACACGGTTAGCTTCACTTCTCTTTTCTCCGAGGAACAGCCCGCTAGAAAAAAGAAACAGATACAAATAATGATCAAGCCTTTCCATTTATACATATGGTCCTCCTTTATTTTTTTTAGCCGATAATGATGCAAGACGCATCCATTTACTTTTGTTATACTACAAACAAGGAGTGATATTAGTGACAAACTTCACACATTTTAATCAGCAAGGCAGGGCAAAGATGGTTGATATCACCGACAAGCAGGAATCATCTCGCACAGCTATTAGTCAATCAAGTATTATCGTGAATGAACTTATTTATAAAAAAATAATGAACCATGAGTTTGCAAAAGGAGATGTACTTGCTGTTGCACAAGTTGCTGGTATTATGGCAGCAAAGCAAACTTCTTCGATTATTCCCATGTGTCACCCACTTTCACTAAGTGGAGTTGATATGCAATTTAATTGGAAACAAAATGAGGATAAATGGGAGCTTATTATACGAGTAGAAGTAAAAACCAAAGGAAGCACTGGAGTCGAAATGGAAGCATTAACGGCCGCCGCAGTTACAAGCTTAACCATTTATGATATGTGCAAAGCGGTCGATAAAGGGATGGTAATCGGGCCAACCTTTCTAGTGGAGAAATCCGGCGGGAAAAGTGGCGATTATAAGCGAGAGGAAATGTGAGATTTAAGTGGAGGAAGCTGGATCAAGCAGAGACGTTTGATCCAGCCTTTTTTAATACTCTCCCCTTCCATGAATCACACCCTAATTTATAAATAGGTAAGCGCTTGGAAAGAAAGGGAGAATCTATTAACTAAACGCTCCTATTCTATGAAAAATAAGATATTCCCTGTTAACTTTGTTGCATATAGGGAATACATCTAGAATAATAGATAGAAGAATATACATAAGGAAGTGACAACATGAAAAGACTAGCCTTGCTATTCTCAGGAGTACTCCTTGTTGTTTTCCTCATCTCTTGTTCGAAAAACACTCCTACTATTAAAGAAAGTGAACAACATGATGAAGAACAGACACAGGAAGAAAAGTCTTCTGGTGAGAAGAAAGCAATAAAAGAAGAGAATCCTCCGCCAGCCTACAAACCAATGGAACCAACAGAAGGTGCTTCTCCTCTAACTGAAAAGGTAGCTGAAGAGGAAATAGAGAAGATGCCGAGTGCAGAAGCCCGTGGGGAAGATCGCACTAGAATGGTTCCACTTGGAGAAACTTTGGTAAAGGGTGCTGATGACCAAACCGATTGTCCCTTAAAGAATCATAGACTTATAGCGTATTACGGACATCCAAACTCTACCAAAATGGGAATATTGGGAGAAATGGAACCAGATGAATTAATGGCAAAATTAAAAGAACAAACCCAAGCATATTCAGATGCTGACCCTTCACGCCCTGCTGTACCAATGATTGAACTCATTTCTACCGTAGCACAGCGTGATCCAGGGACGGATGGGAAATACTACCATCCAACTTCACCAGAGCAAATTGATGAATATTCTACTCTCGCGGAAGAAAACGATGCCCTGCTTATGCTGGATGTTCAACTTGGAACAGATTCCGTTCTAAATCAGGTGAAATTGCTTGAGAAATGGCTAAAGCTCCCTCATGTCCACCTAGCGATTGATACGGAATTTCATGTAAAAGAAGGACAAACTCCAGGTGTTAATCTTGGTCAAGTAGACGGAGCTGAAGTACAAGAAGCAGTGCAGTACTTGACGGAAATGGTAAAAGAAAATAATTTGCCCGATAAAATTGTCCTTGTCCATCAATTTATGGACGAAGCATTAACGAACAAAGAAGCCATCAAGCCAACCGAGAATGTAGAAGTAGCCTTAAATTATGACGGGTGGGGCGATTCTAATACTAAAATGGCACTCTATCGCAAATTCGTGCGCAATGAAGCAGTGCAATACGGTGGATTTAAAATCTTTTATAACAAAGATAAACCTGTGCTAAGTCCCGAAGAGGTCTTAAAGCTGGATCCAAGCCCAGCGATTATTAATTATCAATAAAGAGTTAATGTTTGTGAAAAAAGGGAGTTTCATTACTCCCTTTTTATTATGATCCCCCTCTACTTCATCCATGTAATCTGCTACAAACTTGTGCAAGAGCTCATAGAATTGGAAACCTACTTTCATCCCTTGATCTGCCACTATTTATGATAACTTCACCACTCTATTATCCGATTAATATATGAGCCACTCGAATTAGAAAAGGTATATATCAACTATTCCACTCATTCTCTAGTATTCCCGATATGACAGATAGTGCTATAACACTCCGCCTAGGTAAAAAGGTAAAAAATTCCACTAAGCGGTTGCATGTCAAAAAGGAGTTTAGTCTCAAGACAGGGTGGAATGTTAAATAACACATAAATAATTTAGGAGGCGTTATAATTGAGTAAATTAGATGAACAAACCATATTATCAAATGGAGTCACTCCTCAAAAACAATCCGAGCAGCCGGGGGTTGAAAAGGAAATGGACCCTATCCCGATTTATGAGCTAGAAACCCATGTTGGTTCTGGAAAATTGAAAGGCAAAGTGGCCTTGATTACTGGAGGAGACAGCGGAATTGGTAAGGCAGTAGCGATTGGGTATGCAAAGGAAGGCGCGGATATTGCTATCGCCTACTTAAATGAACAAGAGGATGCAGAAAATACGAAAAAGCGTATTGAGCAAGAAGGCGTAAAATGTACGTTGCATGCTGGAGATGTAGCGGATGAAGCATTTTGTAATCAACTAGTTGAAGATGTCATTCAGCAGCATGGAAAACTGAATATCCTTGTTAATAACGCAGCACGTCAGGAAGTAAAAAACAGTGTGCTAGAAATCTCTGCTGAACAATTGAAACGTACATTTGACGTAAACTTTTTTTCAATGGTGTATTTAACTAAAGCTGCCATTCCCCATTTATCAGTTGGTGATAGCTTAATCTATACCGCTTCTATTAATGCATATGTTGGCAATAAAGCGTTGATTGATTATACATCTACTAAAGGGGCTATTGTATCCTTTACTCGTTCCATTGCGCAAGAACTCTCCTCAAAAGGAATTCGAGTTAACGGTGTAGCACCTGGACCGATTTGGACACCACTTATTCCAGCAACCATGACAACCGACCTGCAAGAATCATTTGGCGTTTCTACCCCTCTTGGTCGTCCTGGTCAACCAGCAGATCTTGTAGAACCATACATCCTGCTTGCTTCTGAAGGTTCTGCCTATATGACTGGCCAATTCATCCATGTGAATGGTGGACAATATATGTCTTCTTAATTAGATAAATAAGTCATTTGGACAGCAAAAAAAATCAAGCAGTATTTTCCTCATGGTAGGGAAATACTGTTCTTGATTGCTGCTATCTATTCAATGTCTCGCATAATGGAGGAGGGTAGCCAATATGGAAGGTTCAAGTTATATCCAGTTTGACCATTATCAGGATAAGGGAGAATTGAAGAAACATATATTTAAGACACTTCATTTTTATTATCCGGCCTGTATCGATGAGGAAAAGGGCGGATATATTAATGGGTTTTTAGATGATGGTACTATTAATGACACAGATACTAAACATTTAGTAGCGACTAGCCGGTATATTTATATTTTTAGTATTGGTGCGATTTTAGATGGTCCAGATTGGTGTTTAAAAGCAGCACGTCATGGAATCCAATTTTTGCATGAACATCATTTAGATAAACAGTATAATGGATACTACTTTGAAATGAATGGAACGGATGTAAAAGATGCTGCTAAAATGGCCTATGGTCATGCCTTTGCATTATTAGCATCCTCTATCGCCTACCAAGCTGGCATACAAGAAGCCAGAGAAGTGATGGAAAACGTCTTTAATGTGGTGGAAAACCACTTTTGGGATCCGAAACATGGATATTACAAAGAACAATGGGATGCTGCGTGGACCACTCTTTCCTCTTATAGAGGGCAAAACCCAAACATGCATATGTGTGAAGCCATGCTGACTGCATATGAAGCAACAAATGAAAAAAAATACTTAAAGAAGGCCTATCAGCTCGCAGAGGGCGTTACCCAAGAATTAGCAGACCGTGCAGGCGGGATGATTTGGGAAAACTATACACCGGACTGGCAGCCTGATTATCAATTCAATAAAGACAACACAAAAGATGAATTCCGCCCATATGGATTTATCCCTGGTCATCAATTTGAATGGAGTAAACTCTTAATGTGGCTTGACAGACATCAATCAGAACCTTGGATGCAGGAGACTGCAGAGAAATTGTTCGCAAAAGGATGGGAACAAGGTTGGGATGTAAAATATGGAGGTATTTATTTTGCCCTATCGCCAAGCTTAGAAGTCATTGATACGGATAAAAATTACTGGGTTATGTCAGAAGCAATCGCTGCCGCAGCCTTACTAGCTGCAAAAACTAAGAATCAACAATACTGGGATTATTATAATCAGTTATTCACTTATTCCGCCCAGTATTTCATGGATCATGAACATGGTGGTTGGTCTACACTGCTTAACCGGGAGAATGTAAAATATAGCAATGTAAAAACTACACCTCCCAAAACAGATTACCACCCCATCTCAGCCTGCTATCAATCCATACTAGCTCTGCCATAAGCCAGATGTCTAAAGAATGGCCTTGATTATGATATTAAAAAGCATCTTTTAGTGGGGTTGGCTAAAAGATGCTTTTGTCTCTAAAATTTTCACTATCTTCCGATTATTTTTCTATTATTTGTCTCTTAGTGGTCTGATTTTAACACTTGATTTAATTATTTCCAATCTCTTGATCCATCTGTATTTTCTCTTCTCTCGAGCTAAAATAAATAGCCATAAAGATAAGACATAGTCCTATTAGATGGTAATAATAAAGTGGTTCTTTCAAAAGGAAAAATGATAGAACTACTGTGCTTAGTGGCAAAACGCTTGTTAATATACCTACTGTCGCAGCAGATAATACAGCAAGGCCTTGATACATAAGCAAAAAAGCCAAAACAGTAACAACCATTCCAAAATAAAAAATCAAAAGCCAATCATAACCAGAACCTAATGAATAATTAGCAGTTATGCTATCATAAATAGCCATTGGTAAAAATAACAATCCCCCTATAACAGACACTCCTGTTGTTATAGTTAATGGACTTACTTTTTTTGATATAGACTTACCTAAAATGATAAACAATGCTTCTCCCATCACTGCCCCCAAAACAAGGAAGTTACCTACTATTTCTAGATGACTGCCCGATATCTCTTGCATCACTCCTGAAACGTTAAGAATGATGACTCCTAAAATAGCAGTTATTATAACCGCTATTTTATTTCTTGTAAGTTTCTCTTTAATTATAAAGTAAGCAAGAAGAGCAACCATTGCTGGTAAAGTACTAGTAACTATTCCTGCCTCCATTGCAGTAGTATATTTTAAACCATACAGCATAAAGATACTAAATAAAAATACTCCCGTCAGAGATTGAAAAAAGAGAATGACAATATCCCTTCTACTTAATGAAGGAATCCCCTCCTTGTAAATCAGTAAAGGGACTAATATTAGGGAAGCTACTAAAAACCTTAGCTCAGATGCTAAAAATATCGGCATCGTTTGAATTAATATTTTTACTGCAACCACCGAACTCCCTACAATGGTCATTGCCGCAATAACTTTAAGGTATGCTACAATCCTTTCACTCAATATAACCAACTCCATCTCAAGTAATTATTCCATTTAAACTGGTGTTACAGTAAAATTAACATTATAAATTGGTTTATTAAAGAACCAATTATCATTTATTTTTAAAACCAATATGAACACCTTAGGTGATAATGATGATTTGGATTGAATTAGATAGAACTTCAGAAAAACCAATATTTCAACAAATATACGTGAAAATTAAAGAACAGATTTTACGAGGAGAACTTCTTGAGGGGGACCGACTTCCCTCGAGTCGTGATTTAGCTGCCATTTTAAACGTGTCTCGAAGTGTCGTTCTCGAAGCCTATGATCAATTAATCGCTGAGGGATACATTAAATCTAAACAAGGAGCTGGAACTTTCGTGGAATCTGGAATATCACTAGAGGGTTTTCCTACGAATGAGGAACGGCCTATCTCTGAAAAAAGTACTGATTCAATGAGTAAGGTAAGGACAAATAATTTCATTGACTTTCGTTCCGGCGTACCTTGTTTAAAAAAGTTTCCTCGAAAAAAGTGGGCCAGTATAGGAAAAGACGTTTTTGAAACGATTGAAGACTCATTATTTGGTTATAGTTCACCTGAAGGAAGTGAAGAGTTACGGGTGGTATTATCAAGCTACCTTTATAGAACTAGAGGAATAAACTGTCATCCTAGTCAAATTATTATCACCTCTGGAGCTACTCAAGCATTCACACTTCTAGCTAAACTATTAGTAAAGACTAACTCCGAAGTATTAATAGAGGATCCAGTAACGAAAGAAATTCCTGAAATTTTTATTGAAAGAGGGGCTAATATTACTCCTATTCCAGTCGATGAATTTGGAATGCAAACAGAATGGCTTACAACGAAAAAAAAAGAAAACATTATTTTCGTTACTCCCTCTCATCAATTCCCTTTAGGTGGAATATTACCCATTCAAAGAAGAATTCAACTTATTAATTTTGCTAAGGAAACAAATAGTTATATTCTAGAGGACGATTATGATAGTGAATTTCGCTATTCTGGTCATCCAGTAAGTTCACTGCAAGGATTATTTCCTGAACGAGTTATTTACATAGGGACTTTTAGTAAAATCTTATCACCTAGTCTGCGAATTGGTTATGTCATTTTGCCAAATGCACTGGTAGAAGAAGCCAAAAATCTTAAAAGATACACTGATTATCACTCTCCAACTATTGAGCAAGTAATTTTAGCACGTTTTATAAAGGATGGACACTTAGAGAAACATATAGTTAAAATGAGGAAACTATATAAAAAAAAGAGAGATTTCTTAATAGGATGTCTAAAAAAGGAATTTGGAGACCTAATTGAAATCCTTGGTGCTTCAACAGGCATTCACCTAGTTGTTAAATTTAATTTTAAGTTCCCACAAAAGATCTTAGATGAAATCAAAAATAAAGGAGTTAATATCTTTTCCGTAGAGAAACATGCTTTAATTAAAGGAAAACACAACAACAAGCTTATTTTCGGATATGGTAATTTAACTGATACGGAATTAGCAGAAGGAGTAAAGCTCTTAAGAAATGTGATAGAAGCAGAGTCAGGACAGAAAAATTAAACAACACTACTAAATAATCCAATAATAGCTGATTTGAAGAAATCCCTTTTTAATGGAAGGAGGGAAGATATTGGTAAAGCAATTGACAACTGATTTATGAAAGCAGGAATATCATTGAGCATGACATCATTCTCTTCTGATTATCATGCAGTTACAACGGATACGCTTAGCATGATTTGTCTCTCACTTGTCAAAAGCAAACCAATACCTTATTTACTGGTTCAACGTAATCTATATAAATATGGTCTAACAAGCATTGATTATGGACAATATAGGAGTAGTCTCTTTTGTAAACCTTCCAAGATTTCTACAGGCATTTCCCTAACCTTGATATCCTCACCTAGGAATAATAGCCAATTTGTTATTTCCGTTAATTCTTCGGAATGATTAACATTGATAAAAGTCTTTAGAATGGCTGTAGTTTGGTAAGGATTCGTATAAGAAATGGACATTCTTAACGGATGGTATTTCTTATACTGTGCAATTGCCTTTGGACCAAGTTCAAGGACAAGGTTGATTACTTCCTCCTGCTTACTTAGTTTTTCTAAAATCTTTTTCCTGCTTAATCTATTATTGATAGTGCATGGTTCTACATCTGTGAGATTGTCAACAGGCAAAATCCGTTTCTTCTCTTCCTTTAAATCAAAGCCTTCAATCAGCCACAGGCTTTTCTCACGATAAAGGTTCAAGAGGTAAATAGGATAGGACTTTATAACTTTCTCCTCTCTAATAGTAATTAGTAAATATCTATCCATAATAAGTAATTGGATTAATTTTTCTAACATGGGATGAGGAAGATCTGACAAATCAAGCAGATCAGGATTATTCGGGTTGGTCCCTTCAAATAGCAAGATGCGATTTAAAAGAACAAGGTCATCTTGCTGGGTTTCTGAGATGAGTCCTAGTAATTTTTCAGCTAGTGACTGGCGACTCTTTAAATAAGGGAGCTGTTGGTTTCTCGTAGCCATAAAGGCAATAAAAAGAGCCTTAATTTCATTATCGGTAAAGCGAACAGTCGGCAAGACAGAGTTGTTCATAACAAAATATCCCCCGTCCCTTCCAACTTCTGCGACAAGTGGCATCCCCATCGCTTCAATTTCTCTGATGTCTCTAATTGCTGTCGAACGAGAGATGTTAAATTCTCTCATGATTTCAGAAATTGTAAAGTTGGCGCGGTTGTTAATATACCGCATAATGGTATTAATTCGTTCAACCTTTTTCATCCCGTCCCCCTAAACAGTATCATTTTTTGACATGGTTTAAGTTTATTATATATCTATCAAGTGAAAAGAAGAATCATTTGATTAATTTTTTAAAGAGGAAGTGTTGAATATGGCAGGCTATATGCTAGAAGAAAAAGACAGCTTTATCGTTTTAGGGATTGGAACTGAACTTAAGAGTGATTATACAGACTATGCGGGCATAGCAAAGGAAAAAGCAGACTTTTGGCAAGTAGTCAAACAAGAAGGAAAGCTTGACGCCTTAAAAGCCATTGCCACAAATGACTATATTTTTATCGTAAACGAAGCGGTAAACAACAAGATGATGCATTATGTCGGGGTCATGACAGAGCAATCATTACCAGAAGCGGACAGAATGATTCAATTTCCTAAAGGAGAATACTTAGTAGTTAAAGGGGAAAGTAAGACCGCTGATGAATTGCAGAATATGCTTACTGGCATTGCATTTGGTCAAGTGTTGCCTGAAGCAAAGAATTTCGCCTATGTTGGTGAACCAAATACAGTGGTAGAAATGGGACAGCAAAACGGCTTATTACTTGGTGAAATGTGGATTCCTGTTGTAAGGAAATAAGAAGGATGGAGGGATAGGAATGGCCTATATCGTTGATTTTAAAAATGTGTCTACGATTGGTTTAGAATCTTCACCTGTAGCAGAAGCACTTGCTGGCTTACGAGCTAACGAGGCCCGTTACTTTATGAACAAATATAAGCATGAATTTACGGTTGTACCAGCTAATGAGTCCTGCGAAACTCTAGATTATGTAAACCGGATTTTAAAGGAAGAACGTGGTATTGAATTTGCAGCCAAGCCTTTAGAAACTTCAACCTTTCAAGTAGAAAATATTAAATGGACCTACGTCTTTTATGAGGATGGTCTTGCAATTAACGTTCTGTATACAGTAGATAACCCGAAAAAGCGCGCCGTTGGTTTTAAGCTTTCTGATGGGATGGAAGTACCAAAGGAATTAGAAGGGAAATTTAAATTTGCTAGGCAGAAATCTAAGTTAGCCGGAACAATCCGAGGCTCGTTTTTTGTTATTAAAGGAGAATATTAACGTTAGTAAAGCAGCACCTCTTTATAGAAATAGAGGTGCTGTTTTTATTTTTGCTTAGCTTATTTACTTGTGGTACGGTTCTCCCCTCATAATCCGAAAAGCCCGATAAACCTGCTCCACCAGAATCAACCGCATCAATTGATGGGGAAATGTCATCTTGCTAAACGACAACTTGTCATCTGCTCGCCTTAACACTTCATCGCTTAATCCCAACGATCCGCCAATAATAAATGTCACTTTGCTCTTCCCATATGTACCTAATTTATCGAGTGTGTCGGCTAACTCCTCGGATGACTTTTGCTTGCCCTCTATCGCAAGTGCAATAACATGTGCATCAGCTGGAACTTTGGCAAGGATTCTTTCTCCTTCTTTTTTCTTCACTTGCAGCATCTCGGCATCGCTTAAAATTTCTGGTGCCTTTTCGTCTGGCACTTCTATAATTTCTATTTTAGAATAGCTTGAAAGTCTTTTTGTATATTCTTCGATTCCAAGCTTTAAATATTTTTCTTTTAACTTTCCTACTGTAATAATTGAGATATTCACATGCTTTCCTCACTTTACAAACAAGATATCCACAATACTTATCCACATATCCACATTTTTAATCCACATATAGTATGGAATCACTTGTTCGCCACCATATATATGGCATTATTTTTACAATATTCACAGGTTGTTGATAACTTTTCTTCTTCTGAAATTTGTTCTAAAATCGGAAAGGTTTCATACTCATTTACAACGGAATCTATTGCTATATCAACGTGTTCAGCACAACTATAAATCATATCTTCTTCTCCTTTTACCTCTTGCTGTTTTCATTTTTCTATAAATAATTGTGGATAATATTTCTTCTTGACCTTATTATTAGTTATCCACATTCCATCTTATCATTCTACCTAAAAACTGCAACTACTCTAATGAAATTCCTCAGCCTTTTTCGATAAAACCTTATCCACAAGCATTTTATTATTTTTTACAGAAACTATTTTCGCTCCATTACATCTATTCAGCAATAGTATCTCCATTCAAAAAATACATACACATAAAAAAAGTAGAGCGATACCTAAATAAGGCTTCGCTCTACTTCCTTAACTACATTTCTTCCTCTGATAACGTAAGCTCTGTTGTTTCTAGCTTACCGTTTCGATAATATTTCACTTCCATTTTATCGCCGATTTTCTTCTCCGTATATAAATGCTTTCTTAATGAAATTAAATCGACTATTTCTTCCCCATCTAGTTCTACGATAACATCTAGCTCTTTTAATCCTGCTTTTTGTGCTGGAGAATTTGGTGATACATCTTTTATCGCAACACCTGTTGTAACATCATTCGGTAATTTCAAAGCTTCCTGCTGATAATAGCCTGGAATATCACTAACAGATTGTAGTTCTACCCCCATATAAGGGCGCTGCACTTCTCCATGTTGTTCTAAATCCTCAATAATTGGAATCGCTGAGTTAATCGGAATCGCAAGTCCAATTCCCTCTACCGCAGATTCAGCAATCTTCATGCTATTAATACCAATAAGCTGTCCTTCGATATTAACCAGTGCACCACCACTATTTCCTGGATTAATCGCTGCATCTGTTTGAATAACTTCTGATTGCCAATCAGGTGTCCCATCTTCATTTATATCGACAGGGATGGTCCGCTGTAAGCCAGATATGATTCCTTGCGTGACAGAACCAGAAAACGTTAATCCAAGAGGATTCCCAATTGCAATGACTGGTTCACCTGCCTTTAAGCTATCAGAATTGCCGAACTCTGCTACTTTTGTTATCTCTTTTGCAGCTACTTCGACTACTGCTAAATCGGTCCAAATATCAGCACCTATTAGCTTAGCGTTAATTTTTTTTCCATCGGATAACGTGACCTCAAGTTCCGTTGCTCCTTGGACTACATGATTATTTGTGACAATAAATGCTTTGCCCCCACTTTTCTTATATATAACTCCAGAACCTGTGCCCGCTTCTTGGGCTGTTGTTTCATCTGCCCAGAAATTAGAGGACTGCAGATTGGTAATTCCGACAACTGAGTCCGCTGCTTTATCCACTGCCTTTGTAATATCCGTTTCCACGTTCAATGAAATATTCTGTGTTTTTATCCCATCAGAATTAGTTACGATTTGCTCATTTTCATTTCCATTCTGAAAAATCGCTAAGTCCGTCAAGCGGGGGCTTAATAATAATACTAGTAATGCTCCTATCACCGCACCTATAAATCCAGAGAAGAAATAGCCTCTTCTTGAGCCTCTCTTTGGCCCATCTCCCCGATTACCGTAATCATACTCCACAAGCTTCATTCCTTTCTAAAGACATAATCTAAAAATCATCCTTAACCTATATCCTTATTATTTTTCCTGTTTTTTAAAAAAACAAACGAAATACTTCAAGAAGTTTTCTCCCTATCATGCCCAAAAGCCTTCCTGCCATACTTTTATTTCTCTAGTAAAAAAAGCGAATATCTAACTATCCGCTTTTTTCGATCCTGCTATATAGCCATTAGCTTTGTCGGTATCCTTGGATCGGTATCAAATAAATGAACCTGTTCCCCCAAACCAACGCCACGGCTTTCTAATGTCTGTCCAACTGACATCCTTGCTAGATCCTTCATATTATTATCTAAGCTTAAGTGCGCAAGGTATATATGCTTTGTACGATCTCCAATCACTTCACTCATGGCTATCGCAGCATCCTCGTTACAGACATGTCCCACATCACTTAAGATACGTCTTTTAATATTCCATGGATATTTTCCCATCCGCAGCATCTGCACATCATGATTGCTTTCAAATACATACGAATCTGCATTGGAAATAATTCCTTTCATTCGATCACTTACGTACCCAGTATCTGTGATAAGAACGAGCTTTTTCTCCCCTTCATGAAATACATAAAACATTGGCTCTGCCGCATCATGAGATACGCCAAAGGATTCAATGGATACATTGCCGAATGTCTTTACGGTTTCCATATCAAAATGAAATTTCTGCTCGACTGGAATTTCCCCAATGAGTGGATCCATTGCTTTCCATGTTTTTTCATTCGCATAGATCGGCAGTTTATACTTTCTTGCAACAATACCTACCCCTTTAATATGGTCGCTATGCTCATGTGTTACTAATATGCCTGTTAGATCACTCATTTTTCGTTCAATGCCTTGAAATAAGCCTTCCATTTGCTTTCCGCTTAATCCGGCATCCACTAAAAAGGAATGTTCTCCTGATTCAACAAAAATGGCATTTCCTGTACTGCCACTTGCGAGAACACTAAACCGCATTTTCTCTCACTCCACTTTCATTTCCTCTGTTTCTGGCTGAATAACTTGTCCATCTAGGGCGTTCACATAAAAATCTTCTTCGTTCACTGTTACTTTCCAAGTTGGTGCAAGCAGCTGTGCCGAAGTATCAAGCTGTGTATAATACCCTAGTTCTATATGACTTACATATGAACCACTTTCAATGAAATTATTTTTAAATAAGTTAAGAATAGCATCAGGCGGCTGCATAATGACCTCTTCTTTATCCATTTCTTTAATGTTTTCTAAATATGTCTGGTTATAAGAAACAATTTTATTTTCTTCATTGACATTAAAGGTAAGCTCCGCTTTAGGATTGCGATACAATGTTTTTCCTGCATGCTGCTGATAGTACTTTATCGTGTTCCCCTTCTTTTCCAAAAAGCGATACTCTGCACCGTTAAGTACGGAATTAAGCAGAAAATCAGTCAAATCATCGGGATCGAACTCTTTATCTATACTGATTGGTTTCTCTAGGACTGCTTGAAGATATATGCTATCTCTTACCGTAATTTCTTGACCGCTTAATAATCCCTTTTCCAACTTCTTGATCTCATCATCGGTAAATTTCTTCGATTTGGCAGATAAATATTGATCCTTCACATTATTCACTGGCAGTTTCTCTTTATCGTAATCAATTCCTAGCCGTGACAATGTGTGTGTTGGTGGTTCTGTTGGTAAATCATCGGCCCGCTGGTATTCCTTAATTTTTACATATTCATAAATTAAATAAACATCTAATAGTAAAAAGGCAATGATAAATATCGTCTTTATCTTACTCCAGTCCATCTAAGCTGCCCCCTGTTCCTTCCGAATATAGGGAATACCATTTATGATCATATTGGTAAAACCAAGTTGGCTGTAAAGAAACGATACTTTGCGAATCGACCTGCATATCGTATCCCAGTACGATCTTCTGGAGTTTTTCCATCTTCAGTTTTTTATTGCTTTTAAGATAATTTAGAACATCCTCTCCTGATGAGATGGTCTCTTTTGAAAAATCAAACGGAGTGGTTGTATTAATAATAATTAAATTACTCGTTAAAAGACGCTTTGCCTTATTATCTTCCCAGTATAATCGAATATCGGACAACTCCGTATTTAGATTGAACACAGGCATCCCATTTGTATTGTATAAACGAAAGGTAACCTTTCTATCATCATCTCGTCCGACATAAAGATAGTCATTAATCCAGCCGCCACGTTCATTAATTAATTCGATACTATTATTTATTATATGGTTCTGAGTCATTTCATTCGAAATGCCTGCAGGTTTAAAGAAACTAACTATATGGGTATCTTTATATATTCGTAATAAACCTGAATCATCCGTATACTCTTCCCAATTTGTCAGAATTTCTTTTTGAGCAATACTTGGCTCTTCAAATAATGCTCTGCTCAAGCGGATAGATTCAATTTGTCTTGTAAAGTATTTATATTTATTTACTTCCTGCTTTCCATTAGGCAAGTAAATTAAATATTGATCATTAGGTTTATAAGAAAAATAAGTGGAGTACACTGTCTTTTCCGCATAAACATTTTCTTTCAATTTATTAAGCTGCTCTATATAGGTCGTATTTATCGATGCTTCATATACTTTCTCTGTTTCTTTAGATAGAAAATAAACACTTCCATCCTTATAAGAAAACAAGATTGTATCAAAATCAAAGGAATTATCTTGATCAATTCTTAAAATTTCTTTATAAATACGAAAAGGAACTTGTCCTGGAAACCTTATTTCTAGACTATTATTCTGCTCCTCTAAAAAAGTGGCTATACTAGGAATGGTGGAAGATATATTACGGAAATTCCCATAATCAAATTCTTTCAATCTATTTAGAATATGGTCTACTTCCTCCTTGGAAATTGTACCATAATGCTGCCCATCGATGTGTTGGTAAATTTCATCAGGTTTTATTACTTCACTGACTTCCTTTTTAGCCCCTAATGCCTCTTGCTCCATAGTAGAACCACTAGAATCCATCGCATCAAACTCTCCACCTTGGTCTGTCCAAAGGAGATAATATAATAACACACTTAATGCTACCAGCAAGATTAAAATGCCACTTTTTACGTTCTCATATTTCATCCCCAATCATCCTCTTCAGATTGAATATACGGTAGGGTGAAAGATATTTTTGTTCCTTTTCCTTCTTTACTGGATGCCCAAATTCTTCCCCCATGTGCTTCTACCATTTCTTTCGCAATAGCAAGGCCTAGTCCTGTTCCGCCAAGCTTACGTGTTCTCGCCTTATCAACACGGTAGAAACGATCAAATATTTTATCAATATTTTCTTTTGGAATACCTACGCCGTTATCCGATACACTTACGATAATTTGCTGTTCTTGCTCCTTTATAGAAAAAGTAATTTTCCCACCTTCAGGAGAGTACTTCAAGGCATTAGAAATTATATTATCAAGAACCTGTGTCAATTTATCTTCATCAATTTCCACAAATGCTGCTTTCTTAGGCAATTTCCTTATAAAAATAACATTTTGCTCTTTCGTCAATTCAAAACGATCAATAATACGATTATAAAATACGATGAAATCAACAAGTTCTTTATTTAACTGATAATCACGACTATCTAATTTAGAAAGCTGTAATAAGTCATTTACAAGGCGTATCATCCGTTCTGTTTCCGTTTGTGTGACATTAAGGAATTTCGGAGCCAATTCTTCATCTTTCCATGCCCCATCATATAGAGCCTCTACATAACTGCGCATTGTCGTTAACGGCGTACGCAATTCATGGGAAACATTCGCCACAAACTCTTTTCTTTCCATATCAATCTTTTCTTGTTCGGTAATATCGTGGAGAACCGTAATTAAACCATTCACAAACCCTGTTTCTTTTTGGATAACAGAAAAATTCGCCCGTAACACATATGGTTCATAATGTGTACTATAATCCAAAATAACCGATTCTCTTTCCTCGAGAAGTTCCTCAAATGTATACTTTCCATTAAGATCAAGAAGATTAACAATTGGTTCAGAAAGGACTGTTTCACGTGAAACATCCAGCATTTTTGCAGCTGGCTCATTAATAAGAATAATCCGTCCTTTTCTATCTGTCGCAATTACTCCGTCTGTCATATAGGCTAATACTGAAGATAGTTTTCTTCTTTCACTTTCTGTTGTAGCCTGTGACTCTTGAAGCTTCTTGGTCAAATTATTAAAAGTAATCGCCAGCTGGCCGATTTCATCAAATCCATACACTTTTACCTTTCGAGAGAAATTCCCCTTTGATAAGGCAAAGGCATGCTTTTGCATATCAGAGATTGGCTTGGTGATTGTTCTTGCTAACAGAACTCCCAAAATAGCGGTAACAACCAATGTAATAATGGTTCCTTTTTGGAAGATTTGATTAATCTTATCAATTTGTTTATACACATTCTCGATTTTCCCTACCAAATAAATGGCTCCGACTATTTCATCTCCATTCGTCTTTATAGGAGTAATCAGCTCATAGATTTTCTCGCCATTTTTCTGCTTGATCGGATTATCTGGCTGGGAAGAGTTAGATAAAATTCGTCTTACCGAATAGTCGACCATTCTCTGGCCAACTAAATTTTGATTTTCCGGATCCGAAGTTCCGACTATAATTCCATTACTATTAACTACTCTAATTTCCTTAATATCAGAAGAATTATTATCACTCAGAATTCTTCTAATATCATCTTCTAACTTTGAATCCCCATTTTCGACGACTCTTTCCTTTACAAGCTGCTCTTCTAAATAAATCGATAAGATATTTACTTTCTCTTGAATCGATACTTTAAAACTATCCAATAAGGTCGTCTGTAAAGTCTTTACAAAATAGACTCCAATAATCTGAATAGAAATTAGAATAAGCAAAACAATTACTACCACAAGCTTCAAATGAATAGAACGAAAAAAACTCACTTTTTTCATTAATAGATTTACTCCTGCTCAGGATTTCTCAAGTAGTATCCAACGCCTCTTCTTGTCACAATCCAAGTTGGATGACTAGGATTATCTTCAATTTTTTCTCTTAACCTTCTTACTGTTACGTCTACTGTTCTTACATCTCCATAGTAGTCGTAACCCCATACAGTTTGAAGCAAGTGCTCTCTCGTCATAACTTGTCCGATATGTTTTGCTAAATAGTAAAGCAATTCAAATTCACGATGAGTCAGCTCAATCATTTCTCCCCTTTTCGATACGATATAAGCATCTGGGTGAATAATAAGGGAACCAACTTCAATTTCATTTGTTTCTTTCTCCTCTTCTGCAGCAGAAGAAACTTGCTGGTGTCTACGAAGATTTGCTTTAACACGTGCAATCAGCTCTCTCGTACTGAAAGGCTTTGTTACATAATCATCTGCCCCTAATTCCAGTCCTAACACCTTATCTATCTCAGAGTCCTTAGCCGTTAACATAATAATCGGCATCTCATATTTCTTTCTAACCTCACGACATACTTCCATTCCATCTCTTTGTGGCAGCATAATATCTAATAATACTAAATCCGGCTGAAGCTCTTCTACCTTCTCTAACGCCTCGTTGCCATCATAAGCACAATAAACTTCAAATCCTTCTTTCTTTAAATTAAATTGCAAAATATCCGCAATTGGTTTTTCATCATCTACAACTAGAATCTTTTTGTTCATTCTGCTATTCTCCTTATATCAAGTTTATCTATTGTTATTTCATTCTTTTATTGTTTACTTCTAATGTCTACTTTACCATTTTAAATTTATATAATCACTTTTTTTCTATTATTAGTTTATCCCGCTTTCATCTCCCTTTACCAAGAGAAACAAAAAATAGGTAGGAGGATGATAAAATTCTCCAAATAACTGCTATCCACTAAATAGCCCCAAATAAAAAAGACAGTGAAGCTTTTCATTAGCCCACTGAACATTCCTTCCATCCCCGAATAAAAAATCTCTCTATTTAAAGAGAGAATTGCTTATTTTTCTTTATTAGTCTTTTATTCTTATACATGGGAACTAAAAGCATACATCCATCATCAATACATACTAGGCTGTTATATGCCTTCTTTCTGTAGAAAATTAGTTAGAGCATTATTTTACAATAAAAAATACATAGGTAGATGGATAAATTATTGAAACCTTTTAGACGAGATAATCGTCTATATATATGAGTTTCATTTTCCCTTAATTTTGGCAAGGATATCCTTTTTGATAGAATGGATTCCTTGTCCTTTTTTTGTCTATAACATCCTCTACTTACTTTTTTCTAAATTAAATAATTCTCTTCTATTTCTACTCCATTCACTTCATTATTTATAAAGTTCCTAACAAAGAAGACATATACATTAACTTTATCATACTTTTATAAGGAAAAATGGTTTGCTATTATATTGTAATAAAATTGTTGTTAAATTTATATGTTCTGTGGGGGGTTGTAATAGTAGCGGATTCTTTCACATTTATTTACGGGGAAATAATTAGGCATAAAAAAAACAACGAACATTCGTTGTGATGGTAAATCAAGGTGGCTCAGGACGGAATCGAACCGCCGACACAAGGATTTTCAGTCCTTTGCTCTACCGACTGAGCTACTGAGCCAAACTATTGTGACAGATGCTTACTAGCAGCACAGGTCGAAATTTTCACTTGTCTTCAATATGTATTAGATAAAAAATATATATTAAATATGCAAATGCATAGGAAGAAAAAATGGCGGTCCGGACGGGACTCGAACCCGCGACCTCCTGCGTGACAGGCAGGCATTCTAACCAACTGAACTACCGGACCATTTTTTAATATTAATACCTTTAAAAAGATATTATGACCCATACGGGATTCGAACCCGTGTTACCGCCGTGAAAGGGCGGTGTCTTAACCACTTGACCAATGGGCCATGATTTATTACAAGAAATGGTGAGCCATGGAGGATTCGAACCTCCGACCCTCTGATTAAAAGTCAGATGCTCTACCGACTGAGCTAATGGCTCGTATTTTTGTCATTTGCGACGCTTTTTATATTAGCATATTATTAAAATAAAAAGCAATACTTTTTTTAAAAGTTTTTTCAAAAATATTTTTTAACTCCTACGCAACTATTTTTCCATCCGCAAGGTTACTAAAATTAAATACCCAACATAAAGAATACTGTATACTTATCATACCCTCATGCCATTTCTGTAAACGAATCAAGCCAGCCTGCTTCTATTATCTATTTAGAAAAGAAAAGGTCGTTCTAACACGTTTAGAACGACCTCTTACCATGCTTAGATTTGTCTCCAAGGGCTGTGTATCACATTTGTTTGTGTACGATCTGGGCCAACTGAGAACATGGACAATGGGATCCCCGTTAACTGTGAAACTCTTTCTAAATAATGACGGGCATTTTCAGGAAGCTCACTTAATGTTTTACATCCAGTAATGTCCTCTGACCAGCCTGGTAATTCTTCATATACTGGCTCACAATCAGCTAGTACTTTAAGGCTTGCTGGGAACTCTTCCATTACTTCCCCTTTGTATTTATAAGCAACACAAATTTTTACTGTTTCAATTCCTGTTAAAACATCAATGGAATTCAGAGAAAGATCAGTAATACCGCTAACTCGACGTGCATGACGCACAACAACACTATCAAACCAGCCGACACGGCGTGGTCTACCAGTTGTTGTTCCATATTCACGGCCAACTTCTCTAATATGATGTCCAATTTCATCATTTAATTCTGTTGGGAAAGGTCCATCCCCTACTCTTGATGTATAAGCTTTGGATACACCAACTACATGTTTAATTTTCGTTGGACCAACACCTGAACCAATTGTTACCCCTCCAGCCACTGGATTAGAAGATGTAACAAACGGATACGTACCTTGATCGATATCTAGCATTACCCCTTGAGCACCTTCAAACAATACTCTGCGGCCTTCATCTAATGCATCATTCAATACAACAGAAGTGTCACAAACATATTTCTTAATTTGCTGTCCATACTCATAATACTCATCTAAAATATCTTCTAATTTAAAGCCTTCCGTTTCATAAATACGCTCTAATAAACGGTTTTTTTCAATTAAATTTCTTGCAAGCTTTTCTTCAAATACTTCTTTATCTAATAAGTCAGCAATACGGATACCAGTACGCGCTGCTTTATCCATATAAGCTGGTCCAATTCCTTTTTTCGTTGTTCCAATTTTATTAGCACCTTTGCTTTCTTCCTCAACCTCATCTAATTTTAGATGATAGGGAAGAATAACATGTGCACGATTACTAATTCTCAAATTATCTGTATTGATATTACGGTCATGTAAATACTTTAATTCTTCAATGATCGCTTTTGGATCAACGACCATTCCGTTTCCAACAACACTAATTTTTTCTTTATAAAATATCCCAGATGGAATTAAGTGTAATTTATATGTTTCTCCATTAAACTTAATTGTATGACCTGCATTGTTACCACCTTGATAACGTGCAATCACTTCTGCATTTTCAGATAGGAAATCGGTAATTTTACCTTTTCCTTCGTCTCCCCATTGCGTTCCTACCACCACTACTGATGACATATCCTAGAGCACCTCCACAGGTTTCTATATCTTTTTTTATTATATCCTTAATCAACATTCCTATTTTATCAATTCCCCAAGATAAAAGTCAATAAAACACGAACAATCTTTTTGATATTTTAAGATTATGTTCGTAAAAAAGAGATTAATAAAAAACGATAAAAGTTGAAGTATATTTACTCCGATTAAGACTTCTGTCCATCTGAAAAGGCACAAAAAAAGATTAGTAGCTCGCAGTCTACTAATCTTTTTTTCCTAAGCGCCTGTCGGCATTGCCCCATCTTCAAAGCGCCGTTCTAAATTGACGAATTTATTATATTCTTTTACAAAAGCTAATTGTACCGTTCCTGTTGGTCCATTACGCTGTTTCGCAATAATGATCTCTATAATATTCTTACTTTCTGATTCCTTGTCATAGTAATCATCACGGTACAAGAACGCTACAATATCGGCATCCTGCTCAATACTTCCTGATTCCCTGATATCAGACATCATCGGACGCTTATCTTGTCTTTGCTCTACCCCGCGTGATAGCTGGGACAAGGCGATTACTGGCACTTGAAGCTCACGTGCAAGCTGTTTTAAGGAACGGGAAATTTCCGATACCTCTTGCTGTCTATTTTCGCCTGCTCGTCCACTTCCTAAAATAAGCTGAAGGTAATCAATTAATATCATTCCTAAGCCATGCTCCTGCTTTAAGCGGCGACATTTAGCTCTTATATCGGTAATCTTTACCCCTGGTGTATCATCAATGAAAATACCAGCATTGGACAGACTCCCCATTGCCATTGTCAGCTTTCCCCAGTCCTCGTCCGTTAATGACCCTGTACGAAGACGCTGTGCATCTATATTACCTTCTGCACAAAGCATACGCATAACGAGCTGCTCTGCTCCCATCTCCAAGCTGAAGATTGCTACATTTTCTCCTGTTTTTACGGCAACATTCTGAGCAATATTTAAGGCAAAGGCCGTTTTACCAACGGATGGTCTCGCTCCAACGATAATTAGATCATTGCGCTGGAATCCAGCCGTCATTTTATCAAGCTCAGCAAACCCTGTTGCTATACCTGTTATATCGCCTTTACGATTATGCATCTCTTCAATGTTATCGTATGTTCGCACGAGAACATCTTTGATATTATGAAACGCACCGGCATTTTTCCGCTGTGCTACTTCTAAAATATTCTTTTCCGCTTCACTTAAAAGGGCTTCTACTTCATCCTCGCGGGAATATCCGTCTTGGGCAATATTTGTTGCTGTTCGAATTAATCGGCGCAGCAATGACTTCTCTTCTACAATCTTCGCATAATATTCTATATTGGCAGCGGTTGGCACAGAAGCTGCCAGCTCGCTCAAATAACTAACTCCACCTGTATCTTCTAAGTTATTAGTTGCTGCTAATTCAGACGTCACTGTTATTAAATCGACTGCTTTTCCTTCATCATTTAATTTAAGCATCGTTGAATATATTCTTTGATGTGCGCCACGATAAAAGTCTTCTGGTATTAATATTTCAGAAGCTAGTGTTAAGCTTTGTGGCTCAAGAAATATGGCCCCTAGTACAGCCTGCTCAGCCTCAATATTTTGAGGGGGCATTCGATCATTTAACATTTCACTCAATCTATAAAACCTCCTTAAATGAGAGGATATGATAATAAACATAGCCTAGGTTAAAAAAAGCAACAATCTATACAAAAAGATTCTTTCATTTGCTGAAAGATATTTTTGTATCCACTGTGCCCTTTTCATTTTTTTAAATATTTTCTATTAAAAACAGTCAAACAAAAAATGTGACCAGCTCAACCTGTATCACATTTTCTTAAGCTTATTCTATTTTAACATGTTTAGCGGCAAATGGAACTTCCAATATTAGCTTAATTCTTTTACATGTACATTTAATGTTGCAGACACTTCGTGATGAAGCTTCACTGCAACCTTTGTCACACCTAGTGAACGAATAGCATCATTTAATTCAATTTTTCGTTTATCAATTTTAATTTGATGCTTTTTATTTAGTTCATCAGCAATTTGCTTACTTGTAATTGATCCAAATAATCTACCGCCTTCACCTGATTTTGCATGCAGCTCCACTGTTACTTTTTCTAGCTTTTCTTTTAATTCTTTTGCTCTATTAAGCTCTTCAATAGCTTCTTTCTCTTCTTTTTTCTTCTGTGCATTTAGTGTACTAACAGCTGAAGCATTCGCCTCTACAGCCAAACCTTGTTTTAAAAGAAAGTTATGTGCATAGCCATCTGCTACGTTTTTAACTTCCCCTTTTTTCCCTTTTCCTTTTACATCTTTTAGAAAAATAACTTTCATTCTTTTCTTCTCCCTTCAAAATAGTCATCAATCGCTAACTTAAGCCTTGCCTCTACCTCTTCCATCGGCATATTAGATAGCTGTGTAGCAGCATTGGTTAAATGTCCACCACCATGAAGACTTTCCATAATAATTTGGACATTAATGTCTCCTAAGGAGCGTGCGCTAATTCCAATCATCGTTTCCCCTCTAGGTGCTATTACAAAAGAGGCAATAATTCCATCCATTGTTAATAGAGTATCAGCTGTTTGAGCAATTAAAACAACATCTACTGCTTCTTCTTCCTTCGCTATAGCTATTGCAATTCCCTCTTTATAAAATTGAACACTTTCAATAATTTTTGCTCTTTTCACATAGTTTTCAATATCCTCTTTTAGGAATTTTTGAACCAGTACAGTGTCTGCTCCCTGTCCCCTTAAATAGGAAGCAGCATCAAACGTTCTTGCCCCTGTTCTAAGAGTGAAGCTTTTTGTATCCACAATGATTCCTGCTAAAAGGGCTGTTGCTTCTAACATTTCAATTTTAACAGTTTTCGGCTGATATTCTAGTAATTCTGTTACTAGTTCGGCTGTAGAGGAAGCATATGGTTCCATATAGACAAGAATCGGATTCTCTATAAATTCCTCTCCACGACGATGATGGTCAATCACTACTACATCTTCTATTTTATTCAATAAATGCTCTTCAATCACGAAAGAAGGCTTATGGGTATCAACTACTACTAGTAGTGTATCGCCTGTAGCAATTTCTAATGCTTGATCAGGGGTGATAAATTTCGTAAACAAGGTCTCTTGTTTTTTTATTTCTTCCATCAATCTTCGAACAGCTGTATCTATCTCTTGAAAATTGATGACTATATATGCTTCCTTTTGGTTCATCTGGGCTATTTTATGTATCCCTATCGCTGCACCAATTGCATCCATATCCGGATTCTTATGCCCCATAATAATGACTTTATCACTCTCTAGAACTAATTCCTTCAAAGCATGAGAAATTACTCGTGCTCTAACCCTAGTTCGTTTTTCTACAGGATTTGTTTTACCTCCAAAAAACTTCACTTTACCATTTGGCTGCTTTATCGCAACTTGATCTCCCCCTCTTCCTAAGGCTAAATCAAGACTGGATTGTGCAATATTTCCCAGCTCAGGCAAGGAAGATACACCAGATCCAACTCCAATACTAAGTGTTAAGGGTACATTTTGTTTCGTAGTTAATTCTCGAACATCATCTAATATTGTAAACTTGCCCTTTTCCAAACTTTGTAGAATATGTTCATTAAAAATAGCGATGAAACGATCAGAGGAAATTCTTTTTAATAAGACTCCATTATCTGTAGCCCATTTATTTAAAATAGCTGTGACTGTATTATTAATGCTACTTCTTGTCTGATCATCCATACCTTGCGTTAAGTCATCATAATTGTCTAGAAAGATAATGGCAATTGCCGTACGTTCGTCTTCATACAGCTTTTCAATTTCGGTTTGTTCTGTCACATCGAAAAAGTATAATAGTCGTTCTTCCACTTTATGAATGACTCGGAACTTTCTTTCATGTAGAGTAATGATTTCCGTTTCTACCTCTTGTTTAATTAATGGGATAACGGATGGAGAAACATCATATAAAGACCTTCCAACAAGTGTATCCTCTGTAAAACAAGATGCTAAAAAGGGATTTGTCCATTCGATATAATAATCATCATTTATAAGCATGATTCCTATTGGCATTTCCATTAATGCCTCTTCTCCTACTTTTTTAACACGGTAGGAAAGAGTGGTTATATATTCTTCTGTTTCCTTTCTCTGACGATCATCTATTCGCAAAATAAAATAAAAAGGAATAACAAAAAGAAATAACCCAATTAAGGAAAAGAACCAGTTATAAAAAGAGAGGATTCCAAGCATGATAGTGGTAATACCGATTAAACTTATTAATGGATACCGTATGGATCCTTTCTCTAAAAAAGTAGGCAATTTTTCTCCTCCTAAAGCTCGTGAGATTTTCACATAATCCTTACTATGTATTCATTAAACCTGATACTATTATACCCCATAATACTAAATTAAAATATAAAAAGGTCTATCTCTGTCCGTTTACTCCATGATGGCTGAATAAGATTTTCGACGTTATCGATTTCTTATTATGGCGTTAGAAAAAGGGTATTCTACCAGAAGAAAGGGTTCCCATCTTTTATCTAATATTTTACTATCATTTATCTACTTCTTCAATGTAGTTACTAACGTGAGTATGGAGGACAAAAAGAAACTAGCAATGCAAGTGTTTTCATATAGATAATATAAAAACCCTATTAAACAAATGTCTAATAGGGTTTTTTATAGGCTAATTATTCTCCACTTACGTATGGTAGTAAAGCCATAGTACGGGCACGTTTAATAGCAATCGTTAATTTACGTTGATATTTAGCGCTTGTACCAGTTACACGACGAGGTAAAATTTTACCACGTTCTGAGATGAATTTTTTAAGTAAATCTACATCTTTATAATCGATGTGAGTGATACCGTTAGCTGTAAAGTAACATACTTTACGACGCTTTGCACGGCCACCTCTGCGTCCACCCATTGCCATGAGATTAACCTCCTTTTTATTATCAAAATTACTTTTTAGAACGGTAGATCATCATCTGAAATATCGATTTGACCGCTATTTGCAAATGGATCTTCATCCACTTTTGTATAATCTTGATTGTTTCTATTTGTTTGAGGTCGCTGATTCTGATAATTATTTGATCCTCCAAAAGGATTATCTTGTTCTCTTGGGGCTCCATAATTCATGTTGTCACTTCTATTATTACCAGAGCTGTTTCTAGGTTCTAAGAACTGAACACTTTCTGCTAATACTTCTGTTACATACACGCGTTTTCCGTCTTGTCCATCATAGCTACGAGTTTGAATACGACCATCAACACCTGCTAAACTCCCTTTTTTCAAGAAGTTAGCAACGTTTTCTGCTGGTTTTCTCCAAATAACACAGTTAATGAAGTCTGCTTCTCTTTCCCCTTGCTGGTTCGTAAAAGTACGGTTAACCGCAAGTGTGAAAGAAGCCACAGCAACTCCACTCGGTGTATAACGCAAGTCAGGATCCTTCGTTAGACGGCCAACAAGAACTACCCGATTCATCATCAGTTTCAACTCCCTTCCATTTTAAATGTTTCACGTGAAACATCACTTATCTATTATTATTTTGCTTCATCTTTAACTACGATGTGGCGAATGATATCTTCGTTGATCTTAGCTAAACGAGAGAATTCTTCAACCGCTACTGGTGCAGCGTTAACTTTTACTAATTGATAGTAACCATCGCGGAAATCATTGATTTCATATGCAAGGCGACGTTTACCCCACTCTTTTGATTCTGCTAATTCCGCTCCATTATCTGTAAGAATAGAGTTGAAACGCTCAACAAGAGCTTTCTTAGCCTCATCTTCAATATTTGGACGGATGATGTACATAATTTCGTACTTTTTCATCACTTTCACCTCCTTTTGGTCTAGACGGCCCACAATGGGCAAGGAGCAACTATACATTACTCACAATGTAAAAGTATAGCATACTTCATAATAAATAGCAATGCAGGAAAATGAGTCGATAACCTTTTAATTTTTATTAAATAAATATAAAAAGAACTAGCTCTTTTAAGCGTACTTTTGATTAAGATTACGACTGGATTGTATGACTGCATAGTAATCGCTTATTAACCCATCAAAAATAGTATCCCATGATTGTGTTAGAGCATAATTTCTAGCTTCTACACCCATTCTCAGTCGCATCGTTTCATCTTCCAATAGCTCACTTATTGCATGAACAAAGCTCTCAGCTTTTTGCTGTTCACATATTTTTCCATTCACATTATTTATTACAAACTCCTTTACCCCTCCTGCATTTGCAACGACAGCCGGAATACCGCTAGACATGGCTTCTAATACAACATTCCCAAAAGTTTCTGTAAAGGAAGGGAAAACAAAAAGATCTGCTCCTGCATATATCCTTGCCAATTCTTCCCCCTTTATATAACCAGTTATTGTTATATTTTTTTGTACTCTCTCTTTTTCCCTCCAGGCTTCTTTGTTTGGCCCATCTCCAACAATAAGCCAATGGACCGAATCTTTGATATCGGAAGGACAATGAATAATTTTATTTAATGTATCTAAATCTTTCTCTGGAGCTAATCTACCTACATACAATAAAATATATTTTTCTTTTATTTGGTATTTCTTTCTTAGTTGTTCTTTAGCATCATGATCAGGCGCAAAAAGCTTAGAATCAATCCCTCTTCCCCAAACTTTTAAGCCATCAAAATGTAAAGATTCTAACTTTCTTTGTGTTTCTTTACTGGGGACAAATATTCTTTCGGTAGATTGATGAAACCATTTTAAATATTTCCATAAAAATGGTTCTAGCAAGGAGGCATGGTAGTATTTAAGATATTGATCAAAGTTGGTGTGATAGGAAGATACCACTGGAATATTTAATTTCTTAGCAGCAAATAACCCGTATAACCCCATCATATATGGTGTTGCTAGATGAATAAGGTCTGGTTGGAATTTTTTTAAACTATTCTCTATTTTCTTTGGATTCGTGATAACAGTTCGGCATTCAGGATAAAGAAAAAATAGAAGACTTGGAAATTGGTTTATATTAGGGTATGTAGTAGAAGTTTTATTTTCAGGAGAATAAACTTGATAAGCTATTTGTTTGTTGTCAAAATGATTAGTAAGTCTTTTTAAAGTCTGAGCAACACCATTTACTTGAGGAAAATAAGTGTCTGAAAAAATGGCAATTTTCAAAAGCCTCACTCCCTTTTCAGCAAACTATTTTAGGTTATTTTTATTTTAGCAATCCAATACTTGGAGAGTTTTAAGGAATTGTAAAAAGATTGTACAGTTATCTTCTTACATATAAAAAATCACTCCCGCCGTTTCCTTAGCAGGAGTGATTTTCATATTTATTGTATTAAACGTTGAAACGGAAGTGGATAATATCTCCATCTCTTACTACATATTCTTTACCTTCCAAGCGAACTTTACCAGCTTCCTTCGCTGCAACCATATTGCCGCTCGCTAATAAATCCTCATAAGAAACGGTTTCAGCACGAATAAAGCCTCTTTCAAAATCAGAATGAATAATTCCAGCACATTGTGGTGCTTTCATCCCTTGTACAAATGTCCAAGCACGTACTTCTTGTACACCAGCAGTAAAGTAAGTTGCTAACCCAAGAAGATGATATGCCGCACGAATTAGCTGATCTAAACCAGACTCTTCAATGCCAAGCTCTTGTAGGAACATGTCTTTTTCTTCCCCTTCAAGCTCTGCAATTTCTTCTTCAATTTTTGCACAAATAATAATAACTTCTGCATTTTCATTTGCAGCAAATTCTTTTACCCTCTTTACATATTCATTATTTGCTGCATCAGCAATTTCATCTTCGCCTACATTCGCAACATATAATACTGGCTTAATGGTTAAAAGATGTAGCCCTTTAGCAATTTTTGCTTGTTCTTCTGTAAACTCTACTGTTCTTGCTGGTTTTTCCTCTTCAAAAGCAGCTTTTAATAGTTCTAATACTTCTAATTCAGCAACTGCTTCTTTATCTTTTTGTTTCGCCATTTTCCCAACTCGGGCAATTCTTTTTTCTACCGATTCTAAATCAGCAAGAATTAACTCTAAATTGATTGTTTCTATATCAGAAATAGGATCTACTTTTCCTGAGACATGGGTGATATTATCATCCACAAAACAACGTACTACTTGGCAAATTGCATCTACTTCACGAATATGAGATAAGAATTTATTACCAAGCCCTTCTCCTTTACTTGCCCCTTTCACAATTCCGGCAATATCTGTAAATTCAAAAGTAGTAGGTACTGTTTTTTTCGGTTGTACTAATTCTGTTAATTTTGTTAAACGATGATCAGGTACTTCTACAATTCCAACGTTTGGATCAATTGTACAGAACGGATAGTTTGCTGATTCTGCACCTGCTTGTGTAATTGCATTAAATAATGTAGACTTACCAACATTGGGTAAACCAACTATTCCAGCAGTTAACGCCATTATGCCACTCCCTTATATAAACTTTCTACCTCTATCGTACAAACTAGAAAGTAATTTCATTATTATTATAAACCTCTAACAATTATAGTTTTAACGAGAGAAAAAGACAAGTAGTGTTCCCTTTCCCATCAATAAAAAGACTACAAATATTATTTGCAGTCTTTTCTAAGAAAAATAATCTATTCTTGCTCATGCTTTACTAAAACCTTTTTCATTTTCCTTGCAAATTCTCTTCGCGGAATAAGAACACTATGCCCACATCCCTCACATTTAATACGAATATCCATTCCTAATCGTATTATTTTCCAGCGGTTTGTACCGCAAGGGTGGGCTTTTTTCATCTCAACGACATCATTTAGACCAAATTCTTTCTGTTCCATAATACCTCCTAAAAAATAAATTACTGTGGTTGCGAATACATGACTAATTTGGGGACAGGACTTTCAATTCCATTTTCATCTAAAACATTTTTTATTTCTTTCCTTAATATCCTTGCGATAGCATGATGCTTCGTTGGCAGTGTTTCCGCTACAACACGAATGGTTACTTCTGCTGCTTGAATATTTTGTACCCCTAATAATTCAGGAACGCCAACAATATCTTCATATTGCTCTGGTAATTTTTCGATTAGTTCCAGTATTACTTTTTCTGCTCGATTAATATCACCTTGATAAGCAATACTTACATCTACTATCGCTTTACTATTATTGATGGAGAAATTCGTTACATCCACAATGCTTCCATTCGGGATAATGTTTACCTCTCCAGTAAATCCTTTTATTTTTGTTGTACGTAATCCAATTTCCTCAACTACGCCCTCGTAAGTTCCTATACGTACTTGGTCTCCAACAGAAAACTGGTCTTCAAAAATAATAAAAAATCCAGTAATAATATCTTTTACAAGGCTTTGTGCTCCAAAACCAATGGCTAAGCCGACAATCCCCGCACCTGCTAATAATGCTTTAACATCAATATGAAAGACAGATAATGCCATCATGATAGCTATGAAATAAACAACATAAGTAATCGTGTTTTCTAATAGCTTAATTAATGTTGCTTCCCTTCTTTCAGATACTCGTAAGGCAGAATGTGTTCTTACTTTAAATATATTCCGTACTGCAGCCTTCCCTATCCTGATGATAATTCCGCTTATTAGGAAAATAAGGACGAGTTTTAGTGCTCCAACGCCGACATCCCTCCACAAATTCTCATTCATAAGACTATCTATACCTTCTTTTATATTCTTATCCATTTAGAACACCTCTAAATATAAACTTCTACTAGATTATTTTCCTTTTATCCCCTATTCATGCAAGGTAATAAATAAAGCACTTTCTATAAAGTTAAATCAAATAAAAAATAATGCTAACTATTTTTCTATTTTACTCTTTAAAAGCCATCATATTGGGTAAGTTTATTTTAACAGTTTTTCTATTTGCTTTGTAGTACGATATTTCCTAAAACAAAGGACTTTTGCCCTTATTATCATGAAAGTTTCTCCTATTTGTCTCACTCTTTTTTCCTTTATTTTGATGGATATGTATAGAATATGCCTCTTTTCCATATACTGAATACTACAATAATTATGCTTAAAAACAACTAATGGTTCGATAGATTTTCATTCTTGATGGTTGGTCAAACATCAATCAACTCAACTTAATAATTGCTTTCTTCTATAGATTTTATCGAATCCTAAATAAAAGGAGTAGATTCAATGACCTTATATTCCAGCCTTTTCGAAAAAAATGAACTTCCCATTAGAATAGCTCATGATGAACAATTAGCAGCCTTTAAGATAGCAGATTCATTAGCTAAACATTTGCCATCCGTTTCAATCAATCAGCCAATTGTCTTTATTTGTATTGGAACTGATCGTTCTACTGGAGATTCATTAGGTCCGCTTATTGGTACCTTGTTAAGCGAAAAGAATATTTCTCCTTTTCATGTTTACGGAACACTAGATGATCCAATTCACGCTCTTAATTTAGAGGAAAAATTAAGAGAAGTGCATAAAAAACATCAAAACCCTTACATTATAGGTATTGATGCTTGCCTTGGCAGAATGAAAAGTGTAGGTATCGTCCAAATTGGTGATGGGCCAGTAAAACCGGGCAGTGGTGTTAATAAAGAGCTTCCTCCTGTAGGAAATATTCATATTACAGGGATAGTAAATATTAGTGGTTTTATGGAATTCTTGGTTCTTCAGAATACTAGATTAAGCTTAGTATTAAATATGGCCAAAATCATTTCCAAAGGCATTTATCATACTAGCCTTCGCTATATGCATACTAGAGAAGCTCAGGAATATCAAGCGAAGGAAGAACCTGTTTAATCCCTACTATTTTATTGCTAATATAAAAGCCCCCTAAAAAAGGTTTAGTTCACATACAAGGTAAACTCCCCTTTCTTAGGTGGCTTTTTTACTTTTCATTTTCTAATTCAAATAATTGAAGAATACGCGCTAAGTCATCTTCAGAGAAAAATTCAATTTCAATTTTCCCTTTATTTTTCTTCTGTTTAATATGAACAGTAGTACCAAATCTTTCACGCAGAAACGATTCTTGCTCTTTTAAAAAGACATTTTTCACAGGCGCTTTTTCTTTTTTTGTTTCACGTGAAACATTCTCATTTAGTTGCTGAATTAATTGTTCCAGCTGACGCACGTTTAATCCGTCTTTAATAATTTTATCAACTATTGCTGGAAGCTTATCTTTATTTTTTAAACCTAATAAAGTTCTTCCATGTCCCATGGATATTTTACCGTCAGAAATATAATTTTGCACAGCCTTCGGAAGAGTCAATAAGCGAACGTGGTTGGCAATATGGGGTCTGCTTTTCCCTAAACGCTTTGCAAGTTCCTCTTGAGTCAGCTTTAACTTCTTCATTAAAGTCTGATAGGCATGTCCTTCTTCAATAGGAGATAAATCTTCTCTTTGAAGATTCTCTAGTACTGCTAATTCCATCATTTGTTGCTCTGTTAATTGACGGACAACTGCTGGAACTGTCTCTAACTTAGCTTCTTTAGCTGCTCGATATCTACGTTCACCAACAACTATTTCATAGCCTTTAATACTCTTTCTAACGATTATCGGTTGAAGAATTCCGTGTTCTAGTATAGAAAGCTTCAATTCTTCAATCGCTTCCTCATCAAAGAATTTTCTAGGCTGATAAGGATTCGGACGTAATTCATTTAGACTTATTTCTTGAACATTTTCTTCCTTCTCCACATCTATTTTAGGAAAAAAGGCATCTAATCCTTTTCCAAGTCCTTTAGCCACTAGTAACCACTTCCTTCGCAAGGTCCAAATATACTTCTGCACCACGTGATTTTGGATCGTAAATGATAATTGGTTCCCCATGACTCGGTGCTTCTGATAATCGAATATTTCTTGGAATAATTGTTTTATAGACTTTGTCTTGGAAATACTTTTTAACCTCTTCAATAACTTGTAAACCTAGATTTGTTCTAGCATCTAACATCGTTAGCAGCACACCCTCTATGGCCAAATCATGATTTAAATGTTTTTGAACAAGTCGAACTGTATTTAGTAATTGACTTAATCCTTCTAAAGCATAATATTCACATTGAACTGGAATTAATACCGCATCTGAAGCTGTTAATGCATTAATCGTTAATAACCCTAAAGAAGGAGGACAATCTATTAATACGTAGTCATAGTTATGTTTGACTTCATCTAATGCCCTTTTTAATCTAACTTCTCTCGAAATAGTAGAAACAAGTTCTATTTCCGCCCCAGCTAACTGAATAGTAGCTGGAATAACATCCAAATTCTCTACATTTGTCTGCTTAATCACCATACTTGCTTCTAGATCATCGACTAACACATCATAGATACAATGATCAACATCAGCTTTTTCAATACCTACACCACTAGTGGCATTTCCTTGTGGATCAATATCTACTAATAGTACACTTTTCCCGATATATGCTAAACAAGAGCCAAGATTGACTGATGTAGTTGTTTTTCCAACTCCACCTTTTTGGTTAGCAACAGTAATAATTTTACCCATGATGTCACCTACCTTTAATTCCATACTAGCTACGAAATATAAATCGACGCAAGATGGCTACTTAATATAAAATGATTGAACTGTTTATAGCTCTTTAAAACTATAAAACAATTTATTAGTAAAAAACAGAATAGACTACAACATGGCTCATTTCCTACCTATTGTAATCACGTATATTATTTTATCATGAAAACTTCTAAATATCGTTATTTTTTCTTTTAATCTCGATTAATGATGGTAAGTGAAAAGAAACTCCTACAATAAAACAAGTGAGAAAACCTTATTAATACAAGCATTTTTGGAGAATTTCCTATTTGATTGGGTCTAAAAAATAATCATCGTAAATAAGCAATGGAGGTTTTAATTTTTATTTGTGGTGTCCTTTGAGGAAAAAATCATCCTATAAAAAAGTGAGAATCAGCATAATTAGCTATTATTCTCACAAAAAAGTATGCTCTGTTAAATCAATATAATGACGAAAAGGAATTCTTAATACAAGCGGAATTTAACAGAGCTTAAAAATTACAAGGAAGTATAAATAATTATGCTATATAAAAATCTATTATTTCTTTTTCGGTATTTTAATCGTAAATTGGTAAAAATCTTCAAATTCTTCTTCTTCAGCATTCAGATTAATACCACTATCAGAAACCATATTTAATGATTGTCGGATTGTATTTACAGCTATCCGCATATCTTTACTAAAAGCCTTTCTTTTTGGCTTTGGCTTCTGCTTCGTCTGTTCGAGCATTCTCACTACACGCTCTTCTGTTTGCTTTACGTTTAAGCCCTTTTCAATGATTTCTTGTAAAAGCTGGATTTGTTTTTCGCGTTCTTTTAAAGGAATCATCGAACGAGCATGACGCTCAGAAATCTCTTTATTCAATAATGCTTCTTGAATTTCTTCTGGTAATTTAAGAAGTCTTAATTTATTCGCAACAGTCGATTGCCCTTTCCCTAATCTTTGCGCAAGGGCCTCCTGGGTAAGATTGTGCAGCTCTAATAATTTTCCATATGCAATTGCTTCTTCAATTGGAGAAAGCTCTTCTCTTTGAAGATTTTCAATAAGTGCAACAGACGCAGTTTCTGTATCACTCAAGTTTTTTATGATAGCTGGCGCTTCTTCCCAACCAAGCTTTTTCATTGCTCTCCATCTTCGTTCTCCAGCAATGATTTCAAATTTATCTTGCTCATACTCTCTAATTACAATTGGTTGAATAATACCATGGGTATGGATTGTACGAGCTAATTCTTCAATTTTTTCATCATCAAATACCGTTCTTGGTTGAAAACGGTTAGGAACAATCTGATGAATTGGGATTTTTCTAACTTCTTCACTGTTTCCCATATTCTCGATCTCCTCTTGAGCAGCATCTGCACCTAATTGACTAGCATCTTCTATTGGATCTCCCTTTTCGCCTAGTCCAAAAAATCGTGAGAAAGAAGGCTTCATCACCCTGCACCACCTTTACAAAACTCCCTATTAATTATTCTCTATATGAAACATTAATCCCTGCAAAGTCATCTAACTTATAGAAAGAAACTTCTCGAAATTTAATAGAATATGACAATTATAGGTATATTATATAGTAGATATGATAATTGATATAGTCCTAATCCTATGAATGATTATATCATTCTCTTTTTTCTTTCGTAATAGCTTAAAATTAATCGCCTTTTTTTATCGTCTTCATAGTAGGATTCCACCCCTTTTCATTTGACGAACTTAACTCTATAGAGGGGTGGAAAAAGAGTATCTTCGAAAGACGCGAATTAGCTTTAAGACAGCTAACATCTCATCCTGTTAAATTGCTTAAGCTTACCCTACTCGATTGGTTCCTTATTAGGAGTTCCTGGTTTTCTAGGATACTTTTTAGGTGTTGGCTTTTCCTTTGCGATGGTGATGATATTTCTTTCGCTTTCTTCCATTGGCAAGAAAAAGGCATGTGTTTCATTCACCTTTCCTCCTAATAGGTTTACAGCCTTTTTTCCAGCTGCCAGTTCTTCTTTGGCACTTGCTGCTTTCATAGCAACGAAAGTACCTCCAAGCTTTACTAGTGGCAGACAAAGCTCACTTAAGACGGAAAGTCTTGCTACAGCTCTGGCCGTAACAATATCAAATGTTTCACGATACTCCTTATTTTGGCCAAAGGTTTCTGCTCGGTCATGAATAAAGTTAACCTCTTCTAACTCTAAGACGGACGCTAGATGCTCAAGAAAGTGAATTCTTTTCTTCAAAGAGTCAACAATTGTTACCTTTAAATCAGGAAAGACAATTTTTAAAGGAATACTTGGAAAGCCAGCCCCAGCTCCCACATCACATAGCTGTGCAGGACGATGAAACCCTTCATAGTAAAATCCAGCAGTAATGGAATCATAAAAATGCTTCAAATAAACATCTGATTTATCCGTAATAGCTGTTAAATTCATTTTTTCATTCCACTCTACTAATGTTTCATAGTAGAGCTCAAACTGATTTATTTGCTTTTCCGATAAAGTGATTCCTTTATCGGAGAGCATTTGAATAAATTCTTCCGTATTCATGCATGAACCCTTTCTATCCAGAGATTAAACTCGAGCAATTTTCCCTTGTTCTAAATAAACTAATAAAATGGATATATCTGCTGGATTTACCCCAGATATTCTTGATGCCTGTGCAATGGACAATGGTCGAACTTTTTTTAGTTTCTGTACTGCTTCTGTTGCAAGACTAGAGATAGCATCATAATCAATGTTCTCAGGAATTTTTTTATTCTCCATTTTCTTTAGTCTTTCTACTTGCTGTAAGGATTTCTCAATATAGCCTTCATACTTTATTTGAATTTCTACTTGCTCTTTTATATCTTCCGTTAATTCTATATCACTAGGTGCCAGTCCTTCAATATGACTATAATTCATTTCAGGTCGCTTTAATAGATCTCCTGCTCTTATGCCATCTTTTAATTCACTGCCGCCTTGTTCTTTAATAACATTTTGAACTTGTTCATTTGGCTTTAGCATGACTTCGCTTAAACGTTGCTTTTCTTTTTCAATTAATTGCTTTTTCTCCGAGAATTTCGCGTAACGCTCTTCAGAAATAAGACCAATTCTATGGCCAATATCCGTCAAACGCAGATCTGCATTATCATGGCGAAGTAATAAACGATATTCTGCTCGAGAAGTTAAAAGACGGTAGGGTTCATTTGTGCCTTTTGTAACTAAATCATCAATTAAAACGCCAATATACGCATCAGAACGACTTAAAATAACTTCTTCTTTTTCTAAAGCATTTAAGCCTGCATTTATACCAGCCATTAATCCTTGGCCTGCTGCCTCTTCGTATCCTGAAGTTCCATTGATTTGACCAGCAGTATAAAGATTTTTAATTTTCTTTGTTTCCAATGTTGGCCATAGCTGTGTTGGCACAATAGCATCATACTCAATTGCATATCCAGCACGCATCATTTGTACATTTTCTAATCCCGGTATCGTTCTTAGAATTTCCTGTTGAACATCTTCAGGCAAGCTTGTGGATAATCCTTGCACATAAACTTCTTGAGTATTTTTCCCCTCTGGCTCTAAGAAAATTTGATGTCTTGGTTTATCGTTAAATCGCACCACCTTATCTTCAATTGATGGACAATAACGTGGTCCAGTTCCTTTAATCATCCCTGAATACATTGGAGAACGATGTAAGTTTGCATCAATAATTTGATGTGTTGTTTCATTTGTATATGTTAACCAGCAAGGAAGCTGTTCTGTAATAAATTTCGTTGTTTCATAAGAAAATGCTCTTGGAACATCATCCCCTGGCTGTATTTCTGTTTTAGAATAGTCAATAGTATGACTGTTTACACGAGGAGGTGTTCCTGTTTTAAAACGTACTAAATCAAAACCGAGCTCCTGTAAATGCTCCGATAATCGAATGGAAGGCTGCTGGTTATTCGGACCGCTTGAATATTTAAGCTCCCCTAAAATAATTTCGCCGCGAAGATATGTTCCAGTAGTTACGACAATCGTTTTTGCACGATACGTAGCACCCGTTTTCGTAATGACACCTTTTGCAACTTGATCCTCCACTATTAATTCTTCTACCATCCCTTGAATTAATGTCAGATTTGGTTCATTTTCTAATGTCTTCTTCATTTCATGTTGATACATATATTTATCTGCCTGAGCTCTTAGTGCACGGACTGCAGGTCCTTTTCCTGTATTCAACATCCTCATCTGAATGTAGGTTTTATCAATATTTTTACCCATTTCGCCGCCAAGTGCATCAATTTCTCTAACAACAATCCCCTTAGCCGGTCCTCCCACAGATGGATTACATGGCATAAAAGCAACCATATCTAAATTAATTGTTAACATTAATGTTTTGGCGCCCAGTCTTGCTGCTGCAAGTCCTGCTTCACAACCTGCATGGCCTGCACCAATAACAATTACATCATAATTTCCAGCTTCGTACTGCATCATGATGCCTCCTTCTTTCTAAGTCTTTCTTTTAGCTTGTTTTCGAGGCTCTGTACTATTTATATTTATTCGTTTATTTCCCCAAACAAAATTGAGAAAATAACTGATTAATTAAGCTTTCATGAACACTTTCACCAATAATCTCACCAAGTATTTCCCACGTTCTTGTCAAGTCAATTTGTACAATATCGATTGGTGTTCCAGTTTCTGCGCCTACTATTGCATCACTAATAGCATTTAATGCTTGATTCAATAAGGAAATATGTCTGGAGTTAGAAACATAGGTCATATCACTTGCTTCAATAGCACCTTCAAAGAATAGGCTAGATATTGCCTCTTCTAATTGATCTACACCATTTTCTTCTACTAAAGAAGTTGTAATGACTTTTCGATTACCGGCAAGTTCTTTTACTTTTTCTAAATCAATCTTTTGTGGTAAATCTGTTTTATTAACTATTACAATAAAATCCATACCTTCTGTTGCTTTAAAAATATTCTTATCTTCTTCTGTTAAATCATCCGCATAATTTAAGACAAGCAAAATTAAATCGGCTTCTCGTAGTACTTTCCGGGATTTCTCTACCCCTATTCGCTCTACAATATCTTCTGTTTCTCGAATACCGGCAGTATCCAGCAAACGAAGAGGGACTCCGCGCACATTTACATATTCTTCAATGACATCTCTTGTTGTACCAGGGATATCTGTAACGATTGCTTTATTTTCTTGCACTAAGCTATTTAATAAAGAGGATTTCCCTACATTTGGTCTTCCTACAATAACGGTTGCTAGACCTTCCCGCAGAATCTTTCCTTGTTGTGACGTTTGCAGAAGTTTTTCAATCTCCGTCTTAATATACTTTGATTTCTCCAACATCACTTGCTGTGTCATCTCTTCCACATCATCATACTCGGGATAATCTATATTAACCTCTACTTGAGCTAATGTCTCTAAAATTTCTTGGCGCAAATGCTTGATTAATTTCGATAATCTTCCTTCCATTTGTCCAAGTGCCACATTCATCGCTCGATCTGTTTTAGCTCTTATTAAGTCCATTACCGCTTCTGCCTGAGAAAGATCAATTCTTCCATTCAAAAAGGCTCTTTTTGTAAATTCACCCGGTTCGGCAATTCTTGCACCATGAGAAGTAGTCAACTGCAATAAACGATTTACCGAAGCTAGTCCACCATGACAATTAATTTCGACAACATCCTCTTTTGTAAAAGTTTTCGGTCCTCTCATCAACGATACCATTACTTCTTCCACAACCTCATTTGTTGCTGGATCCATAATATGTCCATAATGTATCGTATGAGTTGCTACCTCACTTAACTTTTTATTTCCTATACTCTTAAAGAGCTTGTCTGCGATTTTTATTGAATCCGGTCCACTTAATCGAACGATTGCGATCGCTCCCTCACCCATTGGCGTCGATATCGCAGCAATTGTATCTAATTCCATCTTTTTCACCTCAATTCAAAAAAATAATATCTATTTAAATGATTGTATTCACCTTTGACATGATTACAATAGATTAGATTAACATATCCACAAATGTAAAAAAAGAAAAAAATCCGCACACTTATCCACATTCACTTTTATCATTACTTACCATTTTATCTTATCCACATGTGAATAACAATAAAACGAAAAATAAAATTACAAAAGCTATGTATTTCTTCTTACTATTTTTATAGGTGCTTAGATTCAATTTTATTTGCCCATGTTCTTTTTTCATTTTTACTCGATAAACTGCTTTTGCATGAATCTGACTCCAAATCAAATGACTAAATTGTAAAGACGAATCATTCATAATTAGAAATAACTACTAACCTCTTTTAAAGACAAAAAAAAAAGAGAATGTCTCTTCCTTGAGAGACATTCTCTTTTTTCTATCTGTTTTTCACCTTAATCGGCGCAATAATTATATGCCTTTTCGCATCTTCCCCCGAAGAATAAGTTTTTATTCCTTTGAAAGATACCAAAGCAGTATGGATCGTTTTTCTTTCATCAGCAGGCATCGGTTCAAGCGGAATCTCTTTGCCTATTTTAACCGCTTTATAGGCAATTCTCTCCGCTAACTGAATTAATGCCTGTTTTCTTCGTTCACGGTAGCCTTCTGCATCTAATAATACTTTTAAGTATTCTTTCGATTCTCTATTAATGACCAATTGTGCTAGATATTGAATAGAATTAAGGGTCTGCCCTCTTTTTCCGATTAATAGAGCAATTTTTTCACCAGATAATTCATACAATATATTTCTGCCATTTTGTTTTATTTGAATCTTAACAGGAACGCCCATTTTTTCGCAAACATCTTTGAGAAATTCCTCTACCGTTTCCACTGGATTAACTTTTTTCCTTACGATTACCTTTGCTGTTCTAGAACCAAAACCAAAAAATCCCTTTTTTCCTTCCTCAACAACAATGATTTCAACTTGATTCTTTGTTGTCTTAAGCTGAGCTAAAGCTGACTCCACTGCTGCGTCGACTGTTTGTCCTACGGCAGTAACTTCTTTCACTTCTTCGCTCCTCCTGCTTTGCTAGTTTGTCCAGCAGTTTTAATTTCAGGACCTTTGATAAAATACGTTTGAACAATTGTAAAGATATTCCCTACTACCCAGTAAAGAGATAATGCTGCCGGGAAATTAATAGCAAATACTAAAATCATCACTGGCATAATCCAAACCATCATTTGCATTTGCGGATTTGGCGGTGCTCCTGCCATTGATAGTTTTGTTTGAATAAATGTTGTTACACCAGCTATTATCGGTAATAAATAGATTGGATCAGGCTGTCCTAAACTGAACCATAAGAAATCATGGGAAGCAATTTCTCTTGTACGAGAAATAGCATGATAAAATCCAATCAATATAGGCATTTGTACGATTAGAGGGAAGCATCCCGCTAATGGATTTACTTTATTCTCTTGGAATAACTTCATTGTTTCTTCTTGAAGCTTTTGTTGTGTCTTTTGGTCTTTCGAGCTATATTTTTGCTGCAGCTCTTTCATCTGCGGCTGGATTGCCTGCATTGCCTTACTGTTTCTTGTTTGTTTAATCATAAGCGGTAAAATAACCAGTCGAACTAAAATAGTTACGATAATAATAGAGATACCATAACTACCACCAGCGAATGCTGCTGTTTTAATAATCAATTGAGATAATGGATATACAATGTATTCATTCCAAATCCCTTCACTTTCAGAAGTTATTGGTTGATTAAACTCTGTACACCCTGTTAGAATGGTCATTAAAAAAAGTAGACCAACTATCAATAAAAATTTCTTATTCAAGCTGCAAATCCTCCTGTAACATGATTTTCGAATATTACTTAATAAGTATTGTAACCGATAAACGAACGGTAGGAAACGCTTTAATAGGATTTTCCCATTAATTCTTTTTTGAAAGAACTTTTGCTATTTTCAAAATATGGATAAGACTCTTTTTTACTTCTTCAAAAGACATATCAGCAACAGGCTTTCTTACAATTATGACATAATCATACTTGTTTTCCAACATGTCATCTAATTCAAGAAATGCTTGTCTTACATAGCGTTTTATCTGGTTTCTTTTTACGGCATTGCCAATTTTTTTACTAACAGATAAGCCAATACGAAAATGCACTTGTTCTTCTTTTTTCAATTTATAAATAACAAACTGTCGATTGGCAAAAGATTGCCCTTTTTTAAAAACAGACTGAAATTCTTTATTTTTCTTGATTCTAAATTCTTTTTTCAACGTTTATAACTCCTTCAATCCTCCAACTTACCTAATTTCCCAATAAAAGAAAGAATTAGATAGGCATCTTAACGTGAAGTAAACCAATCTATTGTAAAAAAAGGAAGGGTCTGTCCTTTTATGCAAGATCATTCCCTTCTCCTTTTAATTGAAAAAAGACCACTGACTTTTCAGTGGCCTAAGCTGATAATACTTTTCTTCCTTTGCGTCGACGGCGCGCTAAGACATTACGTCCATTTGAGCTGCTCATGCGGCTACGGAATCCGTGAACTTTACTTCTTTTACGTTTATTTGGTTGATAAGTTCTTTTCATTGTATATGACACCTCCCTGAGGAATAGCTGTTATAGACAGTCCTTACAATTATATAAACATAGGCAATTAATTGTCAACTATTCATTTTATTTATCTAATTTTATGGATCACTTTATTTAGTGATGTTCCTATCTTTTTTAGGCCATTGCAATAGTATACCACATATTTTTCTATTCTTCTTCATAATCCTTCCCAACATTTCTGTTTCTTAACGAATAATTTTTACCAATTTGGATATTTCAACAAAAATCTCTTTTATCTAATTTTGAGCATTTTTAACTATCCTTTCGACGTTTGTGGATAAATTTCGACGGTAATATTTTTTCCACAATAGTTATTTACAACTTTTCAACAAACTAATAGCTTGTGGACATTTATTACTAACAACCTAATTGACTTATGGATAAGATATTAAAAAGCATTGCAGTTCTTATAAATTTTTGTTATTATAGTTTTGTTTTCACATCTGAATAAAATCTGTGCATAACTCTATTATCCACAATCTGTGGATAAGTTGTGGACATCTTATTCTTTGTGACTGAACAGAGTTTTCCACAGATGGTGGATACTGTCGAAATACCACTAATCTTCCTTATAATATATTTTTCCACATTAGAAAAGGACAACTTTCCTGTTATCTTGTCTAATTATATCCATATTGCTGCAAGATTTTTGTCCAAAGTCACGATTAGATAATTCCTTTTGCAGGAATTTGACGACTTAATACAGGAAGCAAAGAAAAAAATATCGACTTTTGCAAAAAAAATTTACACTTGTTTTACGATTGCTGCTTATCGCATCAATCGATCTTATCTTTTTTAGCAAAAGTATTTTTAGCGATTTTATCTTAAGGCTTTAAAGCTCTTTTTTTGTTTTTAATATTTTTTAAGGAACGACAAATTGAGTAATTTTAACCATTCCTATTGAAAATCATCTTTTTCTATACGTTTTAAGATAGATCATCTGCTGGGATGAACAGCGCTAACAAGATTAACTCTGAGAAAAGGAGGCGAGGATACTTGAAGAATATAACGGATCTCTGGAATAATGCCTTAAGCACAATCGAAACAAAGATTAGTAAACCTAGTTTTGATACATGGCTTAAGCCTACAAAGGCTAATTCCCTGCAAGGAGATCTTCTAGTTGTAACAGCACCTAATGAATTTGCCCGAGATTGGTTAGAAGAACGGTACTCTCAACTGATTGCTGAAATACTTTATGAAATTACAGGAGAGGAACTTCTTGTAAAATTTATTATTCCTCAAAATCAAAAAGAAGAGGAATTTGATCAGCAAATTTCTACCAAACAAAAGAAAAAAGATGAAGAAGTTACGGAACAAACTATTTTAAATTCCAAATATACGTTCGACACTTTTGTAATTGGATCTGGAAATCGCTTTGCTCATGCAGCTTCCCTTGCTGTTGCTGAAGCACCTGCAAAAGCATATAACCCTCTATTTATTTATGGAGGAGTTGGGCTTGGAAAAACTCACTTAATGCATGCAATTGGTCACTATGTTCTTGATCATAATCCATCTGCTAAAGTAGTTTATTTATCTTCTGAGAAATTCACAAACGAATTTATTAATAGTATCCGTGATAATAAAGGTGCTGAATTCCGTGATAAATATCGAAATGTTGACGTTCTTTTAATAGATGATATTCAATTTCTTGCTGGAAAAGAATCAACACAAGAAGAATTTTTCCATACATTTAACACGTTACATGAAGAAAGCAAACAAATTATTATCTCTAGTGACCGTCCTCCAAAGGAAATTCCAACACTAGAGGATCGCCTGCGTTCTCGTTTTGAATGGGGACTTATTACAGATATTACGCCGCCAGACTTAGAAACACGGATTGCTATCTTAAGGAAAAAAGCGAAAGCAGATGGATTAGACATCCCAAATGAAGTAATGCTTTATATTGCAAATCAAATTGATTCTAATATTCGTGAGCTAGAAGGTGCACTTATTCGTGTTGTTGCTTATTCTTCTTTAATTAATAAAGATATAAATGCTGATTTAGCAGCTGAAGCATTAAAAGATATAGTTCCAAGCTCTAAACCGCGTGTAATAACCATTCATGATATTCAAAAGGTAGTAGGAGAGCATTTTCATATCAAGTTAGAAGATTTCAAAGCCAAAAAACGAACTAAATCCATTGCATTCCCAAGACAAATTGCTATGTACTTATCGAGAGAATTAACGGATTTCTCTTTACCAAAAATCGGAGAAGAGTTCGGCGGCCGTGATCATACAACTGTTATTCATGCCCATGAAAAAATATCAAAATTGCTTTTAACGGACTCTCTACTTCAAAAACAATTAAAAGAAATAAATGAACTCTTAAAAGTTTAGATAGAATAATGTGTATAACTTTCCTTACTTTAAACACAGTCTATCCACATGTTGATAGACTGTGTTTCCTTGCTTAAACAAAGTTATCCACATACTAACAGGGCCTACTACTTGTACTACTATTTTTTTTAAAAATATATTATTAAAATAAGCATTTAGAACTTACATTCAAAATTTATTTAAATCGGAGGATTAATTAATGAAATTCATCATCCAAAAAGACCATCTTGTTCAAAGTGTTCAAGATGTAATGAAAGCAATTACTAGTAGAACAACAATTCCAATTCTAACTGGAATAAAAATTGTTGCGAGTGAAGAAGGAGTAACATTAACTGGAAGTGATTCTGATATTTCCATTGAATCTTTTATTCCTAAAGAAGAAGGAGATCAAGAAATAGTTGATATCCAGCAACCTGGTTCTATTGTTTTACAAGCTAAGTTTTTTAGTGAAATTGTAAAAAAACTCCCTACCAGCCAAGTTGAAATTGTGGTTGATAATTTACAAACAACCATTCGTTCTGGTAAATCAGAATTCAATTTAAATGGGCTAGATTCTGAAGAATACCCGCATTTACCACAAATTTCGGAACAAAATTCTATTAAAGTTCCTACAGATTTACTAAAAAATATTATTAAACAAACTGTTTTTGCGGTGTCCACCTCAGAAACACGTCCAGTGTTGACAGGTGTAAACTGGAAAATAGAAAACAATGATTTAATCTGTATTGCAACAGATAGTCATCGACTAGCTTTAAGAAAAGCAAAAATAGAAACAGAGGAAGAACAATCATTTAATATTGTTATTCCAGGAAAAAGTTTAAATGAATTGAATAGAATTCTAGATGATCATGATGAACCTGTTGAAATTTTTGTTACGGAAAACCAGATTCTATTTAAAACGAAACATATTCTATTCTTCTCGCGTTTGTTAGAAGGGAATTATCCTGACACCAATCGCTTAATACCTACTGAGAGCAAGACGGATATTGTTGTAAATTCTAAAGAATTTTTGCAATCCATTGATCGTGCTTCCTTACTCGCACGTGAAGGTCGAAATAATGTTGTTAAATTTTCAACTATGAGTGATAATGTGATAGAAATTTCTTCTTTTACTCCGGAAATTGGAAAAGTAATGGAGGAATTAGTAAGCGAATCGGTTAGTGGGGAAGAATTAAAAATTTCTTTCAGTGCTAAATTTATGATGGATGCGTTGAAAGTTCTTGAAGGATCAGAAGTGAAAATCAGCTTTACTGGAGCGATGCGACCATTTGTTATTCATCCAACAAATGATGATTCTACATTGCAGCTTATATTACCGGTTAGAACCTATTAAAATTTTTGGGTGTTCTATTTAGTGAACACCCAATTTTCTTTTTATAGAGACATTGCATAAATATACAAAATGATTAATGAGTGAGCTGTGAGTGTGTTTTAGTCAGCTCATTTCGACTATTTCTGACTTATTTATAGAAATATTACACTTTTCTTTGTGTATCAATAAATTATTTAGTAGAATAGAAAGATACGATTAAAGTTGAGAGAGTGAAAAGATGAATAATCAAATTAAAATTGACACGGATTATATTACATTAGGTCAATTTCTAAAAGTAGCAGAGTTAATACAATCAGGTGGAATGGCAAAATGGTTCCTAGGAGAATACGAGGTATTTGTGAATGGGGAACAGGATCAGCGCAGAGGAAGAAAATTAAGAAGTGGTGACGAAATAAATATTCCTTCATTTGGCAAGTACACTGTTTTATAAAAGGGTGAAACCAAATGTATATTGATGAGTTGCTTTTGAGAAATTACCGGAATTATGAGGAACTGGATATTTCTTTCGAAAATAAAGTAAATGTAATTTTAGGAGAAAACGCACAAGGAAAAACCAATGTGATGGAATCTATCTATGTTCTAGCTATGGCTAAATCTCACCGAACTTCTAATGATAAAGAACTTATTCGTTGGGACAAAGAATATGCTAAAATAGAAGGTAGATTAGTTAAGACACATGGGAAAATTCCCATGCAGTTAGTTGTGGCTAAAAAAGGGAAAAAGGCCAAGTTTAATCATATAGAGCAGCGTAAACTAAGTCAATATATCGGTAATATGAACGTAGTTATGTTCGCACCTGAAGATTTAAATCTAGTAAAAGGCAGCCCGCAAATTAGAAGAAGATTTATTGATATGGAAATAGGGCAAATATCACCAGTATATTTGCATGATATGAGCCAGTATCAAAAAATTTTACACCAGCGAAATACCTACCTAAAACAATTACAAACAAATAAACAAACAGACCATACAATGCTTGAAATTTTAACCGAACAATTTATAGATATGGCAGTTAAAATTGTCGCAAAGCGTTTTGAATTTCTGCATCTGCTGGAAAAATGGGCCGTTCCGATTCATAAAGGAATATCTCGTGGGTTGGAAACGCTAGAAATTCGCTATAAACCTTCCGTTGATGTATCAGAAGACCAGGATTTGTCGAAAATGAAGAGTATATACGAAGAAAAATTCCAGCATTTAAAAAAACGAGAGATTGATCGAGGGATGACATTATTCGGACCTCATCGCGATGATATGATGTTTTATGTGAACAGTAGAGATGTACAAACCTTTGGTTCACAAGGACAGCAAAGAACGACTGCATTATCAATAAAGATGGCAGAAATTGAATTAATTTATTCTGAGATTCGTGAGTATCCGATACTCCTGCTAGATGATGTTCTTTCTGAATTAGATGACTACCGGCAATCTCATTTATTAAATACCATTCAAGGGAAAGTGCAAACATTTGTTACAACAACCAATGTTGATGGAATTGACCATCAAACATTAAAAGAAGCTGCTACTTTTCAGGTTGAATCCGGAACGATTAAAAAGATTCAATAGCTTTGAGGTGAAAAAGTGTACGTTCATATTGGAGAAAATATTCTTGTGCGAACTTCAGAAATTTTAACTATTTTAGATAAACAGACAGTTGAGTCATCTCCTATCTCAAAGGAATTTCTAGAACGGCAAAAAGCAATGACCAATGGGAAAAGTTCCACTTATAAATCTATTGTGATTACGAAGGATACTATCTATTTTTCGCCGATTGCTTCTAATACGTTAAAAAAAAGAATAGTCCAGTTAACTATTCAAGAGTACTAATGATGATGCAAAATTAAATGAAAAAATTTTTTGATGTCAATAGAAAGTTAGGTGATCGATATGTCAACGGAACAAAATCCAGTTGAACAACAATCTTATGATGAGAGTCAGATACAGGTTTTAGAAGGTCTAGAGGCTGTAAGAAAAAGACCAGGAATGTATATCGGATCAACAAGTGGCCGAGGTCTGCATCACTTAGTGTGGGAAATTGTCGATAACAGTATTGATGAAGCATTAGCTGGTTTCTGTAATGAGATAAATATTATTATCGAACAAGATAATAGTATTACGGTTAAAGATAATGGTCGTGGTATTCCCGTTGGTATTCAGGAAAAAATGGGAAGACCTGCTGTAGAAGTAATCATGACAGTTCTCCATGCCGGAGGAAAGTTCGGCGGCGGCGGTTATAAGGTGTCTGGTGGACTTCATGGTGTAGGTGCTTCGGTAGTAAACGCACTTTCGACAGAATTAGAGGTTTTTGTACATCGGGATGGAAATATCTATTATCAAAAATACCAAAAAGGGGTTCCTGCTGCTGATTTAGAAATTATCGGTGAAACAGATACTACTGGAACCACTACACACTTTAAGCCAGATGGTGAAATTTTTAAGGAAACATTAGAGTATGATTATGAAACATTAGCTAATCGTGTTAGAGAACTTGCTTTCTTAAATCGTGATATTCGTATTACGATTGAAGATAAACGTGAAGGCATGGAAAAAAGAAAAGAATACCATTATGAAGGTGGTATTAAATCATACGTAGAACATTTAAACCGTAATAAAGAGGTCCTTTTTGAAGAACCAATTTATATTGAAGGAGAAAAAGACGGGATAACAGTTGAAATCTCTTTCCAGTATAATGACGGATATACCGGTAATATTCATTCATTTGCTAATAATATTAATACACATGAAGGTGGAACACATGAATCCGGATTTAAGACAGCCCTCACCCGTGTAATTAATGATTATGCAAGAAAGAATAGTTTATTAAAGGAATCAGATACGAATCTTTCAGGTGAAGACGTAAGAGAAGGTCTTGTTGCAATCGTCTCTGTTAAACATCCAGATCCACAGTTTGAAGGACAAACAAAAACCAAACTAGGAAATTCAGAAGTTCGTACCATTACAGATACTGTTTTTTCTGAACATCTTGAGAAATTCCTTTTAGAAAATCCTACGGTAGCTCGTAAAATTGTAGACAAAGGTCAAATGGCTTTAAGAGCAAGAATTGCTGCAAAAAAAGCAAGAGAATTAACTCGTCGTAAAAGTGCTCTCGAAGTTTCAAGCTTACCAGGAAAATTGGCGGATTGTTCTTCAAGAGACCCGAAAATTAGTGAACTATTCATAGTAGAGGGAGACTCTGCTGGTGGTTCTGCAAAATCAGGTCGAGATCGTCATTTCCAAGCAATTCTGCCGCTAAGAGGTAAAATACTTAATGTTGAAAAAGCTAGACTAGATCGGATTTTATCTAACAACGAGGTTCGTTCCATGATTACTGCAATTGGAACAGGAATTGGGGATGATTATGATATATCCAAAGCGAGATATCATAAAATTGTTATTATGACAGATGCCGATGTTGATGGTGCTCATATTCGAACATTATTATTAACCTTCTTCTACCGTTATATGAGAAAGATTGTAGAAGCTGGTTATATCTATATCGCACAACCGCCACTATACAGCATAAAACAAGGGAAAAAGCTAGAATATGCATATAGTGATAAACAATTACAAGAAGTTCTAGCTACATTACCAGCCAACCCTAAACCGAATATACAACGTTATAAAGGATTAGGAGAAATGAATGCAGAGCAGTTATGGGATACAACGATGGATCCTGAACACCGCGTACTTTTACAAGTAAGTTTAGATGACGCCATTGAGGCAGATGAAACATTTGAAATGCTAATGGGTGATAAAGTAGAGCCACGCAGAAACTTTATTGAAGAAAATGCGACCTACGTTAAAAACCTAGATGTTTAAAGATAGGAAAAGAAATTTGGTGCTGATTAGATTGGCACCTTGTGTATTTCTTTAGAAGTTAGTTATTCCTATTAATCATAAGGAATTCGATTAGATATACTTGTTCTAAAACACTTTTTATCATGAAGAAGCTGGTCTAATTGTTTCTTAAGGAGGTTCCTTTAAATGGCTGATATGCCAAATTCTCAAATTAAAGATAGAAATATAAGTAAAGAAATGCGTGATTCCTTTTTAGATTACGCGATGAGCGTTATTGTTTCTCGTGCTCTTCCAGATGTACGAGATGGATTAAAACCAGTACACCGACGTATTTTATATGCGATGCATGATCTTGGAATGCATTCTGACAAGCCGTTTAAGAAATCAGCCCGTATTGTTGGGGAAGTTATCGGGAAGTATCATCCACATGGTGATAGTGCTGTTTATGAAACAATGGTACGTATGGCTCAGGATTTTAACTATCGCTATATGCTTGTTGATGGGCATGGTAACTTTGGATCTGTAGATGGTGACTCTGCTGCAGCGATGCGTTATACGGAAGCAAGAATGTCAAAAATAGCAATGGAGCTATTACGTGATATTAATAAAGATACAATTGATTACAAGCCAAACTTTGACGGAGAAGAAAAGGAACCAGTAGTATTACCTTCTCGATTCCCTAACTTACTAGTAAATGGTACAAGTGGGATAGCGGTCGGAATGGCTACAAATATCCCTCCACATCAATTAGGAGAAGTAATAGACGGAGTCCTTGCTGTAAGTAAGAATGCTGATATTACCATTCCTGAATTAATGGAAATTATCCCAGGACCAGATTTTCCAACTTACGGAATGATTGTTGGTAGAAGCGGAATTAGAAAGGCCTATGAGACTGGCAGAGGTTCCATTATATTAAGAGCACGAGTGGAAATTGAAGTGAAGCCTAGTGGTAAGGAAGTTATTATTGTCAAAGAAATTCCTTATCAAGTCAATAAAGCAAGACTAGTAGAGCGTATTGCTGAATTAGTTCGCGATAAAAAAATTGATGGAATTACTGATTTGCGAGATGAATCGGATCGTAATGGAATGCGCATTGTAATTGAAGTGCGAAAAGACGCAAATGCCAATGTTTTATTAAATAATCTATATAAGCATACGGCTATGCAGACGAGCTTTGGTATCAATCTTCTTGCATTGGTTGATGGGCAGCCAAAGGTACTTAACTTAAAACAATGTTTAGCTCATTATCTAGATCATCAAAAAGTCATTATTCGCAGAAGAACAGAATTTGAATTAAGAAAAGCTGAAGCTAGAGCTCATATACTAGAAGGACTGCGTATTGCTTTAGATCACTTAGATGAAGTAATTAGCTTAATTCGAAGTTCACGAACCACAGATATAGCGCGTGAAGGATTAATGACGAACTTTAATCTTTCGGAAAAACAAGCTCAAGCTATTCTGGACATGCGTCTACAAAGATTAACTGGATTAGAAAGAGAAAAAATTGAAGATGAGTATCAAGAATTAGTTAAGCTAATTGCTGAATTAAAAGCTATTCTAGCGGATGAAGAAAAAATCTTAGAAATTATTCGCGAAGAGCTTTTAGAGGTAAAAGAGCGATTTAATGATACACGTCGTACGGAAATTATTGCTGGTGGAATTGAAAACATTGAAGATGAAGATTTGATTCCAGAAGAAAATATCATTATAACCTTAACTCATAATGGTTATATTAAGAGACTACCAGCATCTACTTACAGAGCGCAAAGACGTGGAGGCAGAGGAATTCAGGGCATGGGTACGAATGAAGATGACTTCGTTGAACAGTTAAGCTCTACATCTACTCATGATACTATTCTATTCTTTACGAATAAAGGGAAAGTATACAGATTAAAAGGGTATGAGATACCAGAATTCAGCCGAACTGCTAAAGGTATTCCAATTATTAACCTTTTAGGTGTGGAAAAGGATGAGTGGGTCAATGCAATTATTCCTGTCTCAGAATTTGTAGATGATTGGTATTTATTCTTCACTACAAAAGAAGGAATATCTAAACGCTCTCCGTTATCATCTTTTGCCAATATAAGAAATAATGGACTAATTGCTGTTAACTTAAGAGAAGGTGATGAGTTGATCTCTGTACGTTTAACAGATGGTTCAAAGGAAATTATTATTGGTACGAAAAACGGATTGCTTATTCGTTTCCCAGAAACAGATGTACGTTCTATGGGTAGAACGGCAACGGGCGTAAAAGGTATCACTCTATCATCTGGGGATGAAGTAGTAGGTATGGAAGTTCTTGAAGAAAATTCGGAAATACTGATTGTAACTAAAAAAGGTTACGGAAAAAGAACACCGATAGATGAATATAGAGTTCAAGGTAGAGGCGGAAAAGGTATTAAGACATGCAACATCACCGATAAAAATGGAAATCTTGTATCGATGAAAGTTGTTACCGGGGAAGAAGATGTAATGATTATCACAACAGGCGGGGTTTTAATCAGAATGGCAGTAAGTGATATCTCTACAATGGGTAGAAGCACTCAAGGTGTCCGACTGATTAAATTAAATGAAAGTGACAATGAATTTGTTGCAACTGTTGCGAAGGTAGAAAAAGAGGATGAAGAAGTGGAAATGACTGAAGAAGGTCAACAAGCATCTTCAGAGAATGACGCGGATTCAAACGAATAATATTGTGTAGAGATGTCTTAAAGGGAAAACCTAGAGGCATCTCTTTTTTATGGAGATTAATTCATATATTTTAAATATATAGCTGATTTTAGGAGTATTGGATGAAATTAATGGGTTACATTTCAAAAAAAATACATTAAAATAGTAAAAAAGTCCGTTTTTTAAAGGGTGGTTTCCATGATTGTTAAAGTTAGAGAGTTAAAGCCAGGCAGTATTTTAGCAGAAGACATTTTTATACGAACAAATAGACCAATA
>NZ_JBBOWE010000002.1:0-587500 GCF_038007005.1 Niallia sp. FSL R7-0648 | reverse complement strand
CACATAAGCGGAGCTGTGACGGCGAGGGAAATATAGTACCGAAGTTCCTGATTCCACACTGCCAAGAAAAGCCTCTAGCGAGATTTAGGGTGCCCGTACCGCAAACCGACACAGGTAGGCGAGGAGAGAATCCTAAGGTGAGCGAGAGAACTCTCGTTAAGGAACTCGGCAAAATGACCCCGTAACTTCGGGAGAAGGGGTGCTCTTGCGGGTGCAAGCCTGCGAGAGCCGCAGTGAATAGGCCCAGGCGACTGTTTAGCAAAAACACAGGTCTCTGCGAAGCCGCAAGGCGAAGTATAGGGGCTGACACCTGCCCGGTGCTGGAAGGTTAAGAGGAGGGGTTAGCACGTTAGTGCGAAGCTCTGAATTGAAGCCCCAGTAAACGGCGGCCGTAACTATAACGGTCCTAAGGTAGCGAAATTCCTTGTCGGGTAAGTTCCGACCCGCACGAAAGGTGTAACGATCTGGGCACTGTCTCAACGAGAGACTCGGTGAAATTATAGTACCTGTGAAGATGCAGGTTACCCGCGACAGGACGGAAAGACCCCGTGGAGCTTTACTGCAGCCTGATATTGAATTTTGGTACAGCTTGTACAGGATAGGTAGGAGCCTTGGAAGCCGGAGCGCCAGCTTCGGTGGAGGCATTGGTGGGATACTACCCTGGCTGTATTGACATTCTAACCCGCACCCCTGATCGGGGTGGGAGACAGTGTCAGGTGGGCAGTTTGACTGGGGCGGTCGCCTCCTAAAAAGTAACGGAGGCGCCCAAAGGTTCCCTCAGAATGGTTGGAAATCATTCGTAGAGTGTAAAGGCACAAGGGAGCTTGACTGCGAGACCTACAAGTCGAGCAGGGACGAAAGTCGGGCTTAGTGATCCGGTGGTTCCGCATGGAAGGGCCATCGCTCAACGGATAAAAGCTACCCCGGGGATAACAGGCTTATCTCCCCCAAGAGTCCACATCGACGGGGAGGTTTGGCACCTCGATGTCGGCTCATCGCATCCTGGGGCTGTAGTCGGTCCCAAGGGTTGGGCTGTTCGCCCATTAAAGCGGTACGCGAGCTGGGTTCAGAACGTCGTGAGACAGTTCGGTCCCTATCCGTCGTGGGCGTAGGAAATTTGAGAGGAGCTGTCCTTAGTACGAGAGGACCGGGATGGACGCACCGCTGGTGTACCAGTTGTCTTGCCAAAGGCATCGCTGGGTAGCTATGTGCGGAAGGGATAAGTGCTGAAAGCATCTAAGCATGAAGCCCCCCTCAAGATGAGATTTCCCATAGCGCAAGCTAGTAAGATCCCTGAAAGATGATCAGGTTGATAGGTCAGAGGTGGAAGCGTGGCGACATGTGGAGCTGACTGATACTAATAGATCGAGGACTTAACTAAAATGAAAAGCGGAAACGCCTGTTTATCGGAAGTTTGATAGGCGTTGGAGCTGGACAAAATGATTACTTGGCAACTTGGAATACTTCTAAATGATTTAGTTTTGAGAGAATAATTCTCGAAATAAATAAGTCTGGTGGCGATAGCGAGAAGGTCACACCCGTTCCCATACCGAACACGGAAGTTAAGCTTCTCAGCGCCGATGGTAGTTGGGGGTTCTCCCCCTGTGAGAGTAGGACGTCGCCAGGCAATAAGGAAACAAGCATCTATTCGTTAGATGCTTGTTTTTTTTAAATAAAGTTTGCCTTTTAGTGGGCAAATATGTCTTGGACAGAAATTGGTAAGTCTTAGCTTATGGCTAGATTCTCTAAAAATTGATAAATTAATTCAGGACCTTTTTCTGCGGAAACTTGTATAAAAGACTCAATAAAGGGATAGTCTCTATTTGGCATCGTCTTTAATAGTTCACTCCACCATTCAATTTCATACCGTGCAATCATACTTAAATTATATAGGATTAAATAATGGCTTAATAATTCATTGGAAAAACAAGTTTTTTCTTTATCAGCAGAAACGGCATAAGATTCTTCTTTACTATCCCATTTAATAAAACTACCTTGGCTGAGCGGTTCTAACAGGCGAATGGTCAACTCGTTCTTATTCTCTTCTATTCCCTCTAATTGTATACTATGATTCCTTTCTAAATAATTTTTAAAGTGATTTATGTTCATATAGTATAAATCTAATATTTGATTCGAAATAATAATTTTATTACCTGTTTGATCATGTACTTTAAAAAAGGTTGGTCTTCCTTCTAATGCTTGAAATAAGTTAGATAATTCAGGGATATGACTTAAAAGATGCCCCATTTTTACTTTTTCCCCTTCTAAATTTTTGCAGGCAAACATTTTTTCAGCCATATAAGTGAAAAGTCCATTTTTTTGAATCTTTACTTCATCCTGGAAAAATAAATACTGTTGTTTTTTTAGTTTTCTTGTTGAAACTCCGTGGGCAAGAACAGAGGTGGAGTTTGGATAATTAGGATCGATCGTAAGCAAACATGCTTTTATTAAATGAACAAGACCATAAAATAAGAGAATGGGCTGAATACTCATTGGAGCATTTATAGCTTGGTGATAATACAATTTGCCGTGTTCTAAAAAGTACATAAAGGGATAACAATTCTGATAACTTTTAGAGTCTATATCAGAAATATGTAAATTGCGATAACATTTTTTTAGAAAATTTTGGGTGTATTCTGCTGAAAAAAAACAACTATAAGAGCTCCAGCCTTTGTAGAATTTGGACATTTGTAAACCTCCTTAAATTTTTTGAAAAATTAAACATATTAAACTGACCTTGACAGTATTTTGTCCAATTGATAACCTACTAATAATATTTTTAACAATATGGAGGCGTTAAAATGTGGGAAAGTAAATTTGCTAAAGAAGGATTAACGTTTGATGATGTTCTTTTAATTCCAGCTAAATCTGAAGTTTTGCCTCGTGATGTAAGCTTAAAAGTACAATTAGCAAAAAATTTAAATTTAAACATTCCGCTAATTAGTGCAGGAATGGATACTGTAACAGAAGCAGAAATGGCTATTGCTATTGCTAGACAAGGTGGATTAGGTATTATTCATAAAAATATGTCTATCGAGCAACAGGCTGAACAAGTAGACAAAGTAAAACGCTCAGAAAGTGGTGTAATCACAGATCCTTTCTTTTTAACCCCTGAACACCAAGTATTTGATGCAGAGCATCTAATGGGTAAATATAGAATCTCTGGTGTGCCAATTGTTAATAACAACGAAGAGCAAAAGTTAGTAGGTATTCTTACTAACCGTGACCTTCGCTTTATTGAAGACTTTTCCATTAAAATTTCGGATGTTATGACCAAAGAAAATTTAGTAACGGCTCCTGTAGGAACTACATTAGAGGAAGCAGAAAAAATCTTACAACGATATAAGATTGAAAAATTGCCTTTAATTGATGAAGAGGGTGTATTAAAGGGATTAATCACCATTAAAGATATAGAAAAAGTAATTGAATTTCCACATTCAGCAAAAGATTCTCAAGGAAGATTATTAGTTGGTGCTGCAGTTGGGGTAACAAACGATGCATTAAAACGAGTTGAGCTGCTTGTTAAATCTAATGTCGATGTAGTTGTCATTGATACTGCTCATGGCCACTCACAAGGTGTGCTAGAGGGTGTCAGAGATATTAGAAATGCGTACCCTGATTTAACTATTATTGCTGGTAATGTAGCTACGGCAGAAGGAACAAAAGCTTTAATTGAAGCCGGAGCAGACATTGTTAAAGTAGGTATTGGACCTGGTTCCATTTGTACAACACGTGTAGTTGCTGGTGTAGGTGTACCTCAAATTACAGCAGTTTATGACTGTGCTACCGAGGCAAGAAAGCATGGTAAATCAATTATTGCAGATGGAGGAATTAAATACTCTGGTGATATTGTAAAAGCTTTGGCTGCAGGTGGACATGCGGTGATGTTAGGTAGTTTACTTGCAGGTGTTTCTGAAAGCCCTGGAGAAACAGAGATTTTCCAAGGAAGAAGATTTAAAGTATATAGAGGAATGGGCTCTGTTGCTGCAATGGAAAAGGGATCGAAGGACCGTTATTTCCAAGAAGATAATAAAAAGTTTGTTCCAGAAGGTATTGAGGGCAGACTTCCTTATAAAGGACCACTTTCCGATACTATTTACCAATTAGTAGGCGGTATCCGTTCAGGTATGGGATATTGTGGAACAAAAGATTTGTATGAATTAAGAGAAAATGCACAATTTGTAAAAATGACAGGTGCTGGTTTAAGAGAAAGTCATCCACATGATGTTCAAATTACAAAAGAAGCACCAAACTATTCTCTTTCTTAAACAAAGAAGGCTAGAGTTATATTAGTTTATGGAAAGTTTCCTTAATTTACTTTAGACAGTGAAGATGTCACTGTCTATTTTTTTTATTTTTTTTATGTTAAACTGTACAAGGGAAATAATTAACTTAAAAATAAAGATAGATTAATAGATAAAATAGTTTTGGAGGTTTTAATATTGAAACAAGTAAAAAAGTGGACGGTGTCATTCATCATTGCTGTACTTTTCCTAAGTACACTATCAACGGTTCTACCCTATCAAGCAAATGCTGCTGAAAAGGACGAACTAGGATTAGATACAGGAGCAGCTATACTGGTAGATGCTAAGACTGGGGAAATATTATATGAAAAAAATTCAGATGAACTCCTTGGTGTTGCCTCCATGTCAAAAATGATGACAGAATATATTGTTCTGGAATCGATAAAGAACGGGAAAATTTCTTGGGATCAAAAGGTAAAAATAAATAATTATATTCATAGATTATCTGGAGCTCCAGAGTTATCAAATGTAGGGTTAACTGAAGGAGAAGAGTATACAGTTAAAGAATTGTATGAAGCAATGGCAATCCACTCAGGAAATGCAGCTACTGTTGCATTGGCAGAATTAATTGCTGGTACAGAGAAAAATTATATTAGTGTAATGAATAAAAAAGCCGAGGAATTAGGGTTAAAGGATTTCAAATTTGTTAACTCTTCTGGTTTGAATAACAGTGATTTATTAGGGAATATCCCAGCTGGATCTGAAAAAGATGAAAATAAAATGTCTGCTAAGGCTGTTGCTAAGCTAGCATATCGTTTAATCAATGATTTTCCAGAAATACTAGAAACATCTGGTATGCCGAGCTTAAAGTTTAGAGATGGAAGAGAATATAAAAACTTTAATTGGCTAATTCCTTCTCTAATTTATGGATATGAGGGTGTAGATGGGTTAAAAACAGGTTCTACTGATTATGCTAAATTTAATGTTACCGCTACTGCAAAAAAAGGTGATCAACGATATATTGTCGTTATTATGAAAAGTGAAACAAAGGATTCTCGTTTTGCAGAAGCTAGAAAAGTTTTAGACTATGCTTTTAATAATTTTTCTACTGAAGAGGTACTTCCAGCAAGTTACGTAGACGCAAAAAATAAAACAATTGATGTTATAAAAGGAAAAGAAGATAAAGTAAGCATTGGAACAAAAGATGCCGTTAACTTAGTAATCAAAAACAATGAGAAAGAAAACTATGTTGCCAAGGTTGTACTAGATAAGAAGAAATTAAATAAAGATGGTGAACTAACAGCTCCAATTAAAAAAGGAGATAAGGTTGGTTATGTAACAGTGCAAACGAAGGACGGAAAAGATGTGCCATTCTTAACAAATGATGGAAAAGAGAAGGCACAAGTGGATTTAGTAGCAAACGAAACAGTTGAAAAGGCAAATTGGTTTGTTCTGGCAATGCGCGGAATTGGTTCATTCTTCGCCAATGTATGGGGGAGCGTTTCTGATACAGTAAAAGGTTGGTTTTAATTAAAAACCATTTAATAGCTAAGAACAATAATTTTGGAAATTGAAAGAAAAAGAGCTTCTTGTATTGACAGAAGCTCTTTTTTATTGTTTATTTTCATTAGGAATAATAATTTTATTTGAAAGATTACAATAATTCAGACAAGAAAAAGATACTTTACAGGGGGCAAACAATGAAAACTGGGACTGATAGAGTAAAACGTGGTATGGCTGAAATGCAAAAAGGCGGAGTAATCATGGATGTTATCAACGCAGAACAGGCCAAGATTGCAGAGGAAGCAGGAGCAGTAGCCGTTATGGCTCTTGAACGTGTTCCTTCAGATATTCGTGCAGCTGGCGGAGTTGCTAGAATGGCTGATCCTACAATAGTAGAGGAAGTAATGAATGCTGTAACTATCCCTGTAATGGCAAAGGCGCGTATTGGTCATATTGTCGAAGCAAGAGTGCTTGAAGCTATGGGTGTGGATTATATTGATGAGAGTGAAGTTCTAACTCCGGCAGATGAAGAGTTTCATTTAAATAAAAATGAATATACTGTTCCATTTGTATGTGGTTGTCGTGATCTTGGAGAAGCAGCAAGACGTATCGGTGAGGGTGCTTCTATGCTTCGTACAAAAGGGGAACCAGGAACAGGAAATATTGTGGAAGCAGTCCGTCACATTAGAAAAGTAAATGCACAAGTCCGTAAAGTTGTTTATATGAATGAAGATGAATTAATGACAGAAGCGAAGATATTAGGAGCGCCATATGAGCTTCTTTTAGAAATTAAAAGTCTAGGCCGCCTGCCAGTTGTTAATTTCGCTGCTGGCGGTGTTGCAACGCCTGCTGACGCAGCTTTAATGATGCAATTAGGTGCCGATGGTGTATTTGTTGGTTCTGGTATTTTTAAATCAGATAATCCTGCAAAATTTGCTAGAGCAATAGTAGAAGCCACTACTCATTATCAAGACTATGAGCTGATTGCGGAAATTTCTAAAAACCTTGGAACAGCAATGAAAGGGATTGAAATTTCTAGTTTAGCTCCAGAAGCTCGTATGCAAGAGCGTGGTTGGTAAGATGAGCGCAACAGCAAACATAAAAATAGGGGTCCTTGGTTTACAAGGAGCTGTTAGAGAACATGTTAATGCAATTGAAGCGAATAATGCAGAGGCAGTTGTCGTAAAGAAAGTAGAACAATTGGATGACATTGATGGTCTTATTATCCCTGGTGGAGAAAGTACAACTATGCGACGCTTAATTGATAAATATGAATTTATGGAGGCGCTGCAGGCATTTGCTCAGTCAGGGAAACCAATGTTTGGGACATGTGCAGGGTTAATTTTATTGGCAAACTCCATTAAAGGCTATGATAAACCACATATTGGTGTAATGGATGTACAAGTGGAGCGTAATTCCTTTGGGAGACAACGAGAGAGCTTTGAGGTCAACCTAGATATTGCAGGAGTCGCGGAGGATTTTACTGCTGTATTTATCCGAGCACCGCATATTGTTAGTGTTGGTGAAAATGTCGAGGTTTTAGCTAAATACAATAATCATATTGTAGCGGCGCGGGAAGGTCAGTTCTTAGGATGTTCTTTCCATCCTGAGTTAACGGAGGATCATCGCTTAACTGGCTATTTTATTAAGATGGCGATGGAAGCGAAGCAACACTTATTTGCATAAGCTGTTGAATTTCGGAAATAATTATAGTAAGATAAATGCAACTAATATATGGAATCTACTATGATAGGAAATAGTAACAGGTTACTTATTCTTTAAAGAGAGCCGATGGTTGGTGTGAATCGGTGAATAAAGCCTGCGAATCCATCCTAGAGTAAAAACAAGGAACGCACATGCTGCAAGTAATTGTTTTCGGCTGAAAACCGTTATGATCTTTAAGGTGAAAAGCAGTTTTATGCTTTTAACTAGGGTGGCAACGCGGGTAACTCTCGTCCCTTTTGGGGATGGGAGTTTTTTATTTGCAAAAAAGATTAAGATCACAGGGCGTTGTAACAGTAGATTGCATGTAGAAATAAAACATAGGAGGAATAATAATGTTAGATATCAAATTTGTTCGTGCTAATTTTGATTTTGTAAAAAGTCAGTTACAGCATCGAGGAGAAGATTTATCAGAGCTTGATAATTTTGAAGCATTAGATGTCAGAAGAAGGGAATTAATCGTTGAAACAGAGCAGTTAAAAAGTAAACGGAACGAGGTTTCTCAGCAAGTTGCTGTATTAAAGAGAGAGAAAAAAGATGCAGAAGCTCTTATTGTGGAAATGAGAGAAGTTGGCGAAAAAATTAAAGAATATGATAATGAGCTCCGTGATGTAGAAGAAAGATTACAAACAATTATGCTCGGTATTCCAAATCTCCCTCATGAAAGTGTTCCAGTAGGAGATACGGAAGAGGATAATGTTGAAATTAGAAAATGGGGCGAAATTAGAAAATTTGATTTTGAACCAAAACCTCACTGGGATGTTGCAACAGATTTAGATTTACTTGATTTTGAACGAGCAGCGAAGGTGACAGGAAGCCGCTTTGTATTTTATAAAGGATTAGGGGCAAAACTAGAAAGAGCGTTATTTAATTTCATGCTTGATTTGCATACAGAGGAACATGGCTATAAAGAAATTATCCCACCATTCTTAGTAAATCGAGCTAGCTTAACAGGAACTGGCCAATTACCTAAGTTTGAGGAAGATGCTTTCTTAATAGAAAAAGAAGATTATTTCTTAATTCCAACATCTGAAGTACCAGTAACGAACTTGCATAGAGATGAAATTCTGGATGGGGATCAGCTACCAATCAAGTATGCTGCATTTAGTGCAAACTTCCGTTCAGAAGCAGGATCTGCTGGAAGAGATACTAGAGGATTAATTAGACAGCATCAATTTAATAAAGTAGAGCTAGTTAAGTTTGTTAAGCCAGAGGATTCTTATGAAGAGTTAGAGTCTTTAACCAAAAATGCAGAAAAGGTATTACAGCTTCTAGGTTTACCATATCGTGTATTGAGCATGTGTACAGGTGATTTAGGGTTTACAGCGGCAAAGAAATATGATGTTGAAGTATGGATTCCAAGCTACAATATGTACCGTGAAATTTCTTCTTGCAGTAACTTTGAAGCATTCCAAGCAAGAAGAGCTAATATTCGATTCCGTAGAGAGCCAAAAGGAAAACCGGAGCATGTGCATACATTGAATGGATCTGGCCTTGCTATCGGAAGAACAGTTGCTGCGATTTTAGAGAATTATCAGCAAGCAGACGGTAGTGTGATAATTCCTGAAGTACTACGACCTTATATGAGAAATAGAGAAGTAATTGCACCCGAATAATAGGTTAAACAGTTAAAAAGGGTTGACCTCTTTAGAAGGATTGTATATCCTTTGGAGGTCAGCTATTTTTCCTAACTTTTTGATTAGAAAAATAAAAATAAAAAATATAGTTGACTTATGAATTAATAGATGATATATTATTACTTGTCTGATGGAGGAATACCCAAGTCCGGCTGAAGGGATCGGTCTTGAAAACCGACAGGCGGGTCAAACCGCGCAGGGGTTCGAATCCCCTTTCCTCCTCCATGATTTTATATTTTACATTGCGCATAATATTTGGAGATATATGTGACCTGCTACTACGGTAGCAGGTTTTTTATGTTTTATAAGGCTTTTTTATAAAAATTATTACTAGTAGCATCCATAGATTGAATAAATAAAAAAGGATTTTCCTTTGTTTTCTTTACAGCCAGACTTTTTGATGAACGCCTGGCTGTAAAAGGGAAAACATGGAAAGTCCTTTTACGCTTTTTTGCTATAGTTTTTATGTTGAAGAATAGTACCTATTTTTTCTATTATAGGTTCGATAGATTGGCTGCCAGCAATTGCATCATATTCGTTAATATTTAGACGAAGTACTGGACATGCGGAGAAAGAATCAATCCATTTCTCATATCTTCCATGCATCTCTTTCCAATAATCAATTGGCGTTTGCTTTTCCATTTCTCGGCCTCTTCGATCAATACGCTGTAAAATGTCTTCGAGAGAGCCTTCTAGGTATATTAAAAGGTCCGGATGTGGGAAGTATGGAGTCATAACCATCGCTTCAAAAAGACTTGTATATGTTTCGTAATCTACTTCCGACATGGTTCCTTTTTCATAATGCATTCTTGCGAATATACCAGTATCCTCATAAATGGAACGATCTTGAATAAATCCGCCGCCATATTCAAAGATTCTCTTTTGTTCTTTAAATCGTTCTGCTAAAAAATATACTTGCAGATGAAAACTCCAGCGACTAAAGTCGTGATAAAATTTATCAAGATATGGATTTGTGTCAACTTTCTCAAAGGAAGTCCTAAATTGCAAGGCATCTGCTAGTGCATTTGTTAATGTAGATTTTCCTACGCCAACTGTTCCAGCAATTGTAATAACAGAATTACTCGGAATATTATATTTTGTTCGTAGATTCATGATTAAAGGCTCCTATATTTAAAGTTTCTTTTATTGCGTTTATAATTTTTATTAAGTCTTGTTTGTTTTGAACAAAGTCCAATGTATCACCATTGAAATCTAATACTGGGATCTGTGGGTTATTCTTTTTGAAGTCATTCATGACAACATCGTAATCAGAAGCTAGTTGTTCTAGATAAAGAGGACTAATATTTTTTTCGATGTCTCTATCTCTTTTTTTGATTCTTGCCATAAGCGTATCTAAACTTGCATGTAAATAAATAATAATATTCGGCATCGGCAGGTCTTCTGTTAATATGTCGTATATCCGAACATACTTGTCTAGATCACTATCCTGCAGGGATCTTTTTGCGAAAATGAGATTTTTTAATATATGATAATCTGCAACTACAGGTGTGTTTTTATTTAAGTAATGGTCTCTTGTATCGTTTAATTGCTTAAATCGATTACATAAGAAAAACATTTCTGTTTGAAAACTCCATTCATCAATGTTTTCATAAAATTTTCCGAGAAAGGGATTTTCCTCTACAATCTCCTTAAGAAGTTCGTATTGAAAATACTCTGAGAGCAATTTAGCTAAAGAAGTTTTCCCCACTCCGATAGGTCCTTCTACTGTAATAAAAGGGATACTATTCACACTTGTCCCTCCAGTTCTTTTATTTTAAGAAGCGAACTTTTTTAGGCTGCCTATTAATGGCTATCAATGGACAACAGCTTTTATAAGGATTGCTTCTTTTAGTAGGTAATAAAAATAGTACAAGAGTCATTTTAACACATGGAAGGGAATGTGGACATATGCTTGTTTTTTCCTGAAAAAATATTTTTAGATTCTAGGAGTACTTTTTAAATGAATGATTAAAAAATAAAAAAATTGAGAATTTTTATTGCGAAATTATCAGTCTATGGTATTATATGGGTAAAGTTTATAATTGAATCACACTAGGGGATCCCTTGATAAGGGCTGAGAATAAAGTAGTTACTTTTAAACCCTTAAAACCTGAACAGGTTCGTACCTGCGTAGGAAAGTGGATACCTTTAAATATGTGTGCCTAATGGTCTTTTTTCATTAGGTGTAATTATTAACCACTTTTCTATTATGGGGAAAGTGGTTTTTTGTTGTTTTTTTTAAAATTTTAATATTAAAACGCTGAATTGATAGTTGGGGGTGATGAAATGAAGATAATGGCTGTAACAGATAATAAACATTCTTTTGAAAGACTCTCCTCCATTTTATTAGAAATCCACCCATATGTGGACTATGTGCAAATTAGAGAGAAAGCAAAAAGCCCAAAAGAAATTTATTTACTTGGTGAGAGGCTGCTTAAGGAAGGGATACCAGCCCGGAAAATAATCATAAATGACCGCCTAGATGTTGCAGCATTGCTCTCTTTAACACATGTGCATTTACCAGGCAATGGATTACCTATTCAACCAGTAAAAAATATTTATCCAACATTATCTATTGGTGTATCTGTTCATAGTCAACAGGAAGCAATTATAGCAGAAAATGCTCGGGCTGATTATGTGATATATGGCCATTGCTATCCAACTGATAGTAAAAAAGGAAAGATACCTATCGCATTGTCATCGATCACTGGCATAAAGAGAGATCTAACTATTCCTCTCTATGCTATAGGCGGAATAAATGAAGAACGAGTAGGTCAATTAGCAAGTTTAGGCGTAGATGGAGTAGCGATTATGTCTGCTATATTTTCAGCGTCTCAGCCATTAAGGGCAGTACAACGAATAAGGGAAAGATGTGAAGAGTGTGGAAACCAAAAAATTTGATGTTGTTATTGTTGGTGGGGGAATTATTGGTAGTTCTATTGCTTACTATTTAGCAAAAGAAAACAGGAAGGTAGCTGTATTAGAAGCAAATACAATAGGCGGAAAATCAACAAGTGCAGCAGCTGGGATGCTTGGTGCTCACTCTGAATATAAAGAGTTTAAGCAGCTTTATCCATTTGCAAGAAGTAGTCAGCTTCTATATAAGGAGCTTTATGAAGAGATAAGGGAGCTTACTGCTATTGATTTTGAGAAAAGAAATGGCGGTTTATTAAAGCTTGCTTATTCAGAGGAAGAAAAAAGGGAACTAGAAACTATTTTGGCTCTATCATCTGTGGAATGGCTGGATGCTGAACTAGCAAAGAAAATGGTTCCCCAGCTTTCTGGCAACATCATTGGAGCAGCATTTTTGAAAGAGGATGTACATATCACTCCATTGATAGCATGTAACGGTTTAAGTAAAGGAGCGCAGCTATTCGGAGCAGAGGTTTATGAATATACCCGCGTATTAGGAGTCAAAAAGAAGGGGATAGACTACGTAATAAAAACGTTGCAAGGTGATTTTTTTGCAGAAAATGTAGTCATTGCAAGTGGAGTATGGAGCAATTACTTCTTCCAGCAATTAGGATTATCACACCAAGTTATCCCGGTTAAGGGAGAATGTGTATCTGTAGAAAATGAAGGATTTCCCTTGCAGTATTCTGTATTTCATAATCAATATTACATTGTACCAAGAAACAATAAGGAGTTTATTATTGGAGCAACGAAAAAATGGAATGAATGGAGCGAGGAACCTTCAGTAGATGGGATAGAAGAAGTTATACAAAAAGCAAAGGAGATGATACCAGAAGTTGGAAATATGAAGTGGAAGAGAGCGTGGGCTGGTCTAAGACCACAAACATATGATGGTTATCCATTTATAGGAGAGCATCCAGAGATGAAAGGCTTGTATTTTGCAACTGGCCACCAAAGAAATGGGATTCTTTTAGCTCCTATAACAGGAAAGATGATTAGAGATTTAATGTTGGGTATGCCTGTAAAAAGTGAATGGCTAGATGCCTTTAAAGTTGAGCGTCCTATTTTAGTTTAATGGGGAGGGTAGTAATTGAATATACAATTGAATGGTAAGGAACAACAGCTGCCTAAAGAGGTTGTTACAGTAGAGGATCTCCTACACTTTTTTGAATTAAATAATCGTATTGTCATAGTAGAAATAAATCGAGATATTTTGCGAAAAGAACAGTACCAAACACATGTATTAAAAGAAAGCGATAGAGTAGAATTAATTCACTTTGTTGGAGGAGGATAAAAATGTTAAAAATAGCAAATCGTACTTTTCAGTCTCGTTTATTACTTGGAACAGGAAAATACCCATCATTTGAAATTCAAAAAAAAGCGGTAGAAGTATCAGAAAGTGAGATTCTAACCTTTGCGGTACGAAGGATGAATATATTTGAAAAATCACAGCCTAACTTCTTGGAACAGCTAGATTTAAAGCGTTATACTCTCCTTCCGAATACGGCGGGAGCGAAGACTGCAGAAGAAGCGGTAAGAATTGCTAAACTTGCGAAGGCATCTGGACTATGTGACATGATTAAAGTAGAAGTAATCGGTTGTGATAAGTCGCTGCTGCCAGATCCAATAGAAACTTTGAGAGCATCTGAACAATTATTAGAAGAGGGATTCATTGTGTTACCTTATACCTCTGATGATGTTGTGCTGGCTAAACGGTTAGCACAGTTAGGTGTACATGCTATTATGCCGGGTGCTTCCCCAATTGGGTCTGGAAAGGGAATTATCAATCCGCTAAATTTACAATTTATTATAGAGCAAAGTAATGTACCTGTTATAGTGGATGCGGGAATTGGCTCGCCAAAGGACGCAGCATATGCAATGGAGCTTGGCGCAGATGGGGTACTTTTAAATACAGCGGTTTCGAATGCATATGATCCAGTTACAATGGCTCAGGCGATGAAATTAGCTATAGAAGCTGGGAGATTGGGATATGAAGCAGGGAGAATCACAGAGAAGAATTATGGTGTTGCAAGTAGTCCGATTACGGGGATGATTCCATCTTGACTAGTCGTTTTTTAAAGCAGGAATTATTTATTGGTAAAGAAGGACAAAGAAATATTGAAGCTAGTCATGCCGTTATTTTAGGGGCAGGAGCCTTAGGATCAGCTAGTTCCGAAATGCTGGTAAGAGCAGGAATAGGAAGGCTGACTATTATCGATCGTGATTACGTAGAAGAAAGCAATTTGCAAAGACAACAGCTCTATACGGAAGAGGATGCAGCCGATAAACTCCCTAAAGCAGTTGCAGCAAAGAGGAGATTAAAGGAGATTAGCAGTCATACGGTTATAGAGGCAGTGGTGGAGGATATAAACTGTCATACAATCGAAAAATTTATAGATGGTGCTTCTATTCTAATAGATGGTACCGATAATTTTGAAACAAGATTAGTCATAAATGATGCTGCAATTAAGCTGAAAATACCATTTCTTTTTGGGGCATGTGTAGGGAGCTATGGGCTTTCCTATCCAGTTGTTGGGGAGGATGCGCCATGTCTTCATTGTTTAATTGAACAGCTCCCTTCCCAGGAAATAACCTGTGATACCGCAGGGGTTATCAGTCCTATTGTTCAATGGGTTGCTGCTATGCAAGTATCGCAAGCCATACAGATTCTTTCCGGTGAAAAGCTGTTCCCAGTATTGCGCTCTTTTGATATTTGGAAAATGGAATATGCGGAAATGAATGTTGAAAAGCAAAAAAAATTAGAGTGTCCTACATGCGGAACAAGAGCAGATTTTCCGTATTTGTCTTTTCAAAATCAAACAAAGGCAGCGGTGTTATGTGGGAGAGATGCTGTTCATATTCGCCCAGCTATGCCAAAGGGGTTGGATCTCTATGTGCTTTCAAAGCAATGGAAGGCGCTTGTCCAAAACTTAATTACCAATCCTTACTTAGTGTCTTTTCAATACAATGATTATCGGGTAATTCTTTTTAAAGATGGACGTGCGATCATTCATGGAACATCAGAAATAAGTGTAGCAAAATCCATTTATTCGCGATTGATTGGATAGAGTTAAAAAAGAAAAGATCTTATCAAATAGATCTTTCCTTTTTTAATCAATATACTCCAATAGGTCTTGCTTGGTGTACAGGAGTTTAGCCGAATCATGCATGTTCTTTTAAGTGAAAACAAGTTGACTATGTTCTTTTGGTTATGTGAAAATTATCGGCCAGTAAAAGCCAGTTTTGGGGAAAGGCTAAACCTAATTTCCAATAACTAATGCCTCTTAAATTCAACTCTTTGATTAAATTAAATTTTGCTTGAATAGAACGAGCATCCTCAAACCATACTTCATGCAGTCTGCCTTCACTGTCTGTGTATTTAAAATAGGGAGCCTGTGCTTTTTGATCATATAGTATCTCCGCATTATAATCTGCTGCAAGTTGAATGGCGGCTTGAGGGCTAAGTGCTTTTGCTACTGTTCCTTCGACAAAGGGCAGGGTCCAATCATAACCATACAAATTTTGCCCCATCGTAATTTTAGAGGGAGGCATCTCCGTGATGGCATATTCTAAAACATCTCTAACGGGTCCAATAGGAGAAACAGCCATCGCGGGTCCCCCGCTATACCCCCATTCATAAGTCATGATAACGACAAAATCGACAATTTCTCCGTGTGCTCTGTAATCATGTGCTTCATACCATTTTCCTTTTTGAGCAGCGCTAGTTTTTGGAGCCAAAGCAGTAGATATTAACCAACCCTCTTGGGAAAAACGATTTTTCGCTCTACGGAGAAAACGATTATAGGCTTCCCGATCTTCCGGGCGTAAATATTCAAAATCAAAATGGATATCTTGAAATCCATATTTCTTAGCGGTAGTCACAATATTATGGAGAAAGTTATTTTGAATGGATTCCTCATTTAATAGGATTCGTCCGAGTTCATCACTGAATTGATCATTTTCTTGATTCGTAATTACCATCATAAGTACATTATTATTTCTCTGGGCAATTTCAGGGAAATTATTAAGAAGCGGTTCTTTTAAACTGCCATCTCGTAACGCTTGAAAACTGAATGGTGCAAGGTAGGTTAAATAAGGAGCTGCTTCTCGTGCACTTGCCTCAAGATTAGGTGCGACATATGTACCACGTGGTTCTACATATGCATTAGACTCGACCGGTCTTTTCGGCCTCTCGGGGATGTATAAACGTAAACCAACTTGTAAAGGTTGGTTAACAGCAATAGAGTTGATAGAAGCTAATTGTTCATAATTCAGCCGAAACCGTTGAGCAATAGACCAAAGTGTATCTCCTGATTGAACCCAATAAAAGCTGCCGATAATAGGGATAACGAGTGCTTGCCCTATTACTAATCGGTCTGGATTTGGTAGATCATTCGCTTCTACTATATCATTAACCGTAGTACCGTATGCAGCTGCAATGCCTGTTAATGTTTGATTATTACGGACAACGTGAATTTGCATATTCTTCCCTCCTGACAGGATACATTATTATAGTTTATGAGGAAGAAAGAGCAGAAATGATTGTATTTTCATTGAATGTAAATATTTTCGCATTCATGACATTCTTCATCATGCGAATAGCATATTGATTATCCTCATTATCAACAGAAGCAATGCAATTATCTGGAATAAGAAGCGGGTACTCTCGCATATAGGCATCATTAGCAGTAAACAAAACGCAAATATTTCCGGCAATTCCAGTAAGAATAAGGTTTTTGACCTGCAATTGGTGAAGTAGTGTATATAAAGCCGTGCCATAAAAAGCAGAATGTCTTGGTTTGATTAAAAAATAGTCGGTATCATCAGGTCTGATTTTATCAATAATAGGTTCACTTTTTTCATTACTACAATAATCAATTACTTTATTCAATTCAGCTTGCCATAGATTATAATGGTCGTTGATATAAATAATCGGTATTTTTTCTTTTTTGCATTGTTTTTTAAGCAATTGAATATGTTCTGCAATTATTAATGCTTTTTCTGCTAAAATATTTCCATGCTCAAAGTGAAAGTCATTTATCATATCAATAATCAAGAGAGCTGTGTCAGATGATTTCATATGGTTCTCCTTTTCTATGTAAGATGGTAGAATAAAAAATTAGCTAGTGCGATGGAAGATAAACTAAATTCCAGCATAGGTTAGTTGGAAAAGAGGATTGATTTTCTTAGTTTAAGTAAAAGAAGAATTTTCATTACAAATTTTGTGTTTTTATATAGGTGGGCTGTAATTATGGAAGTAAATCAAGATCAATTATTTATGAAAATAGCTATAGAGGAAGCAAGGAAGGCTGCAGAAATAGGAGAAGTGCCGATTGGTGCAGTTGTTGCTTATAAAGGAGAAGTAATTGCTAGAGCACATAATTTAAGAGAAACAGACCAATCTGCCATTGCTCATGCTGAATTGCTTGCTATTGAGAAGGCATGCACAGCATTGGGAACATGGAGACTAGAGGAAGTTACGCTTTATGTTACGTTAGAGCCATGTGCTATGTGTTCTGGGGCTATCCTGCTGTCACGAATTCCAAGGGTGGTTTATGGTGCAGCTGATCCAAAGGGAGGATGCGCGGGTACTTTTATGAATTTGCTTCAAGATAACCGATTTAACCATCAGAGTGAAGTAATTACAGGTGTATTAGCAGAAGAGTGTGGACAGTTATTAACATCTTTTTTTCGGGAGATTAGAAACCGAAGAAAGAAGAAAAAAGAACGGAAGACAAGCAATTCGGATGCTTACAATAATTAACAAATGCTTTATGTTGATTTTTCCGTCCATTATCAGTATACTAAGAGTGTGTCTTAGGACACCTAATACTTCGGTATCAATTTTGTCGTGCTAAGCGGGGAGGTAGCGGTGCCCTGTACTCGCAATCCGCTCTAGCGAGGCTGAATTCCTTTCTGAGGCTGGTATCCTGTAGGGTCTGCCTTAAGTAAGTGGTGTTGACGTCCGGGTCCTGCGCAATGGGAATCCATGAACCATGTCAGGTCCGGAAGGAAGCAGCATTAAGTGGACACCCCCATGTGCCGCAGGGTTACCTGGACTGAGCTAACTACTTAAGTAACGCTTATGGGTGCCAGTCGATGAAAGGTGCACGGCAGTTATATTTATACATACAAAACTCATCCTATGTGGATGAGTTTTTTTGTAAGTTAAAGGGAGTGGCTGCATTCCTTTTGTTTGAAAATAGTTGTTCTCTTAGAAAAAGAGAATAACTATTTTCATGTCTTTATGTATGCTATTATGGATGTAAAAATATAAACGGATAAGCTATAATAAAAAGGAAAATAAAAAATGGAGGGTACTATGAACTATCAAGCTTTATATCGGGTTTGGCGTCCTCAACAGTTTATAGATGTAGTAGGGCAGGAACACGTAACAAAGACATTACAAAATGCCCTTCTTCAGCAAAAAATCTCTCATGCTTACTTGTTTTCTGGGCCGAGAGGGACAGGGAAAACAAGTGCGGCAAAAATATTAGCGAAAGCTGTTAACTGTGAGAGAGCACCCATTAGTGAACCTTGTAATGAATGTGATGCATGTAGAGGAATTACAGATGGTACTATCCCTGATGTAATTGAAATAGATGCTGCTTCCAATAATGGAGTAGAAGAAATAAGGGATATAAGAGATAAGGTGAAATTTGCTCCTAGCTCTGTACCTTACAAAGTATATATTATTGATGAAGTTCATATGCTGTCAATTGGAGCGTTTAATGCGCTTTTAAAAACATTGGAGGAACCCCCTAAACATGTAATCTTTATTTTAGCCACTACTGAGCCTCACAAAATTCCTTTAACCATTATTTCAAGATGTCAGCGGTTTGATTTTAGACGAATTACATCGCAAGCGATTGTCAATCGAATGAGATTGATTATGGATGAATCAGCGATCTCTTGTGAGGAAAAAGCATTACAAATGATTGCAAGAGCAGCAGATGGTGGAATGCGTGATGCTTTAAGTTTACTAGATCAAGCGATTTCTTATAGTAATGAAGTAGTTACGGTTGAAGATGCTTTGACAGTCACGGGGGTTGTTTCACAAAACTTTTTAAATACATTGTCGAGAGCTATTTTAGATGGAGATACGGTAAGAGGGCTCCAATCCTTAGATGAATTACTGCTTGCCGGGAAGGACTCTAATCGATTTATCGAAGATTTCATCTTTTTCTATCGCGATATGCTGCTTTATAAAACGGCCCCTAATTTAGAGGAATCCTTAGAAAGAGTTTTATTGGATGATGATTTTAAAGATCTTGCAGAAACACATTCACATGAACAAATTTATGAGCTCATAAATTTGCTGAATAAAACACAGCAAGATATGCGCTGGACAAACCATCCGAGAATATTTTTAGAAGTAGCCATTGTGAAATTATGTCAGTTGGAAGCACCAAACATATCTGGACAATCCAATGTAAACATCCCAGAAATCCAATCTTTGCTGAGTAAGATAACTTCTTTAGAAGAAGAGTTGGCGAATATTAAGCAAAAAGGTGTTACAGTAGTCACTGAAGCACAGCCTACACAGAAAAAAACAAGAACAAATAGAAAAGGATTTCAAGCACCTTTAGGGAAAATAACAGAAACACTAAAAAATGCAACAAAGCAAGAATTGCAAAGTATAAAGAGTAATTGGGGAGCTATGCTAAATACTCTTGTGCAAAACCAAATGAGATCGCAAGCTGCATTGCTGAATGAAGCAGAACCAGTTGCTGCATCAACGGATTCCATCATTATTAAATTTAAATATGAAATCCACTGTCAAATGGCATTAGATAATGTTAAATTTATAGAGACAATCACTAATTCTTTGTATCAACTCCTTGGAAAAAGGTATAATTTATTAGGAGTCCCTGAAGATCAATGGCTCAACATTAGAGAAGAATTTCTCAATAGCTCCCAGCACTTAGATTCTTCTGAAGAAGGAGACGGTGAAGAGCGACAAGATAACTCCGTTGTATCAGAAGCAATAAAATTATTTGGTGAAGAATTATTAGAAGTGAAGGATTAATTTTGAACCTATTGGTTATATATGTAAGTAATCTATTATGTAAAAACCAATGGAAACTATAAATTGGAGGTAGTATATATGCGTGGAATGGGAAATATGCAAAATATGATGAAACAAATGCAAAAGATGCAAAAGAAAATGGCAGAGGCGCAAGAACAGCTTGGTGAAGAAAAGATTGAAGGAACAGCAGGCGGCGGAATGGTAACTGTTGTTGTATCTGGTCATAAAGAAATTATTGATGTGATTATTAAGGAAGAGGTTGTGGATCCAGAAGATGTAGAAATGTTGCAAGATTTAGTTTTAGCAGCAACAAATGATGCTTTGAAAAAAGCGGATGAATTAACAAATTCTACAATGGGTCAGTTTACAAAAGGATTAAACCTTCCTGGAATGTTTTAAGGGGGGAGATTATGCATTATCCTGAACCTATATCAAAGCTAATTGACAGCTTTATGAAATTGCCAGGCATTGGGCCTAAAACGGCCTCTAGACTGGCTTTTTTTGTATTAAATATGAAGGAAGATACCGTGCTGGATTTTGCGAAAGCACTAGTTAATGCGAAAAGGAACTTAACTTATTGTTCTGTTTGTGGACATATTACAGATCAAGATCCATGCTACATCTGTGAAGACAGTAGAAGAGATCGAAGTATTATATGTGTAGTACAAGATCCAAAGGATGTCATTGCAATGGAAAAAATGAAAGAATATAACGGGCTTTATCATGTTCTCCACGGGGCTATTTCTCCGATGGATGGGATTGGACCAGAAGATATTAATGTACCTTCGTTGATAAAGAGATTACAGGATGATGAGGCCCAAGAAGTTATTATGGCAACAAATCCGAATATAGAAGGAGAAGCGACGGCTATGTATATTTCTCGTCTGCTCAAACCATCAGGTATTAAAATCACTAGAATTGCTCATGGTTTACCGGTAGGTGGAGATTTAGAATATGCAGATGAGGTTACACTATCTAAAGCATTAGAAGGTCGAAGAGAAGTGTAGGGTACAGGAGGGCTAGCGATGTTCTTTCGAAGAAAGGGAAAGTTAAGGAAGGAATTTGATGAGAAGCTATTAGTTCAATTTAGCCATTTGAAAAAAGAATGGTTAAATGATAAAAGTTTGTTAGATAAGAGTTTTGATCCTTCCGATGAAGTAATTAGTGAGGCTAAATTATCAGAGGCAAAATATTTCTTTTTATTTAAAGAAGCAAAACAAAGAAAAATAAATTTATTGAAATAATAAGCAGACCGAGTGAATAATGAACTGCTCCTCCATTAGATAACAGATTTTATCTGTCTACTTAATGAGGAGCATATCAGAATCGTGTACTCGGTTTTTTGTTTTCGCATCATCCTTTCAACTTTGTTAAAGTAAATAAGCGCATGGCTGAAAAGTGCTAATTAAAATGAAAAGTTGTCCATCCTAGGTCTTATTTATCGGAATGATACATATTTATAAATACAAGCATAATAAGGGAGGATGGACAGTGAGCCCGGTTGTTATTATATCTATTGTCATTGGTTTGGTTATTTTGTTGTTAGTAGTTGGTACACCAATAAAACCACTTAGAATGATTGGACAAGGTATTATAAAAATTATGATAGGTGCGTTATTTTTATTTTTCTTAAATACGGTCGGTAATCAATATGGTATACATGTGCCAATTAATTTTGCAACCTCCACCGTATCAGGAATATTAGGGATTCCGGGAGTAGCAGCATTAGTAGCAATTCAATTATATATTATTTAAATGAAGCGTATAATTATACTCAATTGAGATTATCTAGATTCAGAACAAAGGAGAGAAAGCTTTGTGAGGATTTATAGTTAATCTCTTTTTATTTGTGAGCTGATTTTATTAATTAAAAACAGGGTTTGGGAATAAAGATAAAATACTATTAAAAAGTATTGACTTCATATATAAAGGGTGATAATATATAAAAAGTCGCCAGATTGGTTAGCTTAATCACTGGAAATGCTTTTAAAAAAAGTATTTGACATATAATATGTTTTTGTGATATTATATAAAAGTTGCTTCTGATAGCAACAAACAAATTGCTCTTTGAAAACTGAACAAACAAACGTCAACAATAATCGTTTTATAACGAATGTTGTAAAACAAAAAAAGTAACAAAAAGCTAGAGTTTAGCAATGAGCTAATCAACTCTTTATTGGAGAGTTTGATCCTGGCTCAGGACGAACGCTGGCGGCGTGCCTAATACATGCAAGTCGAGCGGACTTTAAAAGCTTGCTTTTAAAGTTAGCGGCGGACGGGTGAGTAACACGTGGGCAACCTGCCTGTAAGACTGGGATAACTTCGGGAAACCGGAGCTAATACCGGATAATCCTTTTCCTCTCATGAGGAAAAGCTGAAAGACGGTTTACGCTGTCACTTACAGATGGGCCCGCGGCGCATTAGCTAGTTGGTGAGGTAACGGCTCACCAAGGCGACGATGCGTAGCCGACCTGAGAGGGTGATCGGCCACACTGGGACTGAGACACGGCCCAGACTCCTACGGGAGGCAGCAGTAGGGAATCTTCCGCAATGGACGAAAGTCTGACGGAGCAACGCCGCGTGAGTGATGAAGGTTTTCGGATCGTAAAACTCTGTTGTTAGGGAAGAACAAGTACAAGAGTAACTGCTTGTACCTTGACGGTACCTAACCAGAAAGCCACGGCTAACTACGTGCCAGCAGCCGCGGTAATACGTAGGTGGCAAGCGTTGTCCGGAATTATTGGGCGTAAAGCGCGCGCAGGCGGTCCTTTAAGTCTGATGTGAAAGCCCACGGCTCAACCGTGGAGGGTCATTGGAAACTGGGGGACTTGAGTGCAGAAGAGAAGAGTGGAATTCCACGTGTAGCGGTGAAATGCGTAGAGATGTGGAGGAACACCAGTGGCGAAGGCGACTCTTTGGTCTGTAACTGACGCTGAGGCGCGAAAGCGTGGGGAGCAAACAGGATTAGATACCCTGGTAGTCCACGCCGTAAACGATGAGTGCTAAGTGTTAGAGGGTTTCCGCCCTTTAGTGCTGCAGCAAACGCATTAAGCACTCCGCCTGGGGAGTACGGCCGCAAGGCTGAAACTCAAAGGAATTGACGGGGGCCCGCACAAGCGGTGGAGCATGTGGTTTAATTCGAAGCAACGCGAAGAACCTTACCAGGTCTTGACATCCTCTGACACTCCTAGAGATAGGACGTTCCCCTTCGGGGGACAGAGTGACAGGTGGTGCATGGTTGTCGTCAGCTCGTGTCGTGAGATGTTGGGTTAAGTCCCGCAACGAGCGCAACCCTTGATCTTAGTTGCCAGCATTCAGTTGGGCACTCTAAGGTGACTGCCGGTGACAAACCGGAGGAAGGTGGGGATGACGTCAAATCATCATGCCCCTTATGACCTGGGCTACACACGTGCTACAATGGATGGTACAAAGGGCAGCAAAACCGCGAGGTCGAGCAAATCCCATAAAACCATTCTCAGTTCGGATTGTAGGCTGCAACTCGCCTACATGAAGCTGGAATCGCTAGTAATCGCGGATCAGCATGCCGCGGTGAATACGTTCCCGGGCCTTGTACACACCGCCCGTCACACCACGAGAGTTTGTAACACCCGAAGTCGGTGGGGTAACCTTTTGGAGCCAGCCGCCTAAGGTGGGATAGATGATTGGGGTGAAGTCGTAACAAGGTAGCCGTATCGGAAGGTGCGGCTGGATCACCTCCTTTCTAAGGAAAATGGAATTTACATTCCATCAAAGATTGTTGACGATTTGATTGTTCAGTTTTGAGGGAGCAATTCCTTAAAAAATAGATAAAGAATGAACCTTTTTACTTTATCGAGCATAAAATGGGCCTATAGCTCAGCTGGTTAGAGCGCACGCCTGATAAGCGTGAGGTCGATGGTTCGAGTCCATTTAGGCCCACCATTTTTTTGAAAAAACATATACCATTTTTGGGGCTTTAGCTCAGCTGGGAGAGCGCCTGCCTTGCACGCAGGAGGTCAGCGGTTCGATCCCGCTAAGCTCCACCAAAATTGTTCTTTGAAAACTAAATCATTTAATAGAAGTAACCAAGATAAACCGAGTAATCGCCATCTTAGATTCTCTATTTTAGAGAATTACTTCTTTGAAAGTAGTCGTATTAAACGAATACTCCTTCAAAGATTGGAGAGCAAAGAGAAGCAAGTAGGTCAAGGAAGCGACCGAACGAGCACCGGAGCGTACGAAAATACGTGAGGAGCAGAGTGAAGAAGCTGACGAAGAGATACGCCGCTTATCTTTGGTCGAAACTAAGTTAAGTTAGAAAGGGCGCACGGTGGATGCCTTGGCACTAGGAGCCGATGAAGGACGGGATTAACACCGATATGCTTTGGGGAGCTGTAAGTAAGCTTTGATCCAGAGATTTCCGAATGGGGAAACCCTCTATCCGTAATGGGATAGAATCTTTACCTGAATACATAGGGTACTGAAGGCAGACCCGGGGAACTGAAACATCTAAGTACCCGGAGGAAGAGAAAGCAAACGCGATTCCCTGAGTAGCGGCGAGCGAAACGGGATTAGCCCAAACCAAGAGGCTTGCCTCTTGGGGTTGTAGGACACTCTATATGGAGTTACAAAGGAACGGGGTAGACGAATCGATCTGGAAAGGTCAGTCGTAGAAGGTAAAAACCCTGTAGTCGAAACTTCGTTCCCTCTTGAGTGTATCCTGAGTACGGCGGGACACGAGAAATCCCGTCGGAAGCAGGGAGGACCATCTCCCAAGGCTAAATACTCCCTAGTGACCGATAGTGAACCAGTACCGTGAGGGAAAGGTGAAAAGCACCCCGGAAGGGGAGTGAAATAGATCCTGAAACCGTGTGCCTACAAGTAGTTAGAGCCCATTTATGGGTGATAGCGTGCCTTTTGTAGAATGAACCGGCGAGTTACGATTACATGCGAGGTTAAGTTGAAGAGACGGAGCCGCAGCGAAAGCGAGTCTGAATAGGGCGAAATAGTATGTGGTTGTAGACCCGAAACCAGGTGATCTACCCATGTCCAGGGTGAAGTCCAGGTAACACTGGATGGAGGCCCGAACCCACGCACGTTGAAAAGTGCGGGGATGAGGTGTGGGTAGCGGAGAAATTCCAATCGAACTTGGAGATAGCTGGTTCTCTCCGAAATAGCTTTAGGGCTAGCCTCAAGATTTAGAGTATTGGAGGTAGAGCACTGTTTGGACTAGGGGCCCCCATCGGGTTACCGAATTCAGACAAACTCCGAATGCCAAATACTTATTCTTGGGAGTCAGACTACGAGTGATAAGATCCGTGGTCAAGAGGGAAACAGCCCAGACCACCAGCTAAGGTCCCAAAGTATACGTTAAGTGGAAAAGGATGTGGAGTTGCTTAGACAACCAGGATGTTGGCTTAGAAGCAGCCACCATTTAAAGAGTGCGTAATAGCTCACTGGTCGAGTGACTCTGCGCCGAAAATGTACCGGGGCTAAACGTATCACCGAAGCTGTGGATTGACATCTATGATGTCAGTGGTAGGAGAGCGTTCTAAGGGCGTTGAAGCTAGACCGTAAGGACTGGTGGAGCGCTTAGAAGTGAGAATGCCGGTATGAGTAGCGAAAGATGAGTGAGAATCTCATCCACCGAATGCCTAAGGTTTCCTGAGGAAGGCTCGTCCGCTCAGGGTTAGTCGGGACCTAAGCCGAGGCTGAAAAGCGTAGGCGATGGACAACAGGTTGATATTCCTGTACCACCTTTAAATCGTTTGAGCAATGGGGGGACGCAGGAGGATAGGGTAAGCGTGCTGTTGGATTAGCACGTCCAAGCAGTTAGGCTGGTAATGAGGCAAATCCCATTACCACATAAGCGGAGCTGTGACGGCGAGGGAAATATAGTACCGAAGTTCCTGATTCCACACTGCCAAGAAAAGCCTCTAGCGAGATTTAGGGTGCCCGTACCGCAAACCGACACAGGTAGGCGAGGAGAGAATCCTAAGGTGAGCGAGAGAACTCTCGTTAAGGAACTCGGCAAAATGACCCCGTAACTTCGGGAGAAGGGGTGCTCTTGCGGGTGCAAGCCTGCGAGAGCCGCAGTGAATAGGCCCAGGCGACTGTTTAGCAAAAACACAGGTCTCTGCGAAGCCGCAAGGCGAAGTATAGGGGCTGACACCTGCCCGGTGCTGGAAGGTTAAGAGGAGGGGTTAGCACGTTAGTGCGAAGCTCTGAATTGAAGCCCCAGTAAACGGCGGCCGTAACTATAACGGTCCTAAGGTAGCGAAATTCCTTGTCGGGTAAGTTCCGACCCGCACGAAAGGTGTAACGATCTGGGCACTGTCTCAACGAGAGACTCGGTGAAATTATAGTACCTGTGAAGATGCAGGTTACCCGCGACAGGACGGAAAGACCCCGTGGAGCTTTACTGCAGCCTGATATTGAATTTTGGTACAGCTTGTACAGGATAGGTAGGAGCCTTGGAAGCCGGAGCGCCAGCTTCGGTGGAGGCATTGGTGGGATACTACCCTGGCTGTATTGACATTCTAACCCGCACCCCTGATCGGGGTGGGAGACAGTGTCAGGTGGGCAGTTTGACTGGGGCGGTCGCCTCCTAAAAAGTAACGGAGGCGCCCAAAGGTTCCCTCAGAATGGTTGGAAATCATTCGTAGAGTGTAAAGGCACAAGGGAGCTTGACTGCGAGACCTACAAGTCGAGCAGGGACGAAAGTCGGGCTTAGTGATCCGGTGGTTCCGCATGGAAGGGCCATCGCTCAACGGATAAAAGCTACCCCGGGGATAACAGGCTTATCTCCCCCAAGAGTCCACATCGACGGGGAGGTTTGGCACCTCGATGTCGGCTCATCGCATCCTGGGGCTGTAGTCGGTCCCAAGGGTTGGGCTGTTCGCCCATTAAAGCGGTACGCGAGCTGGGTTCAGAACGTCGTGAGACAGTTCGGTCCCTATCCGTCGTGGGCGTAGGAAATTTGAGAGGAGCTGTCCTTAGTACGAGAGGACCGGGATGGACGCACCGCTGGTGTACCAGTTGTCTTGCCAAAGGCATCGCTGGGTAGCTATGTGCGGAAGGGATAAGTGCTGAAAGCATCTAAGCATGAAGCCCCCCTCAAGATGAGATTTCCCATAGCGCAAGCTAGTAAGATCCCTGAAAGATGATCAGGTTGATAGGTCAGAGGTGGAAGCGTGGCGACATGTGGAGCTGACTGATACTAATAGATCGAGGACTTAACTAAAATGAAAAGCGGAAACGCCTGTTTATCGGAAGTTTGATAGGCGTTGGAGCTGGACAAAATGATTACTTGGCAACTTGGAATACTTCTAAATGATTTAGTTTTGAGAGAATAATTCTCGAAATAAATAAGTCTGGTGGCGATAGCGAGAAGGTCACACCCGTTCCCATACCGAACACGGAAGTTAAGCTTCTCAGCGCCGATGGTAGTTGGGGGTTCTCCCCCTGTGAGAGTAGGACGTCGCCAGGCAATAAGGAAACAAGCATCTATTCGTTAGATGCTTGTTTTTTATTTATATCTAAGCTTGTCGTCTTTCCTGAAGAGTTCGTGCTTTTCCCATTTGATGAACAAAAAATCGATATTTGGGATCATTTGTCTTCGTATTAACAATCTCTCTTTCGCAATCCATACATATAAAGGATTCGAATAGATGAATGCCTTCTAATTTATATTCTTCGCATATGAGACAGGCTTCTGCTCTACTTGATTGATACTTCCCCATTTCTCCACCTCCATAGACATTATTCTAACCATTTTAGTAATCACGCATACCTTTATTCTTGAAAACTACTAAACTAAAATATTACTAATAAGAAAGACTAAAGGGGTATTGATAAATAGCCCAGTATGAATGAATAAGGGATTTATATTATCTAAAATACTTTAAATAAGAAAATAGAAAGAAGCGTAAATTACTTCCTATAAAGAAAAAATGATAAAATAAATAGAGTGAAAAAAGAAAAGAGGAATACAATTGCAAGAAAACACACCGTTATATTCTAAACTTTTGCAATTTCAGTCGAAAAATAATATTTCTTTTCATGTACCTGGTCATAAGAATGGAGAATTAATTTCTCCGGAAGATGAGTGGAAAGGACCTTTATGGAATTTTGATGTGACAGAGCTTAATGGCTTAGATGATTTACATGCACCAACTGGTGTTATTGCAGATGCAGAAAAACTACTAACAGATTTTTATGGAGTTAAGAAAAGTTATTTTCTTGTAAATGGGAGTACTGTTGGTAATTTAGCAATGATATTAGCCACCTTAACAGCGGGTGACAAAGTATTTGTACAAAGGAATAGCCATAAATCAATTATGAATGGAATAAAGTTAGCAAAGGCACAGCCCATTTTACTTAGCCCGGATTATGAGGAAGATTGGAAAGTCGATACAGTCCTTTCGAAAAAAACAATTGAGCAGGCAATTGCACGATTTCCAGAAGTCAAAACGCTTATTTTAACTTCTCCTAATTATTATGGAATGGTTGGAAATTTACCAGAGATTATTGACTTAGCCCATGCTAATGGAATTTGTGTATTAGTAGATGAAGCGCATGGGGCTCATTTTAAAGGAAATTCAAATTTTCCACCTTCAGCAGTTGAGTCAGGTGCAGATATAGTTGTTCAATCAGCACATAAGACGCTTCCAGCATTAACAATGGGTGCTTATTTACATTATAATACGGCATTCGTTCAACAAGAGGATGTTAAACATTACTTAGACATTTTACAGTCCAGCAGTCCCTCTTACCTTATTATGGCCTCCCTAGATAAGGCTAGGCATTATATAGCAAACTATAGCATGGAGGATTGGGAATACCTACATACAATGGTAACTTTTTTTCGGGAACAACTTCATACAATTCCTCAGCTAAACGTACTAAACTATCCTTATGATGGAGATCCTTTAAAAATTACTATTCAATCAACAGAAAATAGAAGCGGATTTGAATTACAAAAAGAATTAGAAAAAGAGGGTATATATACGGAGTTAGCTGATTCAAATAATATATTATTTGTCTTTCCATTGTTAAAGAAAGGAATCTCTTATCCTTTAGAGAAGATTATTTTTAAAATAAAAAGGGCGCTTCTTAAAAATATACATACTCATTCTGCTCAGAGTGAGACAGTTGAATCTATAAAAAAGCGTGAGGATATAGTAGAATTAAAACTTAGTGAAAAAGAACAAGCCACACGAAGTAAGGTGGAAGTTTCATTAAGTGAAGCTTTACATGCAGTTTGTGCAGAAACAATTATTCCATATCCACCAGGAATTCCTATTTTAATGCCTGGAGAGGAAATAACGAACTATCATATTAAACAAATAACGAACTTATTAAAGGATGGAGCAAGATTTCAAGGAAGCCCATCTATATATAAAAATAAAATTACCATTTTTGAGAAATGACAACTTAGGAGGACAATAAGGTGACAAAAGGTATCTTTATTACATTAGAAGGACCAGAGGGAGCGGGAAAGACAACCGTTATTGATATGTTGTTAAATTATTATCAAGAAAAAGAACTACAGATTATAAAGACAAGGGAGCCAGGTGGTATTCCTATTTCAGAAAAAATTAGAAATATTATATTAGATCCTAAGCATACTGAAATGGATGCGCGAACAGAAGCATTGCTTTATGCAGCTGCTAGAAGACAGCATTTAGTAGAGAAGGTCATTCCAGCTTTAAACGACGGAGCGATTGTATTATGTGACCGTTTCATTGATAGTTCATTGGCATATCAAGGGCATGCAAGAGGAATTGATATGGATGAAATTTGGGAAATTAATCAATTTGCAATTGGAGATACCATGCCTGAGCTAACCATTTATTTTGATTTAGATCCAAGGGTTGGTTTAGCAAGAATTAATAATACGAGTGATAGAGAAATTAACCGTTTGGATTTAGAAAAGATTGAATTCCATGAAAAAGTACAAGAAGGCTATTATAAGGTAATAGAAAGATTTCCAGAGAGAATCATAAAAGTAGATGCATCGAAACCATTAGAACAGGTTTTGGAGGATACAGTAGATATTATTAATCGTTTTTTAAAGTAGAAGTGCGTTGCTATTTAAATAATAGGGTATTATGCATATAGTGATGACAAAATAAAAAATGGATAGGCTCTCAAAAAATTATTTTTTCTTTCAGCTGTTTGTTTTTATATTTATTGCTATAATAGGAACAAGTTATAAAATCATTCGGAAACTATAATAAGGGGCGGGATAAAAATGAAATTAATTCTAACAGTCATTCAAGATAAAGATAGTAACAAATTACTTAATGCACTAGTTGAAAATAATTTTAGAGCGACAAAGCTTGCAAGTACTGGCGGATTCTTGAAATCTGGAAATACCACCTTTATGATAGGAACGGAAGATATACGTGTGGAAAAGGCATTACAAATCATTAAAGAAAATTGTCAATCAAGAGACCAATTAGTAGCACCTGTATCGCCAATGGGAGGAAATGCAGATTCTTATGTCCCTTATCCAGTAGAAGTAGAAGTTGGCGGAGCAACAGTCTTTGTATTACCTGTAGAGCAATTTAAACAATTTTAAGCTGTACATCGGTAACTTCTGTTACCGATGTACTTTCATAGTTAAATCATAAAAGTTAAAAAGTAGGATACGCATATCCTTTTCTAATAAGTAGCAGACCACTCTTCAGGAGGAAAAATAGAAGTTAATAAAGAGATTTGAATCAATCTGGAAAATAGATTAGAAACAAAGGTAGTCTTAGGAGCTTCTAAATTTCAGATATGTCCAACAACAAAATGAGAAACTAAAGGTCGATTAGCTTCAAAATTGTTGAAAAACATCGATGATATTAAAGCAATAGGTTAGGGAAACCCAAAATTTCAAAGACTTAACTAAATATAAATCTCTTGTTAAACAGTTTGTAAAAGAAGCTGTTGAATTTGGGATGAAAGGTAAAAAGTACAACGCGAGGGATCAGTTTGGCCTAGGAAAATTCGCGTGTTGTACAGGTAATTGATGATAAGTTAGTATAATCAACAGAAGAAGTAATCGCGAATGAGAAAAATGGCATAAATACCTTAGATAAAAATGGTAAAATTAAAGGTCTACTAATTAATATATATATGTAAATGGAGTGATTGTCTTGACAAGGACGTGGGAACAGCTTGAAGGGACACAACCCATTGTTTTAAAGATGCTAAAAAACAGCTTGAAAAAAGAGCGATTAGCTCATGCTTATCTTTTTGAAGGAATGAAGGGAACAGGTAAAAGGGAAATAAGTCTAGTTCTCACTAAGAGCATTTTATGTGAAAATACTATAGAAGGATATGTTCCATGTGAAACATGTTCAAATTGCAAGCGGATAAATAATGGTAACCATCCTGATGTGCATTTACTTGAGCCAGATGGATTATCCATAAAGAAGCATCAAATACAAAGCCTACAAGAAGAGTTTTCCAAGACTGGAGTAGAGTCAAAGCAAAAGGTGTATATTCTTGTTCATGCAGATAAAATGACTACAAATGCGGCTAACAGTTTACTGAAGTTTTTAGAGGAACCGAATGCAGAAACAACGGCCATTTTAATAACAGAACAAATTCAGCAAATATTGCCGACTATTTTGTCTCGGTGTCAGGTCCTTTCCTTTACACCATTATCCCCAAATGAAATGGCTAAAGAACTAGTAAGAAATGGAATAAAACCAAATGAAGCCCCTTTACTTGCGCAAATTACCAATAATTTTGAAGAGGCATTGTCACTTAGTACGGATGAATGGTTTGTACAAGCGCAAAAAATAGTGGTAAAATTATATGAGGCTCTTAAAGGAGCTCCTTTAGAAGCATTAGTAGCTCTTCAAAGAGACTGGTTTTCTCAATTTAAAGAAAAGGACCAGTTTGATAGAGGACTTGATTTATTATTGCTGCTTTATAAAGATTTATTATATATACAGCTTGGCAAGCACGATCAGATTGTATACGTTAGCGAAAAGGGACGATTAGATACTTACGCTTTGAGAACCTCTAACAGACGCTTAACGGAACAAATGACAGCTATTTTTGAAGCAAAGCGAAAGCTGCAGGGGAATATGAATCCACAGTTATTGATGGAGCAGCTGGTGCTAGAGCTGCAGGAGGGATCTTCAGTTGTATGATGTTGTAGGAATCCGCTTTAAAAAAGCTGGAAAAATATATTATTTTGATCCAAATGAATTAATCATTCAAAAGGGAGACTTCGTCATCGTCGAAACTGTTCGGGGTGTAGAATTCGGGAGAGTAGTTATTGGACCGAAAAAAGTAGATGAAAATGATGTAGTTTTACCTTTGAAAAAAGTATTAAGAATCGCGGATCATAAAGATCAGATGATTGTAGCCGAAAACAAGGTTGCAGCAAAAGAGGCTTATGATGTTTGTTGTGAGAAAGTGACGCTGCATGAATTAGATATGAAATTAGTGGATGTAGAATATACATTTGACCGTAATAAAATCATTTTTTATTTTACCGCAGATGGTCGAGTAGACTTTAGGGAATTGGTAAAAGATTTAGCTTCCATTTTTCGAACAAGAATTGAACTTCGTCAGATTGGTGTAAGAGATGAAGCGAAAATGCTAGGCGGGATTGGTCCTTGTGGAAGAATGTTATGCTGTTCGACTTTCTTAGGGGATTTCGAACCAGTATCTATTAAGATGGCAAAAGACCAAAACCTTTCCTTAAACCCAACGAAAATTTCCGGATTATGCGGGCGACTAATGTGTTGTTTAAAATATGAGAATGACGATTATGAAGCTGCAAAGGAACTTTTACCAGACTTAGGTGATTGGATTGATACACCGGATGGAAAGGGAAAAGTTGTTGGTTTAAATATTTTAGAACGTGTACTCCAAGTGGAAATTTCTGAACAAGAACGAGTGCTTGAATATACATTAGATGAGATACTGCAAGAGGATGCTGTTTCAGTTCAATCCACAGATTAATGAGGTGGAAGAGTGGATAAAAAAGAAGTTTTTGAATCAGTAATAAATATGGAAAGTCAAATTGGTAATTTATATAAGCAATTAGGTGATCTTAAACAGCATGTAGCAGAGCTTATTGAAGAGAATAATAGGCTGCAGCTAGAAAATGAAAATCTAAGAAGGCACTTAGAGGATATACCAAGAGAAAAGGATTCGAAACAAGATAAAAATAAAAGAAGGAACATAAAACAAGGTAAGATGATAGAGGAGAAAAATATTGATATAGGGGAAGGGTATGACAACCTGGCAAGACTATATCAAGAAGGTTTTCATATTTGTAATCTTCATTTTGGAAGTCCTCGAAAAGATGGAGATTGTCTTTTTTGTTTATCGTTTCTTAATAAAAAATAAGGATGTCTCAAAGAAATTATTGCCCGAGTATGTAAGCAATACAACCAATGTATTGTCAGGGGATGACTCTTCTTCTTGAGACATCTCTTTTTCTATGCAGGAAATAGGAAAGATGGAGGTATAAAGAGTGGTTCCATTAATTGGAGATGAAAGATTAGATTATTTGCTGGATGAACGATTAAGAATTATTCAAAGTCCATCTGTTTTCTCCTTCTCATTAGATGCAGTATTATTAGCGGATTTTGTCTCTATTCCTGTGAAAAGGGGGGCGATTGTTGATTTATGTAGTGGGAATGGAGTAATTCCACTCTTTTTGTCGCTTCGAACAGAGGGAGATATTGTAGGAGTAGAAATACAAGCAAGATTATATGATATGGCAAATAGAAGCATTCAGTATAATCGTTTAGAGCAAAAGATAAAAATGATTCATGGTGATATTAAGGATGCTCCTGGTTTACTTGGGTATGAGAAATATGACGCAGTGACGTGTAATCCACCTTACTTTAAGAAGACTAATTCAGTGGAAGAGATTAATGGTAATGAGCATCTTGCTATTGCGAGACATGAGATCCTCTGTACGCTAGAGGATACAATTAGTATATCTAGTCAATTGGTTAAACAAGGTGGAAAAGTAGCTTTTGTTCATCGACCAGGAAGACTATTAGATATTATTACATTAATGAGGGCAAATCGATTGGAACCAAAGCGTATCCGATTTGTTTATCCAAAGGAAGGAAAAGAAGCGAATATTTTATTAGTTGAAGCGATAAAAGATGGGAAACCAGATTTAAAAGTTCTCCCTCCGTTATTTGTTTATAAAGATGGCAACAATTATACAGAGGAAATGAGCAGAATACTGTATGGAAAATAAGAGTCATTATTTTTATGTATTAATGTGTAAGGATGGCAGCTATTATGCTGGCTATACAAATGATCTTCAAAAGCGCGTAAAAACGCATAATGAAGGTAAAGGAGCAAAATATACAAGAGGACGTTTACCGGTATCTGTTATTTACTATGAGGAATTTCAGACAAAACAAGAAGCCATGAAAGCAGAGTATGCTTTTAAACAGCTAGATAGAAAGAAGAAGGAAAAGTTTTTATGGAAGGAAGTGGAAGTAGGTGAAGGAAATGAAACAACAAAAAAGCTTTAAAGAAAAAGGGGGAGCGTTGTATTTAGTCCCTACTCCTATCGGGAATTTAGAAGATATGAGTTTTCGAGCAATTAGAATTTTGAAAGAGGCAGATATTATTGCTGCAGAAGATACACGTAATACAAAAAAACTATGCAATTATTTTGAAATTGCTACTCCAGTAGTCAGCTATCATGAACATAATAAAGAGGCTAGTGGTCAAAAGCTAATACAAGCTTTGAAAGAGGATAAAATAATCGCATTAGTAAGTGATGCGGGAATGCCAACCATTGCAGATCCAGGATATGAACTAGCTATAGATGCTATTAATCAAGAAATACCAGTTATTCCTCTTCCAGGAGCGAATGCAGCATTAACAGCACTGATTGCTTCGGGGCTTCCGACACATCCTTTCTACTTTTATGGTTTCCTTAATCGCCAAAAGAAGGAGAAGAAAAAGGAGTTGCTTTTTCTAAAGAACGTTCCAGGCACGCTGCTCTTATATGAATCCCCACATCGTTTAAAAGAAACATTGGTTTTAATAAGGGAGATTCTCGGTAATAGAAAGATTACATTATGTAGAGAGCTGACAAAGATATATGAGGAATTTATTCGTGGAACTCTAGAGGAAGCAATTGCTTGGTCTCAATCAGAAGAAATAAGAGGAGAGTTTTGTTTAGTTATTGAACAAGGAGAATTACAAACAGAAGAAAATAATTGGTGGGAAGACTTGTCTATTGTTCAACATGTAGATCACTATGTGGAAAAAGAGGGAATTACGGTAAAAGAAGCAATTAAAAAGACTGCATTAGATAGAGAAATGCAAAAAAGAGACATATATCAAGAATATCATATTCAATAAGAAAAAGGGCTGCTGCCTTAAATCGGAACATCAAAAATATGATGGTGTTCCCCTTTAAGGCGGCAGTCCTTTAGTTTATAAAAAGAACGAATAAGTATTTCTCTTAATTTTTTTCAAGAAGCTACGAATCAATAAAGAGTGATGTACTTACACATTGCTTACTTTATTTTTATTTTGCAAGTTCAAAATTGCTTTTGATTTCCGCGATTAATTGCTCTGCACCTTCACGGCTGAGGATTAATTTACCACCAGCTAAAGATAGATTATCATCTGATACTTCGCCAGTAACTTGGCAAGTCATGTTTGGTTTATATTTTTTTAAGATGATTTTTTCATCATCTACATAAATTTCTAGAGCATCCTTTTCAGCAATTCCTAATGTACGTCTTAATTCGATTGGAATAACCACACGACCTAATTCATCAACTTTACGAACAATACCTGTAGATTTCATTTTCTTTTCTCCTCCCAAAAGTAAGTATTTATATTTTTTTCGCTAATTTTCGACAAATTTCTTTGTATGTTTATTATAATACCAGCCATTCCCATAAACGTCAATTATTTTATTTTGAAATTATTGTATTTTAAAAACCTTATTAAATTAGGCTTTTCAGGAGAATAAATTGATAAATAAACATAGGATGGGATAAATTGGTATAGTCTTTTTGTTCTATTTTTATTATTTTTTCGACAAAAAACAACATTTTTATTTCTCATTCTTTCTTCCAAAACATCGCTGTTGCATTACTAATTATTTTTAGGTATATTTTGATGGGATAAAAGGAAAAATGGCAATAATTATGCGGTTTATAAATGTTCTTATACTTTTTTGTTTCGATAAAAAAGAAGAATGGTTACAATAGTAATAGCAGTTATCTTACTAAAGGTACATATTATATACATATATATAGGAGGAAATTAAGTGAAGGATCAAGAAAAAACTTTTTATATTACTACGCCAATCTATTATCCAAGTGGCAATTTACATATTGGACATGCTTACACAACAGTTGCTGGAGATGCAATGGCTCGTTATAAAAGAATGAGAGGATATGAAGTTCGTTACTTAACTGGAACGGATGAACATGGGCAAAAAATTCAGCGCAAAGCAGAAGAAGCAGGAATTACACCTATTCAGTATGTAGATGAAATTGTGGCAGGAATAAAGGAATTATGGGATAAGCTTGATATTTCCTATGATGATTTTATCCGTACAACAGAAAAACGACATACAGATGTTGTCGAAAAAATGTTTAAGAAATTAGTGGATCAAGGAGATATTTATTTAGATGAATATCAAGGATGGTATTCTGTTTCTGATGAAACATATTATACAGAACTGCAGTTGGTTGATCCTATTTACGATGAACATGGCAAAATAATTGGAGGGAAAAGCCCCGACAGTGGTCATGCCGTTGAACTAGTAAAAGAGGAATCCTATTTCTTTAGAATGGGAAAATATGCAGATCGCTTGTTAGCATTTTACGAGGAAAATCCAGAATTTATCCAGCCAGAATCTCGCAAGAACGAGATGATCAATAACTTTATTAAGCCTGGATTGGAAGACTTAGCAGTATCAAGAACTACTTTTGATTGGGGAATTAAAGTGCCAGGGGATCCGAAGCATGTGGTATATGTATGGATCGATGCCCTTTCCAATTATATTACTGCGCTAGGATATGGCTCTGATGATGAGAGTCTATATAAAAAGTTTTGGCCGGCAAATGTACATTTAGTTGGGAAGGAAATTGTTCGTTTCCACACGATATATTGGCCAATCATGCTTATGGCATTAGATCTACCATTGCCAAAGAAAGTCTTTGCACATGGCTGGATTCTAATGAAAGATGGCAAAATGTCTAAATCAAAAGGAAATGTGGTTAATCCAGTGACGTTAATTGACCGTTATGGATTAGATGCTCTTCGTTATTATTTATTAAGAGAAGTACCATTTGGCTCTGATGGTGTGTTTACTCCTGAAGCGTTTGTAGAGAGAGTAAATTTCGATTTAGCAAATGACTTAGGGAATTTATTAAATCGTACAGTGGCGATGATTAATAAGTACTTTAATGGTGAAATTCCTACCTATAAAAATTCAGAAGGCACTTTTGAAAAGTCACTTGTGGAAGCACATCAAGAAACGGTTAAGAAATATGCGGAGCATATGGAGAATATGGAGTTCTCTGTTGTACTAACAACATTATGGCAATTAGTCAGCAGAAATAATAAATATATCGATGAAACACAGCCATGGGTATTAGCGAAAGAGGAAAAGACAGAAGAATTAGCAGTTGTGATGAATCATTTAGCAGAATCTTTAAGAAGAATCGCCATTTTGTTAAAACCATTTTTAACAAGAACACCTGACAAGATTTTTAGACAGTTGAACATACAAGACGAATCCTTACAGACATGGGACAGCCTGGAACGTTTTGGTGTCATTCCTGCGGGTACTATAGTAGAGAAGGGAGATCCTATTTTCCCTAGATTAGACATTCAAGAAGAAGTGGAATTTATCAAAAGCGAAATGAAGGGACCTCAAATGGAAGAGGAAAAGAAACAAGAGGTTCAAGAAGTTCCGGACGTAGAGGAAATTACAATAGATGACTTTATGAAAGTAGACTTACGTGTAGCACAAGTACTGGAAGCTGAACCTGTAAAAAAAGCGGACAAGTTATTGAAGTTACAATTGGATCTAGGTTATGAAAAAAGACAAGTTGTTTCTGGAATCGCTAAATATTATTCTCCTGAAGACTTGGTAGGACGAAAAGTTATTTGTGTAACAAATTTAAAACCAGTTAAATTAAGAGGCGAGCTTTCACAGGGAATGATTTTAGCTGGAAGTCATGACGGTGAATTGTCTCTAGCGACAATCGCAGAGGCTTTACCACTCGGTGCAAAAGTAAAATAAAATGATATAAAAAACATGGAGATGTTTTAATGGGGAAATCGCCAAGATCTTTTATGGAGAAGAATGGGCGGGGAAATTCCATATTTTAATCATCTCTATGTTTTTTCTTCTTTCATTAAGACTGTGGCGCAAGGATAGAACGGTCTTAAAAAATAAAGTGTAAATATATCTAACAGATGATGGAGGGATGTTTATCATGTTATTTGATACACATACACATATTAACGCAAATGAGTTTCAAGATGATATAGAAGAAGTGATACAACGGGCACTTGATGTAGGAATGGAAAAAATGGTAGTGGTGGGGTTTGATAGACCTACTATTACAAAGGCGATGGAGCTTATTGAGCAGTACGATTTTGTTTATGCAAGCATAGGATGGCATCCTGTAGATGCTATCGATATGGTAGATGAAGATTTGGCTTGGATTGAAGAATTGGCAAAGCATCCAAAGGTCATTGCAATAGGAGAAATGGGACTAGATTATCATTGGGATAAATCGCCAAAAGATATTCAAAAAGAAGTATTTAGAAAGCAAATTCAATTAGCAAAAAAAGTAAAACTCCCGATAATTATTCATAACCGTGAAGCGACTGCTGATATTGTTGAAATCTTAAAAGAGGAGGATGCAAAAGAGGTAGGCGGGATTATGCATTGTTATGGAGGAAGCGTAGAAACTGCACTGGAATGCATAAATATGAATTTTTATATTTCGCTTGGTGGAACGGTTACTTTTAAAAATGCACGAAAGCCAAAGGAAGTTGCAGAAGCCATTTCGTTAGATCATTTATTAATCGAAACGGACTGCCCATATTTGGCTCCGACCCCTTTTAGAGGAAAACGCAATGAACCTAGTTATGTAAAACTAGTAGCAGAAGAGATAGCTGCTATTAAAGGGATTTCCTATGAAGAGGTGGCATCAAAAACAACTGAAAACGCAAAAAAATTATTCGGCATAAACTGATAAAGTTTTTTGTCGAATGCAGAAAGAGCTTGTCCGAACTTCCTCTTATTTTTAATGGTTCTACATTGCTTCCTTTTCTCATAGACTAATTATGTCGAGATTTCTTTCTTTCCTTTCGCTGGTTTTTTTTGCATAATAGGATATACGTTCAGAGATTCTAAAGGGTTGACAGCGGACATGATACTCTATATAATCACTCCGAGAGAAAAGGAGGCGTTTTTCATCGTAATCAAAAACATGAAAAACCTGTTTTCAAAATCTTTGAGCAAGAAGAAAGTGTCTATCTTTTTAGCTAGTTTCATCGTTTTTGCGAGTAGTATTGGATTTATAATTTATGAAACTACTAAAAGTACTGTGGCACTAACGCTAAATGGTAAAGAACAAATCATCGAGACGCACTCATCTACTATACAACAAATATTTGATGATTTAGGCATTACCGTTGGCTCAGAAGATTATGTGTTTCCCTCGTTAAACACAAAGGTGACAGATAACTTAGAAGTTGTCTGGAAAGAAGCTAAACAGGTTGAATTGCAAAAAGACGACGAGAAGAAAACGGTTTGGACAACAGTCGATACTGTTAAGGAGTTTTTAGAAGAACAAAAAATTTCTTTGAACGAGCATGATCAGATCAATCAGAAAGAAAATAACCCTATAGAACATAAAATGGAAGTTGTCGTACATACAGCATTTCCAGTAACACTAGTAGACGCAGGAAAGAAAAAGCAAGTATGGTCCACTTCGACTACGGTCGCTGACTTTTTAACACAACAGAAGATCTCACTTGATAAATTAGACCGAGTTGAACCAGCTCTAAAGGAAAAAGTGAAAGACGAAGCTATTGTTAATATAACAAGAATAGAAAAGGTCACCGATGTAGTGGAACAACCGATTAATTTTGCCGTAATCACCCAAAAGGACGATGATCTTCCACACGGAACAGAAAAAGTACTTAAAGAGGGAACAGAAGGAGTGGTCTCTAAAAAGTATGAGGTGACGAAGGAAAACGGCAAAGAGATTTCCCGAAAATTGCTAAGTGAAACAACAGTGAAAGAAAAGCAGGATAAAATTGTATCTGTTGGAACAAAAGACGACGTCATTCAACTTGCATCACGTGGTGAAGAAAATGGGCAAGAAGTGTTCGTCAATTCAACAGCATATACTGCTAGCTGTAATGGATGTTCTGGCCGAACGGCTACTGGTATTGATCTGAAAGCTAATCCGAATGCAAAAGTAATCGCTGTCGACCCAAGTTTTATCCCTTTAGGAACAAAAGTTTATGTTGAAGGCTATGGCTACGCTGTTGCCGCAGATACTGGCGGAAGTGTAAAAGGGCAGAAAATAGATGTTTTCTTTTCCACGAAAGCCGAAGCTTACCGTTGGGGTAACAGGCAAGTTAAGATAAAAATAATTAATTAGGTAAAATAGAAATCTCGACATTTTATCATCTAATATTGATGATAGAAAGATAGCTGATTTGGCAGAGGAAGCATCTCCTCTGTCTTTTTTATGGTTCAATATCTGTTAATTAACTTGCAAAGAGTCAGCCATTTGTTTAAACATAAATATTAGCTATAATGATAATAATTAAAATATTTCTCTCTCTGTATATATAGACGATTCATGTTACAATTATGTTTCATTTTTTTTTCAAATTTTAAATATTTTTTGGAGGTTCCATGAAGATTAAAGAAATAATAGTAGTGGAAGGTCGAGATGATACCACCGCTATTAAGCGAGCGGTTGATGCAGATACAATTGAAACAAACGGTTCAGCCATTAATCAAGAGACATTAGATAAAATAAAGCTAGCACAAAAAACAAGAGGAGTTATTGTTTTGACTGACCCAGACTATCCAGGTCAAAAAATTCGTCATACAATTGAAATGCATATTCCTGAATGCAAGCATGCCTTTATCCCGAAGGAGCTTGCTATCCATAAGCATGGTAAAGGTGTTGGGGTGGAACATGCATCAGTAGAAGTAATTAGAGAAGCATTAAAAGAAGCACATTTGATGCAGGAAACAATAAAGGAAGAAATTACGAAAGAAGATTTAATTGATGCAGGCTTAATTGGCGGTGCTGATTCTAAGGAGCGAAGAGAACAGTTAGGTAGGCTGCTTAAAATTGGGTATACAAATGGAAAACAGCTTTATAAACGATTACTGATGTTTCATATTACAAAGGCAGAGTTTGCACAAGCGATTAAGGAAATACGCCAGGAGGATAAGCATGTATAAAGATATAGCAACACCCGCGAGGACGAGAGCAATACTAGATAAATATGGATTTTCCTTTAAGAAAAGCTTAGGACAGAACTTTTTAATTGATACAAACATTTTAAGGAATATTGTGGATCATGCGCAGTTAACAGAAGAATCAGGCGCAATAGAGGTTGGTCCTGGAATTGGTGCATTGACAGAACAATTAGCAAAGCGCAGCAAAAAGGTTGTAGCGTATGAGATTGATCAACGTCTATTACCGATTTTAAAAGAGACACTTGAACCATATCCTCATGCAAAAATTATCCACCAGGATATTTTAAAGGCAAATGTAAAGGAAATGTTAGACACAGAGTTTAAAGATATTAAGGATATTATGCTTGTTGCTAATTTACCTTATTATGTTACAACGCCGATTATTATGAAGATATTAGAAGAAAAATTACCCTTAAGAGGCATTGTTGTGATGCTTCAAAAAGAAGTGGCGGAACGAATTTCAGCGAAGCCAGGAACGAAGGAATATGGTTCTCTTTCAATTGCCATTCAGTATTATACAAAACCAGAAGTGGTTATGATTGTACCAAAAACTGTTTTTGTTCCTCAACCAAATGTGGATTCAGCTGTTATTCGTCTTACGATTAGAGAAACACCGTCTGTTGTAGTGAAAAACGAAGCATTCTTCTTTCAAGTAACAAGAGCAAGCTTTGCCCAAAGAAGAAAAACGATTCTCAATAACTTATCGAGCCAATTAGAGGGTGGAAAAGAAAAGAAGGCAGAAATCATAGCAGCGCTGGAACAAGCGGGAATTGAGCCTTCTAGACGCGGAGAATCATTATCTATTGAAGAGTTCGCAAAGCTAAGTGACATACTTTATGAAACATTTGGAAAATAATGATGATAAATAGGTGTACAGATTAATTTCTCTTCCTTAAAAAATTTCAAGGAAGAGGAAGCTTTCTGTGCACCTTTTTATATGATGCTTTATTTGATAAAGGTTGTTGTTAGAAAGAGAGCAGCAGATGTTTTAATTCTTCTTTTTGAATTGCTCACACCTTTATAGACGTATGCATAATTTATCAGAGATAGATATTGAATAATAATATCCACTCAGGAGAGACATGTTTGGGTTAATTGGAGTGACAAGAGTGACTATAAATATCATGGATATCGTCGGTAGAGAGTCTTATCAATGTGATTTATTGTTTCGAATAATTGACATGAAAGAGGTAAATGGCCAAAAAATTGCCATTCTTTATGGAGAAGATTTTCGCTTGATTGCAGATGCTCCATATGAGGATTTAGTATTGATTAATCAACCGATGCAACGAAAAATTTCCCAAAAGGTTCAGTTGATGGAGGAACAATCTCTCCAATTATTTCGACAAGATGTGAATCTTTTGCGCAGAAAGCAGGAGTATCAAGTAACAGAAGCTTATAGCAAGCCTTCTAACTATTTTCAATTACCAGGTAAGGTACTCCATATTGATGGAGATCCAAACTATTTGAAAAAGTGTCTCACTTTATACGAAAAAATTGGGATACCCGTAAATGGAGTGCACTGCAATGAAAAAGAGATGCCAAGTAAAATAGGCAGTCTTTTGGATTACTATCGCCCTGACATACTAGTTATAACAGGTCATGATGCTTATTCTAAAGCGTTAGGAGATAAAAGTGATATTAATGCCTACCGACACTCGAAATACTTTGTACAGACCGTCAGAGAGGCGAGAAAGAAGCTTCCTAATCTGGATCAGTTGGTTATTTTTGCTGGTGCTTGTCAATCCCACTTTGAATCGCTTATTTATGCAGGAGCTAATTTTGCAAGTTCCCCCTCAAGAGTAAATATTCATGCCCTTGATCCAGTTTATATTGTTGCCAAGATAAGTTTTACACCATTTATGGAAAGAGTAAATGTTTGGGATGTTTTAAGGAATACATTAACGGGTGAAAAGGGGCTAGGTGGAATTGAAACAAAGGGAGTTTTGCGAACAGGCATGCCATATCATGTAGATTCAACAGAAGAGGTGTGACAAAGATAGAAGCATATACTAGGTTTAACTATTACACACAGGATAAGGTAAGCTTTTGCCCTTTAATAAGGGGGTTATGCTAGCTGGATTCTGTGTGTTTTTATCCTGAATAATCTTTATTGCAATTGAAAGATATAAGTATTTGAAAAAAATTGAAATTTTCTACATATTTATGCTCACTTTGTGCAAACTATCTTTGTTGAAAAATTGGAGAAAAATAAGAATAAAAAATATTGACAACTTCTAAAAAAGACTGTTATAATTTATGTTTTTATTTGACTCTGTTGTGTCAGTATGATATACTTTACACAGTGAGGTGGACCGAATGGCAAAAACATTATCAGATATAAAAAAAGCTCTTGATTCAAATTTAGGAAAAAGACTTATGCTGAAGGCAAATGGCGGTCGTCGGAAGACAATTGAACGTTCAGGAGTATTAGCAGAGACTTATCCATCTGTGTTTGTAGTGGAGTTAGATCAGGATGAAAATGCATTTGAACGTGTATCATACAGCTATGCAGATGTTTTAACAGAAACGGTTCAAATTACCTTCTTCGAGGATACATCAGGACAAATTGCTTTAAGCTAACTATTATTGCTTGAAAGCATTAAGCGGCAGTGAACAATTTGTTTGCTGCTTTTTTCATGGAGAAAAATAATGATATGGCAAATAAAGATGCTTATAGATGTATAAATAAGCATATGTTTTGGCAACAAATAGATAACATGAAAAACTAGTGATGGATACATACTAAGCTTACCGTGGGTGATGAAAGGGGAGATTCACTTTGGGTAGACGAAAAGGAATTATGTCCGAAGGATTAAAGGAAGAATTAGCAAAAGAGCTTGGTTTCTATGATGTGGTCCAGAAAGAGGGCTGGGGTGGTATTCGTGCAAGAGACGCAGGGAATATGGTCAAAAGGGCAATAGAAATAGCAGAGCAAAGTCTTCTTACTCAAAATAAAGAGTAACCTGTAACTTCAAAATTCACTTTACGTCCATCTTATTTGTACGATAATCAAATTGGATTTACCCACGGCAATTTATAGAATCTATCATTAGCGAATATCTATATTATCCATTAAATAGTATAGATATAAGGAGTTAATGATAGATTCTTTTTTTATTCAAGATAATGGGGAGTAAGACCGCACCTCAAATGTTGATAAATTATAGGGAAAACACAATCTCGATTGTATGTAAGAGAATAATTTGTGGTAAAATCACTATATCTATATAGAAGATTAGATGAGCATAAAGCTTGTTAGACACGGAATAAGGGTAAGATAAAGTTCGTCTAGCCTACTATTATTATCTCCTTTAAGGAAAATCCTCTTTCGTTAGTTGGAGAAAAAAGTAAATGATGAAATTTGTTAAGTGGGTGGAAATATTGAAGCTTTTGGTGAAAGCGCCAGCTAAAATCAATTTGTCATTAGATGTGCTTCATAAGAGACCAGATGGGTATCATGAAGTAGAAATGATTATGACGACAATTGATTTAGCAGATAGAATTGAGCTAGCATTGTTAGACAACGATGTAATAAAAATAGTTTCTCTTAATAGGTTTGTTCCTGATGACCAAAGAAATCTTGCTTATCAGGCAGCAAGTATATTAAAGGAAAAATTTGATGTGAAAAAAGGCGTAGAAATTAAAATTGAGAAACATATTCCTGTTGCAGCAGGTCTTGCTGGAGGAAGCAGCGATGCAGCGGCAGTATTACGTGGTTTAAATAAGTTATGGGATTTAGGGTTAACATTAGATGAATTAGCTGTCATTGGAGCTGAAATTGGGTCTGATGTGTCCTTTTGCGTCTATGGGGGCACTGCCCTTGCAACTGGAAGAGGGGAAATCATTAAGGAATTGCCTGCGCCACCAGTGTGCTGGGTTATTTTGGCAAAACCGTTTATTGGTGTATCAACAGCTGATATTTATAAAAGACTAGATACTGAGACAATACAGCATCCAAATACGGAAAAAATGATTGAGTCCATTTCAGCGAAAGATTATGATTTAATGTGTGAAAATGTCGGGAATGTGTTAGAGAATGTTACTCTAACCTTATACCCAGAGGTTGCTCAAATTAAAGAACAAATTTGCAAATTTGGTGCAGATGCTGTTCTTATGAGTGGAAGTGGACCTACTGTTTTTGGATTGATTCAACATGATTCAAGGATGAATCGTGTTTATAATGGTTTAAGAGGATTTTGTGATCAAGTATTTGCGGTTCGAATGATTGGACAGCGACATACCCTTGATTAAATCCGTATAATAATGTAAAATTGTCTTTAAATATTCGGATTTTGGGGGTTCAGTTATGAAATTTCGTCGTAGTGAGCGTTTAATAGACATGACGAATTACTTGCTGGAGCATCCTAGGCAGTTAGTATCTCTTTCTTACTTTGCAGAAAAGTACGGTGCAGCCAAGTCTTCAATCAGCGAAGATTTGGCTATTATTAAAGAAACATTTGAGCAAAGAGGAATAGGGACTTTACATACATTGCCAGGAGCAGCCGGTGGAGTAAAGTATCAAGTAAAAGTCAGTGATGAAGCAGCGAAACCATTTGTTGAAGAGCTTTGTGATTTGATAAAAAGTCCAGAAAGACTTTTGCCCGGTGGTTATCTATATATGAATGATATTCTGGGAAATACGACTATCATGCAAAAAGTGGGGAGACTGTTTGCCTCTGCCTTTGCTGATACGGATATTGATGTGGTCATGACAGTTGCTACTAAAGGAATTCCTTTGGCATATGCAGTTGGAACTTATTTAAATGTTCCTGTAGTTATGGTTAGAAGAGATAGTAAAGTAACAGAAGGTTCCACGGTGAGTATCAATTATGTTTCTGGTTCTACAAAAAGAATCCAAACGATGTTGCTTTCTAAAAGAAGTTTAGAAGATGGCTCAAAAGTTTTGATTGTGGATGACTTTATGAAAGCTGGCGGTACCATCAATGGTATGATTAGTCTATTAGAGGAATTTAATGCAAGCGTTGCAGGAATCGCAGTATTAGTAGAAGCCGAGGAAGCCGAGGAAAGACTAGTGGATGATTATTTATCACTAGTAAAATTATCCGGTGTCGATGTAAAAGAAAAGAAAATTTCTGTGGAAAATGGTAATTATTTCGACAAAAAGTAACTCTTAGGGGGAAAAGACAAATGAAAGTTGTTCAAACAAATAACGCACCAGCAGCTATCGGACCGTATTCTCAAGGGATTATTGTGAATAATTTATTTTTCAGTTCTGGTCAAATTCCTTTAACTGCAGAAGGTAACTTAGTAGAGGGAGATGTGCAGACACAGACACATCAAGTATTCAAAAACTTAGCAGCTGTTCTTAAAGAGGCAGGTGCTTCCTTTGAAACAGTTGTGAAAGCGACTGTATTTATTAAAAATATGGAAGACTTTCAAGCAATCAATGAAGTGTATGGAGAATATTTCTCTACACATAAGCCCGCTCGTTCATGTGTAGAAGTAGCTAGGCTCCCTAAAGATGTATTAGTTGAAATCGAAGTCATTGCGCTTTGTAAATAAGTTGCTTCCTGAAGGATGATAGTCGGAGAATAAGTGGAAAAACAGAAGATTTTATCACTTTTCGGCACTTTTTCTTTATTTTATTCCTAAATATTCTAAAAAATTTCACCTAAAAGAAGGAGTTATGAAAATTCTGTTGAATTTAATAACTAGATTTTATCTTCTAGTAAAGGTGGTGAACAGGATGGAAGTAACTGATGTAAGGCTACGCCGAGTTAACACGGATGGACGTATGAGAGCTATTGCCTCTATTACACTAGATAATGAATTTGTTGTTCACGATATTAGGGTAATTGACGGAAATAACGGACTATTTGTAGCGATGCCAAGTAAACGAACTCCAGATGGTGAGTTTAGGGATATCGCTCATCCAATTAACTCTGGTACAAGAGGAAAAATCCAGGAAGCAGTTTTGGCAGAATACCACCGCCTGGGTGAATTAGAAATTGAATTTGAAGAAGCTGGAGCTTCCTAAAATAATCTGCAGCTAGAGCCTACTTCCTAAGAGTAAGGCTCTTTTTTTTATTTCTATTTCTCTCCTATTTACCCCTTGATTTTCCAATGAAAACAATTTGTTCTTTTAGTATCATAAAATAGATAAGGTTTATCACTTTCTCATGGTTGGTGAAGGTATTCTCTATAGGGAAAAAAGAAAATGTTACAATTAATAAAACAGCTTTTATAAAGAAGCATACATAAAATGTGAATCCTTCCTTGAAATCAAGATGTATTTGAGATATATTTTTTAGTGGATAAAAAGGTTATTGGAGGCCTGTGAATGACAACTCGTTACGCAGTGATTTTAGCCGCAGGACAGGGTACTAGAATGAAGTCAAAACTTTATAAAGTACTTCATCCTGTTTGTGGGAAACCGATGGTACAGCACGTTGTAGATCAAGTGGAAAAGCTACAAGTGGATTCAATCGTAACAGTAATTGGCCACGGTTCAGAAAAAGTAAAAGCACAGCTTGGTAATAGTGTGAAATACGTAAATCAAAAAGAACAGCTTGGAACGGCACATGCAGTAATACAAGCAAAAGATCTCCTTGTAGACAAAGAAGGAGTGACACTCGTTATATGCGGGGATACGCCACTTATGACAAGTGAAACGATAGAAGCACTCTTTTTACACCATGAGAAAGTAGGAGCGAAGGCAACCATTTTAACGGCAAAGGCAAGTAAGCCAGATGGGTACGGCAGAATCATTCGTAATTCAATGGGAGTAGTAGAGAAAATTGTAGAACACAAGGATGCAACGGATGAAGAAAGAAAAATAACAGAAATTAATACAGGTACCTATGTATTTGATAATGAACTGCTATTTCAGGCGTTGGCTAATGTCTCCAATGAAAATGTTCAAGGAGAGTACTATCTGCCAGACGTTATTGAGATTTTAAAAAAGCAGGGAGAAACAGTAAGTGCATTCCAAACCACAGATTTCAATGAAACAATTGGTGTGAATGACCGGATTGCTTTATCTGAAGCAGAATCAATCATGAGAAAGCGAATCAATGAACAGCATATGCGGAATGGCGTAACGATAATTGATCCGTCCAATACTTATATTGAAGCAGACGTAGCAATTAAAGAGGATACCGTTATATATCCTGGAAGTATGATTAAAGGAAATACTGTAATAGGTGCAGATTGTATTATTGGGCCAAATACAGAAATAAATAATTGTACAGTGGGAAATAATACGGCTATTAAACAATCTGTCGCCCATGATAGCAGCATTGGCTCTGATGTGAATATTGGACCGTTTGCACATATTCGTCCAGCATCCATGATTGATGATGAAGTGAAGATTGGAAACTTTGTTGAAATCAAGAAAGCGACATTTGGAAAAGGCAGTAAGGCATCTCATTTAAGTTATATTGGAGATGCGAATGTTGGTAGTGATGTCAATATTGGCTGTGGAACCATTACAGTTAATTATGATGGCAAAAATAAGTTTATGACGACGATAGAAGATGGCGCATTTATTGGATGTAATTCCAATTTGATTGCACCTGTCACAGTTGGAAAAGGTGCTTATGTTGCAGCAGGCTCCACCATTACAGATAACGTTCCTTCTGAGGCACTTTCGATTGCCCGTGCACGTCAAGTTAATAAAGAGAATTATAAACGTAAATAAATAGGTTAAAAGGAAGAATAATTCGTTTAATAGATATGTTTCATTCTTCGTACTATAAGAGGAAAAAGACCAGTGGAGGTTCAGCATGCCAGTTAAGAATTTAGATCCAAATTTGAAGGTATTCAGTTTAAACTCTAATCCAGCTTTAGCGCAGGAAATTGCCGATTCAATTGGAGTAGAATTAGGGAAATGTTCAGTAACACGTTTTAGCGATGGTGAAATTCAAATTAATATTGAGGAAAGTATCCGTGGTTGTGACGTCTATGTTATTCAGTCAACAAGTGCACCTGTTAACGAACATATTATGGAGTTATTAATCATGATTGATGCATTGAAGCGTGCCTCAGCTAAGACGATTAACCTAGTAATTCCTTATTATGGGTATGCTAGACAAGATAGAAAAGCAAGAGCACGAGAACCAATTACAGCGAAATTGGTAGCTAATTTATTAGAGACAGCTGGAGCAACTCGTGTTATTACATTAGACTTGCATGCACCACAAATTCAAGGTTTCTTTGATATTCCGATTGATCACTTAATGGGTGTGCCAATCCTTGGTAATTACTTCAGTCAACGTGAATTCGATGGAGAGCTTGTGATTGTTTCTCCAGATCATGGCGGGGTTACAAGAGCAAGAAAACTTGCAGAACGATTAAAGGCGCCAATTGCTATTATTGATAAAAGACGTCCAAAGCCAAATGTTGCGGAAGTTATGAATATTGTTGGTAATATCGAAGGGAAAATTGCTATCCTTATTGATGATATTATTGATACAGCTGGAACCATTACACTTGGTGCCAATGCTCTCGCAGAAAATGGAGCAAAAGAGGTTTATGCATGCTGTACACATCCTGTTTTGTCAGGACCTGCAATGGAAAGAATTAATAATTCTAAAATCAAAGAATTAGTTGTAACAAATTCTATCGAATTGGGTGAAAAGAAACTTTCAGCTAACGTTATTCAATTATCAGTTGCTGACCTATTAGGTGAAGCGATTTTACGTGTTCACCAAGACCAATCAGTAAGTTTCTTATTTGATTGATAGAACCCTTCATATCATTCAGATTAGTCGCTTGTCTAAAAGGCAGGCGGCTATTGGTATTGTGCCTTTCTTTTAAACAGAAAGCAAATTCTTTATGTTTAAATATCTTCCATTTAGGGCATTTTTTATATAAGAGTGTTCATTTGATAAAATAATGGAAGGTGAAATCATGACAACAACTTTACAGGCAAAAAAACGTACGATGGACAAACATTCAAGCTTAACAAAATTAAGAAATAATGGAGAAATTCCAGGTATTGTTTATGGATCAAAAATAGAAAATACGGCAATTTCCTTGAGTGAGGCTAATTTCTTGAAAACGATTCGTGAAGTTGGGAGAAATGGCGTTATTTCACTAGATATTGATGGGGAAAATTATAATGTCGTTTTAAATGAGTATGATGCTGATCCAATTAAGCGAGGCATTATACATGTGGATTTTTTAGCGGTAGACTTATCAAAGGCTATCAGTGCACCAGTAAAAGTATCTTTAGTGGGGGAAGCTGCTGGAGTAAAAGATGGCGGCGTTATGCAGCAGGCTTTACACGAAGTAACAGTGACAGCAAAGCCTAATGATATCCCATCTAGTATTGATATTGATGTAACAGAGCTTCAGGTAGGAGATACGATTACTGTCGGAGATGTGAAGGGTTATGATAAAATAGAAATTAACCACGAAAAAGAGGAAGTTATCGCATCAATTCTTGCACCAAGACAGGAAGAAGAAATTAGTACAGGAGAACAACAAGAAGAAGGTATGCCGGATAATGTGGAAGGCAGAGAAACAGAGCCAGAAACAGCTGAAGAATAATCCGATTTATCTAAATGTATTCTCCCTGTACTTTTTTAGAAAGGGATTTCTAGAAAAGCAAAAGCAAGAAAAAGGTTTGACCGATTAGCATTTTATTGGCCAAACCTTTTTCTTGTATGATATAGGAGTATAGAATGAAAAAGCAGGGGGATTCATATGAAATTAATTGTAGGCCTTGGTAACCCAGGGAAGCAATATGATAGAACAAGACATAATATTGGATTTGAAGTAATTGATTTTTTATCAAGTCATTATAATATTCCATTAGATAAGGCAAAATTCAAAGGAAATTATGGAATAGGAGTTATTGGCGGTGAAAAAATGATTTTATTAAAGCCGCTTACATATATGAATCTTTCTGGGGAGTCTATTCGTCCAATTATGGATTACTATGATCTAGAGCCAGAAGATTTAGTCGTTATTTATGATGACCTAGATCTGCCAGTCGGAAGAATCCGACTTCGACAAAAAGGAAGCTCTGGCGGACATAATGGGATTAAGTCAACTATTCTTCATGTTGGCACAGAAAAGTTCAATCGTATAAGAGTTGGAATTGATCGTCCTAAAAATGGAATGAAAGTAGTTGATTATGTCCTTGGAAAATTTACTAAAGAAGAAATGGACATATTAGAGGGAACCATAAAAAAATGTGCAGATGCGTGTGTCCAATGGGCAGAAGAACCCTTTTTACAAGTAATGAATAAATATAATATCCAGTAAGATAGAGAACCATCCGCTTATTTTGGTTATATTTACATCCGAATAGGTGAATACTAGCAATATTAATGTGCTAGTAAGGAGGCCTAGGGATGGCTATACATTATCATTGCAGACATTGTGGTGTGCATATGGGAACACTTGATACAGAGTCCATTGCAGCAAATCGCTTAGGATTTGATCATTTATCGGACGAAGATCGATCAGAAATGATTCAATATCATCAAACAGGTGATATTGAGGTAAAGTCTATTTGTGAGGACTGCCAAGAATCATTGTCAAAAAACCCAGGCTACTATGAAAATGATTATTTGATTCATTAGAGGATTGTTTTTTAATTCGGAAAAAGCTTTGGAATAATCCAAAGCATTTTTCCGTTGTCTATATATTTGTTTTCTTGCGGGTAGCAGGAATATAGGCAAGATATCTCGTATATAACAACATTAAGGAGTATTTTCTTTCATCTTTTTTTAAATGATGTCATGATAAGCATGATTCCATTCTGCTTAAGGGGCATGAGCTGAAGGATTAATAGTAACTAGTCATTAATTAGGAAATAAATAGATTGCAATCATAGATATATCGTGTAAGATAAGAACAAATTATCAGGAATGGATGCACGTTGAAAATAAAAAGAGCTAGCAAGCAGGAAGTCATATACTTTACTAAAAAATAAGAAAAAACTAGCTCAACACCATTTTATGGTGTCTTTTGCTTTCGAATGGGAGGGAAAATTTTTTGTTAGGGCTAAAACAATTATTTAAACAGCAAGAAGATATACAAAATGTCATTTCAGGACTAGATGCTGGATTACATGAACAATTAGTTTCAGGACTTTCCAATTCAGCACGTACTTTATATATGACTTCAATTTATGAAAAAACAAAGAAGCCATTATTAATTGTGACTCATAATTTATTACAGGCGCAAAAGCTATACGATGATATTACCAATATAGTGGACGAAAAGGACGTTTTTCTCTATCCTGCTAATGAATTAATTGCAGCTGAAATTAGTATTGCAAGTCCAGAATTAAAGGCTCAGCGTATAGAGGTATTGAATTATTGGGCGAAAAAAAAGTCGGGAATCATGATTGCGCCAGTAGCAGGTCTGAGAAAGCTGCTTCCTCCAAAAAAGTTATGGAAGGAAGCGCAATTAAAGCTTGAAATTGGGCAAGATCTTGATTTAGAAGCCTTTTTATTAAAGCTTGTTCATATGGGATATGTACGCTCGGAGATGGTTTCATCGCCGGGAGAATTTAGTGTGCGCGGTGGAATTTTAGATATTTATCCATTAACAGAGGAAGATCCGCTCCGTATTGAATTATTTGATACAGAAATTGATTCGATTAGAGCCTTTTCGCTTGAGGATCAACGCTCGAAGGAAAAAAAGGAAAACGTAAGCATTGGACCGGCGACAGAAATTCTTTATGATGAGAATGCAGTCGGCGACTTGCTGGCTATGCTGGAAAAAGGCTTAGCCCAAAGCTTAAAAAAAATAAAAGATGAAGCGACAAGAACGTTACTGACACAGAATATTAGCAGGGAAATGGAACAGCTAAGAAATGGGCAAAAGCCAGAACAACTATATAAATACTTATCCATTCTCTATGGAGAACATGTCAGTTTAATAGATTATTTACCGAGTAACGGTTTTTTAATTGTCGATGAAATTAGTAGAGTGCAAGAAATGAATGACACGCTTGAGAAAGAAGAAGCTGATTGGTATACAAGCTTGTTAGGTGAGGGAGAAATTATTCATGGGTTAACCTTATCTCAAAGTATCAATCATCTTTTACATCAGGCAAAACAGCCAATTGTCTATTTATCTTTATTCTTACGCCATGTTCCAAATACTAATCCGCAAAATATCATAAATGTATCCTGTAAACAAATGCAGAATTTCCACGGGCAAATGAATGTTTTGAAGACAGAAATGGAAAGATGGAAAAAAAATCATTACACCGTTGTTCTGCTTGGTAATAGTGAGGAGCGCTTAGAAAAGTTAGAGCAAGTTCTTCAAGATTATGATATGGAAGTAATGATTCAAAAAAACGGTAAGAAGATTTCCGAAGGGAAAATTCAATTATTAGAAGGTCATCTGCAGTCAGGATTTGAGCTTCCTATCCTAAAACTAGCGGTAATAACAGAAGAAGAACTATTTAAGACAAAGACTAAAAAGTTATCCAAAAGAAGACAAAAACTAACAAATGCAGAGCGTATAAAGAGTTACTCTGAGTTAAATGTTGGTGACTATGTAGTCCATGTTAACCATGGTATTGGTAAATACCTTGGGATTGAAACACTTCAAATTAATGGTGTCCACAAGGATTACCTACATTTACGATATCAAGGAAATGATAAGTTATACGTTCCTGTTGAGCAGATTGATTTGGTCCAAAAATATGTTGGATCAGAGAGCAAAGAACCAAAAATATACAAATTAGGCGGTAACGATTGGAAGAAAGTAAAGAAAAAGGTAGAGTCTTCTGTTCAAGATATAGCGGATGATCTTATTAAGCTGTATGCGGAAAGAGAGGCTTCTGTTGGTTATGCCTTCTCTCCAGACGGGGAAATGCAGCGAGAATTTGAAGCGGCATTTGCCTACCAGGAAACAGAGGATCAATTACGGTCTATTCATGAAATCAAAAAAGACATGGAAAGAGAAAGACCGATGGATCGTCTTCTTTGCGGAGATGTTGGTTACGGGAAAACAGAGGTTGCAATCAGAGCGGCTTTTAAAGCGATAGCGGATGGAAAGCAAGTAGCTTTCTTGGTTCCAACAACTATTTTAGCGCAGCAGCATTATGAAACGTTGAGAGAGCGTTTTCAAGATTATCCAATTGAAATTGGCTTACTCAGCAGATTTAGAACGAGAAAACAGCAAAATGACACGCTAAAAGGACTTAAAGCAGGAACCATTGATATTGTCGTAGGAACGCATCGGATTTTATCAAAAGATATCTCTTATCGAGATTTAGGTTTATTGATTATCGATGAGGAACAACGCTTTGGTGTAACGCATAAAGAGAAAATAAAACAATTAAAAACGAATATTGATGTATTGACGCTAACGGCTACACCAATTCCAAGAACACTCCATATGTCTATGCTAGGTGTACGTGACTTATCAGTTATCGAGACCCCTCCGGAAAATAGATTCCCTATTCAAACCTATGTAATGGAGTATAACGGTGGACTTGTAAGAGAAGCGATTGAAAGAGAACTTGCCAGAAATGGCCAAATTTATTTTCTGTATAACCGGGTTGAAGACATTGAGAGAAAGGCTGAGGAAATTTCAATGTTGGTGCCTGACGCCAGAGTTACTTATGCTCACGGGAAAATGACAGAAAATGAATTAGAATCAGTAATGCTTGGGTTTTTAGAAGGGGAATATGACGTTTTAGTAAGTACGACGATTATTGAAACAGGAGTAGATATACCAAATGTAAATACACTAATTGTCCAGGATGCAGACCGTATGGGGCTGTCGCAATTATACCAATTACGAGGCAGGGTTGGACGTTCGAATCGAGTAGCTTATGCGTATTTTACGTATAAGAAGGATAAAGTTCTAACAGAGGTCGCAGAAAAGAGATTGCAGGCAATCAAAGAGTTTACGGAATTAGGATCTGGCTTTAAAATTGCCATGCGCGATTTGACTATTCGTGGTGCAGGAAATCTTCTCGGTGCCCAACAACATGGATTTATTGATTCAGTCGGGTTTGACTTATACTCTCAAATGCTAAAAGAAGCTATTGAAGAGAGAAAAGGAACAATTAGTGAAGAACTAAGGCAGACGATTGAAATTGACTTAGATATAGATGCTTATATTCCTGATTTTTACATTAATGATGGACAGCAAAAAATTGAAATGTATAAGCGTTTTAGAGGTGTTACTTCCTTAGAGGATATGGAAGAGCTAAGAGAAGAATTAATTGATCGTTTTGGAGACTATCCAGAAGAAGTTTCGTATCTTTTCAAAATCACAGAAATGAAGATTTATGGAAAGCAAGCAGGAGTAGAGTTGATTAAGCAGACGAAGGATGAAGTACTTATTTTATTATCGGAACATGGAAGCGACCGTATGGATGGCCAAAAAATATTTGAGAAGAGTTCTAAGTATGGTCGAATGATTGGTCTTGGTATGGAAGGAAGAAAATTAAAAATGATCTTCCGTGTAAAGGGTGTTGAAAAAGAAAAGTGGCTGAAGGCTTGCCATGAAATGGTAGAAGCATTAAATACATTTAAAAAAGAACCAGAACAAGTTACTAAATAATAGGGATGAGTTTCCTTATATAGTCTTGTGATTGGAATGTAAGTATTCCCACCAAGGAGAAACCCGAATGATTATACGGATGCTAATAACATTTCGTATAATCATTTGGTTTTTTTGTTTTCAAAGATCTAAAATCCTCTAATTTGGAAAGTGTTCTCCACAATTGGCTTATAAATACTATATGAGAAACCAATCTTTATTGAAATCGTTATATAGATTACCCATCTTTCCACATTAGCTATTCTTTGTGCACCTTCCTTTCCATTTCCCCATTTTATAAAGAAAATAGCGTGAATAGGATGTTTAATATAGGGGGACAAGGGTATAAACAATATAGATAACAATAGTAGATTTTCTTTGGAATGACATCTAAGTAAACACAAGAATAAATAAATGGTTTATCCCAATCTGGGAAGTAAAATTGATAATATGGTAAATCATCTTTTTCCTTCTTGAAATATTCAAAAAGGAAAATAAAGCTACCTAGAGAAAATTTTGCATGATTAATGTATAGAACTTACCATATGAAAGATACTATGTTTAAATATGGTGAACATTTCATGTATAGTGAGAATGCTTTCGCCAATTTAAAAAAATCATCTGATGAAAGTGAGGCAACACGGAATGAAAGCAACTGGAATTGTGCGTCGAATCGATGATTTGGGTCGTGTCGTTATCCCAAAAGAAATCAGAAGAACATTACGAATTCGCGAAGGGGATCCATTAGAGATTTTTGTTGATCGAGATGGAGAAGTAATTTTAAAGAAATATTCACCTATAAGTGAATTAAGCGATTTTGCTAAGGAATATGCTGAGGCTCTCTATGATAGTTTAGGAAATGCTGTGCTAATTTGTGATAGAGATTCTTACATCGCTGTTTCGGGTGGATCGAAAAAGGACTATTTAAATAAGAACATTAGTAGTGTAGTGGAAAAGGCAATGGAGGATAGAGGGTCCATACTGATGAATCAACAAGACCAAGTATCCTTAGTTGATGGTACTACTGAAACGATTTCTGCCTATACCATTGGTCCTATTATTGCAAATGGTGATCCAATTGGGGCAGTTGTCATTTTCGCAAAAGAGGATTCACTTGGTGATGTAGAGAAAAAGGCAGTTGAAACCGCAGCAGGATTTTTAGCTCGCCAAATGGAATCATAAGGTTTGCCTAACATTTTTACTAAACCATATATTTTAAAAGTCGACAAACTCGGAAAAGAGCTGTCGACTTTTTTGTTTATGGAAAGAATAGCACTCTATGATGAAAATTGTTCTACTAAAAATAGAACAATTCTGTTATAATAAGAATATAACAGTATGAGGTGATTAATGATGTATATACAAATAAATCCTGAATTGGAAATGCCCATCTATGAACAACTTACTATGCAAATCATGATAGGGATAATTAGGCAAGAATTACAGGATGGTGATGTGTTACCATCTGTTCGTTCACTGGCCGCTGATTTAGGTGTCAATATGCATACTGTGAATAAAAGTTATCATGCTCTCGAAAAAAAGGGGCTTATTCAAATTATTCCTAAATCTGGTGCAATCATTCGAACAAACAATGGGATTCCAACCCAAGAAGAGCAGAGCAGAATTTCAAATAGCTTAAAACCAATGATTGTGGAAGCGTTAGTAATAGGAATGAAGGAAAAAGAAATAACAGGGTTAATACAATCCATTATCCATAAATTAAAGGAGGAATAAAAAATGGAAACCATTATTTTTATTAGCATGATTATCATTACTGTTTTTTTTGAAGCGGCTATGCCTTTTCTAGTACGAAAAACAGTTGTATTTGGGGTAACCATTCCCAACAAACAAGTAAATAATCCGCAAATTTCAACCTATAAAAGACGATATTCTATCTTCGTTATCGTTCCTTCTCTTATTGGGATTATAGCTTATTATATTTGGCAAGCTGCGAATAATATTCAAGCAGATCAAGTAGCGATTGGTGGAACCGTTTTGCTGTTTGCTATTTTGTTTTGGAGCTTAAGTCTCTACTTTTACTTTCACGGAAAAATGATGGCACTAAAAGCAGAGAATAAGTGGGAGGAGGAGCTAAAAGAAATAAATGTAACAGAAATTGGAGTTAGACAAAAGGATGAGATGCTCCCGTGGTATGTATTTCTTATTCCAATAATTATTACGGTAGGATTTTTGATCTTTACGGCAACACAGTATCATTTATTACCAGCGGAAATACCTGTACACTGGGGATTGTCTGGAAAAGCTGATCGATTTACGAAGAAGACGCCTATATCTGGTGTGTCCATGCTATTGATTTTACTGGTTATGCAGATTATGTTCTTAAGTATAAACAGCGCCACTAAAAAATCAGGGATTAAAATAAGTGCCAATAATAAACAAGCATCTAAGCTTAGACAGCTAAAGTATCGCAAATATACAAGCTGGTTCTTTCTTCTTACGTCTATTGCTATAACGGTTCCTATCATATTGTTACAATTAACAATTTTATACGATAATATCTTCAGTGATCACTTAGTCTTTCTTATTCCAATTATTATTACCTTATCTTTATTAATTGGAGCAATTTTCTTTACGATTAAATTAGAAAGACTAAATCGCGGAGCGGAGGGAGAAGAACAGGACACCAAAGAAATCTCATCTTTTGATGGAGATAGCTATTGGAAAGGTGGTTTATTTTATTTTAATAAAAGCGATCCTTCTATTTTTGTGGAGAAGCGTTTTGGTGTTGGCTGGACATTAAACTTTGCTAATCCAATTGGGTATGTCATTGTTTTTCTACCAATGCTTATTATTATCTTGATAAGCATTATGTAATAAGGGGATTTGTTTTTAGGCGTGGCTGGAAAAAACAAAATATATAATGGATAAAGATGAACAACCTCTAATTTAGTTGTGAAACCAATTCGTTCCATTACGCTACAGACACTCTATGCGCCGAGGAGGCTTGGCGCTCGCCCCATGGGAAGCGAAGTGTATTCAGTCTGCGGGTGATTACCACAACCTCTCTTTCATAAAATAGATAAAAGCCTCGGACAATTATACGAATTTTGTTTGCGTATAATTGTTCGGGGTTAAATTTGACTTAAACACTTATGTCCCCCTCCTCTTTTTATGTTAATTTATGGAAAAAGTGTTATGTTCAAGGATACATCTTCCATCTAACTATGCTATAATACTAGCGAAAGTAATTATGGAAGGAGCTAGACATGTGAAGACTTCGCAATCAAATGTCTGGTTTAAAGGCGCTTTTATTCTCATGATAGCTGCCTTAATAACTAAAGTACTAAGTGCTGTATATCGAATACCGTTTCAAAATATTGTTGGTGATAAAGGCTTTTATATCTATCAGCAAGTTTATCCTTTTTATGGGGTAATTATTGCTTTATCTACATATGGTTTTCCAGTCGTACTATCAAAATTGTATATGGAAATGAAAGTAGAGGGGAATCAATCAGGTATAAATAGACTTGTGAGTTCCTCTTTTTTCTTATTTGTTCCCATTGGCATGATAGCTTTTCTAGCTCTATTTTTTAATGCAGGAAGACTTGCCTCTTGGATGGGAGATCCTCATCTGGCATCCTTAATGAAAGTTATTTCTTTTGCGTTTCTGTTTTCCCCTTTGATTGCTATTTTGAGAGGGATTTTCCAAGGGGAAGGAAATATGATTCCGACAGCAGTTTCACAGGTGGGCGAACAATTAATCAGAGTAGGGATTATTCTGTTCGTCGCTGTGTTTTTTTCTTATCAAGGTTACTCCTTATATGCCATTGGGGCAGGTGCTATGTTTGGCTCTGTTGTCGGGGGCTTACTCTCCTTGTTCGTCTTAATTTATTTTTATAGGAAATCCGCCCTTTCTTTTTCGCTTTTTCACTTTTCGCTTCTTTTTGAAAGGGAGAATCGTATTCTTTGTAAAAGAGTAATATATGAGGGCATAACTATTTCTATTAGTAGTATGCTTTTAGTGTTATTGCAACTAGCAGATTCATTGAATTTATATTCCTTATTAATGGAAAATGGCATGGCTGATGAAAAGGCCAAAGTGATGAAAGGAATTTATGATAGAGGGCAGCCGCTCATACAAATTGGAAGTATCATTTCTACTTCGATGGCTTTAAGTATTGTCCCGCTTATTACAAAGAATCGCCAAAAGACAAGTAAGAGGGATCTTATGAGAAATATCCATTTCTCTCTTTTAGTCAGTTTTTTTATTGGACTTGGAGCGACTGTAGGGCTAATTGGGATTATTCGAGAGACAAACAGCATGCTGTTTAAGAATGATGCCGGTTCAGAAGTGCTTACTGTTCTGTTTTTTGTAATATTCCTTAATGCTATTATTGCAACGATAATGGCCGTTCTTCAAGGCTTAGGGCAATCTTTCTATCCAGCCCTTTTGATTGTATTAGGTTTTATAGGGAAGTATGTTCTTAACATTGTGCTCATTCCTGCCTTTGGGATAGATGGAGCAGCCTATGCATCGCTTATTGTATTATCTATCATTCTAATTTTAATGGCAGTAAAATTGAAAAAAATAGTCAAAGAACCGCTTATTAGTTTAAAACAGATAATGATTATAAGTGGTGCGAGTCTAGTTATGTTACTTGTACTGAGAGGATATATACCACTTACTTCTATACTGCTTGAAGGGATCGAGCATGACCGGATTAAAAGCGCTATTCAAGCAGTATCCGGGGTAGTAATAGGTGGAATAATATATGTGGCAATCGTGTTGCGAGGAAATGTTTTTAAAGAAAAGGAATTATCATTATTACCATTAGGAAGTAAACTAAAATGGTTTTTACCGAAAAAAGGAAGGAAATAAAATGAGTCAAATAAAAATTATTGGATTAGGAGCTGGGGATATAGACCAGCTGCCTTTAGGTGTCTATCGCAGCTTAATTGATGACAATAAAACTGTATATGTCCGGACGAAGGATCATCCCGTTATCTCAACGCTTAAGCAAGAGGGAATAACCTTTTATTCCTTTGATTCTATTTATGAAAAACATAATCAATTTGAAGCCGTATATGAGGAGATTGTTGAATTCCTTTTAGAAAAAGCAAAAGAGATGGATATTGTCTATGCTGTTCCAGGTCACCCGCTTGTTGCAGAGAAAACAGTACAACTCTTAATAGAAAAAGATAAAGAAGGAATTGCCTCTATCGAAATTGCTGGGGGTCAAAGCTTTTTAGACAGTATTTTTCAGGCATTGCGAATTGATCCAATTGAGGGTTTTCAGCTGCTAGACGGAACTGCTCTTAATCGAGCAAGTATTCAGCTTAGAAATCATTTGATTATTGGCCAGGTATATGATACTTTTTCTGCATCGGAAGTGAAGTTAACCTTAATGGATATGCTGCCATATGATTATCCAATTAAGATTGTCACTGCAGCGGGAAGCAGTCTAGAAAAGATAAAAGAAATAGAGCTGCATGAGTTGGATAGAGAGGTAGATTTAAATAATTTAACAAGCATATATGTGCCTCCTGTTCAGGAAGAAAAATTCTTATATAAAGAATTTTCTCAACTGAGGCAGATAATAGCAGAGCTTCGTGGACCAAATGGCTGCCCATGGGATAAAAAGCAAACCCATGAAAGCTTACGGAAATATTTACTGGAAGAAAGCTATGAATTAATTGAAGCCATTAATGAAGGAGATATTGACCACATTATTGAAGAGCTTGGAGACGTGTTATTGCAAGTGATGCTTCATAGTCAAATCGGAGAAGATGAAGGTTATTTTTCTATTGATGATGTATTGGAAGGGATTTCCGATAAAATGATTCGTAGACATCCACATGTATTTGGCGAAGAACAAGCAGATTCTGTTGATGATGTGATGAAACATTGGCAAAATGCGAAAAAACAAGAAGAAAAAACGGACAGGGAGTCTGTTTTAGAGGGAATAAATAGTGCGTTGCCTAACTTAATGCAAGCTTATGAACTGCAAAAAAGAGCGGCAAAGATAGGATTTGATTGGCCGAATGTAGAAGGAGCTTGGGAAAAGGTAAAAGAGGAAATTCTGGAGTTTCAAGAGGAATTAAAAGAGGTTAATAATAATGAACAAATAGAAAGTGAATTTGGTGATATTTTGTTTTCGCTTGTAAATATTGCTAGGTTTTATAAAGTGGATCCAGAATTAGCCATCTTCCGGACAAATAAAAAGTTTATACAGCGCTTTTCTTATATAGAAGAAAGGGTAAAAGAGTCTGGGAAGGAATGGAGCCAAATGAATTTAGAAGAATTAGACCAATTTTGGAATGAAGCAAAGAAAAAATAACAATATGAAGGAGCTATTAGGATGAGACTGGATAAATTCTTGAAAATTTCGCGCTTAATTAAACGAAGAACATTGGCAAAGGAAGTTGCGGATCAAGGAAGAATTTTAGTGAATGGACAGCAGGCGAAAGCAAGCACAAATGTGAAGGTCGGCGATGAGCTACAAGTTCGTTTTGGGCAAAAGCTAGTTACAGCTAAGGTGGAAATGTTGCAGGAATCCACGAAAAAAGAAGATGCTGCCAATATGTATAAAATAATTAAAGAAGAAACACTTTCTTAAGTTTAGTAATCGATATAGATGGCAATAAACAAAGTAGGGTTATTTTCTTCGCTTATAAGGCTTGTTCTAAAATAAGGATTCCTCACATATATTTGTACAAGTAGAGATTGTACTAATGGATTGTGAGGGATAATGATGAGCCAATATCATGAATCAAATATGACCAAAAGTAATACTGTAGACCATGATGTGATTATGAGAGGAAGAAAGCTGCTTGATATTACGGGTGTAAAGCAAGTAGAGAGTTTTGATAACGAAGAATTCATATTAGAAACAGTAATGGGATTTTTATCTATTCGCGGTCAAAATCTGCAAATGAAAAACCTTGATGTAGAAAAGGGAATCGTCTCTATTAAAGGTAAGGTATTTGATTTAGTTTATGTGGACGATCAAAGTGGAGATAAGGCTAAGGGATTCTTTAGCAAGATATTCCGATGACACTATCTACACAATTTATGACCATGCTGGCAATGGTTAGCATGGGTCTATTCTTTGGAATAAGTTTAGATACATATCAATACTTCTTGAAAAGGCCAAAAAGGAAAAGAAGTATTGTTTTTATCCATGATATCCTTTTTTGGGTTTTGCAAGCTCTTCTTATGTTTTATGTTCTTTTTCTAGTAAACAAAGGAGAAGTTCGCATTTACTTGGCTTTAGCATTGCTATTAGGTTTTGCTATGTACAAAAGTTTATTTCAAACTCTTTACCTTCAATTATTAAAAGGAATTATTTCTTTTTGTGTCCATGCTTATCGTTTTCTCCTTAGAATAGGTGTAAATATTGTATATAAGCCAATTAAATCTATCATTTTCTTCCTTTTGTCGATAATAATTGCTCTAGGTAAGGGACTTATGGCACTTGTCAATGGTATAATTAGGACATTAAGATTTATCATAGGAATACTCTTTAAACCAATTGAATGGCTTTTATCCCTGCTGTGGCTAATTGTGCCGAAAAAGGGTAAATTATTCGTCGAGAGAATTTTTAATAAATTGGCAGGATATTACTTTGAAATAAAGAACTATTTGAAACAATGGATGGCTAAAAGAAAAAAATAATGGAAAGGAGGAGCCTCATATGAGTGCCATAAGAAAACCAGATGTTACAACATTTCCAACAGAATATAATTTACAGCATCAAGCTAATAGTCTTAGTGGAGCTAGAAAGAAAAAGCTATTGATGCGCAGGCTGACAACGTTCTTTGTATGTGCTGCTGTTATTGGCTTTATCATGATTTCCACACTCATATCACAAAGCTCCACTTTAAAAGAGAAAAGAGCAGAGAAAGAAAAGTTAGATGGACAACTTGTTGCATTAGAAAAGAAAGAGGCAGACCTAAAAGACCAAATTGCTAAGTTAAATGATGAAGAGTATTTAGCTAAATTAGCAAGGAAAGACTTATTACTTTCACAAAAAGGGGAAGTTATTTTTAATATCCCTGAAAAAGATGCAAAAAACACAACTGGAAAATAATAAGGTCAGCAGTAATATTGACACTCTTTTTTTCCATTCTGTATAATATAAGTAAGTACGATTTTTTATATCCTTAAGGAGGCAAAACTTTTTTATGTCAATCGAAGTAGGCAGCAAGTTACAAGGAAAGGTAACAGGAATTACTAATTTTGGTGCGTTTGTTGAGCTCCCAGAAGGCGCAACAGGTCTTGTTCATATTAGTGAGGTCGCAGACAATTATGTAAAAGACATTAATGATCACTTAAAAGTAGGCGATGAAGTCGAAGTGAAAGTGATTAATGTCGAGAAAGATGGAAAAATTGGACTATCTATTAAGAAAGCAAAAGATAGACCAGAAAGACCTGAGAGACCAGAAAGACCACAATACGAACGCGGAGAAAGAAGAGAATCAAGAGGCGGCTATTCCGGAGGGAATTCTCAAAGGTCACGTAATGCAAAATCAAATGAAAATCGTGCTCCTAAGGAGAATTTCGAATCTAAAATGGCTCGTTTCTTAAAAGACAGTGAAGATCGATTAGCTTCTCTGAAACGAAATACTGAGTCGAAACGCGGGGGAAGAGGCGCTAGACGAGGGTAACTTGCTGCTGAATAACCAAATAGATAGCAGGGTTTATCGTTTATATATTCCCATAGCTTAGGCAAGCCAATTTGGCTTGCTTTTTATATTTTTATAGGAAGTTTGTCTGTTCAGCTATGCAGTAAAAAAGAATACAAAAAAACCACGTGAATTTTTTTACGTGGTTTTTTGGATAGCGGCGGAGGGGATCGAACCCCCGACCTCACGGGTATGAACCGTACGCTCTAGCCAGCTGAGCTACACCGCCATAATATTAACAAGACAATTAATATAATACAAATAAATAATCGCAATGTCAATAGATTTTAGACATTTATTTAATAGGGTAGTTTAATGTATGTTTAAGCACTTGTTAATGAGTAGAAAGACCAAAAAGCATATTGCATGAAATGACAAAAACAAGCAAGAAATATAAAAAAAGTGACAGTAGAAAAGACCATTTATATTAAGCTTGTCTGTTGATAAGGCTCACTAATTATAAAGTAACTACTTTTTCCTGGATAGAAGGAATCTATCGAATTTTGTATTTCCATAAAAAATTGGAGGAAAGAAGTCGAGCGAAAGATTGGAACTGCTTCGTTATTTTGACAAACTTTTAAATAGCTACCTTCTATAATGTGGAGCAACGATACTTGTTAGGGAGTGTGGTTTATGGAGAAAGTGGAAAGGGATATAATCGATCCGATTGGTGAAGTTGATTTTGGGAAGTCACGGGATAGCTTCAGTTCATTAGTTCATAAATTTTATACAAAAGTAGAAAACTTCTTTTTAGTAAAAGGCTTTTTACTATTAATTCTCGGTTTTTTACTTGGACGAGCCTTAATATTAGGACAACTTACTCCTTTTGCTCTTCCATTTTTTGCAGCAGTATATCTATCAAGGAAAGATAAAGCACCACTCGCGCTTATTGGATTAATAGCCGGTGCTGCTACTTTAGGGGTAACAGAGGCAGCTTCTAATTTTGTCTTGTCTTTCTTCTTTTTGATTAGCTATAAAATCATTTTAAATTGGAAAAATAAAGAGCAGCAACTTGTACCATTATTTGTGTTTGGACTAGTCTTTTTAGGCAGCTTAGTGAAAGCCTATCTTTTAACAAATGGTTTTACACTGTATGGTGGAATGTTAGCGTTTGTAGAAGGAAGTCTTGGCTATATACTTACATTAATTTTTTTACAAAGTCTGCCGTTACTCACGGTCAATAAAAGAAGACAAGCCCTTAAAACAGAAGAAATTGTCTGTCTTATCATTATGCTAGCTTCTATTATGACGGGAACAATTGGCTGGGCTGTTTATGGCTTATCGATTGAACATATTATGTCTCGTTATTTAGTTCTCCTCTTTTCCTTTATTGCAGGGGCCACTATTGGCTCGACTGTTGGCGTTGTTACCGGATTAATTTTTAGTCTTGCAAGCATCTCTAGCTTCTATCATATGAGCTTATTGGCTTTTTCTGGTCTTCTAGGTGGATTGCTGAAAGAAGGAAAGAAAATCGGTGTAGCACTTGGTTTATTTATTGCTACTCTCCTTATTGGCATGTATGGAGAAGGTGGGGGCGTCCTATCTGTTTCATTGATGGAAACAACTATAGCTGTTTTCCTATTTCTTATGACACCGAGAAGTTTAACCTCACGCATAGCAAAGCATATACCAGGAACAGCAGAATATTCCCAAGAACAACAGCAATATATGAGAAAAATGAGAGATGTAACAGCTCAAAGAGTATCTCAGTTTTCCAATGTATTTCAAGCACTCTCTAAAAGTTTTTCTCCCACAAATATAAGTGAAATGATAGAGGAAGAAGACAAGGAGCTAGACTACTTTTTAAGCAATGTGACAGAAAAGACGTGTCAGACATGTTTTCGTAAAGAACATTGCTGGGCACGTAACTTTAATACAACCTATGACTATATGAAAGATATTATGACTGAAATGGCTGATACTGGTGGGAATATTTCCTCTAGCCTTCAAAGGGAGTGGGATAAGCATTGTACAAGGTCGAAGAAGGTGACAGATGCAATCCATCAAGAATTGACATTGTATCAGGCAAATCAAAAATTAAAAAAACAAGTACAGGAAAGCAGAAAATTAGTTGCAGATCAATTGCTCGGTGTTTCTGAGGTAATGGGTGATTTTGCGAAAGAAATTCAAAGAGAAAGAGAAAATCACTACAAGCAGGAGGAATTAATCCTAGAAGCTATTCAAGAGTTTGGCATTCATATTGAAAATGTTGAAATATACAGCTTGGAACAAGGAAATGTAGATATCGATATCACTATTCCATACAATACAGGCTACGGAGAATGTGAAAAACTAATTGCACCAATGCTATCCGATATTCTTGGCGAGACCATTATTGTAAATAAAGAGGAGGTTTCTGAGTATTCCAAAGACTATAGTCATGCAACATTCCGGTCAGCAAAAGCTTATACAATAGAGACTGGTGTTGCGCATGCAGCAAAGGATGGCGGGTTTATTTCAGGAGATAGCTACTCTACTATTGAACTAGGTTTAGGTAAATACGCTATGGCAATTAGTGATGGAATGGGGAATGGGAAGCGGGCACATGTAGAAAGTGAAGAGACCCTTCAATTATTGCAAAAAATTCTGCAATCAGGGATTGAAGAACAAGTAGCGATAAAATCAATTAATTCTATTCTTTCTTTGCGAACAACGGATGAAATTTTTTCCACACTGGATTTAGCAATGATTGATCTCCAAAACGCAGCAGTCAAATTTCTGAAAATTGGCTCTACACCTAGTTTCATCAAAAGAGGGTCAAAGGTTATGAAAATACAGGCAAGTAATTTGCCAATGGGAATCCTGCAAGAATTTGATGTGGATGTTGTGAGTGAACAATTAAAGGCTGGAGATCTTCTCATTATGATGAGTGATGGTGTGTTTGAAGGACCAAAACATGTTGAAAACTTTGAGATTTGGATGAAGAGAAAAATTAAGGAATTAAAAACAGAGAACCCTCAAGAGGTAGCAGATTTAATTATGGAGGAGGTTATCCGCTCCCGCTTAGGGTTAATTGAAGACGACATGACCGTATTAGTTGCGAAAATCGACCATAATATTCCAAAGTGGGCGTCCATTCCAGTAAAAGGCTTTAAGCAAATTGCAAACTAAATTTGTCAGTTTAAAATGGTCCTTCTAGTTCTATAAAAATTTAAATGGACTAACATTCAGTAGGAGAAAAATACTGTTTGTTAGTTTTTTATTATACTAATCTGTTTATCCTTCAGAACAGGTATAAATACTTCTCTTTTCGTCGAGAATGGGACTAACTCATAAAGATGGAGGGGAGATATTTATGAAAACAGGTACGTTAAAGCAGATTTTGCTTATCACAGATGGATGTTCTAATAAAGGAGAAGATCCTGTCGCAATGGCAGCATTAGCAAATGAACAAGGAATTACAGTAAATGTTATTGGGGTAATGGAACAAGATACAATTGATGAGCAGGGGATGAAAGAAATTGAAGGCATTGCACTCTCTGGAGGCGGTGTTAGTCAAGTGGTTTATGCACAGCAGTTAAGTCAGACTGTCCAAATGGTAACAAAAAAGGCGATGACCCAAACACTCCAAGGGGTAGTAAATAAAGAGCTTCAGCAAATATTAGGTTCCTCTAAGACGATGGAGGATCTTCCTCCCGAAAAAAGAGGAGAGGTAATGGAGGTTGTGGACGAACTGGGGGAAACTGTTGAGCTGGAAGTGCTAGTATTACTAGATACAAGCGCTAGTATGAAACATAAACTACCAACTGTAAAAGAAGCTTTGCTTGATCTATCTTTAAGCTTGAATGCTCGATCTGGCGAGAATCGCTACTCTGTGTTTGTATTTCCCGGGAAAAAGAAAGATGTCGAAAAATTAATGGATTGGACACCTCGTCTTGAATCTTTAACAAGTATCTTTCCAAAGTTATCGACAGGAGGCATTACACCAACAGGTCCAGCTTTAAAGGAAGCCATTCGTTACTTTAAGCATAAGCGCTCATTAAGGAGCTTGATTTCAAGTGATGATGAATACATCGAAGAGTCAATTTAAAATAAATAGTGGAACAGTAATAAAAGGAAAGTGGCATAACAAGCAATATACAATCTTAAAGGAACTTGGCTATGGAGCGAATGGGACAGTTTTTTTAGCAGATTCCAAAATAGGAAGAGTTGCTTTGAAATTAAGCAACAACAGTGTATCTATAACTTCTGAAGTAAATGTTTTGAAATCCTTCGCAAAGGTCCAAGGTTATAGCCTTGGACCTTCTTTAATAGATGTAGATGATTGGGTAACAAATAGAGGAACTATTTCTTTTTATGTAATGGAGTATATTAATGGACCTGATTTACTAACCTTTATCCATAATAAGGAAGACTTATGGATCGATGTGCTAATGATCCAATTATTAAAGGACTTACAAAATCTTCATGAAAATAATTGGGTGTTTGGAGATTTAAAACCAGAAAACCTGATTATTACAGGACCTCCAACAAGAATTAGATGTATTGATGTAGGGGGGACAACCATAAAAGGGAGAGCGATTAAAGAATTTACCGAGTTCTTTGATAGAGGATACTGGGGGGCAGGCACAAGAAAGGCAGAGCCAAGCTATGATTTGTTTGCTGTTGCGATGATTATACTAAATCTTTATTATCCAAAGCGCTTTAATAAAAAAGAGGGCGGGATCAAACAGCTGCATATGATGATTCGACAAAAGCAGGAATTAATGCGTTTCGAGGGGATTCTACTAAATGCGTTAACAGGAAAATATCTATCTGCAAAAGAAATGCGATTAGATTATTTAAAATTAACAAGTGGAGAATCAAAAAAAACAAGTAGAAGCACGATAACAGCTGGAACGAATAGAAGTAAAGCTCGCCAAGTGAACATTCAACCTGCTCCATCTGCTCAAACAAGAAGTAAATTGGTTAAAAAGAAGAAAAAGGCAGGATGGGCTGAATCTATACTCATCATTATCCTTATCTCTATTTGTTATATTTTGTATATATATGGTCAATTAACTTGAAAAGAGGATTTTCAGCAATTTTTAGAGAATAGTCTTTGGTATCACTTTTAAAAAAGTGATATCCTTGACTATAGTAACTACAACCTCTGATGAAAAAGTAATAACATCAAGGCCGGTAGAATAGTGATAGTGATAAGGAAGTAATGAAAAATGTTTGAGGATCAAATTTTAAATTACCTGCAAGGAAAAAATATGAACCTAGAAGGTAAGAAAATCTTGGTTGGAGTTTCTGGAGGACCAGATTCTTTAGCGCTTCTTCATTTTTTATGGACAAAACAAGAAGAATGGAAAATCAAGGTTTTTGCTGGACATGTGGATCATATGTTTAGAGGGGAGGAGTCGCTCGATGAAGCTGAGTTTGTAAAATCGTTCTGTGAAGAAAGAAACATTCCTTTTTCTTGGGAGCGAATAGATTTACCAGCATTTATCCAAAAAACAGGAATGAATTCACAAAAAGCAGCAAGAGAATGCAGGTATTCCTTCTATGAAAAAGTAATGAAAAGGCATAACTTAGATTACTTAGCGTTAGGTCATCATGGAGATGACCAAATAGAAACTATCTTAATGCGATTAACGAGAGGAAGTTTAGGGAAAGCAAGGGCTGGAATTCCTTTTATGCGTCCTTTTGGTACAGGGAAAATTATTCGTCCCTTTTTATGTTTAGAAAGGGAAGACATTGAGGAATATTGTAAAGTACATAATCTTAATCCAAGAAGAGATCCAAGCAATGAAAAAGATACCTATAGCCGCAATAGATACAGAAAACACGTTGTGCCCTTTTTAAAAAAAGAAAATATTCATGCGGCGAAGCATTTTCAACGGTTTAGTGAAGAATTAACAGACGATGAAACCTATTTAATGAAGCAGGCTGAAGAAAAGCTTTCTGATGTAATGGTTGAAAAAAAGGCTGCGGAAGTAGTAGTTGATATTAATCGTTTTCTTTTAATAGCTATTCCTTTACAAAGAAGATGTATTCAACTAATATTAAATTATCTCTATGACGAGATACCTATTTCATTATCCGCATTACATACTGAGCAAATGATGATATTACTTAAGAGTCCTCATTCTTCTGGAAATATTGATCTCCCGAATGGTTTGAAAGTGAAAAAGTCGTATCATTTTCTTCATTTTCAACTTAATTTTTCTCCAGCACAATCCTTTTATTATGAATTATCAAAAATGGGAGAGTTATTATTACCAAATGGGTACAATATTAAGGTAGAATATATAGACGGTGAAACGATTATTGATGACCATTGTATTCTTTTGGATGCATCTTCTATTTCCTTTCCTCTTATTATCCGTACTAGAAGAGATGGCGATAGAATTCATTTGAAAGGGATGAATGGAAGGAAAAAAGTGAACCGTATTTTTATCGATGAAAAGATTCCAATCCATAAGAGGGAGAATTGGCCGATCGTTACGGATAGCAAAGGTGAAATTCTTTGGATTCCAGGACTAAAAAAATCGATATATTCTCATAGTAATACGAATAGTGGTAGTAATCTATTAATAACATATAAAAAGCAATGATCTTCTAGGGGGCACACAAGAAATGAAACACGATATTGAAAAAATATTGATATCTGAAGAGGAAATACAAGGTAAAATCAAAGATTTGGCATTTCAGCTTACAGAGGAATATCAAGATAAATTTCCTTTGGCAATTGGAGTATTAAAAGGTGCTATGCCCTTTATGGCAGATCTTTTAAAGCGCGTGGATACATACCTTGAAATGGATTTTATGGATGTGTCAAGCTACGGTAATTCTACTGTATCTTCTGGAGAAGTAAAAATCTTAAAAGATTTGGATACTTCTGTGGAAGGAAGAGACATACTAATTATCGAGGACATTATTGATAGTGGTTTAACTTTAAGCTATCTTGTAGAGTTGTTCCGTTATCGTAAAGCAAAATCAATCAAAATTGTGACACTTCTTGATAAACCAACTGGTAGAAAGACAGATCTTAAAGCTGATTATGTAGGATTTATCGTACCAGACGCTTTTGTTGTTGGCTATGGATTAGACTACGCGGAAAGGTATCGAAATCTACCATATATTGGTGTTTTAAAACCGGAAGTTTATACGAGTGACAGTGAATAAGTACATGAAAAGAGGAATTCTAGCCCGGAGAGGGTAATTCCTTGAATTTACTTAATTTTCTATGTTACTATACTCTATAGTTTGTTTACCGTGGGAGGAGGTAAGGGATGAACCGTATTTTTCGTAATACCATTTTTTATTTATTAATATTTTTAGTAATTATCGGTGTGGTTAGTTTTTTCAATGGGAATAATCAGCCTACCAAGCAATTAACATATACTGAATTAATAAATCACCTTGATGCTGGTGATGTTGCCGAAATAACGCAGCAGCCTGAAAGAGGTGTCCTTGAAATACGCGGGAAATTAAAAGGCTATAAAGAAAATGAAACGTTTGTTTCTTATGTAACTAATAATGAAACAAATGCTCAAGTGATCTTAAAGGCTGCTACAGAAGGTTCCAAAATCGATGTCAAGCCTGCACAAGAAACAAGTGGATGGATCACATTCTTTACTTCAATTATTCCGTTTGTGATTATTTTTATCTTATTTTTCTTCTTGTTAAATCAAGCCCAAGGTGGCGGCGGCGGCCGTGTAATGAACTTTGGTAAGAGTAAAGCAAAACTGTACAATGAAGAAAAGAAAAAGGTTCGCTTTAATGATGTAGCGGGCGCAGATGAAGAAAAGCAAGAGCTGGTAGAAGTGGTGGAATTCTTAAAAGATCCACGGAAATTTGCTGAGCTAGGTGCTAGAATACCAAAAGGTGTCCTGCTTAATGGACCTCCAGGAACAGGTAAAACATTACTTGCTAGAGCTGTAGCGGGAGAAGCTGGTGTACCTTTCTTCTCTATCAGTGGTTCTGACTTCGTGGAAATGTTTGTTGGGGTAGGGGCTTCTCGAGTTCGTGATTTATTTGAAAATGCGAAGAAAAATGCTCCTTGTATTATCTTTATTGATGAAATCGATGCTGTAGGTCGTCAGCGTGGCGCTGGTTTAGGCGGAGGACACGATGAACGTGAACAAACGTTAAACCAACTATTAGTTGAAATGGATGGATTCGGTGCAAATGAAGGGATTATTATCATTGCTGCTACAAACCGTCCTGATATTCTTGACCCTGCATTGTTACGTCCAGGTCGTTTTGACCGACAAATTACGGTAGATAGACCAGATGTTAATGGTCGTGAGGCGGTATTACGTGTACATGCTCGTAATAAGCCGTTAGATGAGTCTGTTAATTTAAAAAGCATCGCTCAACGTACTCCAGGATTCTCTGGTGCGGATTTAGAAAACCTTCTAAATGAAGCTGCACTTGTTGCAGCGAGAGCGGATAAAAAGAAAATCGACATGGAAGACATGGATGAAGCGACAGATCGTGTTATTGCTGGACCTTCCAAGAAAAGTCGTGTTATTTCCAAAAAAGAAAGAAACATTGTTTCTTACCATGAAGCTGGACATACGATTATTGGTGTTGTATTAGATGAGGCGGATATGGTTCATAAAGTAACAATCGTACCTAGAGGCCAAGCTGGTGGATATGCAGTTATGCTTCCTAAGGAAGATCGTTTCTTAATGACGAAACAAGAGCTTCTTGATAAGATTACTGGATTACTTGGCGGTCGTGTTGCTGAGGATATCGTATTTGGGGAAGTAAGTACTGGAGCTCATAATGATTTCCAACGAGCTACAGGTATTGCCCGTAAAATGGTAACAGAATATGGAATGAGTGATAAACTTGGACCATTACAATTTGGTCAAGCGCAAAGTCAAGTATTCCTAGGTCGTGACTTAAATAATGAACAAAATTATTCAGATGCAATTGCATATGACATTGATTTAGAGATTCAACGAATTATAAAAGAATGTTACGAAAGAGCAAAACAAATTCTTACAGAAAACCGTGAGAAGTTGAACTTAATCGCTGAAACACTTCTTGAAATTGAAACGTTGGATGCAGAACAAATCAATAGCTTATACAAAGATGGTGTCTTGCCTGACCGTACGAAAAAGGCCGATACTACCTTAGGCACGGAAGATCTAAAAGTAAATATTAACAAAAAAGATGATAACGAGTAATCGTTGGAAAAAGATGCGCTTTCGAGCGTGTCTTTTTTTTGTCAAAACCTTTACAACCGTATCTTTTGGAAACAGTCATTGCTTTAGGCTTTGTCTCTTTCTGGTTGTATGTTATGATATTTCCAGTATTGGATAGACTCTAGGTATAGCTTTCCTAAGTAAATAAAGTGATACGAGATAATGACGGGAAAATGAAATTAATAAAAAGTGGTGACTATAATGATTTTTGTCTTTGATATTGGAAATACAAATATAGTATTAGGTGTTTATGATAAAGAAGAATTAAAGCATCATTGGAGAATTGAAACAAATCGTTATAAAACGGAAGATGAATATGGTATGATCATTAAATCCCTATTTGATCATGTCGGTTTAACGTTTTCAGATATTGATGGAATAATTATTTCTTCCGTTGTTCCTCCAATTATGTTTTCTTTAGAAAGAATGTGTCAAAAGTATTTTCACTTAAAACCGTTAGTTGTGGGTCCAGGAACAAAAACGGGACTAAACATAAAATATGATAATCCTAAGGAAGTCGGAGCTGATCGAATTGTTAATGCAGTTGCGGCTATTCATGAATATGGGAGCCCGTTGATTATTGTTGATTTCGGGACTGCTACAACATTTTGTTATATAAATGAGCAAAAGCAATACATGGGTGGAGCGATAGCGCCTGGTATTAATATTGCGACAGAGGCATTGTATTCAAAAGCGGCCAAATTACCGCGTATTGAAATTGCAAGACCAGAAGGAGTAATTGGTAAAAATACCGTTTCAGCTATGCAGTCAGGAATTCTTTTTGGGTATGTAGGCCAGGTGGAAGGCATTGTGAAAAGGATGAAGGCAGAAAGCAATTTACAACCAAAGGTTATTGCTACAGGTGGATTAGCGAACCTTATTGCAAAAGAGTCAAATATTATTGATGAAGTAGACCCGTTTCTTACTTTAAAAGGGTTACAGCTTATTTATAAGAAGAATAAGGATACACTAAAATAAAATATGTTTAAACGGAACTTTCATTCCGTTCATTAACTGATTAAAGATAAGGAGTAAACAATGAGCGATTATTTAGTAAAAGCGTTAGCGTTTGATGGTGAAGTTCGTGCATATGCAGTCAGAAGTACAGAAACAGTAGGAGAAGGACAAAGAAGACATCATACTTGGCCAACAGCATCAGCTGCTCTAGGAAGATCATTAACAGCTACAGCAATGCTAGGAGCTATGCTAAAGGGAGATCAAAAACTAACAGTGAAAATCGATGGCGGCGGTCCGATTGGTCTTATCCTAGTAGACGGAAATGCTAAAGGGGAAGTACGCGGCTACGTTACTAACCCGCAAGTTCATTTCGATTTAAATGAACATGGAAAATTAGATGTTAAACGAGCTGTAGGAACAGAGGGCACACTATCTGTTGTAAAGGATATTGGAATGCGTGATTACTTCACTGGACAGGTGCCGATTGTTTCTGGAGAGCTTGGAGAGGATTTTACTTATTACTTGTTTAATTCAGAACAGGTGCCTTCCTCTGTTGGAGTAGGAGTTTTAGTAAACCCAGATAACAGCATTTTAGCTGCTGGCGGTTTCATTATTCAATTAATGCCTGGAGCGAAAGATGAAACGATTACAAAGATTGAACAAAGATTAAGTGAAATTCCGCCCATTTCGAAATTAATTGAAAAAGGTTTAACGCCAGAAGAGCTTTTAGAAGAAATTTGCGGAAAAGATAATGTGAAAATAATTGAAAATATGCCAATTTCTTTTACATGCACATGTTCGAAAGAAAGATTTTCAAGTGCAATTATTAGTTTAGGTCAAGCAGAAATCGAAGATATTATCAACACAGACGGACAAGCCGAAGCAGAATGCCATTTTTGTAATGAGAAATATCTGTTTACAAAGGATGAGCTAGAAACATTATTAGAAGAAGCAAAATAGTTATTAGACACCTGCAGAATTGGGATTCATTATTCCTTGCAGGTGTTTTTTATGAAGAATGTTTTCCGTTTTTGTAATGGGGTGGAGATGATGTGGTCGGTTAAAAAAAGGAAATTTTTGTCTTGAAGTCCAATAGCTTGGTTGAAAAACAAATTTGGTTTATATACTCAACGATTTGGCTCATACTTCCATGTGTTTAACCACTTTGTCCCTGATTTAAGTAAAAACTTCGACAGAAAAGAACTAATGATTAATTTTTCCGAAAATACAAACATATCGATTGACAAACAAAGGAGGTATTTGGTAAATTAATATTATAAAACCAATTAAAATACTCGGAATAAAGATAAGGGGAGATAGAAAATGTCAAGAATCGCAAATTCTGTAGTAGATCTTATCGGTGGCACACCCATTGTTAAATTAAATCGTTTAGTGGACGATTCAAGTGCAGATGTTTATTTGAAGTTAGAATATATGAATCCAGGAAGCAGTGTAAAAGACCGAATTGCGCTTGCGATGATTGAAGCTGCGGAAAAAAGCGGGGATTTAAAACCAGGCAGTACGATTATTGAACCAACAAGTGGAAATACTGGTATTGGCCTTGCGATGGTTGCTGCGGCAAAAGGTTACCGTGCGATTTTAGTTATGCCTGAAACGATGAGTGTGGAACGTCGACGACTATTGAAAGCTTACGGTGCTGAATTAGTATTAACTCCTGGACCAGAGGGCATGGGTGGAGCTATTCGTAAAGCGGAAGAATTAGCAAAAGAAAATGGTTACTTTATTCCGCAGCAGTTTAAAAATATCTCTAATCCTGAAGTACATAGATTAACAACTGGACCTGAAATTGTGGAGGCCTTTGGTGAGGAAGGCTTAGATGCGTTTATTGCTGGTATCGGTACAGGTGGAACCATTACTGGTGCTGGGGAAGTACTAAAAGAAAAATATAGCGATATTAAAATATATGCAGTAGAACCTGCTGATTCTCCTGTACTTTCAGGTGGAAAACCAGGACCGCATAAAATCCAAGGTATCGGTGCTGGATTTGTTCCGGAAATTTTAAATAGTGAAGTTTATGACGGTATTATTAAGGTTACAAATGAAGACGCTTTTGAATATGCTCGTCGTGCAGGGAAAGAAGAAGGCGTATTAGGTGGAATTTCTTCTGGTGCGGCTATTTATGCAGCATTACAAGTTGCAAAAGAGCTAGGAAAAGGTAAAAAAGTACTTGCAATTATCCCAAGTAATGGAGAACGTTACCTAAGCACACCTCTTTATCAATTTGATGAAGAATAAGGATAAAAATCAGCCTTGGAAATAGGCCTCCTTTGAAAAGGGGGCTTTTTGTTTTTTTTGATTAAAAAACTCCTGTTATGCAGCTATCTGACAAATAGGTGATTTTTTTGTATTTCTCTCGGTACATCTTGTATGATGAGAACAGATAAAAGATAAGGAGCGAAGTCTGTTTGAAAAATTACAAAGTATATAGTAAGACTATTCCTCTATCATATGACCAGTTTTTTAGGCGCTTTTTAACCCTTGCTGAAGATAAGTCCCATTATGTTCTATTAGAAAGTGGACGTGGTGGCAGGTATAGTATTGGCGGAATTTCACCTATAGTGAAAATGATAGGCAGAAATAATGGTTTAGAAGTGATAGACGGAAAAGGAACTGTACGAATCGAAGGAAATCCCCTTCATTCTATAAAAGAAGTGATGAATAAGTATGTTGTAGAGACTAATCCAGAGCTGCCAGATTTCCAAGGTGGAGCGATAGGATTCATTAGTTATGATTATATCCGTTATATTGAAAAAATCCCCAACCTGACGACAGATGATATGGAAATACCAGATGTTTTCTTTTTGTTATTCGAAGAATGGTTTACTTATGATCATAAAGAAAATAAATTATGGATTTCAGCCTTATATGAAGAAAATCAGTTAGCGATGATTCAAGATAAAGTAGAATCCTATATGCTAGGCTGGATAGATGAAGAGAAGGAAGAGATAGTTCAAGGACATGCAGAGAAATCGTCAGAATTAAAAGTATCGATGGAAGACAATGAATTTCAACAATCTGTCCGCAGAATTCAGAACTATATTTCTGAAGGAGATGTGTTTCAGGTTAACTTGTCTGTTCGGCAGGCTAAACCACTGCATGTATCTGCGCTTGATGTCTACCAGCAGCTAAGAGTTTTAAATCCTTCTCCCTATATGGGGTATTTTCATACACCTGAATTTCAGCTAGTTAGTGGATCACCAGAATTACTAGTTAAAAAGAAGGGAAAGGACGTAAGTACAAGACCTATAGCAGGAACAAGGTCCCGTGGGAGAGATGAAGCAGAGGATTCAGAGCTTGCTCGTGAATTAATCGAGAGTGAAAAGGAAAGAGCAGAGCATGTAATGTTAGTAGACCTTGAAAGAAATGATTTAGGGAGAGTATGTGCGTACGGAAGTGTTCAAGTAGACGAATTTATGGTAATAGAAAAGTATTCTCATGTTATGCATATTGTGTCTAATGTAAAAGGGCAGCTTGCGGACAATAAAGATGAGTATGATCTTATTGATAGTATGTTTCCTGGTGGAACCATTACGGGTGCGCCAAAGATAAGAACAATGGAAATTATTGAGGAACTAGAACCGGTGCGACGAGGCCCATATACCGGTTCATTAGGATGGATTGGTTTTAACCATGATATAGAATTGAATATTATGATCAGAACTATGTTGGTGAAGGAAAACCAAGCATATGTACAAGCAGGTGCGGGGATTGTAATTGATTCTATTCCTGCAAATGAATATAAAGAATCGATGAAAAAGGCCAGAGCGTTATGGAATGCAAAAGAATTAGCAGAAGAGAAATTAGGTGATGGCAATTGATTTATATGATTGATAATTATGATTCCTTCACCTATAATCTAGTCCAATACTTAGGTTCATTAGGGCAGGAACTGCAAGTGAAAAGAAATGATGAGACTTCTATCGAGGAGATTAAAGGGGAAAAGCCAATGTACTTAATGGTTTCTCCTGGACCATGTACGCCCAATGATGCAGGTATTAGTTTGGAAGCGATTCGTACTTTTGCTGGTGAAATACCGATTTTTGGTGTGTGCCTTGGTCATCAAGCAATTGGACAGGTTTTTGGAGGAGAGGTTGTGAAAGCGACCAATTTAATGCACGGAAAGACATCCCTTATTTATCATGATAATCAAACAATTTTTCATGGTTTACCTAATCCCTTCCCAGCTACGCGCTATCATTCGCTGATTGTAAAAAAGGAATCATTGCCAAAGTGTTTAGAGATCTCTGCTTGGACGGAAGAAGGAGAGATTATGGGGCTTAGACATAAAGAACTTCCTATCGAAGGAGTTCAGTTTCATCCAGAATCTATCATGACTAAGGCTGGGATGGAAATCTTACATAATTTTATCCAATTTTATCAAAAAGGAACTAAGTAGAAGATGTATATATATTTAAATGGACAAATAATTCGTCAGGAAGAAGCGGTTATCTCTGTTTTTGACCATGGATTTATGTATGGCTTAGGCTTATTTGAAACATTGCGTGTATATGATGGACATCCTTTCTTATTAGATGATCATCTTAAACGATTAAATGATGGGTTATCGGAGCTGAATATAGAAAAATTTTATGAGCGAGAAGAAGCAGTATCTATTATAAAAGCACTGCTCAGTATAAATAACATAGAAAATGCCTATATCCGCTGGAATGTTTCAGCAGGAAATGGCATGATTGGACTGCAAACAGAGCCGTATACACAACCAAATACGATTGTGTATATAAAACCTCTTCCAAAGGCAGCTGGTATGGTTGAAAAAACAGGGCAAATAGTCACAGTTCCAAGGAATACACCAGAGGGATTCTTTCGCTTAAAATCACATCATTATTTAAATAATATTTTTGCCAAGAGAGAGATTGGGCCAGAGCCGACGAGGGAAGGAATTTTTTTGACGAAGGAAGGATATTTAGCAGAAGGTATTACCTCTAATATTTTCTGGGTTGTAGATGGAGAGCTTTATACTCCTAGCTTGCAGACAGGAATATTAAATGGCATCACAAGGCAGTTTATTGTAAAACTTGCACAGGTTTATGGGGTTGCTGTGAAAGAAGGCATTTTTTCACGAGATATTCTTGCAAGTGCCAAAGAGATATTTGCAACAAATTCCATTCAGGAAATTATTCCGATTAAAAGAATCGATAAGTATGAATATAAGGGAAAAGAGGGTCCTGTTGTTACAATGCTATATAATGAATATAGAAAACATACGAATCAATTATGGTCTGTAAAAGAGTTGGAGGGAATAAGGGAATGGTAAATAAAATTGATTGTGGTCCATATACGTTAAACTATGATCAAAAAACAATCATCATGGGAATTTTAAATGTGAATCCTGATTCTTTTTCTGATGGAGGAAAATATAACGAAATGGATAGAGCTGTTAAACATGCCGTCCAGATGGTGGAGGATGGAGCAGATATTATTGATATAGGAGGGGAATCCACCAGACCAGGTTATACAGAAATATCGATTGAGGAAGAATTAGAACGGGTAATTCCAATTATTGAACGATTAGCTAACGAAGTGAATGTTCCTCTATCGATTGATACATATAAAGGAGAAGTGGCGAGACAATCTTTACAGGCGGGTGCTCATATTATCAATGATATATGGGGAGCAAAAAGAGACCCTAGTATGGCTGAGGTTGCAGCTGAATATCAAGCTCCTATTATCTTAATGCATAATAGAGATAATCTTAGCTATACTTCTTTTTTGGAAGATGTAGTGTCTGATTTGCAGGAAAGTATTGATATGGTAAAGGGAGTTGGAGTTTCTGCGGAGAAAATCATTCTTGATCCAGGTATTGGATTTGCGAAAGATTTAAAGGGGAATTTGGACATGATGCGCGGCTTAGATAAGCTTGTTGAAATGGGCTATCCTGTCTTGTTGGGAACCTCGAGGAAATCATTGATTGGCCATGTATTAAATTTACCTGTTAGCGAACGATTAGAAGGAACAGGTGCAACTATATGCTATGGCATTCAAAAAGGATGTCAGTTAATTCGCGTTCATGATGTGAAAGAAATGACAAGAATGGCGCGGATGATGGATGCTTTGATGGGAAAGGGTGAGTACAGTGGATAAAATAATATTAAACCAAATGGAGTTCTATGGTTACCATGGTGTGTTTAAAGAAGAGACTAAGTTAGGCCAGCGTTTTATAGTGGATTTACAAGCAGATGTAGATTTAGCAAAAGCGGGAGCAACAGATGACTTACAATATTCGGTTAATTATGGCCAGCTATTCTTCGATGTAAAGGAGATTGTGGAAGGGGAGCCATATAAATTGATTGAAGCGGTAGCGGAGAATATTGCAAAGAAATTATTAGAATCCTACTCTCTTATTGAAGGTTTAACAGTTCGGATCATTAAGCCAGATCCACCGATTCCAGGACACTATAAATCAGTTGCGGTAGAAATCACAAGGAAAAGAAAAGAATGAATAAAGTTTATTTATCTTTAGGGTCGAATATAGGAAATCGGTTGGAATATATACATGAAGCTGTACAAATGCTACATAATCAGGAAGAGATAAAGGTGGTAAATATTTCATCTGTTTATGAGACGGATCCAGTTGGATATGAGGAACAAGCACTATTTTTGAATATTGTCATACAGGTTGAAACTTCCTTAAATCCATGTTCCTTATTAGAACAATGTCAAAATATCGAAAGTGAACTTGGAAGAAAAAGGATAATTAGATGGGGGCCAAGAACAATAGACCTTGACATTTTATTGTATAATCAAGAAAATATAGTATCAGAGAAGCTGATTATTCCACATCCAAGAATAGAAGAGAGAGCATTTGTTTTAGTGCCATTAATAGAAGTTGCTCCAGACATAAAGTTACCAAATAAACCAATACTTTTAAAAGAAAGTTTGCAGCTTTTGCGAGATAGAGAAGGAGTAAGGGTATGGAAACAACGGAAAAATGGGGAAGACGTATTCGGGCTTTTCGGAAGCTAAAAGGATATACACAGGAAGGTTTAGCAAAAGAGTTACTCGTTTCAGTTTCTATTTTAGGAGAGATTGAGCGAGGTAATCGGATGCCTTCAGAAGAAATGATTGATTCTATTGTAGATGTGCTAAAGATAACGAGAGAAGAGTTAGATCCACTTCAAAATAAATAAGCACGGTTCATCAGGGAGGTAAAAGATTGTTTAAAATAGGAAATGTTGAAATTAGTAACCGTGTTGTTCTTGCGCCAATGGCTGGTATTTCAAATTCTGCTTTTCGTCTAACAGTGAAGGAATTTGGAGCGGGTCTTGTTTGTGCGGAAATGATTAGTGATAAAGGGATTGTTTTAAAAAACAAAAAAACAATGAACATGCTCTATATTGATGAGCGTGAAAATCCAATGAGTTTACAGATTTTCGGCGGAGAAAAGGAAACATTAGTAGAAGCGGCGCAATTTGTTGATCAGAATACCAATGCAGATATTATCGATATTAACATGGGATGTCCGGTTCCAAAGATTACAAAATGTGATGCAGGGGCTAAATGGCTGTTAGATCCGGATAAAATTTATGATATGGTTTCTGCTGTTGTAGAAAATGTTCGTAAACCAGTAACGGTTAAAATGCGTATGGGCTGGGATGAAGACCATATATATGCAGTAAGAAATGCTCAAGCGGTTGAACGCGCAGGTGGAGCGGCGGTTGCCCTGCATGGCCGAACTCGTGTCCAGCTTTATGAAGGGACTGCAAACTGGGATATTATTCGTGAAGTAAAACAATCAATCAATATTCCTTTAATGGGGAATGGAGATGTAAATACACCCCAAGATGCGAAAAGAATGTTAGATGAAACTGGCTGTGATGGTGTTATGATTGGAAGAGCTGCGCTTGGAAATCCGTGGATGATTTATAGTACGGTTAAGTATTTAGAAACGGGTGCGTTAGTTAGTGATCCATCGGTTCGAGAGAAGATGGATGTATGCATCTTGCACCTAGATCGGTTAATCCATTTAAAAGGGGAGTATGTAGCCGTTCGAGAAATGCGAAAACATGCTGCTTGGTATTTGAAGGGCATTAAAGGAAATGCGAAAACAAGAAGTGCTATTAATGAATGTGAGACTAGGGAACAATTAGTAACGATCTTGAATGCATTAGTCTTGGAAGTAGAAGCAAGAGGACATTCTGAAATCGAAGTAGGTTAATTTTGAACGTAACTGTTTAAATTTCCTGTAATATGTGTAAAAATAAAGCTGTTAGACAAAAAATCTAACAGTTTTTTTTCTTTTTTAGTGTCTGTATTCGTGACATTGTGTAGAATAATAAAGTATGTATAAATTGAACGATTCCTTTTTTAGGTGATCATACATAAAAAAGATGTTGGAGATGATTAAGCATGAGTCATGAAGAATTAAACTTAAATGACCAATTACTAGTTAGACGTAACAAAATGAATGAGTTGCGTGAACAAGGAATAGATCCGTTTGGTAAACGTTTTGATAGAACTCATTTATCTGAAGCTTTAAAAAAACAATATGAATCTCTAGATAAAGAAGAACTAGAGGAAAAGAATATCTCTGTTTCTATTGCGGGAAGAGTAATGACAAAAAGAGGAAAAGGGAAAGCTGGATTTGCTCATATTCAAGATCTTGAAGGACAAATTCAACTGTATGTTCGTAAAGACAATGTAGGCGAAGAGCAATACGCTATTTTTAACTCTGTGGATTTAGGAGATATTGTTGGTGTAGAAGGTGTTTTATTTAAAACGAACGTAGGGGAACTTTCTGTTAAGGTTCAAGATTTTACTTTACTTACAAAGGCTCTTCGTCCTTTACCTGATAAATTCCATGGTTTGAAAGATATTGAGCAACGTTATCGCCAACGATACTTAGACTTAATTTCAAGTGAAGAAAGTAAGAATACATTTATTCTGCGCAGCAAGATCATTCAATCCATGCGCCGTTATTTAGATAGCCATGGCTATCTAGAAGTAGAAACGCCAATGATGCATTCTATTGCAGGTGGAGCTTCTGCACGTCCGTTTATTACACATCATAACGCGTTAGATATGCCTTTATATATGCGTATCGCTATTGAGCTTCATTTGAAAAGATTGATAGTTGGCGGATTAGAAAAAGTATACGAAATTGGCCGCGTATTCCGTAATGAAGGAGTATCAACAAGACATAATCCAGAATTTACGATGATTGAGCTTTACGAAGCTTATGCTGATTATCGTGATATTATGAGTCTTACAGAAAACTTAGTTGCTCATATTGCACAAGAAATCCATGGCTCTACAACTGTAACATACGGAGACTACCAAGTTGATTTAAAACCAGAATGGACAAGACTTCATATGGTAGATGCGATTAAGGAATACACAGGTGTAGACTTCTGGCCAGAGATGAGTGTGGAAGAGGCTAGGAGATTAGCGAAAGAAAATGATATTGAAATTAATGAAAATATGACGTATGGCCATATTGTTAATGAGTTTTTTGAGCAAAGAGTAGAAGAAAAATTAATTCAGCCTACTTTCATTTATGGTCATCCTTTAGAGATTTCGCCATTAGCGAAGAAAAATGAAAAAGATCCTCGTTTTACAGATCGTTTTGAACTGTTCATAGTAGGAAGAGAGCATGCAAATGCCTTCACTGAATTAAATGATCCTATTGATCAACGTGAAAGATTTGAAGCACAATTAAAAGAACGTGAGCAAGGAAATGATGAAGCACACTTAATGGATGAGGATTTTGTAGAGGCATTAGAATATGGGATGCCTCCAACAGGTGGATTAGGTATTGGTATTGACCGCCTAGTAATGCTGTTAACAAATTCTCCTTCTATTAGAGATGTACTATTATTCCCGTTAATGAGACATCGCTAAATAGGATACGGCACCCTTAAAAGGTGCCGTATTTTTATATTAGTAATGATGTTGAACTATATAGAAGGGAGGGGGAAAGGGATAAGAAAAATAGTATAAGGTTAGCAGGAGAACTTATTTATCGCTTATTATATTATCTGAATAAAGAGAGAATACGCAGAAGAATAATAAGAATATTTTTTCTTTTAAAAAGTAGTTGCATAGAGAGTTAAACGGTGGTATATTAATATTCGTTGCTGAAACAAGCGACGATGAAACAAAAAAGAAAATGAAAAAAGTGTTGACATCGAAAATGGCTTCTGGTAATATTAAAAAGTCGCCGATGACGACGATGAAATTGCTCTTTGAAAACTGAACAAACAAACGTCAACAATAAATCGTTTTATAACTAACGTTATAGAATGATAACAAGTAATAAAAAGTTAGAGTTTAGCAATGAGCTAATCAACTCTTTATTGGAGAGTTTGATCCTGGCTCAGGACGAACGCTGGCGGCGTGCCTAATACATGCAAGTCGAGCGGACTTTAAAAGCTTGCTTTTAAAGTTAGCGGCGGACGGGTGAGTAACACGTGGGCAACCTGCCTGTAAGACTGGGATAACTTCGGGAAACCGGAGCTAATACCGGATAATCCTTTTCCTCTCATGAGGAAAAGCTGAAAGACGGTTTACGCTGTCACTTACAGATGGGCCCGCGGCGCATTAGCTAGTTGGTGAGGTAACGGCTCACCAAGGCGACGATGCGTAGCCGACCTGAGAGGGTGATCGGCCACACTGGGACTGAGACACGGCCCAGACTCCTACGGGAGGCAGCAGTAGGGAATCTTCCGCAATGGACGAAAGTCTGACGGAGCAACGCCGCGTGAGTGATGAAGGTTTTCGGATCGTAAAACTCTGTTGTTAGGGAAGAACAAGTACAAGAGTAACTGCTTGTACCTTGACGGTACCTAACCAGAAAGCCACGGCTAACTACGTGCCAGCAGCCGCGGTAATACGTAGGTGGCAAGCGTTGTCCGGAATTATTGGGCGTAAAGCGCGCGCAGGCGGTCCTTTAAGTCTGATGTGAAAGCCCACGGCTCAACCGTGGAGGGTCATTGGAAACTGGGGGACTTGAGTGCAGAAGAGAAGAGTGGAATTCCACGTGTAGCGGTGAAATGCGTAGAGATGTGGAGGAACACCAGTGGCGAAGGCGACTCTTTGGTCTGTAACTGACGCTGAGGCGCGAAAGCGTGGGGAGCAAACAGGATTAGATACCCTGGTAGTCCACGCCGTAAACGATGAGTGCTAAGTGTTAGAGGGTTTCCGCCCTTTAGTGCTGCAGCAAACGCATTAAGCACTCCGCCTGGGGAGTACGGCCGCAAGGCTGAAACTCAAAGGAATTGACGGGGGCCCGCACAAGCGGTGGAGCATGTGGTTTAATTCGAAGCAACGCGAAGAACCTTACCAGGTCTTGACATCCTCTGACACTCCTAGAGATAGGACGTTCCCCTTCGGGGGACAGAGTGACAGGTGGTGCATGGTTGTCGTCAGCTCGTGTCGTGAGATGTTGGGTTAAGTCCCGCAACGAGCGCAACCCTTGATCTTAGTTGCCAGCATTCAGTTGGGCACTCTAAGGTGACTGCCGGTGACAAACCGGAGGAAGGTGGGGATGACGTCAAATCATCATGCCCCTTATGACCTGGGCTACACACGTGCTACAATGGATGGTACAAAGGGCAGCAAAACCGCGAGGTCGAGCAAATCCCATAAAACCATTCTCAGTTCGGATTGTAGGCTGCAACTCGCCTACATGAAGCTGGAATCGCTAGTAATCGCGGATCAGCATGCCGCGGTGAATACGTTCCCGGGCCTTGTACACACCGCCCGTCACACCACGAGAGTTTGTAACACCCGAAGTCGGTGGGGTAACCTTTTGGAGCCAGCCGCCTAAGGTGGGATAGATGATTGGGGTGAAGTCGTAACAAGGTAGCCGTATCGGAAGGTGCGGCTGGATCACCTCCTTTCTAAGGAAAATGGAATTTACATTCCATCAAAGATTGTTGACGATTTGATTGTTCAGTTTTGAGGGAGCAATTCCTCAAAATGATAGGCTGAATAAGCCTGATTGTTCCTTGAAAACTAGATTATGAAAAGTAAGAACCAAGAAAGAAACCGAGTAATCGCCATCTTAGATTCTTTATTTTAAATAGAAGAATTAAAAAAACTAAGGCTTTTAAGCCAATTAGTTAAGTTAGAAAGGGCGCACGGTGGATGCCTTGGCACTAGGAGCCGATGAAGGACGGGATTAACACCGATATGCTTTGGGGAGCTGTAAGTAAGCTTTGATCCAGAGATTTCCGAATGGGGAAACCCTCTATCCGTAATGGGATAGAATCTTTACCTGAATACATAGGGTACTGAAGGCAGACCCGGGGAACTGAAACATCTAAGTACCCGGAGGAAGAGAAAGCAAACGCGATTCCCTGAGTAGCGGCGAGCGAAACGGGATTAGCCCAAACCAAGAGGCTTGCCTCTTGGGGTTGTAGGACACTCTATATGGAGTTACAAAGGAACGGGGTAGACGAATCGATCTGGAAAGGTCAGTCGTAGAAGGTAAAAACCCTGTAGTCGAAACTTCGTTCCCTCTTGAGTGTATCCTGAGTACGGCGGGACACGAGAAATCCCGTCGGAAGCAGGGAGGACCATCTCCCAAGGCTAAATACTCCCTAGTGACCGATAGTGAACCAGTACCGTGAGGGAAAGGTGAAAAGCACCCCGGAAGGGGAGTGAAATAGATCCTGAAACCGTGTGCCTACAAGTAGTTAGAGCCCATTTATGGGTGATAGCGTGCCTTTTGTAGAATGAACCGGCGAGTTACGATTACATGCGAGGTTAAGTTGAAGAGACGGAGCCGCAGCGAAAGCGAGTCTGAATAGGGCGAAATAGTATGTGGTTGTAGACCCGAAACCAGGTGATCTACCCATGTCCAGGGTGAAGTCCAGGTAACACTGGATGGAGGCCCGAACCCACGCACGTTGAAAAGTGCGGGGATGAGGTGTGGGTAGCGGAGAAATTCCAATCGAACTTGGAGATAGCTGGTTCTCTCCGAAATAGCTTTAGGGCTAGCCTCAAGATTTAGAGTATTGGAGGTAGAGCACTGTTTGGACTAGGGGCCCCCATCGGGTTACCGAATTCAGACAAACTCCGAATGCCAAATACTTATTCTTGGGAGTCAGACTACGAGTGATAAGATCCGTGGTCAAGAGGGAAACAGCCCAGACCACCAGCTAAGGTCCCAAAGTATACGTTAAGTGGAAAAGGATGTGGAGTTGCTTAGACAACCAGGATGTTGGCTTAGAAGCAGCCACCATTTAAAGAGTGCGTAATAGCTCACTGGTCGAGTGACTCTGCGCCGAAAATGTACCGGGGCTAAACGTATCACCGAAGCTGTGGATTGACATCTATGATGTCAGTGGTAGGAGAGCGTTCTAAGGGCGTTGAAGCTAGACCGTAAGGACTGGTGGAGCGCTTAGAAGTGAGAATGCCGGTATGAGTAGCGAAAGATGAGTGAGAATCTCATCCACCGAATGCCTAAGGTTTCCTGAGGAAGGCTCGTCCGCTCAGGGTTAGTCGGGACCTAAGCCGAGGCTGAAAAGCGTAGGCGATGGACAACAGGTTGATATTCCTGTACCACCTTTAAATCGTTTGAGCAATGGGGGGACGCAGGAGGATAGGGTAAGCGTGCTGTTGGATTAGCACGTCCAAGCAGTTAGGCTGGTAATGAGGCAAATCCCATTACCACATAAGCGGAGCTGTGACGGCGAGGGAAATATAGTACCGAAGTTCCTGATTCCACACTGCCAAGAAAAGCCTCTAGCGAGATTTAGGGTGCCCGTACCGCAAACCGACACAGGTAGGCGAGGAGAGAATCCTAAGGTGAGCGAGAGAACTCTCGTTAAGGAACTCGGCAAAATGACCCCGTAACTTCGGGAGAAGGGGTGCTCTTGCGGGTGCAAGCCTGCGAGAGCCGCAGTGAATAGGCCCAGGCGACTGTTTAGCAAAAACACAGGTCTCTGCGAAGCCGCAAGGCGAAGTATAGGGGCTGACACCTGCCCGGTGCTGGAAGGTTAAGAGGAGGGGTTAGCACGTTAGTGCGAAGCTCTGAATTGAAGCCCCAGTAAACGGCGGCCGTAACTATAACGGTCCTAAGGTAGCGAAATTCCTTGTCGGGTAAGTTCCGACCCGCACGAAAGGTGTAACGATCTGGGCACTGTCTCAACGAGAGACTCGGTGAAATTATAGTACCTGTGAAGATGCAGGTTACCCGCGACAGGACGGAAAGACCCCGTGGAGCTTTACTGCAGCCTGATATTGAATTTTGGTACAGCTTGTACAGGATAGGTAGGAGCCTTGGAAGCCGGAGCGCCAGCTTCGGTGGAGGCATTGGTGGGATACTACCCTGGCTGTATTGACATTCTAACCCGCACCCCTGATCGGGGTGGGAGACAGTGTCAGGTGGGCAGTTTGACTGGGGCGGTCGCCTCCTAAAAAGTAACGGAGGCGCCCAAAGGTTCCCTCAGAATGGTTGGAAATCATTCGTAGAGTGTAAAGGCACAAGGGAGCTTGACTGCGAGACCTACAAGTCGAGCAGGGACGAAAGTCGGGCTTAGTGATCCGGTGGTTCCGCATGGAAGGGCCATCGCTCAACGGATAAAAGCTACCCCGGGGATAACAGGCTTATCTCCCCCAAGAGTCCACATCGACGGGGAGGTTTGGCACCTCGATGTCGGCTCATCGCATCCTGGGGCTGTAGTCGGTCCCAAGGGTTGGGCTGTTCGCCCATTAAAGCGGTACGCGAGCTGGGTTCAGAACGTCGTGAGACAGTTCGGTCCCTATCCGTCGTGGGCGTAGGAAATTTGAGAGGAGCTGTCCTTAGTACGAGAGGACCGGGATGGACGCACCGCTGGTGTACCAGTTGTCTTGCCAAAGGCATCGCTGGGTAGCTATGTGCGGAAGGGATAAGTGCTGAAAGCATCTAAGCATGAAGCCCCCCTCAAGATGAGATTTCCCATAGCGCAAGCTAGTAAGATCCCTGAAAGATGATCAGGTTGATAGGTCAGAGGTGGAAGCGTGGCGACATGTGGAGCTGACTGATACTAATAGATCGAGGACTTAACTAAAATAATCTTAGCGTAAGCTAAGAAAGATTACTCATTCTTTCTTTTACTTCATAATCTAGTTTTGAGGGAATAACCTCAAAAATAAATAGTCTGGTGGCGATAGCGAGAAGGTCACACCCGTTCCCATACCGAACACGGAAGTTAAGCTTCTCAGCGCCGATGGTAGTTGGGGGTTCTCCCCCTGTGAGAGTAGGACGTCGCCAGGCGTTATAAATGGAGGATTAGCTCAGCTGGGAGAGCATCTGCCTTACAAGCAGAGGGTCGGCGGTTCGATCCCGTCATCCTCCACCATTTATTATTGGACAACTATATTTACGCCGGTTTAGCTCAATTGGTAGAGCAACTGACTTGTAATCAGTAGGTTGGGGGTTCAAGTCCTCTAGCCGGCACCACTTTATGAGCCATTAGCTCAGTTGGTAGAGCATCTGACTTTTAATCAGAGGGTCGGAGGTTCGAATCCTCCATGGCTCATCTTATTTTTGTCTGCGGGTGTGGCGGAATTGGCAGACGCACTAGACTTAGGATCTAGCGCCGCAAGGCGTGGGGGTTCGACTCCCTTCACCCGCACCAATTTACTATCGATTAAATAGATGCGGAAGTAGTTCAGTGGTAGAACACCACCTTGCCAAGGTGGGGGTCGCGGGTTCGAATCCCGTCTTCCGCTCCATAAAACAATGCCGGGGTGGCGGAACTGGCAGACGCACAGGACTTAAAATCCTGCGGTAGGTGACTACCGTACCGGTTCGATTCCGGTCCTCGGCACCATTGTTTTTATATTAATGCGCCCGTAGCTCAATTGGATAGAGCGTCTGACTACGGATCAGAAGGTTATGGGTTCGACTCCTTTCGGGCGCGCCATTATATTTCGGGAAGTAGCTCAGCTTGGTAGAGCACTTGGTTTGGGACCAAGGGGTCGCAGGTTCGAATCCTGTCTTCCCGACCATTATTTTCATTATATGGGGCCTTAGCTCAGCTGGGAGAGCGCCTGCCTTGCACGCAGGAGGTCAGCGGTTCGATCCCGCTAGGCTCCACCAAAAAATATATTGACAGGTTTATTTATAACTGTTATTATATAAAAGTTGCCTCTGATGCAACGATAAATTGCTCTTTGAAAACTGAACAAACAAACGTCAACAATAATCGTTTTATAACGAATGTTGTAAAACAAAAAAAGTAATAAAAGGCTAGAGTTTAGCAATGAGCTAATCAACTCTTTATTGGAGAGTTTGATCCTGGCTCAGGACGAACGCTGGCGGCGTGCCTAATACATGCAAGTCGAGCGGACTTTAAAAGCTTGCTTTTAAAGTTAGCGGCGGACGGGTGAGTAACACGTGGGCAACCTGCCTGTAAGACTGGGATAACTTCGGGAAACCGGAGCTAATACCGGATAATCCTTTTCCTCTCATGAGGAAAAGCTGAAAGACGGTTTACGCTGTCACTTACAGATGGGCCCGCGGCGCATTAGCTAGTTGGTGAGGTAACGGCTCACCAAGGCGACGATGCGTAGCCGACCTGAGAGGGTGATCGGCCACACTGGGACTGAGACACGGCCCAGACTCCTACGGGAGGCAGCAGTAGGGAATCTTCCGCAATGGACGAAAGTCTGACGGAGCAACGCCGCGTGAGTGATGAAGGTTTTCGGATCGTAAAACTCTGTTGTTAGGGAAGAACAAGTACAAGAGTAACTGCTTGTACCTTGACGGTACCTAACCAGAAAGCCACGGCTAACTACGTGCCAGCAGCCGCGGTAATACGTAGGTGGCAAGCGTTGTCCGGAATTATTGGGCGTAAAGCGCGCGCAGGCGGTCCTTTAAGTCTGATGTGAAAGCCCACGGCTCAACCGTGGAGGGTCATTGGAAACTGGGGGACTTGAGTGCAGAAGAGAAGAGTGGAATTCCACGTGTAGCGGTGAAATGCGTAGAGATGTGGAGGAACACCAGTGGCGAAGGCGACTCTTTGGTCTGTAACTGACGCTGAGGCGCGAAAGCGTGGGGAGCAAACAGGATTAGATACCCTGGTAGTCCACGCCGTAAACGATGAGTGCTAAGTGTTAGAGGGTTTCCGCCCTTTAGTGCTGCAGCAAACGCATTAAGCACTCCGCCTGGGGAGTACGGCCGCAAGGCTGAAACTCAAAGGAATTGACGGGGGCCCGCACAAGCGGTGGAGCATGTGGTTTAATTCGAAGCAACGCGAAGAACCTTACCAGGTCTTGACATCCTCTGACACTCCTAGAGATAGGACGTTCCCCTTCGGGGGACAGAGTGACAGGTGGTGCATGGTTGTCGTCAGCTCGTGTCGTGAGATGTTGGGTTAAGTCCCGCAACGAGCGCAACCCTTGATCTTAGTTGCCAGCATTCAGTTGGGCACTCTAAGGTGACTGCCGGTGACAAACCGGAGGAAGGTGGGGATGACGTCAAATCATCATGCCCCTTATGACCTGGGCTACACACGTGCTACAATGGATGGTACAAAGGGCAGCAAAACCGCGAGGTCGAGCAAATCCCATAAAACCATTCTCAGTTCGGATTGTAGGCTGCAACTCGCCTACATGAAGCTGGAATCGCTAGTAATCGCGGATCAGCATGCCGCGGTGAATACGTTCCCGGGCCTTGTACACACCGCCCGTCACACCACGAGAGTTTGTAACACCCGAAGTCGGTGGGGTAACCTTTTGGAGCCAGCCGCCTAAGGTGGGATAGATGATTGGGGTGAAGTCGTAACAAGGTAGCCGTATCGGAAGGTGCGGCTGGATCACCTCCTTTCTAAGGAAAATGGAATTTACATTCCATCAAAGATTGTTGACGATTTGATTGTTCAGTTTTGAGGGAGCAATTCCTCAAAATGATAGGCTGAATAAGCCTGATTGTTCCTTGAAAACTAGATTATGAAAAGTAAGAACCAAGAAAGAAACCGAGTAATCGCCATCTTAGATTCTTTATTTTAAATAGAAGAATTAAAAAAACTAAGGCTTTTAAGCCAATTAGTTAAGTTAGAAAGGGCGCACGGTGGATGCCTTGGCACTAGGAGCCGATGAAGGACGGGATTAACACCGATATGCTTTGGGGAGCTGTAAGTAAGCTTTGATCCAGAGATTTCCGAATGGGGAAACCCTCTATCCGTAATGGGATAGAATCTTTACCTGAATACATAGGGTACTGAAGGCAGACCCGGGGAACTGAAACATCTAAGTACCCGGAGGAAGAGAAAGCAAACGCGATTCCCTGAGTAGCGGCGAGCGAAACGGGATTAGCCCAAACCAAGAGGCTTGCCTCTTGGGGTTGTAGGACACTCTATATGGAGTTACAAAGGAACGGGGTAGACGAATCGATCTGGAAAGGTCAGTCGTAGAAGGTAAAAACCCTGTAGTCGAAACTTCGTTCCCTCTTGAGTGTATCCTGAGTACGGCGGGACACGAGAAATCCCGTCGGAAGCAGGGAGGACCATCTCCCAAGGCTAAATACTCCCTAGTGACCGATAGTGAACCAGTACCGTGAGGGAAAGGTGAAAAGCACCCCGGAAGGGGAGTGAAATAGATCCTGAAACCGTGTGCCTACAAGTAGTTAGAGCCCATTTATGGGTGATAGCGTGCCTTTTGTAGAATGAACCGGCGAGTTACGATTACATGCGAGGTTAAGTTGAAGAGACGGAGCCGCAGCGAAAGCGAGTCTGAATAGGGCGAAATAGTATGTGGTTGTAGACCCGAAACCAGGTGATCTACCCATGTCCAGGGTGAAGTCCAGGTAACACTGGATGGAGGCCCGAACCCACGCACGTTGAAAAGTGCGGGGATGAGGTGTGGGTAGCGGAGAAATTCCAATCGAACTTGGAGATAGCTGGTTCTCTCCGAAATAGCTTTAGGGCTAGCCTCAAGATTTAGAGTATTGGAGGTAGAGCACTGTTTGGACTAGGGGCCCCCATCGGGTTACCGAATTCAGACAAACTCCGAATGCCAAATACTTATTCTTGGGAGTCAGACTACGAGTGATAAGATCCGTGGTCAAGAGGGAAACAGCCCAGACCACCAGCTAAGGTCCCAAAGTATACGTTAAGTGGAAAAGGATGTGGAGTTGCTTAGACAACCAGGATGTTGGCTTAGAAGCAGCCACCATTTAAAGAGTGCGTAATAGCTCACTGGTCGAGTGACTCTGCGCCGAAAATGTACCGGGGCTAAACGTATCACCGAAGCTGTGGATTGACATCTATGATGTCAGTGGTAGGAGAGCGTTCTAAGGGCGTTGAAGCTAGACCGTAAGGACTGGTGGAGCGCTTAGAAGTGAGAATGCCGGTATGAGTAGCGAAAGATGAGTGAGAATCTCATCCACCGAATGCCTAAGGTTTCCTGAGGAAGGCTCGTCCGCTCAGGGTTAGTCGGGACCTAAGCCGAGGCTGAAAAGCGTAGGCGATGGACAACAGGTTGATATTCCTGTACCACCTTTAAATCGTTTGAGCAATGGGGGGACGCAGGAGGATAGGGTAAGCGTGCTGTTGGATTAGCACGTCCAAGCAGTTAGGCTGGTAATGAGGCAAATCCCATTACCACATAAGCGGAGCTGTGACGGCGAGGGAAATATAGTACCGAAGTTCCTGATTCCACACTGCCAAGAAAAGCCTCTAGCGAGATTTAGGGTGCCCGTACCGCAAACCGACACAGGTAGGCGAGGAGAGAATCCTAAGGTGAGCGAGAGAACTCTCGTTAAGGAACTCGGCAAAATGACCCCGTAACTTCGGGAGAAGGGGTGCTCTTGCGGGTGCAAGCCTGCGAGAGCCGCAGTGAATAGGCCCAGGCGACTGTTTAGCAAAAACACAGGTCTCTGCGAAGCCGCAAGGCGAAGTATAGGGGCTGACACCTGCCCGGTGCTGGAAGGTTAAGAGGAGGGGTTAGCACGTTAGTGCGAAGCTCTGAATTGAAGCCCCAGTAAACGGCGGCCGTAACTATAACGGTCCTAAGGTAGCGAAATTCCTTGTCGGGTAAGTTCCGACCCGCACGAAAGGTGTAACGATCTGGGCACTGTCTCAACGAGAGACTCGGTGAAATTATAGTACCTGTGAAGATGCAGGTTACCCGCGACAGGACGGAAAGACCCCGTGGAGCTTTACTGCAGCCTGATATTGAATTTTGGTACAGCTTGTACAGGATAGGTAGGAGCCTTGGAAGCCGGAGCGCCAGCTTCGGTGGAGGCATTGGTGGGATACTACCCTGGCTGTATTGACATTCTAACCCGCACCCCTGATCGGGGTGGGAGACAGTGTCAGGTGGGCAGTTTGACTGGGGCGGTCGCCTCCTAAAAAGTAACGGAGGCGCCCAAAGGTTCCCTCAGAATGGTTGGAAATCATTCGTAGAGTGTAAAGGCACAAGGGAGCTTGACTGCGAGACCTACAAGTCGAGCAGGGACGAAAGTCGGGCTTAGTGATCCGGTGGTTCCGCATGGAAGGGCCATCGCTCAACGGATAAAAGCTACCCCGGGGATAACAGGCTTATCTCCCCCAAGAGTCCACATCGACGGGGAGGTTTGGCACCTCGATGTCGGCTCATCGCATCCTGGGGCTGTAGTCGGTCCCAAGGGTTGGGCTGTTCGCCCATTAAAGCGGTACGCGAGCTGGGTTCAGAACGTCGTGAGACAGTTCGGTCCCTATCCGTCGTGGGCGTAGGAAATTTGAGAGGAGCTGTCCTTAGTACGAGAGGACCGGGATGGACGCACCGCTGGTGTACCAGTTGTCTTGCCAAAGGCATCGCTGGGTAGCTATGTGCGGAAGGGATAAGTGCTGAAAGCATCTAAGCATGAAGCCCCCCTCAAGATGAGATTTCCCATAGCGCAAGCTAGTAAGATCCCTGAAAGATGATCAGGTTGATAGGTCAGAGGTGGAAGCGTGGCGACATGTGGAGCTGACTGATACTAATAGATCGAGGACTTAACTAAAATAATCTTAGCGTAAGCTAAGAAAGATTACTCATTCTTTCTTTTACTTCATAATCTAGTTTTGAGGGAATAACCTCAAAAATAAATAGTCTGGTGGCGATAGCGAGAAGGTCACACCCGTTCCCATACCGAACACGGAAGTTAAGCTTCTCAGCGCCGATGGTAGTTGGGGGTTCTCCCCCTGTGAGAGTAGGACGTCGCCAGGCTGCCAAAAAGTTCTAAAAGCGTTAAGCTTTTAGGGCTTTTTTTATTGCTTTTATCGATAAATGACTTTCTTTCAATTCCCCCATACTATGTAAAAAAGCCTCTCTTTTTTATCACACTAAAAGATATACATTACACAAATTATTAAACTTGAAAATTGCAATAAATCAGACTATAGTTAATATAATCTTTAAACATATGCTTTTTCTTCCATGAAAGAATGGGGATAGCAGGTTTGGAATAACTAAAAAATGGGAAAATTAATAAAACGTCTTCCTTGCTAAATAATATTTTTATCGTGTATAATTATAGTCAAATATAGTCAAAGTCAGAAGGGGGAGGCTTGGTGAGAAATATTTCGGATATAATTGAGAATTACTTAAAAGAAGTATTAGAAATGAGCGAAAAATCATTAGTAGAAATAAAACGAAGTGAAATCGCTGATAAATTTGAGTGCGTACCATCACAGATTAATTATGTAATCAATACTCGTTTTACGATAGAAAAAGGGTATGTGGTGGAAAGTAAACGTGGTGGCGGTGGTTTTATTCGAATTATGAAAGTCCAAACATATGATCATGCCCATTTAATTGACCAATTACTATCCCTTATTCAAAGTCGGATACCTCAAAATAGTGCAGAAGATTTAATTCTTCGATTAGTAGAAGAAGATGTTATCAATAAGCGAGAAGCGAAGATAATGTTAAGCGTAATTGATCGTTCTGTATTATATTTAGAATTACCATATAGAGATGAATTAAGAGCAAGATTATTAAAGGCGATGTTAACTTCATTAAAATATAAATAATATCCCTGTGCATAAATTGAGGTGAGGATTATGATGTGTTCCGAATGTAATCAAAGACCAGCTACTTTACATTTTTCTAAAAATATCAATGGCAAAATAACAGAGTTTCATTTGTGTGAGCATTGTGCAAAGGAAAATGGTGATATATTTATGACGAATGGCTCATCTGGTTTATCTTTGAATAGTTTATTAGCTGGGTTATTAAATATAGAGCCAAGTTTTCAACATATCACAGAAGATACCTATAAGAGACAGCAGCCTTTACAGTGCAAAGAGTGTAATATGACATTTTCTCAATTCAGGAAATTGGGTAAACTAGGTTGTCCTCATTGCTACGATACATTTAAAGACCAGCTGCTGCCATTTATAAAGCGGCTCCATGGTGGGAATATTGAGCACAAAGGAAAAATTCCAGAGCGTATTGGAGGCCATTTTCTCATTAAAAAGGAAATTGAGCAGTTGCGAATAGAGTTAAAAGAACTAATAAACAACGAAGAATTTGAAAAGGCAGCAGTCATTCGAGATGAAATAAAAGATAAAGAAAAGCAGTTAACTTCTTTTACTGAGGGAGGGGAGTAACGTGTCTTTAGAAAAATTTATAAGTAAAGCACGAACTTCATGGATGTGTTCCGATGGTCCTGATTCTGAAATCGTTCTTACCTCTCGAATCCGATTAGCAAGGAATATAGAGGGCGTGAAATTTCCTCTTTTATTTTCAAAAGAAGAAGCTGAGAATGTGATTCAACAGGTTGAGGGTGCAATCATAAATGAGTCCAATCAACCTTTTGGTCAATTGGAACTTCTTTCGATGAATAATTTAAATACATTGGAAAAAAGAGTCCTTGTGGAGAAACATTTAATTAGTCCTCAGCTGGCAGAGCAGTCTCCTAATGGAGCAGCCATCTTATCAGAGGATGAAGAAGTAAGTATTATGATTAATGAGGAAGATCATATTCGTATTCAGTGTATAAAGCCTGGTCTTCAAATAGAAGAAGCGATTAAAGAAGCTAATACAATTGATGATTTATTAGAAAAAAAGGTCAATTATGCTTACCATGTAGAAATGGGATATCTGACAAGCTGTCCAACTAATATCGGAACAGGATTAAGAGCTTCTGTTATGATGCATCTACCGGGAATGGTATTAACCCAGCAAATGAACCGAATTATTCCAGCGATTCAACAGCTTGGATTAGTAGTTAGAGGAATCTATGGAGAAGGCAGCGAAGCCCTCGGAAATATTTTTCAAATTTCTAATCAGATAACACTAGGTAGATCAGAAAAAGACATCATCGAGGAACTAAAAAGCGTTGTTACTCAATTAATTGAGCAAGAAAAAGAAGCAAGGAATGCATTAGCGCAAACCTCAAACATACAATTAGAAGATAGGGTTTTTCGTTCATACGGTATACTGTGTAATAGTCGTATTATGGAAACAAAGGAAGCAGCTAAATGTCTATCCGATGTTCGGTTAGGAATTGATATGGGATATATAAAAAATATATCGAAAAGCATCCTGAATGAATTAATGATTCTTACCCAGCCTGGATTTTTACAACTATATGCTGGAGAAGAGATGAATCCAAATGAACGCGATATTCGTCGTGCAGTCTTAATAAGAGAAAGATTAAAATTGGAAACAGAATAGAGATTCTAAGGAGGATGAAAGTATGATGTTTGGCCGATTTACAGAAAGAGCGCAGAAAGTATTAGCACTTTCCCAGGAAGAAGCAATTCGATTAGGTCACAATAATATTGGTACAGAGCATATCTTATTAGGATTAGTTCGTGAAGGAGAGGGAATTGCTGCAAAGGCATTGCAAGCACTTGGATTAGGTGCTGAAAAAATCCAAGAGGAAGTAGAAAACTTAATTGGTCGTGGTCAAGATTCAACGCAAACCGTACCACATTATACACCAAGAGCAAAAAAAGTGATTGAACTATCCATGGATGAAGCAAGAAAATTAGGTCACTCATATGTGGGCACAGAACATATTCTTTTAGGCTTAATTCGAGAAGGTGAAGGGGTAGCTGCCAGAGTATTAAATAATTTAGGTGTAAGCCTAAATAAAGCGCGTCAACAAGTCCTCCAGTTGCTTGGCAGTAGTGAATCAGGAAACCATCCAGGCGGCTCTGCTGCTAGTGCTAATACACCAACGCTTGATAGTTTAGCTCGAGATTTAACTGCTATTGCAAGAGAAGGAAGTCTTGATCCTGTTATAGGGAGAAGCAAAGAAATCCAACGTGTTATTGAAGTATTAAGCAGACGGACAAAAAATAATCCTGTATTAATAGGGGAACCTGGTGTTGGTAAAACTGCTATTGCGGAAGGTCTTGCACAACAAATTGTTCAAAATGAAGTTCCAGAAATTTTGAGAGATAAACGTGTAATGACATTAGATATGGGAACAGTTGTTGCTGGTACGAAATACCGTGGTGAATTTGAGGATCGCTTGAAAAAGGTGATGGATGAAATTCGCCAGGCTGGTAATATCATTCTTTTCATTGATGAGCTGCATACATTAATCGGTGCAGGTGGTGCAGAAGGTGCTATTGATGCTTCAAATATTCTAAAGCCATCCTTAGCTAGAGGAGAGCTTCAATGTATTGGTGCCACAACATTAGATGAATATCGTAAATATATTGAAAAAGATGCAGCGTTAGAAAGAAGATTCCAGCCGATCACGGTTGATGAACCTACTAGTGATGAATCTATTCAAATTTTAAAAGGCTTAAGAGACCGTTATGAGGCGCACCATCGGGTATCAATTACAGACGATGCAATTGAAGCAGCTGTAAAATTATCTGATCGCTATATTTCAGATCGTTTCTTACCAGATAAAGCAATTGACTTAATTGACGAAGCTGGTTCTAAGGTTCGATTAAGATCTTATACAACTCCACCAAACTTGAAAGAATTAGAAGTGAAGTTAGAAGAAGTACGTAAAGAGAAGGATGCTTCTGTGCAAAGTCAAGAGTTCGAAAAGGCTGCTTCTTTACGGGATACAGAACAAAGATTAAGAGAACAGTTAGAAGAAACGAAGAAAAATTGGAAAGAGAAGCAAGGACAAGAAAATACAGAGGTGACAGTAGAAGATATTGCGAGTGTAGTATCTAGCTGGACTGGAATCCCTGTATCTAAGCTTGCGCAAACAGAAACCGATAAATTACTGAACATGGAAAATATCCTTCATAATCGCGTAATTGGTCAAGAAGAAGCAGTTATTGCTATTTCTAAAGCAGTAAGACGTGCAAGAGCTGGTTTAAAAGATCCGAAGAGACCAATAGGTTCCTTTATTTTCCTTGGTCCTACTGGGGTAGGGAAGACTGAACTTGCTCGAGCGCTGGCAGAGTCCATGTTTGGTGATGAAGATGCCATGATCCGTATTGATATGTCTGAATATATGGAGAAACATTCTACTTCTAGATTGGTTGGATCTCCTCCTGGTTATGTAGGATATGAAGAAGGCGGACAATTGACAGAGAAGGTTAGAAGAAAACCATATTCTGTTGTTCTTTTAGATGAAATTGAAAAAGCGCATCCCGATGTATTTAATATTTTACTTCAAGTGCTGGAGGATGGCCGTCTAACAGATTCGAAAGGAAGAACGGTTGATTTCCGAAACACTGTATTAATTATGACTTCCAACGTTGGAGCTTCTGCATTAAAACAAAATAAATATGTTGGATTTAATGTGCAAGATGGAGATCAAGATTATAAAGATATGAAGGGCAAAGTAATGGAAGAGCTGAAAAGAGCATTCCGTCCAGAGTTCTTAAACCGTATCGATGAAACAATCGTTTTCCATGCATTAGAGAAGAAGCATTTAAAAGAAATTGTTACTTTAATGGCAGATCAGTTAGTTAAACGTCTAACAGAACAGGATATTCAATTGACTATCACAGAAGCGGCCAAAGAAAAAATTGCGGAAGAAGGCTATGATCCGGAGTATGGAGCGAGACCACTTCGTCGTGCAATACAAAAACATATAGAAGATCGATTATCTGAAGAACTTCTAAAGGGCACAGTATTAACTGGTCAGCAAATTGAATTGGATGTCGAAAATGGTGAGTTTACTGTGAAGGTGAACGGTGCAGAGCCAGCGGTAAATCTACAAAAATAATACCAAGAACAATTATAAAGTGACACACGTATTACAGCTTTACGTGTGTCCTTTCTTTATTTAAGATAAAATAGAAAAAATTAAATATCTATTGTTTGGGTTGGAGACGTTAGTAATAAAAGGGGAAGGAGGCTGAATATGGCCAAAAGAAAAACAAAGTTTCTTTGCCAGGAATGTGGATATGAATCAGCAAAATGGATGGGGAAATGTCCTGGTTGTGGAAACTGGAATACAATGGTGGAAGAAGTAGAGAAGAGTGCTGTTCAAAGAAAAGGTGCGTTTGCTCACACTGCAGCTAGTACTGTTGCAGCAAAGCCTATTCCTATAACAAGCATTGAAACGGTTAATGAGCCAAGAATATATACCGACTTAATGGAGTTAAACCGTGTTCTTGGCGGAGGAGTCGTGCGTGGTTCTCTTGTATTAATAGGTGGAGATCCCGGGATTGGAAAATCAACGCTTCTTTTACAAGTATCCTCGCAGTTAGCACATAAGAAACATTCTGTCTTATATGTTTCTGGAGAAGAATCGCAAAAGCAGACAAAGTTAAGAGCAGACCGATTGGGTGTAGTTTCCGATCATTTGCTTGTGTATTCAGAAACCAATCTAGAGGAAATAAGTAGAACCATTGAAAATACGAATGTGGAATTTGTGGTTATTGATTCGATTCAGACAATCTATCATCCGGAGGTCACCTCTGCCCCAGGAAGTGTTTCTCAAGTTAGAGAATGTACAGCAGAATTAATGCGGATAGGAAAAACAAAAGGAATAGCAATCTTTATTGTAGGACATGTCACAAAGGAAGGATCGATTGCAGGACCAAGATTATTGGAGCATATGGTTGATACTGTACTGTATTTTGAAGGAGAAAGACATCATACATATCGTATTTTACGCGCTGTAAAGAACCGTTTTGGCTCTACTAATGAGATGGGTATTTTTGAGATGAAGGAATTTGGACTGGAAGAGGTAGAGAATCCCTCTGAAATTTTCTTAGAAGAGCGATCACAGGGTGCCGCTGGTTCCACTGTTGTAGCATCAATGGAAGGAACAAGACCAGTTCTGGTTGAAATCCAAGCATTGATTTCACCGACTAGTTTTGGGAATCCACGAAGGATGGCAACGGGCATAGATCATAATAGAGTGCCGTTGTTAATGGCGGTATTAGAAAAAAGAGTTGGTATGTTATTGCAGAATCAAGATGCTTATTTAAAAGTAGCTGGTGGTGTAAAACTAGATGAGCCTGCCATTGATTTGGCGATTGCTGTAAGCATTGCCTCGAGTTTTAGAGATAAACCGACAAGAGCAACTGATTGTATTATTGGGGAAGTTGGCTTAACTGGAGAAGTTAGAAGAGTATCCCGTATTGAGCAAAGGGTGCAGGAGGCTGCTAAATTAGGTTTTGAGCGTGTTATTATTCCAGCTAATAATTTAAGTGGTTTGAAGGCTCCAAAGGGCTTAGAGGTCGTTGGCGTTCATACGGTTGCGGATGCTTTAAAAGCGGCTTTAGGTGATTAGCTTTTTGGAAAAAATACATTGATGTGAATTTTTAGTTGTGTTAAAATGTAATATTTAATTATTTGACTTGCGTTTATTTTTAATGCTAATCTAGTTTTATAAATAAAATAGGTATTTATCTCTTTGTCTGTGTTATATTTCCATTTTTGTAAGGGTTTAAGGATTTTTGCTGAGTTATTATTAAATGTTTCTATTGAATATAGATAATCGGGCATTATTTCCCGAGCAATGGAAAAAGGGCATTTTTAACACTAGTATATGACATAGTCATCATATCTATAAAAATAACTTTTTCATTACAAATAAAAAATTCCTGTAATATTAGGTTTCAAAACTGGGAATTTGTTTATAATGTGAAAGAGGAGGTGGAAGTATTGTTAAAACGCATTGTTCAAGTTTGTTTTTTAATTATTGGAGGAACAATCGGGTTTTTATTTATTCCTGATTTATTCTCGGTAATGTCTATCGATCATGATCTTATTAATAACGCATATGTGTCTGCAATACTTGGTGCCATTATTTTTTATCTTATTACTTTTTGGGCGATTGATTATATTGTTAACTTTATTAAGTTTTTAGAAGAATCAATTGTAAAGGCTCCGATAACGGATATAATTTTCGGTAGTCTTGGAATAGGATTTGGGTTAACTCTAGCCTTTTTAGTAGGCTATGCATTAACATCTGTTCCTGTGCTTAATACTGTCGCTCCAATCCTTTTATCATTACTTTTTGGATATTTAGGCTTTCAAGTTGGGTTTAAAAAGAGAGATGAGCTATTAACACTCTTCACAACTAGAAAGAAGAAGGTAGTGGAAGAGGAACCCACAAAAGTTGAGAAAAGTAATTTAAAAATATTGGATACTAGTGTTATTATTGATGGAAGAATAGCTGATATTTGTCAAACAGGTTTCCTGGAGGGCACAATTGTTATTCCGCAATTTGTACTGGGAGAACTTCAGCATATAGCAGATTCATCTGATGCGCTAAAACGTAATCGTGGACGAAGAGGGCTAGATATTCTAAATCGAATTCAAAAGGAATTAGCGATTAAAGTAGAAATTTACGAAGGTGATTTTGAAGATATCACGGAAGTAGATAGTAAACTAGTCAAATTAGCTAAATTAACAAATGGTGTTGTTGTTACAAATGATTTTAATTTAAATAAAGTTTGTGAACTGCAGAAGGTTGCTGTTCTTAATATTAATGATTTGGCAAATGCTGTAAAGCCAGTGGTTCTTCCAGGGGAAGAAATGAAAATACAAATTATTAAAGATGGAAAAGAACATAATCAAGGTGTTGCCTATCTAGATGATGGCACGATGATTGTAGTAGAAGAAGGTCGCAATTATATTGGAAAACATATAGATGTTCTCGTAACGAGCGTATTGCAAACGTCTGCAGGTCGAATGATCTTTGCAAAACCAAAATTATTAGAAAAAGCATTGTAAGAATAGGGGTTAGTTATATGACTTATGAAGTCATTATTCCGGCAGCAGGACAAGGGAAACGAATGGGACTAGGAAAAAACAAATTATTTCTTGAGCTAGACCGTTTACCAGTATTTATTCATACCTTAATTGTTTTCGAAAATGATCCAAACTGTAATGGAATTTGGTTGGTAGTTAGTTCAGATGATAAAAAAGAAATGAATGAACTAGTAAAAAAATATGCAATTACAAAGGTTATTGCTCTTATTGAGGGTGGTACAGAAAGACAGCATAGTGTTTACCATGCAGTAAAGGAATTATCGGACGATACAATTGTTCTTGTTCATGATGCGGCGAGACCTTTTATTCAAACAGAGCAAATAGCTAGATTAACAAAGGTTGCAGTAGAAAGCGGCGCAGCTGTTTTAGCAGTACCAATTAAAGATACGATCAAAAAAGTTGATGGTGATTTGGTAGTGGAAACAGTTGAGCGTTCAAGCTTGTGGGCGATTCAGACCCCACAAGCTTTTCGCGTTTCCATTTTAAAAGAAGCACATGAAAAGGCGATTGTCGATACATATATAGGTACAGATGATGCTAGTTTGGTGGAACGATTAGGACAAGCTGTTCAAATCGTAGAAGGAAACTATGACAATATTAAATTAACGACACCAGAAGATTTATACTTTGCCGAAGCAATTGTGGCAAAGCGAAAAGAAAATATAGCAGATAGTAATAAATAAGTTTTGAAAAGTTTTAACATAAGCAAATGAATGGAGGAGTTAAAGATGTTTCGCATAGGACAAGGGTTTGATGTTCATCAATTAGTAAGTGGAAGGCCACTGATTATCGGAGGGATAGAGATACCATATGAAAAGGGTCTTCTAGGACACTCTGATGCAGATGTTTTACTACATACGATTGCTGACGCTTGTTTGGGTGCTATTGGTGAAGGAGATATCGGAAAACATTTTCCTGATACAGATGAAGCCTTTAAAGATGCTGATTCTGCAAAATTATTGCAGCATGTATGGCAAATAGTAAAGGAAAAGGGTTATGAATTAGTGAATGCTGATTGTACGATAATGGCTCAACAGCCGAAAATGGCGCCACATATTCAAGCAATGCAAGCGAGAATTGCAGAATTGCTGGAGACAGAACAAGATAATATTAATGTAAAAGCAACAACAACAGAGAAATTAGGATTTACCGGAAGAGGAGAAGGGATTGCTTCCCAAGCAGTTGTATTGCTCCAAAAAAGAAATGTATAAATGATAACCAATTATAGAGGCGAACACCTTTTAAAGGAAAAAGCAAAGTGATAGAATAGATTAGAAAAAAGCGTAAGTAATCAAGGAGGCACAAGCATGTCTAACGAAATTCGTGTTCGTTATGCTCCAAGTCCAACAGGGCATTTGCATATAGGGAATGCGCGTACAGCGTTATTTAATTATTTATTTGCACGTAGTCAAAGCGGAAAATTTATTATCCGAATTGAAGATACGGACAAAAAAAGAAATATTGAAGGTGGAGAAGAAAGCCAATTAAAATATTTAAAATGGCTTGGAATGGATTGGGATGAAAGTACGGATGTGGGTGGAGAATACGGTCCGTATCGTCAATCTGAAAGAAATGACATTTATAAGAAGTATTACACAGAATTACTAGAAAAGGGACTTGCTTATAAGTGTTACTGTACAGAAGAGGAAATTGAAGCAGAAAGAGAAGAACAAGTAAGTAGAGGGGAAACACCTAAGTACTCTGGCAAATGTCGTCATTTAACAAAGGAACAGCAAGCGGCATTAGAAGCGGAAGGAAGACAGCCGAGTATTCGAATTCGTGTTCCTGAAAATGTTGTTTATGAATTTAATGATATGGTTAAAGGAGAAGTTTCATTCGAATCAGCAACAATTGGCGATTATGTTATTGTGAAAAAGGATGGTACTCCTACCTATAATTTTGCAGTAGCAATTGATGATCATTTAATGGATATCACACATGTATTGCGTGGAGATGATCATATTACCAATACACCAAAACAATTAATGATCTATGATGCACTAGGTTGGGACAGACCTATTTTTGGACATATGACTTTAATCGTCAATGAAAGCAGAAAGAAATTGAGTAAGCGGGATGAATCCATTATTCAATTTATTGAGCAATATGAAGAATTAGGCTATTTGCCTGAAGCATTGTTCAATTTCATTGCTTTATTAGGATGGTCTCCAGAGGGAGAAGAGGAATTATTCTCTATAGAAGAATTTATCCGCATCTTTGATCCAGCAAGGTTGTCTAAGTCTCCTGCGTTATTTGATCAAAATAAATTAGCATGGATGAATAATCAATATATCAAAAAGGCTGATTTAGAAACGGTTGTTCGTCTAGCTGTTCCTCATTTAGAGAAAGCAGGCTTAGTAAGTGAAAATCGCTCAGCTGATGAAGAGGCATGGGTAAATAATTTGGTTGGTTTATATCAAGAGCAAATGAGCTGCGGTGCTGATATTGTAAACTTATCTACGTTATTCTTCAGTGATGAATTGCAATATGATGAAGAGGCAAAAGAGGTTTTAGCTGGTGAACATGTTCCGGCTGTAGTCCAAGCATTTAAAGAAGCATTAGCTGAAATGTCAGAGTGGAGTGCAGAGCAAATTAAAGCCGCTATTAAAGTGGTTCAAAAAGCTACTGGTCAAAAGGGCAAAAACTTATTTATGCCGATACGCGTGGCTACAACAGGTCAGACACATGGTCCTGATTTACCAAAAGCGATCGAGCTATTAGGTAAAGAAAAAATTGATGCGCGATTAACAGCATTAATTAGTTAACATTTTGGAGAAAATATAATATAGTAGTAGGAAAGCTATATAGAAAAAACGAAGATGAGGAAAAGTAAAAAAGGAGAAGCTTATTAGAGAGAATCATCACCCGGCTGAAAGTGATTCAAGTAACCTCTTTTTTGAAGTGCGCCTCAGAGTCCTGTATCGAAAAAGAATTTATTTTAGTAGATAGAGGCGGAACCTATCCGTTAACAGGGATGAGTGGAGATTATTGCTTAAAAGCAGTAATCTAAACAGAGTGGAACCGCGCCTAAATAAGCGTCTCTGTCTTTTAGACAGAGACGCTTTTTATATGGATAAAAAGCTTCGGTGAGATCAAGGGGAAGAGACGCAGTAGTTTTACTTTTTTGGCTGGAGTTTTGGGATAAAAATGGAGTAGTAAAAAATAGGGATTAAAATGTTTTTCTTGTATATAAGATATATAGACATTTAAAGGGAAACAGTGGTAAAGGAAATGACATCTTTTACGAGTGTGATGATTGCTAGAAAGCAGCATTGGAGTTGCAAAACAGGGGGGGAGATTTGTATGTTTCGGCGCATGAAAGAGGATATTGCTGTAGTGTTTGAACAAGATCCTGCTGCAAGGAGCTCGATAGAAGTTATTTTAACTTATTCTGGGTTGCATGCTATATGGTTTCACAGAATTGCTCATTTCTTTTTTAGACACAATCGTTTTTTCTTAGCAAGAGTTATCTCGCAATTTAGCCGCTTTATGACAGGGGTGGAAATACATCCAGGAGCAAAGATCGGCAATCGTCTATTCATTGATCATGGTATGGGTGTGGTGATAGGGGAAACCTGTGAGATAGGGGATAATGTCACTATTTTTCAGGGAGTAACGCTTGGGGGAACGGGAAAAGAAAAAGGAAAAAGGCATCCAACCGTTAAAGATAATGCTCTTATTGCCTCTGGTGCAAAAGTATTAGGATCTATTGTAATTGGGGAAAATGCCAAAATTGGTGCAGGATCAGTTGTATTAAAAGATGTTCCTGCAAATTCGACTGTAGTAGGTATTCCAGGAAGAGTTAAAGTACAAGATGGTATTAAAATAAAGAAAGACTTAAATCATTGTGATTTACCAGATCCGATTGCAGATCGACTGAAAGAAATGGAATTGGAAATTAGCTATTTAAGAGAACAACTAAAAGAATTACAGGAAGAAAGGAGTTATAAGTAATGCCTATTCAAATATATAACACATTAACACGAGCAAAGGAGGATTTTGTTCCGCTAGAAGAGGGAAAGGTAAAAATGTATGTATGTGGACCAACTGTCTATAACTATATCCATATTGGAAATGCTCGCCCAGCAATTGTCTTTGATACTGTGCGCCGTTATCTAGAGTTTCGTGGATACGATGTACAATTCGTATCTAATTTTACCGATGTAGATGATAAGTTAATAAAAGCGGCCAATGAGCTAGGAGAAACGGTGCCGGTTATCGCTGACCGCTTTATTGACGCATATTTTGAAGATGTTTCCGCGTTAGGCTGCAAAAAGGCTGATTCTCATCCGCGTGTAACAGAAAATATGGATATTATTATCGATTTTATTGCAGCATTAATAGATAAAGGGTTTGCTTATGAGTCAGATGGTGACGTGTATTATCACACTAGAGCTTTTGATGGATATGGAAAGCTTTCTCATCAATCTATTGATGAACTTCGCTCAGGTGCAAGAATTGCAGTTGGGGAGAAGAAACAAGATTCATTAGATTTTGCCCTATGGAAGAAGGCAAAAGATGGCGAGATTTTCTGGGAGAGTCCTTGGGGGAAAGGGCGTCCAGGCTGGCATATTGAATGCTCTGCGATGGTGCGCAAATATTTAGGTGATACAATTGATATCCATGCAGGTGGGCAGGACTTAGCATTTCCACATCATGAGAATGAAATTGCTCAGTCTGAAGCATTAACAGGTAAGACCTTTGCTAATTATTGGATGCATAATGGTTATATTAATATTGATAATGAAAAGATGTCTAAATCATTAGGGAATTTTATTACTGTAAACGATATTATTAAGATTCATGATCCACAAGTGTTAAGATTCTTTATGCTTTCTGTGCATTACCGTAATCCAATTAATTATAGCGAAGAAGTATTGGAAAATACGAGAGCAGGGTTAGAGAGAATCAGAACATCTTATGAAAATTTAAAACATCGCAGTATCGCGAGTACGGATCTTACAGATACAAATGAGGAATGGATTGCAAAAATTACCGATCTTCGAAAACAATTTGTTGATAGTATGGATGATGATTTTAACACAGCGAATGGTATTTCTGTTCTTTTTGAACTATCGAAGCAAGCAAATTATTACCTGCTTGAAAAAACCACCTCTCCTGCTGTTATTCATGCTTTTATGAATGAGTTTGAAGAATTATTTGCAGTGCTTGGTTTATCTTTATCTGCGAATGAGGAATTATTAGATGATGAAATCGAGGCGCTAATAGAAAAAAGAACGCAAGCAAGAAAGGATAGGGATTTTGTGCTTGCCGATCAAATTAGGGATCAATTAAAAGCAATGAACATCATTTTAGAAGACACCGCACAAGGTATACGATGGAAAAGAGGGTAAAAGATGCTCCTCTATGATAAAAAAGTAGATGAAAAACAATTGAACAGCCTTGCCCTTGCTTATATGGGCGATGCTGTTCTTGAAATATATGTAAGAAGGCATTTATTGTATAGCGGAAAGGTGAAGCCTAATCAACTTCATCGAGAAGCGACAAAATATGTTTCAGCGAAGGGACAGGCAAAGGTAGTGCATGGTCTTTTGGAAAAAGGATTTTTCTCTGAAGAAGAGATTGCGGTATTAAAGCGAGGGCGAAATGCGAAATCAGGCACAATTCCTAAAAATACCGATGTGCAAACCTACCGATATAGTACTGGTTTTGAAGCGGTTTTGGGTTATTTATATTTAGCGAAGCGAGAAGAGCGTCTTGAGGAAATAATCAAAGCTGCTTTTTCTATCATTGAAAGCAAATAGGAGGAGCAAAAGTGTCAAGTGACTTTATTGTTGGAAAAAATGCTGTTATTGAAGCGTTAAAATCAGAAAGAGATGTAAATAAAATACTTATTGCGGAAGGTTCCCAAAAAGGTCAAATGCAAACAGTAATTGGTTTAGCTAAACAAGCAAATGTGCTTGTTCAGTTTGTTCCTAAAAAGAAATTGGATAGCTTAGTAGACGCAAATCACCAAGGTGTAGTAGCACAAGTTGCTGCTTATCAATATGCTGAAATAGATGATTTATTTGCACTAGCAGAAAAGAAGCAGGAAACGCCTTTTTTCTTGTTGCTTGATGAAATTGAGGATCCTCATAACTTAGGATCCATCATGCGAACGGCTGATGCGGTGGGTGCTCATGGAATTATTATTCCACGGAGAAGAGCGGTTGGGTTAACAGCTACAGTTGCAAAGGCATCTACTGGTGCTATCGAGCATATTCCCGTTGCACGAGTAACAAATATGGCAAGGACGATAGAGGAACTTAAAACGAGAGGAATATGGATTGCAGGAACGGATGCAAAAGGAAGTGAAGATTATCGCAAATTTGATGGAACGATACCATTAGGATTAGTGATTGGCAGTGAAGGAAAAGGCATGGGAAGATTGATTAAGGAAAAATGCGATTTTCTTATTCATTTACCAATGGCTGGAGCTGTTACGTCTTTAAATGCTTCTGTTGCAGCGGCACTTTTAATGTATGAGGTATATCGGAAACGCCATCCGCTTGAGGGATAATAATGGACATTCTTATTGTTGACGGCTATAACATTATTGGTGCTTGGCCAGAATTAAATGCACTAAAGAATAGAGACCTTGCAGCAGCAAGAGATGCTTTAGTAGCGAAAATGGCAGAATATCAGGGCTATTCCGGATACAGAGTAATGGTTGTTTTTGATGCATACTATGTAAAAGGCACAGAGAAAAAATATAAAGATTACAAGGTGGAAGTCATTTTTACCCGTGAAAATGAAACGGCTGACGAGCGTATCGAAAAACTAGCTATTGAACTAAATAACAGAAAAACACAAATTCATGTTGCAACTTCAGATTTTACAGAGCAATGGGCTATTTTTGGACAAGGTGCCCTGCGGAAATCAGCGCGCGAATTATTGTTAGAAATGGCTGGGATGGAACAGGAAATCGGAAAGAAAGTAAAAAAAATTAAAGAAAAAAAACCAGCTGCAAAGATTCCGCTTTCAAGAGAAGTGGAAGAAATTTTCGAAAAATGGCGACGTGGAGAGAAATGAGTTGTTGACGCTCAAAAAAAGGCTAGAGTATAATGGATTTATCCATGATTGCACGGTCGGGGGGATCTGTATGAGTACTGACAGCTGGACTAAGAGTAACAAGTATATTGGAAATTATATGGAACTTGAAGATGAAGTGTTGGTGGAATTGGTGCATCAAGGGGAAAGTGATGCTTTGGATTATTTAATTCAAAAGTATCGTAACTTTGTGCGAGCTAAAGCCAGATCCTATTTCTTAATCGGAGCGGACAAAGAAGATATTGTGCAAGAGGGAATGATCGGCCTTTATAAGGCAATACGCGATTTTAAAGAGGACAAGCTTTCTTCCTTTAAGGCATTTGCTGAATTGTGTATAACAAGACAAATCATTACTGCGATCAAAACGGCCACTAGGCAGAAGCATATTCCTTTAAATTCTTATGTCTCTTTGGACAAGCCCATTTACGATGAAGAATCTGATCGAACGTTAATGGATATTATCTCTGGAGCAAAGGTTCTTGATCCAGAAGAATTGATCATTAATCAGGAAGAATATGATCACATTGAGATCAAAATGTCTGAATTATTGAGTGATTTAGAAAGAAAAGTATTGTCTCTATATCTTGATGGTCAATCCTATCAAGAAATTTCTGAGGAATTGAATAGGCATGTGAAGTCTATTGATAATGCCCTTCAGCGGGTGAAAAGAAAATTGGAGCGGTATTTAGAAATAAGAGAATTCTCGCTATAAGCGTAAAAGGTTGAAATAGCAAATATTTACTGATATTGACATCTTACGCCTGTCCATGATACAGTTTGAGAAGATATAAAGGACGTAGTAGGTGTAGGTCGAATGAGAAAAAAGATTGTATTAGCATGTGAAAAATGTGGGTCAAGAAATTATTCTACTGTGAGTAACAATGGTACAGAACGTTTAGAAGTAAAGAAATTTTGTCAAAATTGTAATGCTCATACTGTTCATAAAGAAACAAAATAATGATTTTGGATAATGCCCGCTCTTAAAGATGGAGGTAACAAAAATGCAAAGTGCTGTTAAGTATTTTCGTGAAGTTGGTAGAGAATTAAAGAAAGTTAGCTGGCCGAAAAAAAAGGAGTTAACTAATTATACACTCACAGTCCTTGTGACAGTTGTCTTTTTTGCTATCTTCTTTGCTGTTGTTGATTTAGGAATTTCCGAACTTATTCGTTTAATACTTGAATAACAGTTGTCTACTCATGGTATAATGGTAAAACGATAGGAAACATTTACAAAAGCCCGGTAACGGGTTTTTTCATTTGCTGAAAAATAAATGACTTGTTCCTTACAGATACTATAAAAAACAGCACGAAAAAAATAATGTTGCAGGGAGGGACGGACGAAGTAGTCCTCTTTTATGGAAAAAAACTGGTATGTAGTGCATACGTACTCTGGATATGAGAATAAGGTGAAAGCTAATTTAGAAAAACGGGTAGAAACAATGGCGATGCAAGATAAAATTTTTCGCGTGGTTGTACCTGAAGAAGAAGAAACAGATATCAGAAACGGTAAAACAAAAGTAGTAAAAAGAAAAGTATTCCCAGGTTATGTGTTGGTAGAAATTGTTATGACCGATGATTCTTGGTATGTCGTACGTAATACCCCTGGTGTAACTGGATTCGTTGGTTCCGCTGGGTCTGGATCAAAACCAACGCCGCTTTTACCAGAAGAAGTCCAAGTAATTCTGAAAAGAATGGGCGTAGAAGAACAAAGAATTGAAATTGAGTTTGAATTAGGAGAAACAGTAAAAGTAAATGAAGGTCCATTTGCTAATTTCACTGGTACAGTTGAGGAAATTGATAAGGATAAAGCAAAGGTTAAAGTACTAGTAAATATGTTTGGTAGAGATACTCCTGTAGAGCTCGATTTTACACAAATTGAAAAATTTTAACTAGAAAACTTGAAATGGTATTGAAAAAGTGTTACTATTTCATAGGTCAGTATATCTCATAAAGAGATAAGATATTGTCAAATTTCTTTATTTCATATAAAGACGATAAGTTGAGTGGGAGGGGAAACCCCTATTACCACATCACGGACTTTAAGGAGGTGTGTCTCGTGGCTAAAAAAGTAATTAAAGTTGTTAAATTGCAAATCCCAGCAGCTAAAGCGAATCCGGCACCACCAGTTGGTCCTGCATTGGGTCAAGCTGGCGTAAATATTATGGGATTCTGTAAGGAGTTTAACGCTCGTACAGCTGAACAAGCTGGTTTAATCATTCCTGTTGAGATTACGGTTTTCGAAGACCGTTCATTTACATTTATTACAAAAACTCCACCTGCTGCAGTTTTACTTAAAAAAGCAGCTGGTATCGAGTCTGGTTCTGGTGAACCAAATCGTAATAAAGTAGCAACTGTTAAGCGTGATAAAGTACGCGAGATTGCTGAAACAAAAATGCCTGATTTAAATGCAGCTAGTGTTGAATCTGCTATGCGCATGGTTGAAGGTACTGCCCGCAGCATGGGTATTGTTATTGAAGACTAAACCTATATATGGTTAGTGTTGATTAAGGTTGTGACGACGGTGAATCTTTAGTCGCAACCTTTATTCGTGGGAGGTAATTCCGCTAAAACCACAATTCAAGGAGGAAATATAGTTATGGCTAAAAAAGGTAAGAAGTATTTAGAAGCTATCAAACTTGTTGATCGTACTAAAGCTTACCCAATTCAAGAAGCAATTGAGTTAGTGAAAAAAACTAGCACTACAAAATTTGATGCATCAGTTGAAGTTGCTTTCCGTCTAGGAGTAGACCCTAAGAAAGCAGACCAACAAATCCGTGGAGCAGTAGTTCTTCCAAACGGTACTGGTAAAACTCAACGCGTTTTAGTTTTCGCTAAAGGTGAAAAATTAAAAGAAGCAGAAGCAGCAGGTGCAGACTATGTAGGCGATGCTGAATATATAAATAAAATCCAACAAGGTTGGTTTGATTTTGACGTAATCGTTGCAACTCCAGATATGATGGGTGAAGTTGGTAAACTTGGTCGTGTATTAGGACCTAAAGGTTTAATGCCAAACCCTAAAACTGGTACAGTTACATTTGATGTAACAAAAGCAGTTAACGAAATCAAAGCTGGTAAAGTAGAATACCGTGTAGACAAAGCTGGTAACGTACATGTTCCAATCGGTAAAGTTTCTTTCGATGAAACTAAACTAGTTGAGAACTTCAAAACTATCTTTGATACAATGTCAAAAGCAAAACCAGCTGCTGCAAAAGGTACTTACATGAAGAACGTATCTGTTACTTCAACAATGGGACCTGGCGTAAAAGTAGATCCATCTACTGTTTGATAAAAATTGGTATTTGACAAAATAAGATGGATAGCATATACTTCATCTTGTTGAAAAAATAAATAACATTTGTACCGTAGACAGTAGGTGCTAATTTTTTAGCTTAATTCCCTGCCGAGGTAATACGATAGATTATTTGATCAGTTGTGAGAACGACTATTGTATACACCTCCATGTCTGAAAGATATGGAGGATTTTATTTGTCGGTATGAATGTAGAAATTCTACAGGAGGTGTAAAGATGAGCAGCGTAATCGAACAAAAGAAACAAATAGTATCTGATATTGCGGAGAAATTCAAAGCAAGTAAATCAACTATCGTTGTTGACTACCGTGGTTTGACTGTTTCAGAAGTAACTGAACTTCGTAAACAACTTCGTGATGCAGGAATCGAGTTTAAAGTTTTCAAAAACTCTTTAACTCGCCGTGCTGCAGAATCTGTTGAATTAGCAGGTTTAAACGAATCCTTAACTGGTCCAAACGCTATTGCGTTCAGTAATGAGGATGTTGTTGCACCAGCAAAAATTCTAAATGACTTCGCTAAAAACCATGAAGCATTAGAAATTAAAGCGGGAGTAATCGAAGGGAACTTAGCAACAGTTGAAGAAGTAAAAGCTCTAGCTGAACTTCCATCACGCGAAGGTTTACTTTCTATGTTACTCAGCGTTCTTCAAGCACCAATCCGCAACCTTGCTCTTGCTACAAAAGCAGTTGCAGATCAAAAAGAAGAACAAGGCGCATAATCTTTTATACGGAAACGTATCATAAAACCCCAAAAAACAAGGAGGAAACATATAATGTCTAAAGAACAAATCTTAGAAGCAGTTAAAAATATGACTGTTTTAGAATTAAACGATTTAGTAAAAGCAATTGAAGAAGAATTTGGAGTAACTGCTGCTGCTCCTGTAGCTGTAGCTGCAGGTGGCGGAGAAGCTGCTGCTGAAAAATCTGAGTTTGATGTAGTTCTTGCATCTGCTGGAGATCAAAAAATCAAAGTTATCAAAGTTGTACGTGAAATCACAGGTCTTGGTCTTAAAGAAGCAAAAGAACTTGTTGACAACACTCCAAAAGCAGTTAAAGAAGGAGCTTCTAAAGAAGAAGCTGAAGAAATCAAAGCTAAACTTGAAGAAGTTGGAGCTAACGTTGAAGTTAAGTAATGTTAGTTAAAAAGAAGCTCGCTATTTTAGCGGGCTTTTTTTTCCTGAAAGTGAGAAGGACTTAAGAAAAGTTAGCCGCAATTTACCAAGTTAGAAGTGAAATATGAACTGCTGGGAGAATTATCTTCTAAGGAGTCTCTAAATAAGCTACTGTTGGTATATGATAGCTTTAGGATAAGTCGTCTGCGCTTTTTTATTGATTACAATCTAAGTTTTGTAGTCAATCCTCAAGTAGTCTTCCTTAAATAAATTCTCCTAAGGAGGTGTTCGTATGACGGAACATTATTATTCCCGAACCCAAAATGTAAATAGCGATCCAAATTACTGGAATTTTACGCTTAAAGGTAATACAATACGTTTTAAAACAGATAATGGAGTCTTTTCTAAAAAGGAAGTGGACTTTGGATCCAGATTATTGATAGAGACGTATACCTTGCCTGATTTAGATGGAGATATATTAGATGTAGGTTGTGGATATGGCCCGATAGGTTTATCTATTGCGAAGACTTCCCCAAATAGAATGGTCCATATGGTTGATGTTAATTTACGTGCTATTGAATTAGCAGAAGAAAATGCCAGACAAAACGGCGTTGAAAATGTTCGTATTTATGAAAGTGATCGACTTCTTCGTGTAAAGGGAAAAAAATTTGCCTCTATTTTAACCAATCCGCCAATAAGAGCGGGGAAGAAAGTAGTTCATGATATTTTTGAGCAAAGCTATGACTGCTTAGTACCTAATGGGGAATTATGGGTTGTGATTCAAAAGAAACAAGGAGCACCCTCTGCTATTGCAAAATTAGAAGAATTCTTTAAAGAGGTAAACGTAGTAGAAAAGAAAAAAGGCTATTTTATAATTCAAGCAAAAAAGATTGACTAGTCCTTTTTGTTGTGATAGCATTGTATAATGCCAATATAATATTTTTCTGAAACTCGCAATTTTATCTAAGTTACTGTATAAAATTGGTGTAAGAAGGAAAAACTAACAGAATAATATTAGAAATATGAAAATGTGGTTTTTTGATTGGAAAACCCTTTTTCTTTTTGTCTTATAAAAATGGGTCTAATATCCTTTTTTATAAGATGTTAATAGATGTACTATAACGTTTGATTTGAGGGGTGAATCAGTTGACAGGTCAACTTGTTCAGTATGGACGACACCGCCAGCGGAGAAGCTACGCACGAATTAGTGAGGTTTTAGAATTACCAAATCTTATTGAAATCCAAACCTCTTCCTATCAATGGTTTTTAGATGAGGGATTGCGAGAAATGTTCCAGGACATTTCACCTATTGAAGATTTTACTGGCAATTTATCACTTGATTTCATTGATTATAGCTTAGGAGATCCTAAGTATTCAGTGGAAGAATCGAAAGAGCGAGATGTTACATATTCTGCACCTTTGCGTGTGAAGGTTCGTCTTGTGAATAAAGAAACAGGAGAAGTAAAAGACCAAGATGTATTCATGGGTGATTTCCCGCTTATGACTGAAACTGGTACTTTTGTTATTAATGGTGCGGAACGGGTTATCGTTTCTCAATTAGTACGTTCTCCAAGTGTTTATTATAATGGAAAACTTGATAAGAACGGTAAAAAAGGATTTACTGCTACAGTAATTCCTAACCGTGGAGCATGGCTAGAGTATGAAACAGATGCAAAGGATGTAGTATATGTACGTATTGATCGTACACGTAAACTTCCTGTTACTGTTCTGTTACGCGCTTTAGGATTTGGTTCCGATCAAGAGATTATTAAATTGATTGGTGACAATGAGTATTTGCGTAACACTTTAGAAAAAGATAACACAGAAGGAACAGACAAAGCGCTATTAGAAATTTATGAGCGTCTTCGTCCGGGAGAACCACCTACTGTGGAAAATGCAAAAAGTTTATTGGTATCAAGATTTTTCGATCCAAAAAGATACGATCTTGCGAATGTAGGTCGTTATAAAATTAATAAAAAGCTTCATATTAAAAATAGATTATTTAATCAGCGTTTAGCAGAAACATTAGTGGATCCTGAAACTGGCGAGATTATCGCTGAAAAAGGAACTCTTTTAGATCGCCGTGCGCTTGACCGTATTATTCCTAATCTAGAAAACAATATCGGCTTTAAAAAGCTGAGCCCATATGGCGGAGTATTAGAAGATGATGTTGTTGTACAATCGGTGAAAATTTATTCACCACTAGATGAAGGGGATAAAGAAATTAATGTTATTAGTAATGCATATGTAGAAGAAGCTGTGAAAAACATCTCTCCTTCAGATATCATTGCTTCTATCAGTTATTTCTTTAATTTATTGCATGGAGTAGGTCTAACAGATGATATTGACCATTTAGGTAACAGACGTCTTCGTTCTGTAGGCGAATTGTTGCAAAACCAATTCCGTATTGGTTTATCTAGAATGGAGCGTGTTGTTCGCGAAAGAATGTCTATTCAAGACACGAATACTATTACACCGCAGCAGCTAATTAATATCAGACCTGTTATTGCATCTATCAAAGAATTCTTTGGAAGCTCTCAGCTTTCTCAATTCATGGACCAAACAAATCCATTAGCAGAATTAACACACAAACGTCGTTTGTCTGCGTTAGGACCTGGTGGTTTAACAAGAGAGCGTGCAGGAATGGAAGTTCGTGACGTTCACTATTCTCACTATGGCCGTATGTGTCCGATTGAAACACCTGAGGGGCCAAACATTGGTTTGATTAACTCCTTATCTTCTTATGCAAAAGTAAATCGTTTCGGATTTATCGAAACACCGTACAGACGTGTTGATCCTGAGACAGGTAAAGTATCGTCGCGAATAGATTATTTAACAGCTGATGAACAAGATAACTATGTTGTTGCCCAAGCGAACGCTCGTTTAGGTGAAGATGGTTCCTTCTTAGATGAAGATGTTGTAGCACGTTTCCGTGATGAGAACGTTGTTGTTAAGCGTGATCGTGTAGACTATATGGACGTATCTCCAAAGCAGGTTGTATCTGCTGCGACAGCGTGTATCCCATTCTTAGAAAATGATGACTCTAACCGTGCCTTAATGGGTGCGAACATGCAGCGTCAAGCAGTACCTTTAATGCAGCCGGAAGCTCCAAGAGTAGGAACTGGAATGGAATATGTTTCAGGAAAAGACTCAGGTGCAGCTGTTATCTGTAAGCATCCTGGTATTGTTGAACATGTAGAAGCACGTGAAGTGTGGGTTAGACGTATTTCTGAAGTAGATGGTCAAGAAGTAAAAGGAAATCTTGATAAATATAAAATGCTTAAGTTTGTTCGTTCAAACCAAGGTACTTGTTATAATCAACGCCCGATTGTTGCTGTAGGTGATAAAGTAACAAAAGGCGAGGTTTTAGCTGATGGTCCTTCTATGGAACTTGGTGAATTAGCCCTTGGACGTAACGTATTAGTTGCCTTTATGACATGGGACGGATACAACTACGAGGATGCTATTATCATGAGCGAACGCTTGGTAAAAGATGATGTTTATACTTCTATTCATATTGAAGAATATGAATCAGAATCTCGTGATACAAAATTAGGACCGGAAGAAATTACGCGTGATATTCCGAATGTCGGAGAAGATGCTTTACGCAACTTAGATGATCGCGGAATTATTCGCATCGGTGCTGAAGTAAAAGATGGTGACTTGCTTGTTGGTAAAGTTACACCTAAAGGGGTAACTGAATTAACGGCAGAAGAACGATTATTACATGCTATCTTTGGTGAAAAAGCACGTGAAGTACGTGATACAAGTTTACGTGTTCCACATGGTGGCGGCGGTATCGTCCACGATGTTAAAGTCTTCAATAGAGAAGATGGAGACGAATTACCACCAGGTGTTAACCAATTAGTACGTGTATATATTGTTCAAAAACGTAAAATCCATGAAGGCGATAAGATGGCAGGTCGTCACGGTAATAAAGGGGTTATCTCCCGAATTCTACCTGAAGAAGATATGCCATACTTACCAGACGGAACACCAGTTGATATCATGTTAAATCCACTAGGTGTACCATCACGTATGAATATCGGTCAGGTGTTAGAATTGCATCTTGGAATGGCTGCAAGAAGCTTAAATATCCATGTTGCATCTCCAGTATTCGATGGTGCTCGTGAGGAAGATGTATGGGAAACAATTAGAGAAGCCGGAATGGCGCAAGATGCGAAAACAGTACTATATGACGGACGTTCAGGTGAACCTTTTGATAACCGTGTATCCGTTGGAGTTATGTATATGATCAAACTTGCTCATATGGTTGATGATAAGCTACATGCTCGTTCAACAGGACCATATTCTTTAGTAACGCAACAACCACTAGGAGGAAAAGCTCAATTCGGTGGTCAGCGTTTTGGAGAGATGGAGGTTTGGGCGCTTGAGGCTTATGGAGCTGCTTATACTTTACAAGAAATTCTTACTGTTAAATCAGATGACGTTGTTGGTCGTGTGAAAACATATGAAGCTATTGTTAAAGGAGAAAACGTTCCAGAACCTGGAGTTCCTGAATCATTCCGCGTATTAATGAAAGAGTTGCAAAGTTTAGGGTTAGATGTAAAAATCTTATCTAGCACGGAAGAAGAAATTGAAATGAGAGACACAGACGATGATGATGATATTCATCAAGCTGAATCTCTGACAATTGTTTCCGAAACACAAGAGCCTGAGTCAGAAAAGGTAGGCATGCAAGAATAATAAAGTAATGAACATGGCCTGTCTAAAAACGAAAGGGTCAGACTCCACTGCGAAGACATCTAAATAGAAGATCCTTTTATATCTTTTAAAATAGATTATTCAAGTGAAGTCAGACCCTTTTGTGACGGCCTGTCTTTGATTATATAAGTTTTTAGAAGTTTTTAAGTAAGGCAAAAGCCTGAAGATCGAAAGGGAGGTAGGACCCTTGTTGGATGTTAATAATTTTGAATATATGAAAATAGGCCTAGCTTCGCCAGATAAAATCCGTTCATGGTCATTTGGTGAAGTTAAAAAGCCAGAAACAATTAACTATCGTACTTTAAAACCGGAAAAAGATGGCTTGTTCTGTGAGCGTATTTTTGGTCCTACAAAAGACTGGGAATGTCACTGTGGTAAATACAAGCGTGTTAGATACAAAGGAGTAGTCTGTGACCGTTGTGGAGTAGAAGTTACCCGTGCAAAGGTTCGTCGTGAACGTATGGGACACATTGAATTAGCGGCTCCAGTATCACATATTTGGTATTTCAAAGGAATCCCAAGCCGTATGGGTCTAGTGTTAGATATGTCTCCACGTGCACTGGAAGAAGTTATTTACTTTGCTTCTTATGTTGTAACAGATCCAGGTGACACTGCTCTTGAGAAGAAACAACTTCTTTCAGAGAAAGAGTATAGAGCATACCGTGATAAATACGGTGTGAAGTTCCAAGCTTCAATGGGTGCTGAATCTATTAAGAAGTTATTATCAGATATTGATTTAAATAAAGAAGTAGATGCTTTAAAGGAAGAATTAAAAACGGCACAAGGGCAAAGAAGAACTCGTGCGATTAAAAGACTAGAAGTATTAGAAGCGTTCCGTGGTTCTGGGAATGAGCCTTCTTGGATGATTCTTGACGTACTTCCAGTGATTCCTCCAGAATTGCGCCCGATGGTTCAATTAGATGGTGGCCGCTTTGCGACTTCTGACCTAAATGATTTATACCGCCGTGTTATTAACCGTAATAATCGTCTGAAAAGATTATTAGACTTAGGTGCACCAAGCATTATCGTGCAAAACGAAAAACGTATGCTTCAAGAAGCTGTAGATGCGTTGATTGATAATGGCCGTCGTGGACGACCGGTAACTGGTCCTGGTAATAGACCACTTAAATCATTGTCACATATGCTTAAAGGTAAACAAGGACGTTTCCGTCAAAACTTATTAGGAAAACGTGTTGATTACTCTGGTCGTTCTGTTATTGTTGTAGGTCCGAACTTAAAGATGTATCAATGTGGTCTGCCTAGAGAAATGGCGATTGAATTATTTAAGCCTTTCGTAATGAAAGAGTTAGTAGAAAAGGGTATTGCTCACAATATCAAATCTGCGAAAAGAAAAATCGAAAGACTTCAACCGGAAGTTTGGGATGTGCTGGAGGAAGTTATTAAGGATCACCCTGTTTTACTTAACCGTGCACCGACTTTACACAGATTAGGTATTCAAGCATTTGAACCAACACTAGTAGAAGGCCGTGCAATTCGTCTTCATCCGTTAGTATGTACAGCTTACAACGCGGACTTTGACGGAGACCAAATGGCGGTTCACGTTCCATTATCATCTGAAGCACAAGCAGAAGCTCGTTTACTTATGCTTGCGGCTCAAAACATCTTGAACCCTAAAGATGGTAAGCCAGTTGTTACTCCTTCACAAGATATGGTATTAGGAAACTACTACCTAACATTAGAGCGTGAAGGTGCAGTTGGAGAAGGTATGATCTTCAATGATACAAATGAGGCTTTATTAGCTTATCAAAATGGTTACGTGCATCTACACACTCGTGTGGCAGTACGTGCTAGTTCTTTAAATAACGAAACATTTACAGAAGAACAGAATAAACAATTGTTATTAACAACAGTAGGTAAGTTAGTGTTCAATGAAATTTTACCAAAATCTTTCCCGTACATTAACGAACCAACGAAAACAAACTTAGAAGAAAAAACTCCTGAAAGATACTTTGTTGAGCCAGGTGTAGATGTACCTGCCGCAATTAGGGAGCTGCCAATTATCGAACCGTTCAAAAAGAAAATTTTAGGTAATATAATTGCTGAAGTATTTAAACGTTTCAAGATAACGGAAACTTCTAAGATGTTGGACAGAATGAAAGACTTAGGATTTAAGCATTCTACTAAAGCTGGTATTACTGTTGGTGTAGCTGACATTGTAGTATTAGGCGAAAAACAAGAAATTATCGAAGAAGCACAAAGTAAAGTAGATAATGTAATGAAACAGTTTAGACGTGGATTAATCACAGAAGAAGAGCGCTATGATCGCGTTATTTCTATCTGGAGTGCTGCAAAAGATACTATCCAGGCAAAACTGATGAAATCTTTAGATAAACGTAATCCAATCTTTATGATGAGTGACTCTGGAGCCCGTGGTAATGCATCTAACTTCACACAGCTTGCTGGTATGCGTGGTTTGATGGCCAACCCGGCTGGTAGAATCATCGAATTACCGATTATCTCAAGTTTCCGTGAAGGTTTAACTGTATTAGAGTACTTTATCTCTACACATGGTGCGCGTAAAGGTCTTGCCGATACAGCACTGAAAACAGCAGACTCTGGTTACTTAACTCGTCGTCTTGTTGACGTAGCACAAGATGTCATTGTTCGTGAGGATGATTGTGGTACGGACAGAGGATTATTAGTTTCTGCGCTTAAAGAAGGTACAGAAATTATCGAATCACTAGATGAGCGTTTAATCGGAAGATATGCAAGAAGATCAATTAAACACCCAGAAACGAATGAAGTTATTGTTCCAGAAAACGGACTTATTACAGAAGATTTAGCAGTAGAAATTGTTGAAGCTAATATCGAAGAAGTATGGATCCGTTCTGCGTTTACATGTAATACTCGTCATGGTGTATGTAAAAAATGTTATGGTCGCAACCTAGCAACTGGTCAAGAAGTGGAAGTAGGAGAAGCTGTTGGTATTATTGCAGCACAATCTATCGGGGAACCGGGTACACAGTTAACAATGCGTACATTCCATACTGGTGGGGTTGCTGGAGACGATATCACACAAGGTTTACCTCGTATCCAAGAAATATTCGAAGCTCGTAATCCAAAAGGGCAAGCGGTTATTACGGAAATGGCAGGGGTTGTTGTTGGTATCAACGAAGGCAGAGACCGTCAACATGAGATTGTTGTTCAAGGTGAATTAGAAACTAGAACATATACTGCTCCTTATACAGCAAGGCTTAAAGTAAAAGTTGATGATGTAGTAGAGCAAGGGCAGGAATTAACAGAAGGTTCTATTGATCCGAAAGAATTAATTAAAGTGAAAAACGTTACAGCAGTACAAGAATATCTACTTCGTGAAGTACAAAAGGTTTATCGTATGCAAGGGGTAGAAATTGGTGATAAACACGTAGAAGTAATGGTTCGCCAAATGCTTCGCAAAATCAGAGTAGTAGACGCTGGTGAGACAGATGTATTACCAGGTACTCTATTAGATATTCACCAATTCACTGATGCAAACGCAAAAGCTTTAAGAGAAGGAAAACTTCCTGCAACAGGAAGACCAGTATTACTTGGTATCACAAAAGCATCTCTGGAAACAGATTCATTCTTATCAGCTGCATCTTTCCAAGAAACTACAAGAGTTCTGACAGATGCTGCGATTAAAGGTAAACGCGATGAATTACTAGGATTGAAAGAGAATGTAATTATTGGTAAATTAGTTCCTGCTGGTACTGGTATGCCAAGATATCGTCATGCTGAACCTATTACTGCAGAAGAACTGACAGAAGAGTCTGTTACTGTAGAGTAATAGCGATAAATTAGAATCTTTCCTAAAAAGGCATATGGTTATTATGTTGACCTATCTATCATTTATGAATTAATAGATAGGTCAACATCCATAGCTTTGATAAACAGATCTAGGTATTAAAGGAAAGTTTTTTAGGAAAATAATTGACATCTAATTTTATAGATGATACTATATCAAAGGTGCTCCTATTCACCTGTTGCTTTGGAGGATATAAAAATGTCTTATGAAAAAGTACGACAGGCAAGTAAAATAGTAGTAGGAACAAAGCAAACAGTAAAAGCGTTAAAAAAAGGGATTGCAACTGAGGTTATCGTTGCAGAGGATGCCGATCCGATGATCATTAGAAAGGTATCTGAGGTAGCTGAAGAAGTGAATATTCCTATTATACTTGTTGAATCCATGAAGAAGCTTGGCGAATCATGCGGAATAGAAGTAGGCGCAGCAACTGTTGCCATAATTATTTAAAACTGTTTTTATGGAATTAACCATGAGAACTTTGTTTTTGCCCTAATATGAACCACCTGGATGTGTGGGCTTCAAACATAAAGGAAGGGAGGAAAAAGAAATGCCAACAATTAACCAATTAGTGCGCAAGCCTCGTCAATCTACTGAAGAGAAGTCGAAGTCTCCTGCGTTAAACAAAGGTTATAACAGTTTCAAAAAAGCACAAACAAACGTATCTTCACCTCAAAAACGTGGGGTATGTACTCGTGTTGGTACAATGACACCGAAAAAACCAAACTCTGCATTACGTAAATATGCACGTGTTCGTTTAACAAACGGTATCGAAGTAACAGCATACATTCCTGGTATTGGTCACAACCTACAAGAACATAGTGTTGTACTAATCCGTGGAGGACGTGTAAAAGACTTACCGGGGGTACGTTATCATATCGTACGCGGTGCGCTTGATACTGCTGGAGTTAACAACCGTATGCAAGGTCGTTCTAAATACGGTACTAAAAAACCAAAAGCAGCAAAAAAATAATAAAATAGAATTTATAGCATAATTGAAAGGAGGAAATCAAATGCCACGTAAAGGTCCTGTAGCAAAAAGAGACGTATTACCAGATCCGATTTACAATTCAAAGCTTGTATCTCGTTTAATCAACAAAATGATGATTGATGGTAAAAGAGGGAAATCGCAAGCTATCCTATATTCAGCATTCGAAATCGTTGCTGAGCGTTCTGGAAAAGAAGCGATTGAAGTATTTGATCAAGCATTAAAGAATATCATGCCAGTTCTTGAAGTAAGAGCACGCCGTGTTGGTGGTTCTAACTATCAAGTTCCAGTGGAGGTTCGTCCTGAAAGACGTACTACTTTAGGTCTTCGCTGGTTAGTTAACTATGCTCGTCTTCGCGGAGAGAAAACAATGGAAGAGAGATTAGCTAACGAAATCTTAGATGCAGCTAACAACACTGGTGCATCAGTTAAGAAACGTGAAGATACACACAAAATGGCAGAAGCGAACAAAGCGTTTGCTCACTACCGTTGGTAATATTATAATTTACAAAAATACTTTCATTATGAAAGGAGAAAGACCAAATGGCAAGAGAGTTCTCCTTAGAAAACACTCGTAATATTGGTATCATGGCACATATTGATGCTGGTAAAACGACTACAACTGAGCGTGTACTTTACTACACTGGTCGTATCCACAAAATTGGTGAAACTCACGAAGGTGCATCTCAAATGGACTGGATGGAGCAAGAACAAGAGCGTGGAATTACCATCACATCAGCAGCAACAACTGCACAATGGAAAGGTAACCGTGTAAACATCATCGATACTCCAGGACACGTAGACTTCACTGTTGAAGTTGAACGTTCCCTACGCGTACTTGATGGTGCTGTTGCAGTACTTGATGCACAATCTGGTGTTGAACCACAGACAGAAACAGTTTGGCGTCAAGCTACAACATATGGTGTACCTCGTGTAGTATTCGTAAACAAAATGGATAAAATCGGTGCAGACTTCCTTTATTCATTAAAAACTTTACATGAACGTTTACAAGCAAACGCTCATGCAATTCAACTACCAATTGGTGCTGAAGATCAATTCGAAGGTATCATTGACTTAGTTGAAATGAAAGCAACTTTCTACGGAAATGACCTAGGAACAGATATTCAAGAACGTGAAATTCCAGAAGACTACAGAGAGTTAGCAGAAGAATACCATGAGAAATTGGTTGAGGCTGTAGCTGAACTTGATGAAGAGTTAATGGAAAAATATCTTGGTGGTGAGGAAATCACTACTGATGAATTAAAAGCTGCTATCCGTAAAGGTACAGTTAACGTTGAATTCTACCCAGTAATCTGTGGTTCAGCTTTCAAAAACAAAGGTGTACAAAAAATGCTTGATGCTGTTATTGAGTACTTACCATCTCCATTAGACGTACCTGCAATTAAAGGTACTGCTCCTGATTCAGATGAAGTAATCGAAAAGCACTCAAGTGATGATGAGCCATTCGCTGCTCTTGCGTTCAAAGTAATGACAGATCCATTCGTTGGTAAACTGACATTCTTCCGTGTATACTCTGGTACATTGAGCTCTGGTTCATATGTACAAAACTCTACAAAAGGTAAGCGTGAGCGCGTAGGACGTATTCTGCAAATGCACGCAAACAGCCGTCAAGAGATTACAGAAGTATATGCTGGTGATATCGCAGCAGCTGTAGGTTTAAAAGATACTACTACTGGAGATACTCTATGTGATGAAAAGGATTTAGTAATCTTAGAATCAATGGAATTCCCAGAGCCGGTTATCGAATTGTCTATTGAACCTAAATCAAAAGCTGACCAAGATAAAATGACAACTGCACTACAAAAATTACAAGAAGAAGATCCAACGTTCCGTGCGCATACTAACCAGGAGACTGGTCAAGTTATCATTGCTGGTATGGGTGAACTTCACTTAGATATTCTTGTAGATCGTATGCGTCGTGAATTCAAAGTTGAAGCTAATGTTGGTGCTCCTCAGGTTGCTTACCGTGAAACATTCCGTTCTTCTGCAGCAGTTGAAGGGAAATTCACACGTCAATCTGGTGGACGTGGACAATATGGACACGTTTGGATTGAGTTCTCACCAAATGAAGAAGGTAAAGGATTCGAATTTGAAAATGCTATCGTCGGTGGTGTTGTTCCACGTGAATACATCGCTCCAGTTCAAGCTGGTTTAGAAGATGCGTTACAAAGAGGAGTGCTTGCTGGTTATCCAATGGTAGACATCAAAGCTAAATTATTTGATGGATCATACCATGATGTTGACTCATCTGAAATGGCGTTCAAAATCGCTGCTTCAATGGCATTGAAAAATGCAGCATCTAAATGTAATCCTGTAATTCTTGAGCCTGTTATGAAGGTAGAAGTTATCATTCCAGAAGAATACATGGGTGATATCATGGGTAATATCACTTCACGTCGTGGACGTGTTGAAGGTATGGAAGCTCGTGGTAACGCACAAGTTGTTCGTGCGATGGTTCCTCTTTCTGAAATGTTTGGTTATGCTACGACATTACGTTCAAGCACGCAAGGTCGTGGAGTATTCTCAATGGTGTTTGATCACTATGAAGAAGTACCAAAATCAATCTCTGAAGAGATCATCAAAAAAAATAAAGGGTAATTGTTGATTTTACCTTTTTAATGAAGTATAACTACTATGTAGGCAATAAAGCTGTGATCATTAATCACAGCTCTATAAAAATACTTATTTTTTACAAATCAAAGGAGGATTTTCCTAATGGCAAAAGCTAAATACGATCGTTCTAAGCCACACGTAAATATTGGAACAATTGGTCACGTTGACCATGGTAAAACTACATTAACAGCTGCTATCACAACTGTACTTTCTAAAGTTGGTGGCGGTGAAGCTCGCGGTTATGATCAAATCGACGCTGCTCCAGAAGAGCGTGAGCGTGGAATCACAATCTCTACTGCACACGTTGAGTACGAAACTGCTACTCGTCACTATGCACACGTTGACTGCCCAGGACATGCTGACTATGTTAAAAACATGATCACTGGTGCTGCTCAAATGGATGGCGGTATCTTAGTAGTATCTGCTACTGATGGTCCAATGCCACAAACTCGTGAGCACATCCTTCTTTCTCGTCAAGTTGGTGTACCTCACTTAGTAGTATTCTTAAACAAATGTGATATGGTTGATGACGAAGAACTATTAGAATTAGTAGAAATGGAAGTACGCGACCTATTATCAGAATATGAATTCCCTGGTGATGATATTCCTGTAATTAAAGGTTCTGCTCTTAAAGCTCTTGAAGGAGATGCTGCTTGGGAAGAAAAAATCACTGAGCTTATGGCTGCAGTTGATGAATATATCCCAACTCCAACTCGTGACACTGACAAACCATTCATGATGCCAGTTGAGGATGTATTCTCAATTACTGGTCGTGGTACAGTTGCAACTGGTCGTGTTGAGCGTGGACAAGTTAAAGTTGGTGACGTTGTAGACATCATCGGTTTAGCTGAAGAGAAAAAATCAACTACTGTAACTGGTGTTGAAATGTTCCGTAAATTACTTGATTATGCTGAAGCTGGAGATAACATTGGTGCACTTCTTCGTGGGGTTGCTCGTGAAGAAATCCAACGTGGTCAAGTATTAGCAAAACCAGGTACAATTACTCCACACGTAAAATTCAAAGCTGAAGTTTACGTATTATCAAAAGAAGAAGGTGGACGTCACACTCCATTCTTCACTAACTACCGTCCTCAGTTCTACTTCCGTACAACTGATGTAACTGGTATTTGTAACTTACCTGAAGGCGTAGAAATGGTTATGCCTGGTGACAACATTGAAATGGATGTTGAATTAATTTCTTCTATCGCTATCGAAGAAGGAACTAAATTCTCTATTCGTGAAGGTGGACGTACAGTAGGCGCTGGTGTAGTTGCTACTATCGTTGAATAATAACCTTTGATAAAAACAAGCTGATTCGTCAGCTTGTTTTTTTTGTAATTAAATCTATTGTTATTAAAATTGATACAGGTATGTAAATGGTAATTTTAATATTTGAAGATAGAGATAAATGTTAGTCGAAGTAAATATGTTTAATTATTAAGGTTAGCTATAATAGATAGAGTTATTAATATAGAAGAAAGTGGTTTTCCAAAATCTTTCTATATAATCTTTCACTACTTTTTGTTAGAATATAAAAGTCTTACTAATAGTTTTCTTAAATCTAAATGGTTCATTACCAATTGACTGACAATTATACATTGGGTTGAAATATGATCATGGAATATGTATAATAATCTGAGTGTACTAAAACGAAAGAAAAATAATAAATGTTGTTGCTTTTCTAGGCGTTTTTATGTATAATAGACAATGTTGGTCTTTGACTTGCGATGATGTGGGAGGTTGCTGATACACCCGGCCGCTTTGCCATGGCGAGTGTGTGGGAAATTCCTGCGGAGAATGTCTATTTTAAAATAGGCGAAAAGGAGGGAAAATAATGGCAAAACAAAAAATTCGTATTCGTTTAAAAGCGTATGATCATAGAATTTTAGATCAATCAGCTGAGAAAATCGTTGAAACTGCAAAACGTTCTGGTGCTGCTGTATCTGGACCGATTCCGTTACCAACAGAGAAGTCTATATACACAATCCTACGTGCGGTTCATAAATATAAAGATTCTCGTGAACAGTTTGAAATGCGTACGCATAAACGTCTAATCGACATCGTGAACCCAACTCCACAAACAGTTGATTCACTAATGCGTCTGGATTTACCGTCAGGTGTAGATATCGAAATTAAATTATAATTGAAATAAACATTTAAACAATCAGGAGGTGTGACTTAAATGACCAAAGGAATCTTAGGAAGAAAAATAGGTATGACTCAAGTATTCGCTGATAACGGCAATCTTATCCCTGTAACAGTAGTGGAAGCTGCTGAAAACGTTGTTCTTCAAAAGAAAACTGTTGAAGCTGATGGCTATGCAGCAGTACAAATCGGTTTTGAAAACAAACGTGAAAAGTTAGCTAACAAACCTGAACAAGGACATGTTGCTAAAGCAAGTACTGCTCCTAAGCGCTTCGTTCGTGAATTTAGAGATGTTAGCGTGGAAGAGTATGAGGTTGGTCAAGAAGTCAATGTAAGTATTTTCGCTGAAGGCGATATAGTGGATGTAACAGGTATCTCTAAAGGGAAAGGTTTCCAAGGTTCAATCAAGCGCCATGGACAATCTCGCGGACCAATGGCTCACGGTTCTCGTTACCATCGTCGTCCAGGTTCAATGGGACCTGTAGCGCCAAACCGTGTATTCAAAGGTAAAGCATTACCAGGACGTATGGGTGGAGAACAGATTACTGTTCAAAACTTAGAAATTGTTAAAGTGGATGCAGAGCGCAATCTACTATTAATCAAAGGTAATGTACCTGGAGCTAGAAAAGCTTTATTAAAAATTAAAACTGCTGTTAAAGCATAATTATTAATCTGGAAAGGAGGAAATAAGAATGCCTAAAGTTGCATTATTCAACCAAGACGGTAAGCAAGCTGGAGATATCGAATTAAATGAATCAGTATTTGGTATCGAGCCTAACAAAAGTGTTTTATTTGAAGCAGTTGTTATGCAAAGAGCTTCTTTACGTCAAGGAACTCATAAAACTAAAATTCGTTCTGAGGTTGCTGGTGGTGGACGTAAGCCATGGCGCCAAAAAGGTACAGGACGTGCACGTCAAGGATCTATCAGATCTCCACAATGGCGTGGTGGTGGTACGGTATTTGGACCGGTACCGCGTAGCTACAGCTATAAATTACCTAAAAAAGTTCGTAGATTAGCAATTAAGTCTGCATTATCTACTAAAGTATTAGAAGAAAATATTTTAGTATTACAAAGCCTTGCTTTTGAGGCACCTAAAACTAAAGATTTCAAAGCCGTATTAGGTAATCTTTCTGTAGAAAAGAAAGCATTAATCGTTACAGCTGACCTTGATGAAAACGTAGCATTATCTGCTCGTAACATCCCGGGGGTAACAGTTGTTACTGCTTCTGGAATTACTGTATTAGATGTTTTAAACCATGATAAATTAATCATGACAAAAGCAGCGGTTGAAAAAGTAGAGGAGGTGCTTGCATAATGGATGCACGCGATACGATTAAGCGCCCCGTTATCACTGAACGTTCTACTGATTTAATGGTTGATAAAAAATACACGTTTGAAGTTGATGTAAGAGCTAATAAAACTCAAGTTAAAGATGCTGTTGAAGAAATCTTTGGCGTTAAAGTTGAAAAAGTTAACATCATGAACTACAAAGGTAAATTCAAGCGTATGGGACGTTTTGGTGGATACACAAACAAACGTCGTAAGGCAATTGTTAAATTAACAGCTGACAGCAAAGAAATCGAATTCTTTGAAGCTTAATAATAATATTTAGAAGAGGAGGGAACACAAATGGCGATTAAAAAATATAAACCTACCTCCAATGGTCGACGTAATATGACATCTTCAGACTTTAGTGAAATCACTACAAGTACTCCTGAAAAGTCATTACTTGCTCCTTTACACAGAAAAGGCGGCCGTAATAACCAAGGTAAGTTAACTGTTCGTCATCAAGGTGGAGGTCATAAGCGTCAATATCGTGTAATCGATTTTAAACGTGACAAAGATGGCATTCCAGGACGCGTTGCTACAATTGAGTACGATCCAAACAGATCTGCTAATATCGCGTTAATCAATTATGTAGACGGTGAAAAACGCTACATTCTTGCACCGAAAAATTTAGAAGTTGGATTAGAAGTTATGTCAGGACCTGAGGCTGATATCAAGCCAGGTAATGCATTACCACTTGCTAACATTCCAGTTGGTACAGTAATCCACAACATCGAGTTAAAACCAGGTAAAGGTGGACAATTAGTTCGCTCTGCTGGAACAAGCGCTCAAGTGCTTGGTAAAGAAGGAAAATACGTACTTGTACGTTTAAATTCTGGTGAAGTTCGTTTAATTCTTGCTACTTGCCGTGCATCAATCGGTCAAGTTGGTAATGAACAACACGAATTAATCAACATTGGTAAAGCAGGTCGTAATCGTTGGTTAGGTAAACGCCCAACTGTACGTGGATCTGTAATGAACCCTAATGACCATCCACACGGTGGTGGTGAAGGACGCGCTCCAATCGGACGTAAATCACCAATGTCTCCATGGGGTAAACCAACACTTGGTTACAAAACGCGTAGCAAGAAAAATAAATCTGATAAATTTATTGTACGTAGCCGTAAAAAATAACGGGGTTGAACTACGGTTCAATGAAAGAACCGTAGAACAATCACGAAGGGAGGTTCCATTATGGGTCGCAGCTTAAAAAAAGGACCTTTTGTTGATGATCATTTACTAACAAAGATCGAAAAATTAAGTGATAGTGATAAGAAGCAAGTTGTGAAAACTTGGTCTCGTCGTTCTACGATCTTCCCACAATTCATCGGTCAAACAATCGCTGTTTATGATGGTCGTAAACATGTTCCAGTTTATGTTACTGAAGACATGGTAGGTCACAAACTTGGAGAATTTGCTCCAACTCGTACTTACAAAGGTCATGCAAGTGACGATAAGAAAACAAGACGTTAATGAGAGGAGGGCATTCTAATGCAAGCAAAAGCTGTTGCAAATACAGTTCGTATTGCTCCTCGTAAAGCTCGTTTAGTCGTAGATTTAATTCGAGGAAAGCAAGTTGGTGAAGCGGTAGCTATTTTGAAGTTAACTCCAAAAGCAGCTTCTCCAATCGTAGAGAAAGTTTTAAAATCTGCTATTGCTAACGCAGAGCATAACTACGAAATGGATATTAATAACCTAGTGGTTGAGCAAGCATACGTTAATGAAGGACCAACTCTAAAGAGATTCCGTCCACGTGCACAAGGTCGTGCAAGTCAAATCAACAAACGTACTAGCCACATCACTATCGTTGTATCAGAAAAGAAGGAGGGGTAATTAGTGGGTCAAAAAGTAAATCCAGTCGGTTTACGTGTTGGGATCATTCGTGACTGGGAATCTAAATGGTTCGCAGGTAAAGATTATGCTGATCTTTTACACGAAGACCTAAAGGTACGTGAGTATATTACAAAACGCCTAAGTGATGCTTCTGTTTCTAAAGTAGAAATCGAGCGTGCTGCTAACCGCTTAAATGTTACTATCCACACTGCTAAACCAGGTATGGTTATTGGTAAAGGTGGTACAGAAGTTGAAGCTTTACGTAAAGCTCTTAACTCACTTACTGGCAAACGTGTACACATCAATATTTTAGAAATTAAAAGAGCAGATATGGATGCAAAACTAGTTGCTGAGAACATTGCTCGTCAATTAGAAAACCGTGTATCTTTCCGCCGTGCTCAAAAACAAGCAATCCAACGTTCAATGCGTGCTGGTGCTAAAGGTATCAAAACAATGGTATCAGGTCGTCTAGGCGGCGCAGATATTGCACGTTCAGAGTCTTATAGCGAAGGAACTGTTCCATTGCACACTCTACGCGCAGATATCGACTATGCAACTGCTGAAGCTGATACAACTTATGGTAAATTAGGTGTAAAAGTTTGGATCTATCGTGGAGAGATCCTTCCAACGAAGAAGAAAACTGAGGAAGGAGGCAAATAATATGTTACTACCTAAACGTGTAAAATATCGTCGTGTTCATCGTGGTAAAATGCGTGGTCAAGCAAAAGGTGGTACAGAAGTTGCATTCGGTGAATACGGTTTACAATCTTTAGAAGCTTCTTGGATTACAAACCGTCAAATCGAGTCTGCTCGTATTGCAATGACACGTTACATGAAACGTGGCGGTAAAGTTTGGATTAAAATTTTCCCTCATAAGCCTTACACTGCTAAGCCTCTTGAAGTCCGAATGGGTTCCGGTAAGGGTGCTCCTGAAGGTTGGGTAGCAGTAGTTAAGCCTGGAAAAATTATGTTCGAAGTAGCTGGTGTATCTGAAGAGATCGCTCGTGAAGCTCTTCGTCTTGCAGCGCACAAACTTCCTGTTAAATGTAAGTTTGTAAAACGTGAAGAAATTGGTGGTGAAACTAATGAAAGCTAATGAAATTCGTGACCTTACCACTGCTGAAATTGAACAAAAAGTTAAATCCTTAAAAGAAGAGCTTTTCAACCTTCGCTTTCAATTAGCGACTGGACAACTTGAAAATACAGCTCGCATTCGTGAAGTACGCAAAGCGATCGCTCGAATGAAAACTGTCATTCGTGAGAGAGAAATCGGCGTCAATAATCGATAAGTTGAGAGGAGGTTCGTAGAATGAGCGAACGCAATCAACGCAAAGTCTATACTGGTCGTGTTGTATCTGATAAAATGGATAAAACCATTACAGTTGTTGTTGAAACATACAAAAAACACCCTTTATATGGCAAACGCGTGAAATACTCTAAGAAGTATAAAGCTCATGATGAGCAAAACACAGCAAAAACTGGCGATATCGTACGCATTATGGAAACTCGCCCGTTATCAGCTACAAAACGTTTCCGTCTTGTAGAAGTAGTAGAAAAAGCAGTTATTATATAATTGTTCGGAATTAAGCATCCCGAAGGGAGGTTACACACATGATTCAACAAGAATCACGTTTGAAAGTTGCTGACAACTCTGGTGCTCGTGAAGTACTTACTATTAAAGTTCTTGGTGGTTCAGGACGTAAAACTGCAAACATCGGTGATATCATCGTCGTTACTGTGAAACAAGCAACACCAGGTGGCGTTGTTAAAAAAGGTGACGTAGTTAAAGCAGTAGTCGTTAGAACTAAAAGTGGTGTTCGTCGTGCAGACGGTACTTACATTCGTTTCGATGAAAACGCATGTGTAATTATCCGTGATGATAAGAGTCCACGTGGAACACGTATCTTTGGACCAGTTGCACGCGAACTTCGCGATAACAACTTTATGAAGATTGTATCATTAGCTCCAGAAGTACTATAATATAAATTTTAATTGCCTTTAAGGAGGTGCGAAAAGATGCATGTTAAAAAAGGTGACAAAGTAATGGTCATCTCTGGTAAGGATAAAGGCAAAACTGGTGTTGTTCTTGCTGCATTCCCTAAAAAAGATCGCGTGATCGTTGAAGGAATCAACATTGTTAAGAAGCACTCTAAGCCATCCCAATTGAATCCACAAGGTGGAATCAATGACCAGGAAGCTGCTATTCATGTATCCAACGTTATGCCTATCGACCCTAAAACTGGTGAACCTACTCGTGTAGGATCAAAAACGGTTGATGGTAAAAAAGTACGCGTAGCGAAAAAATCCGGTGAAATTCTAGATAAATAGTTCAAATGAAGAAGGGAGGTACAATGAATGAACCGCCTAAAAGAAAAATTTGTTAAAGAAACTACTCCTGCTCTTATGAGCAAGTTCAATTATAAATCAGTTATGGAAGTTCCAAAACTGGAAAAAATCGTTGTTAACATGGGTGTCGGTGATGCTGTAGCAAATGCTAAAGCATTAGATGTTGCTGTTGAAGAATTAGCACAAATTACAGGTCAAAAGCCAGTAATCACTCGTGCTAAGAAGTCAATTGCAGGTTTCCGTCTGCGTGAAGGAATGCCTATCGGAGCAAAAGTTACTCTTCGTGGAGAACGCATGTATCAATTCCTTGATAAACTTGTATCTGTTTCTCTTCCACGTGTACGTGACTTCCGTGGTGTATCTAAAAAATCATTTGACGGACGCGGTAACTACACTTTAGGTGTTAAAGAACAATTGATTTTCCCTGAAATTGATTACGATAAAGTAAACAAAGTTAGAGGAATGGACATTGTTATCGTTACAACTGCAAAAACAGATGAAGAAGCTCGTGAACTGTTAACTCAATTTGGAATGCCGTTCCAAAAGTAATCTCTAATTAGAGGGAGGCGAAGATGTGGCTAAGAAGTCAATGATTGCGAAACAAAAACGCACGCCTAAATATAAAGTACAAGAATACACACGTTGCGAACGTTGTGGTCGTCCACATTCTGTGTACCGTAAATTTAAGCTTTGCCGTATTTGTTTCCGCGAATTAGCGTATAAGGGACAAATTCCTGGTGTGAAAAAAGCTAGCTGGTAAAACCCGATATTGGGAAGGAGGTAAATACAAATGGTTATGACAGATCCAATTGCAGATTTGCTTACAAGAATCCGTAATGCGAATATGGTTCGTCACGAAAAATTAGAAGTTCCTGCTTCTAACATCAAAAAAGAGATCGCTGAAATCCTAAAGCGTGAAGGTTTTGTACGTGATGTAGAATATATCGAAGACAACAAACAAGGTATTATCCGCATTTTCTTAAAATACGGTTCAAGCAACGAGCGTGTAATTACTGGACTTAAAAGAATTAGTAAACCTGGTCTTCGTGTTTATGCGAAAGCAACAGAAGTACCTCGTGTATTAAACGGTCTTGGAATTGCATTAGTTTCTACTTCTCAAGGAGTACTTACTGATAAAGAAGCTCGTGCGAAACAAGTTGGCGGAGAAGTATTAGCATACGTTTGGTAATAATAGGTTTAATGAATGGAGGTGCAACTAAATGTCTCGTGTAGGTAAAAAACCAATCGAAGTACCAGCAGGCGTTACAGTTACTATTGATAAAAGTACTGTAACGGTGAAAGGTCCTAAAGGTGAATTAACTCGTACTTTTAATTCTGATATTGCGATCAGCTTAGAAGAAAACGTGATTAATGTAACTCGTCCTTCTGATGTGAAGGAACATCGTGCATTACATGGAACAACTCGTGCATTGTTATCTAACATGGTGGAGGGTGTTTCAAAAGGCTTTGAAAGAGGTCTTGAATTAATCGGTGTCGGTTACCGTGCTCAAAAACAAGGAAACAAACTTGTATTGAACGTAGGTTACTCTCATCCAGTAGAAATCGAACCAGAAGCTGGTATTGAAATCGAAGTACCATCTGCTACGAAAGTAGTTGTAAAAGGAACTAGTAAAGAGCGTGTTGGAGCACTTGCTGCTAACATTCGTGACGTTCGTCCACCAGAACCTTATAAAGGGAAAGGTATCCGTTATGAAGGCGAATATGTACGTAGAAAAGAAGGTAAAACTGGTAAGTAATGCCGCATAGGTAAACGAAAGGAGTGACCTAAATGATTACGAAGGCTGATAAAAATCAAGTTCGTAAGAAAAGACACGCACGTGTGCGTTCTAAACTTAGCGGAACTGAAGCTCGTCCTCGTTTAAATGTGTTCCGTTCAAACAAACACATTTACGCTCAATTAATTGATGATGTTAACGGTGTAACAATCGCAAGTGCATCTTCATTAGATAAAGAGCTTAACCTTGAATCTACTGGTAATTTAGAAGCTGCAGTTAAGATCGGTGAATTAGTAGCTAAACGTGCTGTAGAAAAAGGAATTAAATCAGTAGTATTTGACCGCGGAGGATATTTATATCATGGTCGCGTAAAAGCTTTAGCTGATGCTGCTCGTGAGAACGGCCTAGAATTTTAATAGACAAAGGAGGGACATAAAAAGATGCGTCGTATTGATCCAAACAAACTTGAACTTGAAGAACGCGTAGTTACAGTTAACCGTGTAGCGAAAGTTGTTAAAGGTGGACGTCGTTTTCGTTTCTCTGCTCTAGTAGTAGTTGGGGACAAAAATGGTAACGTTGGTTTTGGTACTGGTAAAGCTCAAGAAGTACCTGATGCAATTCGCAAAGCGGTTGAAGATGCGAAGAAAAATCTTATTGAAGTACCAATGGTTGGTACAACAATTCCACACGAAATTATCGGACATTTCGGAGCTGGTGAAATCCTATTGAAGCCTGCTTCTGCAGGTACAGGGGTTATCGCTGGTGGTCCAGTACGTGCTGTGCTTGAATTAGCTGGTGTAGCTGATATCTTATCTAAGTCATTAGGTACTAACACACCAATTAACATGGTTCGTGCCACTTTAGACGGTTTAAAACAATTAAAACGTGCTGAAGACGTAGCGAAGTTACGTGGAAAATCAGTAGAAGAACTGTTAGGATAAGGAGGGAAATTAAATGGCAAACAATCTGGAAATTACCCTCACTAGAAGCGTAATTGGTCGTCCGCAAGACCAACGCGAAACAGTTAAAGCTTTAGGATTACGTAAGGTAAATCAAACAGTTGTTCAACAAGATAATGCTGCAATTCGCGGTATGATCAATAAAGTATCACATCTTGTAACTGTAAAAGAAAATTAAAAATCATTCTTCTTCAATAAGGAGGTGCCAAAATGAAACTTCATGAATTAAAACCTGCAGAAGGTTCTCGTCAAGAACGTAAACGCAAAGGGCGCGGTATCGGTTCAGGTAATGGTAAAACTGCTGGTAAAGGTCATAAAGGTCAAAACGCACGTTCAGGTGGGGGTGTAAGACCTGGATTCGAAGGTGGTCAAACGCCTTTATTCCGTCGTTTACCTAAACGTGGTTTTACTAATATCAACCGTAAAGAATACGCTATTGTTAATTTAGATACTCTAAATCGTTTTGAAGAGGGAACTGAAGTAACTCCAGAACTTCTTATCGAAACAGGAGTTGTTAGCAACGAAAAAGCAGGAATTAAGATTCTTGCAAAAGGCAACGTAGAGAAAAAGCTTACTGTTAAAGCTCATAAATTCTCCTCTGCTGCAAAGGAAGCTATTGAAGCTGCCGGCGGTCAAACAGAGGTGATCTGATGTTTCAGACAATCTCCAATTTTATGCGCGTGGGTGAAATAAGACGAAAAATCATATTCACCCTATTAATGTTGATTATATTTCGTCTTGGTACATTTATTCCTGTACCGTATGTGAATGCAGACTTTTTAAAAGCACAAGATGCTTTTAGCGCCTTCGGAATTTTAAATACTTTCGGTGGTGGAGCACTAAAGAATTTTTCTATTCTTGCAATGGGAATCATGCCGTATATTACAGCGTCTATTATTGTAAGCTTATTACAAATGGATGTTGTACCAAAATTTACGGAATGGTCAAAACAGGGTGAGGCTGGACGAAGAAAATTAACGCAGTTTACGCGTTACTTTACAATCGTTCTAGCACTTATCCAAGGTTTTGGTATGTCATACGGTTTTAATAATCTTGCTGGTGGTGCATTGATTACAAAACCTGGATTTTCATCGTATTTGGTAATTTCTCTTGTGTTAACAGCTGGTACAGCCTTTTTAATGTGGTTAGGAGAACTAATTACTTCTAAAGGGGTTGGGAATGGTATTTCTATTATCATTTTTGCTGGTATCGCAGCCGGAATTCCTTCTATTGCTAATCAAATCTATGCTCAGCAGTTTGACAACCCGGGTGATCAATTATTCCTTAATATTGTTACGTTAGCTTTAATCGTTCTAGCTGTCATTGCAATAGTAGTAGGAGTAATTTTCATTCAGCAAGCTCTTAGAAAGATACCAATTCAATATGCTAAAAGAATGGTAAACGGAAATAGCAGCACAGGTGGACAATCAACACATTTACCGTTGAAAGTAAACTCTGCTGGTGTTATTCCAGTTATCTTTGCAGTTTCCTTCTTGGTTACACCGAGAACTATTGCATCATTCTTACCGCAAAACGACGTTACTTCCTGGATACAAAGAGTATTTGACTATACTCATCCAATAGGAATGATTATATATACGGTATTAATCCTTGCTTTTACTTATTTCTATGCTTTCATTCAGGTGAATCCAGAACAAGTTTCTGAAAACCTGAAAAAACAAGGTGGATATATTCCAGGTATTCGACCTGGTAAAAGTACGCAAGATTATTTATCACGTGTTCTATCTCGTTTAACACTAGTTGGAGCTCTATTCTTAGCCATTATTGCAATACTTCCTGTATTTTTCATTAATATTGCAGGGCTTCCACAATCGGCTCAGATTGGCGGAACAAGTATTATAATCGTGGTTGGGGTGGCATTGGAAACAATGAAGCAATTAGAATCTCAATTAGTAAAACGACACTATAAAGGTTTTATTAAATAGTATAATTTAGGGGACGCTTGTCCCTTGAATTTTATGTAAGAGAACTTGAGGGGGAATACGCATGAATTTAGTCTTAATGGGGCTCCCTGGCGCAGGTAAAGGTACACAAGCTGAGAAGATTGTCGCGAAGTACGACATCCCTCATATTTCAACTGGCGACATGTTCCGTGCGGCTATGAAAGACGAAACAGAACTTGGACTAAAGGCAAAATCTTTTATGGATAAAGGTGAATTAGTACCAGATGAAGTGACAATTGGTATTGTTCGCGAAAGACTTAGCAAGGATGACTGTGAAAAAGGTTTTCTTTTAGATGGTTTTCCTCGTACAGTTCCTCAAGCAGAAGCTTTAGAAAATATTTTGTCTGATTTGAATAAGAAACTAGACTTTTGTATCAATGTTCAAGTGGATCAAGAGATATTAATGGAGCGTTTAACAGGCAGACGTATTTGTAAAAGCTGTGGTGCGACCTATCATCTAGTGTTTAATCCGCCAACCAAGCCAGATACATGTGATCGTTGTGGAGGCGAATTATACCAACGCGCTGATGATAATGAAGCAACAGTGAAAAATCGTTTAGAAGTTAATATCAAGCAGTCTCAACCATTACTTGATTTCTATGAGTCAAAAGGTTATCTTCGTAATATCAATGGACAACAAGATATTAATAAAGTATTCGTAGATCTTGACGAATTATTAAGTACTTTAAAATAAGAGTAACTTTTGCTTTGACTAATCTGTTCTCTAGCATGGAATAAATCAGAGATAATAAATAGAAGAATTGGGATGAAATGGATGAGGAGTTTATTCCTAAACATGATGCATTTCCTTTTTTCAAAAGGTATAATAATTTTCATGGTTATATCTGTAACAAAAAAAGCATAACCGTGTTATTTTGACATGTTTATCTTCGTTAAAAGATTAATCAATTTAGATAATTGGTGCAGAGTATTTTGGATTTCATGGTAACTCCGCTTGAATTGCTTTTTTATCTAGTAGTGAAGAAGGTAATGTAACTATTATTCTTTCTATTATGACGATTGGTATTAGAAACAGGTGTGCAGTTGTCGAACAGTCTACGAAATCCTTGAAATACGAAATCTATGTGGCTTTTCAAGTGAAACCAAGTATGAGTGGGAAGTTTTAAGGCTAGACTCATGAAGAATGATAATTTTTCTTAAAAAAGGTCATATAAATGCTTGTATACTTCGATACGATAAGACACAAGGCTGTTGATAGAATATTCGTAATGAGAGGAAAGATCATTTCTTTCTTAAAATGAATGATCTAGCAATGCTAAGTTTAGTTGGTAGCATTAAACCTTTTTCTATTTCTTTGCCTATTATTATATTTTTTTATAATTAATAGCGGACGAAGTACCTTCTCTTATGGTATAATCAATTAGTTGCAGTTAAATGCAGTTATATTATATTATAGGAGCAGTTCAGAGTAGTTTAATGTACACCGATCGTGTGACAAGAAGAGCTACACTTTGCTATATTAGTTAAGATGGATCTCGTATTTTTTTATGGAAAGGAGAGATTTTCGATGGCTAAAGACGATGTAATCGAAATTGAAGGCACAATCACTGAAACTTTGCCGAACGCCATGTTTAAGGTAGAATTAGAAAATGGTCATACTGTATTGGCTCACGTTTCTGGTAAAATTCGCATGCATTTCATCCGTATTTTACCTGGTGATAAAGTAACGGTTGAGTTATCTCCATATGACTTAACTCGCGGAAGAATTACTTACCGCTTTAAATAATCTGATTGCACTCCGTACTATCAAGGAGGTTAGGATAATGAAAGTTAGACCATCTGTTAAACCAATCTGCGAAAAATGTAAAGTTATCCGCAGACGTGGTAAAGTTATGGTTATCTGTGAAAACCCTAAACACAAACAAAAACAAGGTTAATAACAAGGAGGTGCGCATATAGATGGCACGTATTGCTGGTGTGGATATTCCACGTGAAAAACGTGTAGTAATATCTTTAACTTACATTTACGGTATTGGAAAAAATACTGCACAAAAAGTATTAGCAGAAGTTGGTGTTTCTGAAGATACACGCGTTCGTGATTTAACGGAAGATGAATTAAACAAGATCCGTGATATCATTGACGGTTTAAAAGTAGAAGGGGATCTTCGTCGTGAGATTTCTTTAAATATTAAGCGTCTAATGGAAATTGGTTGCTACCGTGGCCTTCGTCACCGTCGTGGTTTACCAGTTCGTGGACAAAACACGAAAAACAACGCTCGTACTCGCAAAGGTCCTCGTAAGACTGTAGCTAATAAGAAAAAATAATCGGTAAAGGAGGTACATTATAATGGCACGTAAAACTAATACACGTAAACGTCGTGTTAAAAAGAATATTGAGTCTGGTGTTGCTCATATTCGTTCTACTTTCAACAATACTATCGTAACTATTACAGACGTTCATGGAAATGCTCTTTCATGGTCAAGCGCTGGTGCACTTGGATTCAGAGGTTCTCGTAAATCTACTCCATTCGCTGCACAAATGGCTGCTGAAACTGCTGCAAAAGCATCTATGGAACACGGTATGAAAACTTTAGAAGTAACAGTTAAAGGACCAGGTGCAGGTCGTGAAGCTGCTATTCGTGCTCTTCAAGCTGCAGGACTAGAAGTTACAGCGATCAGAGACGTAACTCCAGTTCCTCATAATGGTTGCCGACCACCTAAACGTCGCCGAGTTTAATTTTTCTGTATAAATTTTCTATCCTTGTCTATAATGGGATATGACTAAAACTTTTAGAACCCGTACAGATTTATTAACTAACCCAGTTGTTGTGCACAAGCGGGAACGTAAACATGGGGAATTTCGGTAAAAATTGCCGAGGTTTCGACGTTTTGAAGGAGGGTATATCTTGATGATCGAAATAGAAAAACCAAAAATCGAAACGGTTGAGATCAACGATGATGCCAAATATGGTAAGTTCGTCGTAGAGCCACTTGAGTGTGGATATGGTACTACTTTGGGTAACTCCTTACGTCGTATTCTACTATCCTCACTGCCAGGTGCCGCTGTCACATCCATTCAAATTGATGGGGTACTTCATGAGTTCTCAACTATTGAAGGCGTCGTAGAAGATGTTACAGCTATCATATTAAATATCAAAAAGCTAGCATTGAAAATATACTCTGATGATGAAAAAACTTTAGAGATTGATATGCAAGGTGCAGGGGTAGTAACAGCAGCAGACATTACACATGATAGTGATGTAGAGATCTTAAATCCAGATCTTCATATCGCAACATTAGGTAGTAACGGAAATTTCCGCATGCGTTTAACTGCAAAGCGTGGCCGTGGATACACACCAGCAGAGCAAAATAAACGTGAAGATCAACCTATTGGTGTAATTCCTATTGACTCTATCTTTACGCCAGTATCTCGTGTTTCTTATCAAGTAGAGAATACTCGTGTTGGTCAATTGACTAATTATGATAAGTTAACTTTTGACGTGTGGACTGACGGTAGTACAGGTCCTCAAGATGCTATCGCACTTGGTGCAAAGATTTTAACTGAGCATTTGAATATCTTTGTTGGATTAACTGACGAAGCACAGAATGCTGAGATTATGGTAGAAAAAGAAGAAGATCAAAAAGAAAAAGTTCTTGAGATGACAATCGAAGAATTAGATCTTTCTGTTCGTTCTTATAACTGCTTAAAACGTGCTGGTATTAATACCGTACAAGAATTAGCGAATAAGACGGAAGAAGATATGATGAAAGTTCGAAACTTAGGTAGAAAATCTCTTGAAGAAGTAAAACATAAATTAGAAGAGCTTGGATTAGGATTAAGAAAAGACGACTGAGAAGTCTCTTGATTATGAACGATATCTATAAAGCTTGTATTTTAACAAAAGGAGGGAATCTCACATGGGTTACAGAAAGTTAGGACGCACAAGCGCACAACGTAAAGCTATGTTACGTGACTTAACTACAGACTTAATCATCAATGAGCGCATTGAAACAACTGAAGCTCGTGCAAAAGAACTTCGTTCTGTTGTAGAAAAAATGATTACACTTGGTAAACGTGGAGATCTACATGCACGTCGTCAAGCAGCTGCTTATGTACGTCATGAAGTTGCTAATGCTGAAACAAACCAAGATGCTGTACAAAAGTTGTTCAGTGATGTTGCTGCTCGTTATACTGATCGTCAAGGTGGTTACACTCGTATCATGAAAATGGGACCTCGTCGTGGAGACGGAGCACCAATGGTAATTATCGAGTTAGTGTAATAGGATTTTCAAAGAAACTTAGGGTGCGGGACAGTTTATATTGTTATGAAACTTGTTCAAGTGCCCTTTTTCTTTAATAATCCTCACTTTTAGATCAAGCCAATATAGAGTGTTATGATGAGCATTTATCTTTTTTAATGACTCGTCTAGCTCGTGCACCTCTTCTTTGGATTTAAATCGTTAGAAAGAGGTGCGGGCTTTTTTCATGTTTTATTAGAACTGCAGGGTGCTAAGAAGTGGAATACCATAAGATATATTTAACAAGCATAGAAAAAGGATATCAAAGATTATACAAATAATCTTATGTTAAACCAATTCAAAGCTCGCCCAATTGGCGAGTTTATTTTTTTATCTTGCTTTAACAATGAGTTAGAATAAAAAATTGAAATATTTTCAGTGGGTTATTACATGCAGGTTGATAATCATTAATAGGAATGTAGTAATTTTACTTTATTTATAATCAACAATATCTGGCAGGTAAATGGTGGGAATGTAATGGACCAAAAGATTTTAGTAAAGGTAGAAGATGTATCTTTTAAATATGAGGAGCAGACAGAATTTGCCCTTAATCATGTTTCTTTTCATATAAACGCTGGTGAGTGGGTTGCGATAGTTGGACATAATGGTTCAGGTAAATCTACGTTAGCGAAGTTATTAAATGGATTACAATACTCTCATGAAGGTTCTATAGTCATCGATGGTATTCCGATAACGGAGGAGTCTGTCTGGGACATAAGGAAAAAGGTAGGAATGGTATTCCAGAATCCTGATAACCAGTTTGTTGGTACAACGGTGAAGGATGATGTGGCTTTTGGTTTAGAAAATAACGCTGTTCCAAGAAGTGAGATGGTAACAAGAGTAGAGCGTTCTTTGGAAAAAGTAAAGATGTTATCTTTTCTTGATCAAGAGCCGCACCATCTGTCTGGAGGACAAAAACAGAGAGTTGCTATTGCAGGAATAATTGCATTGAAACCTGAAATTATCATATTAGATGAGGCTACCTCTATGCTTGATCCTCAGGGAAGAGAAGAAGTCTTTGATATTATGAGAGAGCTGCAAAAAGAAAATATGACCATTATCTCGATTACTCATGACCTAGATGAAGCTGCTAAGGCAGACCGGATTATCGTAATGAATAAGGGTAGGGTATATAAGGAAGGTAGTCCTAAGGAAATATTTAAACTGCAGAAGGAACTTGTTGAAATAGGTTTAGATATACCTTTTACTATTAAGGTTAGAGAAAGCTTAATAAACAAAGGTATTTCATTAGAGGAAATATATTTAACAGAAGAAGAGTTGGTGACAGGCATATGGACATCTCACTTCAAAAAGTAGAGTATCGTTACCAGGAAAATTCTCCGTTTGAGCGCTTGGCGATAGAGGATGTAAGTTTTAATATTCCTTCTGGAAGCTATGTTGCCGTTATAGGTCATACTGGTTCAGGTAAATCTACCATTTTACAGCATCTTAATGCTCTTTTAACCCCGTCTAAAGGGAAAGTGGTAATAGGTGACCGTATACTTGAGGGTGGACAGAAACATAAGAACTTACGGAGTATCCGGCAAAGAGTGGGCATTGTTTTTCAGTTTCCAGAACAACAGTTGTTTGAAGAAACAGTAGAAAAGGATATCTGTTTTGGTCCTCTCAATTTTGGTATTCCTGAATCAGAAGCAAAGATCAGAGCTGTGAAGGCATTAAGTGAGGTAGGATTGTCGGAAGATTTTCTTATGAAATCTCCGTTTGATTTATCAGGCGGTCAGATGAGAAGAATAGCTATTGCTGGTGTGCTGGCTATGGAACCAGATGTACTTGTATTAGACGAGCCGACAGCTGGCTTAGATCCAAGAGGCAGACGAGAAATTATGGATATGTTTTATAAGCTTCATAAAGAGCGAAATTTAACGACTGTTCTAGTTACACATAGTATGGAGGATGCTGCTCATTATGCAGATCAAATAGTCATTATGAATAAAGGGAAAGTTCATCGTCAAGGGACTCCAATAGAAATTTTTAAAGAAGCAGAGGATTTAGCTGCTATTGGATTGAATGTTCCTGAAGTTGTACGATTCCAAAAGAAAGTAGAAGCAAAATTCGGAATGAAGATGGAACGGGTTCACTTAAACATGGAAGATTTTACGGATGAGTTAGCAGTGTATCTTCAGAAGAAAGTAGGGAGCAGTTAATGGGAAAAATGATTATAGGGCGTTTTATTCCCGTTGATTCTACATTACACAGAATGGATCCTCGTTCCAAGTTACTACTTGTTTTCCTATTTATTTGTATTGTATTTTTGGCTAATAATATTTGGAGCTATTTGCTATTGATTGTATATGTAGGTACTTTAGTCGCCATCTCCAATGTACCGATTAAGTACATTTATTTAGGACTGAGGCCAATTTTTTGGTTAATTATTTTTACGTTTATTTTGCATATTTTTTTCACGAAGAATGGAGAGCTATTGTTTGAATGGGGATGGATTACGATTTATAAAGAAGGTATTAGAATGGGGATTCTCATTTCTATTCGCTTCTTCTTGCTCATTATCATGACATCCTTGCTTACGCTGACAACTACGCCAATTGAGTTAACGGATGCAATTGAAACATTATTAGGTCCACTAAAAAAGGTGAAATTTCCTGTTTATGAGCTGGCGCTTATGATGTCTATCTCCTTGCGATTTATTCCGACTTTAATGGATGAGACAGAAAAGATTATGAAGGCTCAGATGGCAAGAGGGGTAGAATTCTCTAGTGGCTCCATTAAAAGCCGTGTACAAGCAATTATTCCTTTATTGATCCCTTTATTTGTTAATTCCTTTAAAAGAGCAGAGGAGCTTGCTATTGCGATGGAGGCACGTGGCTATCAAGGTGGAGAAGGAAGAACGAAATACCGCCAATTAATCTGGAATCCTATTGATACCATAATGATTATTATTCTGTTACTAATAACAGCTATGCTGTTTGTGTTAAGAACATAATGGAGAATGCAATGCAAAGATATAAATGTACAATTAGCTATGATGGATCGAATTATAGTGGGTTTCAAATCCAGCCAAAGGATCGAACCATACAAGGGGAAATCGAAAAGGCTTTAAAAAAGCTCCATAAAGGAGTAGAAGTAAAGATTCAAGCTTCGGGTAGAACGGATGCTGGCGTACATGCAAAGGGACAAGTTATTCATTTTGATAGCTCTCTTGATATACCTGCAGATAAGTGGCCGATTGCCCTAAATACTCTTTTACCTCACGATATTGTGGTTGCAGATGCAGAGACAGTACCCGACTCCTTTCATGCCAGATATAATGTAACGGCGAAAGAGTATCGCTATTTTATTCAATTAGGAGAGCGGAGAGATCCCTTTAAACGTAATTATGCCTATTATTATCCATATGCTCTAAATATGGAGGCGATGAGGGAAGCACTAAGTTATTTTATTGGAGAGTATGATTTTACTAGTTTTTGCTCTGCTAAAACAGACAAAGAAAGAAAAGTAAGAACGATTACTGGAGTAAAGCTTACAGAGGAAGACAATATGTTAATTTTTTCTTTCCAAGGGAATGGATTCCTTTATAATATGGTGCGGATTATGGTCGGTACCTTATTAGATGTAGGAAGAGGGAAAAAGTTACCACAAGATATTCCCGTAATTTTAGAGAAAAAGGATAGAAAGGCAGCAGGAAAAACAGCCTCTGCAAATGGATTGTATCTTTGGAAGGTATGGTATTAAACCATGATTCTTGCGACGCTGGGGAGAGGAGACTAATGCTTTCCTCCTTTTCCAAAAAGAGTACAGAAAGTGACCAAGGAATCCTTTTCTTATAAGTAAAAAGTGTTGTTCTTTGAGTAAAAGTCACGAAAAAAAGATTTTTTTCTCATAACAACTAAACCTGGTGTAACATTCCCTTGACATATGCTACTCTAGGATATATCATAATATGGTATGTATTTTAAACCCACATTAAGCCCCGGAACTTAATTGTGTGAACATATAGACGTAAGAACAGACATTTATATTTTAAAACAAACTATAACTTTAACATTTCAGGAGGGAAACTCATGCGTACAACGTTTATGGCTAATTCAAACAATGTTGATCGTAAATGGTACGTGATTGATGCTGAAGGCCAAACTTTAGGGCGTCTTGCTAGTGAGATTGCATCAATTCTACGTGGTAAACATAAACCAACTTTCACACCTCATGTGGATACTGGTGATCATGTAATTATTTTAAATGCTTCAAAAATTGAATTGACTGGTAAAAAATTAACTGACAAAATTTACTACCGTCACTCTATGCACCCAGGTGGATTAAAGCAAAGAACTGCTTTAGAAATGCGTACTAAATATCCAGAGCAAATGTTAGAACTTGCAATCAAAGGTATGCTTCCAAAGAATTCTCTTGGTCGTCAAATGTTTAGAAAATTACACGTATATGCTGGTAGCGAACATCCGCACCAAGCTCAACAACCAGAAGTTTACGAACTTCGTGGATAATTAATAAAGGGAGGTAAAACAAATGGCACAGGTTCAATATATCGGTACTGGTCGTCGTAAAAGCTCTGTTGCTCGTGTACGTTTAGTTCCAGGTGACGGACAAATCATCATCAATGGTCGTGAAATCGAAAATTATATCCCGTTTGCAGCTTTACGCGAAGTTGTTAAACAACCATTAGTGGCTACTGAAACAACTGGAAGCTACAATATTTTAGTAAATGTTAACGGTGGAGGTTATACTGGTCAAGCTGGCGCTATCCGTCATGGTATCGCTCGTGCTTTACTTCAAGTAGATCCTGAATACCGTCCAACATTAAAACGCGCAGGATTATTAACTCGTGACGCTCGTATGAAAGAACGTAAAAAATACGGTCTTAAAGGCGCTCGTCGTGCACCTCAGTTCTCAAAACGTTAATCAATGGGGTTCAAAGACTCTTTTCACTTCGGTGGAAGGAGTTTTTTTATGTCTAAAAGTTGTCTGTTATTATATTTGATGACACCTCATAACAGAATCCTTCATGAACCTCAGACTATATACTATTATTTTTCTCCAGCGAAACGATGGATTGTAATTTTCCACCTTACTCCTCATTAAACTAGATTATTGCCCAATTTTTATTGAAAAATGAAGAATTATTTAGAACGAGAGTTGCGCTGTTTCTGTATAAATTGGACAAATGGATAAAATTAGTCTCAAATTGTTCCATTTTTGAACCACAGACTTTTTTTATTATTATAATGAAATTGAGAAAAGTGTTATATTAGAGCTTAATGGGAGGCGCAATTGAGCGAGATGAATAATAGTTATGAGTTTTTATGGGGGATCAACCACTGCAGTTTATCAATGTTAAAGAGCATGGAATGAGGAAGGGATATTGTTAACCATGAGAGTCCATTGTATATTTTGAATGTAAATGGTGTGCTGCAGGTGATCTTATCAAAGATATAAGGAACAAAGTAGATTTTCTGCTCATTGCACACTTACCTCATTTATAGAGCGGAGTACCCTAGAACATGTTTAATACTATGTTTTGTAATCAGGGGTTTAAAGAAATATTTTTTATTACATCCAATCATTCATATCTTCACATACTTGGAACATAATTTCAAAGATTGGGTTTGTTACTTTAAAGACACTGAGAGGGTAACTTTAATTGGCGAGAGCAAATTTTTTGGAGGATGAAGTATTGAAAAAATGTTATGGTCAGAATTAAGATTGACTGTTCTTAAGTAAAGGAAAGGCTGAATCGAAATTTAGATTTCTTAAATTTACGACAACAGAGGCAGCTTTTGGGATTCAAGGCTAAATTCAAAATTTGTAAATACAAAAAAGCTAATTCACATTGATGCTAGATTAAGTGTAATCCTTAAAAAATATACTCTATAATGTGAGGTGAAGATACCATGATAGATAAAAAAACCACAGTACAATTTACGCTACTGACTTTTAGCATAGCCTATTTTGTGTCTGGTGCTTTGATTGTTCTTGAACCATTTGGATATTCGGTTTACAATTGGGTTCACACATTCAAGCAATTCTTAATGAATATTCCTTTTGCAATCTATATTTTGTCGCCTGCAATTGCTTCGTATGTCGTTTTAAAGAAAAATAAAAAAATAGCTGATTTTAAGGAATGGTTGAAAACTGTTTTCTACGTCAGAAACAACATATTTGTCTATTTGTTTGTTGTTGCAGGGCTTGCACTGTATTTCTTGATCCATATTGTAGTTTCAGACCGCCTAGAAATGATGCTGCCATTTTATACGTTTTTTCTTTCACTTCCTGGTAATCTTATTATTGGTGGCTTGGAGGAAGCTGGCTGGATGTACATATTGCAGTCTAAACTCGACAAAAAATACGGCTTTGTTTTATCTTCTGTTTTTACCGGAATTATATGGACTGTATGGCACATCCCTCTTTTCTTCATTCCGGGGACGAATCATGGTGAAGGGCTCATTAACTTTTGGATGTTTGTAGTTCAACTCATGGCCTTTCGATTTTTCCACGGGGCAATCTACAAAATTTCAGGAAAAGGCTTTGTCTTTATGTCCGTATTATTCCACACCATGTTCAATGCAGCATCCCCTATCTTTGGCACCATGACGATGACCTGGATGGGAACTATTGCTGCAAATGCTGCGATCGTTCTTGTGTCCATTTTAACCGTTGTGATATATGAAAAAAAGAGCATGACAATAATGCAAGTTAGAAAGCTATAGCATGATTGTAATTCCGCGGTTTAACCACTTTAACGAAGAATAGTTAAAGGAATTTTTAAATGCCTGACTTTAAATTTTTAATGGATATAGAATGACCTAGAGATGAAAAAAACTAAACTGAACACGTTAGTAGTAAAATAGAACATAAATACAGGGGTGAAACTTTAACATGCAATATGATGCAAAGAATGCTGAAGAATATTTGGAAATGCTTGAAGATGATTGGAGAAAAGAGAAACTGCTCGCGATTCGACAAATGATTTTTTCATACGCACCAGAACTAGGAGAGGTCATCCGCTATAAGATGTTGAATTATGGTAAAGAAGATAACTATATTTTTGCATTAAATGCCCAAAAACATTATGTCAGTCTCTATGTGGGTACAATAGAAAAAATCGAAAATGCAGAGGCCTTACTAGCGGGCTATAATTACGGGAAAGGCTGCATTCGCATTAAAAAATCGATAAAGATGGAAGATACGGGGTTGGCACAATTTATCCACAAAACCGTCGATAGGTGGCGTGCCGGTGAAGATACGGCATGTTAGCCATATAGGATGGAAGCTTTTTTGTGAGCTGAAATATTTATGGACAGCTGCAACAGTATAGAACAAGACCGCTAGTTAAAAGATAACTGATGAAGAAATTATGCAAAAGCTTGAAAATAGCGTTTCAGGGATTCAGAATTTAGGTAAGTGAGGAGATTTATATGATTAATAAAATTGGTAAAATCACCATCTATGTAGAAGACCAAGAACAAGCAAAATCGTTCTGGATAGAAAAGCTTGGCTTTATATTAAAGCTAGAACAACCGATGGGGCCTAATGCGACGTGGATCGAAGTCGGTCCTAATGAAGATGAATTTACTACGTTAATCCTTTATTCTAAATCATTAATGGAGAAGCAACAGCCCTCTAAAGTTGCTCATCCATCTGTTCTCTTCAGTACCGCTGATATTGAAGCGGCTTATGAGGATATGAAGCAAAAGGGGATAAAAGTGGATGAGTTATTAAAAATGCCATATGGAAATATGTTCGTATTTTATGACCAAGATGGAAACGAGTATATGTTAAGGGAAGATAAATAATAAGGGTCAGTCTCCCGCTCTGCATAGTTAGAGAATCGGGGGACTGACCCATTAATATTGTTTTTAATGTCCACTTGTTGAAAGGCGATCACTATACAAGTGAATGAATGCAAAGAGAGACTTGTTAAGGAGTTTCCATACTAAAAGTTAAAAAATAGTTATCTAGTTACATTGTTCTTAAGGAGCTCTCCATCAATGTTCCTGTATCGCTCCTTATTTGGCAGGATCATTTTTTTACTGACAGCAATGATCTCATCCAAGCCTTTCTCTCTTTCAACAGTTGATGATTTAGTAGATGGTAAACAAGATGACTGCAGAAATTCATGTATTTTTCTTCGATTGGGATCAATAAAAAAATCCAATATGCAACTTATCTCCTGTCTGGGTAGAAAGCAACTGATGTTGGTTCCGGCAGTTTGTTTTATATTGGTGCTATTAATCGGATTGAACTCTTGCAGACCTCATTTGTTCCGGTCGAATTGGGAGCTTATTCGGACTAGGTTCTTAAAAGTTTCACTAGTTCCGGTCGAATAGACCTCTTATTTGGACAGGAGCCTTTCACGTTTCATTTGTTCAGTCCGAATACATCTCTCATTGAGGCCACTGAAAAAATATAAGCACGAGTCTGTTTCGCTTTCCAAAAAGTGACAAGGTGGATATCAGTTGGATTAATGAGTTGTGTACTTTATCCCATGGATACCATATTACGTGAAATAACATATGGACAACGATAAACGCAATAATCCCATACTGCTAGAAAAGATAACCGAATCTTACCGAGTCTCTAGACTCCCAGTTTTTCTAACAAGCCTTGCTAAATCCAGCTAATCGGCTAAGGATGAACATTTTGATGATTAAGGCTTGCACCTACAGTTACTGTAGGTATTACAATGGGAACAAAGGGAGGCGATTCTTATGAAGGAAACTTATTCAGTTGGTAAATTTTCTGAATTGACGGGAATACCGGTAAGAACGCTACATTATTATGAGGAGATGGGTCTTATAAAACCTCATAGACAGGCAAGTGGGCATCGGATATATAAACTCGAGGACATGGTGGAACTACAGAAAATATTAAGTTTGAAGTCACTTGGCTTTAGTTTAAATCAAATAGGTGAACTGCTCAAAGTCCCCCAATATGATCAATCACTTGTTGAGATGTTGAGTTTGCAACAACAGGCATTGGAATTAAAGCTTGTTAAGATGGAAGAATCTCTTGAGTTAATAGGACGTTTGATTGCAATCATTCAAGCTGAAAAGCAGCTGGATCATCCACTAATGTTCAGTTTAATTCATAATATGAATCAAGAAAGCTTGCAACGGGAGTGGGTGGAGAACCATCTATCCGATTATACAGTACAAACCCTGTTTGAGCGGTCAGCGGAGGCGCAGACGAAAATGGATGCGAAAACTGTTCAATTCTCCCGAGCAGTAAGACGGTTATCAGAAGGTCCGATCGATTCGGAGGAGGCCGAGGCGGTGATCTGTGCATATGTGAATTGGGCGCTGGCAAATTTTGATCAGAAGGCAATGGATAATTTAAGAAATTTGGATGAGGAGCATTATGCCAAACTTGAGCATTTAGTGGAGATGCCTTTCAATGAAAAGGAGAGCGCTTGGCTGGACAAGGCAATGGAACATTATTTTTCGAAATATATGATGTCTGAACAAGGAGAGCTAAAATTGTAAAGACGGCTGATACTTAAAACGGAATAATGGACGATTTCGTGGAGTGTGACCCGGGAAGAAGGCGACAAATTGTTTAAATCATTATAAATTGAGGTGGAAAAATAATGAAAAAAGAAGAGTTGGTGCAGCAATTCACATCATTATTTACAGAGGTTAAAAAGCAAGAAATTTTCAATGGTGTGGTTCTTGTAGCTGTTCAAGGGGAAAAAGTGTTATGTGAAGCGATAGGGATAGCGGAATACAATGATAGTAGCGCCCGCCGCTTGACGATAGGCTCTATGTTCGAGCTGGCCTCTGTTTCCAAACCAATTACTGCTCTAGGTATTGTCTTTTTGCAGCAACAGGGGAAATTGGATTGGGATGATCCGATAGCTAACTGGATTCCTGAACTGCCGTATCCAGGAATTACAGTACGTCATTTACTCTGTCATACATCGGGCTTACCTGATTATATGGAGTTATTTGCAAAGAAATGGGATCCTATGCGTTATGCTTGCAATGAGGATGTGTTGCGTATGCTGATTGAGCATCAGCCAGAGCCGTTGTTTGCTCCTAATGAGCACTGGCTGTACAGCAACACTGGTTATATTTTGCTAGCTATCCTCATAGAGCGGATAAGTGGTCAGAGTTACGGCGACTTTTTGGACGAACAAATCTTTCAACCTCTCCGGATGAAGCGAACGCTGGTCTATAATCGTCGAGTCGATCTAAGGGATGTTCCAAATGATTACGCTTTTGGGTATGTTTATAGAATTGAACATGATGGATATGTATTGCCTGATGATATTCCGGAACTGAATTATGTAAAATATTTAGATGGGTTACAAGGAGATGGGATGGTCAACAGTACTGCTGATGACTTATTGCGACTGGATATGGCCCTATATGATGATAATTTTATTAGTCCGATCGTGCGCCAGTTGATTTTTTCTCCAGTTATGATGAATAATGGTGAGTCATTTGATTATGGAATGGGTTGGCTGCTCGAGGATGATGAGCGATTTGGGAAAAGCGTCCACCACAGTGGAGGTTGGCCAGGATACTCGACATTGTTTAAACGTTATATTGAGCGTGATATCACATTGATTATGCTGCAAAATGGCGAGCGGGATCATGCTTATACACAGCAGCTGGTAAATAGCATTGAACAGATTATGAGCGGGGAGGCTTACACGGTACCAAAGCCTTTAGAGAGTAAGATAATCATTCCACTTGATCTGAAAAATGCTGAGATATTGCTTGGAAAATACAGATTTGCAAATGAACAGGGAGATCCTTCTGATTTAGATGTATTTGTAGAGCAGGGCAAGTTATATATGAGGATGGAAAATGGGATGTTGCTAAAGTTACTGCCATTATCATCAACATGCTACTATGAGGAACAAACGGCTACAGAACTTGAGTTTCAGAGCGATGAAGATGGCAAGGGCATGCGTCTAATTTGGCATTCAAATGCTAAGCCGGAAGTAGCGGAAAGGGTAGGTATTGATTGAAGTCAAAAAGGTCTCTTTTTATAGGCAGGAAAGATTACTATAGTTAAAGAGACAATCTTGGCAGTTACAGTAAATAGTCACTTTTAATAATAAAAAATAAATGGTAGATAAATGGACATGCAGCGGGGCATGATTGAATATGCAAAATGTATTATAGTAGAAACTTACTGTTACTAATAAAGTAAATGGAGAAAGGATATACATATGAAGTATAAATCAAGAAATGTACAGTTGAGAGAAATCGAAGCACCAATGCCTGATTGCAGTAGAGAACCGTTATTAATCGATGATGAAACGATAAAGACTAGATATGAAAATGTATTGCAAGAGATGAGAATGGATGGGCTTGATGCGTTATTGGTATATGCAGATCTTGAACATGGTGGGAACTTTGAATATTTAGTGGGATTTGTTCCAAGATTTGAAGAAGCTATATTGGTTCTTCACTCTAAAGGCAATGCCTTTCTAATCTTAGGAAATGAAAACTTTAATAAGGCACAATACTCTAGAATTCCAGCCCAAGGAATACATTGCCCGCACTTTTCCTTACCGAATCAGCCTATGGAACCAGATACTCCATTTTCAAGCGTCTTTCTTAAAGCAGGAATCCGAGAATCGATGAAAATTGGTTTAGTGGGGTGGAAGCACTTCACAAGTAAAGTTGAGAATAATCGAAATTTCTTTGATACACCTTCTTTTATTGTGGATACGATCAGAGATATTGTTGGGAAGGAGGGTTCCCTAACTAATAGAACAGATATTTTCATTGCTGGAAACCGTGGAGTACGGAGAGTGAATAATGCAAATGAAATAGCACACTATGAGTTTGGAGCATCTCTTGCGTCGGATTGCATCTTGCGTACTATAAATAAATTAGATGTTGGTGTCTCTGAAATGGAACTAGGTAAAGAACTGAATGATTTAGGCCAAAGAAATAGTGTAGTGACGATAGCATCCACGGGTAAAAGATTTGAAAAGGGAAATTTATACCCTATGTCTAAAAAGGTGACGAAAGGAGATGCCATTTCTTTAACTGTGGGATACAAAGGAGGATTATCCAGTAGGGCAGGATATGCTGTTATGGAACGCTCTGAGTTACCAGAAAGTAAAAAAAATTATGTAGAAGACTTAGCTGCTCCTTATTACACTGCTATTGTAGCATGGCTTGAGAATATTCGAATTGGGATGTCTGGTGGGGACATGTATAGCTTTATTAATTCTGTTCTTCCTAAAGAAGTGTTTCATTGGGAGCTATGCCCAGGACACTTGACGGCTGATGAAGAGTGGCTGGCCTCTCCGATTTATGAGAACTCGGATGAAATTATTAAAAGCGGAATGATTTTTCAAACTGATATAATACCACGTGTCGCTGGATATGATGGAGTATCAGCTGAAAGTACAATTGCACTAGCTGACGATGCATTAAAAGAGGATATAAGAAAAAGTTATCCTGAACTTTGGATGAGGATTCAAAAAAGAAAAGAATATATTAATGATTTCCTTGGAATTAAATTGAGTAATGATGTTTTACCATTATGCAGTACGGTTGCTTATCTAAGACCGTATCTATTAAATAAAAAACTTGCATTTTGTTACAATCATAATGGCTGAATTTAAGATTCTTCGTATAGTAGTTTAAAAAGTCATGTAATGTAATTGAATATAGGATACTTATCACCTCCTTGTAGCCAAATTTTCTTGTCAGAAAACTTATTACAAGGAGGTTTTATTATTAATAAATCAATTAAGCATATAAAAATAAATATTGCATAGAAATTAAATCTAAAATATAGGTAATACCATATTTTCCATAAATACTAAGATAGTCATTTGAAATGCTATTTTTGCTTATATAAAATATATTTTCATAAGCAATTTTTATACTCTTGTCCTGATTACCAGTTATTAAGAATTTATATCCTCGCAAACTTTTAACAAAATCAAGTGATAATTCTGCGAATTTACCGGATGCCGACACAGTTATAATTATATAGCAGCTTGCTGGTGCTTTTTTGCATTAATTCCAAATAATAATTTTGGTGTGGTTTGAATATTTTTGTGTCCTAAACGTTTCGATACATATGTAATATCTATATCATGGGCAAATAGAAACATTAATTTTGAATTTTGTGTTTTTAACGAAGTGATATCAAAAGTAGAACTAATTAAATGTCTAACTATGGTTGTATTGCTAGCAGTTCTCCATGTTGCATCCCGTTTCTCATACTGAAGTTTCCTTATTTTTATCGATACAAGATTGTATAAGTATACAGCTCGAAGAAGTTTGACGAGAAGGCAAAACAAAAGATATACAGAAGAAATATTATAACGTTTGATGTTGTTTTTCAATTTTCAAAATTGTAAGATCAACTTATCTACTCGGAGGTGATGTTAATGTATATAGGAAATGGCCATTACTGTTATTCAAATTCAACTGCAATGTTTCTTTCATCAATAGGAGAAAATGTATCTCCTCAACTTGTAGAAGTATTAACTGGTGTTGGATTAGGTGCCATGATAGAAAATGAAAAAAACCTTTTTTTTAGTATGAGAGATCCCGATGATGGTATCAATTATGCTCTAAACATCCTTGGATTTACTGCAGAAGAGCATCAGCAAGCTAGTGACTTAGATGACTCATTTACGTTGTTAAAAAAGCAAATCAAACAAAACCCTGTCATTCTAGGCCCTTTAGATATGGGGGAGCTAACATACCATCCGAATCATAAAAATTTACATGGTTCAGACCATTATGTGCTAGCTTATCAAATGGATAATAAAAATATTTATGTACAAGATCCAGCTGGCTTTCCATTTGTTCCATTATCACTGGACCAATTTAAGAAGGCTTGGATGGCGGAAGGGATTCCATATAGGAAGGGAATCAATAAATATTGGTCTACAGCAAAAAAGGTTGTCACATTAGACAATAACGAAATATATGAGAGAGCAATTGATTACTTTAAGAGAACTTATCGGGAATTCGAAAAAGCGGATATAGGGTTAATTGGAAGGGAAGCAATTTGTTTTTATGCGGATCAGTTATTAAATGCCCCTATTACAGCTGATACTATAGGGCATACAACATTCTTCCTTTTCCAATTAAGTGCAAGAAGAGCCAACGATTATGCAGTGTATTTTAAAGATAGGCATTCACGTCTATCAGAGTTGAAGATTGAACAGGCTAAGGTTCTTGGGATGTGTCATTCTATGTCTTTAAATAAAGATTGGAAAGGTATATCGGAGAAGTTAATGAGGCTAGCCGATTTAGAGGAGGAATTTAGATTGGAACTTTTAAAAGTCGGCAACTAATTATAATTATAGAGATTTCCACTTTAACAAACGAGTGCGTTGATATAAGAAGGGTTAACCTCCCTTTAAAGGGCAGCATTACTGCAAATTTATTAAATTAAAGTTAGTTTTAATACATTCGGAATGCTAAATGCTAGCACGCAACTTGCCGTTCTTATCTACTTTAATTACCGGGAAACAAGTAGACAGAACAGGGTTGCGTGTATGTGAATAGAGTATTCTATTATCAGTGGATTCTTTTAGAATTCAGTTTTAATTATTTTAATCAATTTTTCGACTTCTTCGTCATTACCAGGTTGAATATAGATTTCCTTTGGATACTCAATAATGTTTTTCGTATATTCCTGCATAGGTTCTTTTATTTGTTCTGCACTCGGCTAATGGGAAGGAATATCATATAATTGATAGTGCCATCTTCATTCCCACTGTATGTGATGGCACCATCAGCCATTGTTTTCCCTGATAACGATATAATGTCTTTCAGATATTGGACACTATTCTCACCCTAAGGATTTGCTGGTTCTCCAGCTGCAATATGCTGAACGCGTAATTCTTCAATATCCCCCTTTTTAATAAGTTGTAACCAAACGCGAGCATACTCAATGAATAGGCAGATAATATACTACCCTTTTTTTTCTTCTGGCTGATTATTAGAACTATTATTATTTGAAGGTTTATCGTTAAACTTATTACTGTCGGTTTTATTCCCTTCTGACTCAGCTGTTGTATCATCTGGTTCACTTGCTTGGTTGTCATCCTCATCTGAGTTATTCTGTTTTTCTTCTATAGAGCTATTTTCCGAGTTGCTCTTGATTTTACTTTTATCATTACTGTAGGCTATGAGAATAAATGACATTGTCGCAAGTATAGCTATAAGTTTTAAGTACTTTATCATTTTCTTCTCTCCCTTTGAAAAAAAATACGAGGATGTTACGATAAGAAATTATGTGGCAGTAAGAGGATGAGACTCCTTCTCTTACAGAGCTAAAAGCTTGGATGCGTGGTCATAGGTCAATATGATAAAGAAATCTCCTTGAAAAAGGAGATTTTTTTGTCATTGGAGGAAACTTTTTTCATTAAAGCAACGTAGATAAGTAGAATATTTAAGGAGCGTGTTTACATGTATTTTTCTATCCCTGAACCAACAAAAAAAGTATCTAAAGAGGCTGTGAAAGTATGGCGGATATCGGAGGTGATATCTAATAGTACGATTCTTGTGGTATTGGGTGTCTGCTACTTCCTCTATTTTTATTTTTCATGGAAGGCGTGGATAGGTCCAATCATTATAGGTCTTGGCGTATTAACAATCTTGGCGGCATTATGGGGAATTTTTATTGCACCGCCATTAAAACAGCGTTATTGGCGTTATGACGTCAGTGAAGAGTTTATTCAACTGAAATGGGGAGTAATGGTCGAGAATCATCAATTAATCCCGATGACAAAAGTACAGTCGGTTGAATTAACACAAGGACCACTGCAAAGGAAATATCAATTATATTCCATAACGGTGGGGACGATGGGCACTTCGCATGAAATTCCTGCCATTCCAAAGGAAGAGGCTTATCGTTTACGTGATCAAATTGCTCATTTTGCAAAGATTAAGGAAGTGGAGTAATGGAAGGTATCAGGAAGCGGCAGCATCCGATTAAAATAGTTTTTGATATAGTTGGATTTGTAAAAAGTAATTTTTTCTTATTTATTATTTTATTTGTGTCACATTTTGGATCTGAAAAAATGTATATGAAGATATTCCAAGTTCTCTTTCTCCTCTATGCAATTGTGCAGCTTCTTAGCATCATACTGGATTGGTTTACACATACTTATTCAGTAGAAGAGGAAGCGCTACATATAAGGTCTGGGGTTTTTACAAAGTCGCATCGAGTAATCCCCTTTTATAAAATTCAAAATATACATCGACACACCTCTGTTTTTCATAAAGGGCTCCACCTAACTTCCTTAACATTGGAAACAGGAGAGACCGGAGATTCTAGTTCTATACCTTTAACAGTTATTCGCAAGAAAGAGGCAGATTGGTTAGAGTCTTATATCCATCAACCGGAAAATGTCTCAGCAGGAGACGGAGAAGAAGCTAAAACAGTTGCTGGAAGCGAAAGAACGGTTCATTTTCAGGTAACAAGAAGAGACTTAGTGAAGGCTTCTTTTTCTTCTTTGAGCTTTTTAGCGCTAATTCCATTATTAATTTCTTTTTTCTCCAATATAGAATCAATCTTTCAAATGGAAGTGGAGACAAGTAAGGTTCTTACTTATCTATTGGATCATATCTGGATGATAATTGGCGTAAGCATTGCTCTTTTGATTATAGGGGTTCTATTTGGTCTTGGTGTGACCTTCTGGAAATATGGCCGTTTTCAAATAACCTCTGATAAGGATAAGATTTATATAAAAAAAGGACTAGTTTCCGAAACGTCCTTTTCCATTCAAAAGGAGAAAGTGCAGGCGGTGAAAGTGATCCAACTTCCAATGCAAAGACTTTTGAAAATAGCTGAGGTGAAATTGGTGAGTGCCGGGGATATCGGGGATGAAGATTTAGAGGTAAACTCCTTGTTCCCATATATGCCAGTGGACCAATCATATGAAATCATAGAAAAGATTCTGCCGGCGTATCGATTGAAAAAGCAAATGAAGAAGCTGCCTAAGAAAGCTCTATATGCCAGACTGCTTAGACCTAGTTATTTTGGGATAATCGCAGCAATTGGTCTTGTCTATTGGAAGCCAGAGATATGGTATATAGCGATATTATTGTTTATTTGGATTTATTTGTTGAGAGTATTGGATTACTTTAATAGCAGGTACATCCAAAATGAAGAATTTATTCAAGTGAAGAAGGGGACCCTGCAATCAACATTAATTTTGACAAAAAGAGCAAAGGTTATGGAAGTTAATGTGAAGAGATCCCGGTTACAGAGGAATTTTGGTCTTGCCACTATTGAATTCATCAATCGATCGCAGCCGATTGAGCAAACGGATTTAATCGATGTTCCAGCTTCAGATGCTAGTGAATTTTATCATTGGTATAATAAGCGACTGCGTGACATACATGTAAAAGGTTATATAGAGAACAACGAAGATGAAAATGGTAAGAAAGCACTGAAATAGCAACTATTCTTTTAATTGGATGCTAAAAGGTTTGTTAGACTAGTATCGTCTCATCTTGTTGGTTGAAAAATAACAGCAAGAGGTGAAATCAATTGGCAGTCATTACAAGCTTTGATATAAAAAAACGCGAGAAACAAATAAAATATGAAAGAGCAGTTCTTAAGGAAATATCCGTTAAAGAATTAAAAGAAAAGGTAGCTCACTATTTTGGCTCCTCTAACCTTACTTCTAGTATCTTAATGAACAGTGGTATAGAAGAGGCATGTTATGATGTGGCAATAGAGGCCTTTCTTTTAGGAGCGAATTACAGTAAATTTAGTGAATATGGCGAAGAAATTCAAGCTATAAAAAATAGATGCAAGGAAGAAGATGTTCATTTAAAAGAAACACTTTATCATTTTCTTCTTTATTGGGGCAGTGAGGAAAGCAATAAAAATGAATCCCTTTACTATTTATGCGAACAATTTGTTGATGAATGGTGGCTGGAAGGTTATATGAAAGCGAATAAGAGAAGAAAGCTTCGCTTACATTAAAAGATGGCATGAGGATGCCATCTTTTTGTTATGACCTGAAAGAAGGACTTGCTGTTCTAAAACCTCGTATTCCTCCATATAGTATGAATAAGGACGGGCATAGGGGGGAATGAGGTTAACTGTGAGTAAAAAGTGGAAAATAAGTATATATATCCTAGGACTAGCACTCCTTTTCTTTATTTTGCAACTTGATTTCTCAAATGATGATTCATGGGATGCCTGGAATTTGCCATTAACCGGAAAAGTAATCATTATTGATCCTGGACACGGCGGGCCTGATGGTGGTGCAGGGGATAATGAGGTATTGGAAAAGGATATTGCCTTAAGCGTTTCCTTAAAGCTTCGAGATTATCTGCAAGAGCAAGGAGCGTTAGTCATCATGACAAGAGAAGTGGATAAGGATTTGGCTAGTGAAAGTACGAAAGGCTATCGCAATCGAAAAGTTGAGGATTTAAAAGAAAGAATAAGCATTATCAATAAATCGGATGCGGATTTATTCTTGAGTATTCATTTAAATGCTATCCCTTCATCGAAATGGAGTGGAGCACAAACCTTCTATTCCTCTAAGCAAGAAGGAAACGATAGAGCTGCCAAGTTTATTCAAGACGAATTAATTGATAACTTAGAGAATACTACCCGAAAGGCAAAAACGCTGGAGAGTGTATACATACTTAAATATGCCGAGAGACCAGGAGTGCTAGTGGAGGTAGGTTTCTTATCAAATCCACAAGAAAAGGCAAAGCTTATGAAAGAAGACTATCAGGAGAAAATAGCAGCGTCTATTTATAAAGGGGTTAATCGCTTTTTTACAAATGAAGAGGAACTTGAAATTCAAGAATAGAGACGAATCATGTCTCTATTCTTATTTTTGTCGATTCTATTCCCGGGAAATAAATGCTGGTAATAACGTTTGAATCTTCAGAATGTAAACGATAACTATTTTTATGCTATACTGTTAGTAAAAATAGGAAAGGGGATTGCGTCATGATAACAAAAGAAGAAATTGAGAAGATAGTGGAGAATATGATCGATCCTTTTTTACATAAATCATTGCTTGAACTGAGCGCAGTGAAAGATGTCAAATGGAATGAAGAAAAAGGGCATGCCAGTTTAAAGGTTGCTGTAGCAAAGCTTGGTTCCGCCTATCAAATCGAGTTGCAAAATCAAATTGTCAGCGCGCTTAAAGAAAGAGGAGTAGAAAGTGTTGGGTTACGTTTTACGGAATTATCTAGTGCGCTTGTAGAGGAAATAATAAAGGAAACAGAATCTGAAGAGAAGAAGCCAATTTATATTGCCATTGCTAGTGGGAAAGGTGGAGTAGGAAAATCAACGGTTTCCGTAAATTTAGCTGTCTCTTTAGCAAGGATGGGGAAAAAAGTTGGGTTACTGGATGCTGACATATATGGTTTTAGTGTTCCAGATATGATGGGGATCACGAATAGACCAGAAGTAATAAAGGAGCGTATTATTCCGGTTGAGCGTTTTGGGGTTAAAGTTATTTCGATGGGATTCTTTGTTGAAGATAATACGCCTATTATCTGGAGAGGGCCAATGCTTGGTAAAATGCTGACAAGCTTTATGGATGAAGTAGAATGGGGAGAGCTTGATTATCTCCTATTAGATTTACCACCAGGAACAGGTGATGTGGCCCTAGATGTCCACTCTATGCTGCCGACAAGTAAAGAAATTATCGTAACAACACCTCATCCAACTGCTGCGTTTGTTGCAGCACGTGCTGGAGCGATGGCATTAAGAACAGAACATGAGATATTAGGTGTCATAGAAAATATGTCTTATTTTGAAAGCCGTTTAACAGGGGAAAAGGAATATGTGTTTGGCAAGGGGGGAGGAAAGAAATTAGCAAAGGATTTGGAGGTACCCTTACTTGGAGAACTGCCATTGGGGCAGCCAGATTGGAATGAAGAGGATTTTGCTCCATCCGTCTATAAAGAAACGCATCCTATTGGTGAAAGATATAAGGGGATTGCTGAACAAATAGTAGAAGTGTTAGAGATGGCAGTAGATAGAGTAGAAAACTAACTGCTGATAGCAAAGAGGCTGGGACAAAACCCTCCTCTAAGACGAAAAAAACGGTGAAATTTTACGACAAGTAAAATTTCACCGTTTTGCTTATTTACAATAAAAAATAAGGACAACTTCTGATAAAATTAAGTTACCACACAAAATCTAATCAGAAAGAAGTGTCCTTATGTTTAAAGATTATACCATGAATCAAATCGTTTTACCTTTAGATTTAGAAGTAAAGTTACAAAATAATGATATTGCCTTCCATGTCCATCATTTAGTGGAAAGTATCCCTCAAGAAGCGTTTGAACCATTTCTTCGAAATGAAGGTTGTCCTGCCTATCATCCACGCATGATGCTTAAAATTATTCTATGTGCCTACACTCAATCTGTCTTTTCGGGGCGTAAAATGGAGGCCCTATTAAAAGACAGTATCCGTATGATGTGGTTAGCTCAAGGGTATGAACCAAGCTATCGTACAATTAACCGATTTCGTGTTCAACCAGAAGTAAAAGATTTAATCCGTCAATGTTTTATCCAATTTCGCTGCCAATTGATTAAAGAAAAACTGATCGATCAAGAAGCGATATTTATCGATGGTACAAAGATTGAAGCGAATGCGAATAAATTTACGTTTGTCTGGAAGAAAGCGATTGAGAAATTTCATCAGAGTTTAATCGATAAGTCAAACCAGTTGTACAATGAGTTGCTTGAGAACGAAATCATCCCCCAAATTGAACGGGAAAGTGATGAACAGTTATCATTTGGAGAGCTCACTCAAATGGTTCAAAAAGTAGAAGAAGTAGTGACCGAATATGATAAACAAATTGAAGCATCTTCAGACGTTACTGAACGAAAAGCCTTACGAAGTGAACGAAAATACCCGAAACAAGTGCGTAAACAGTTGATTGATTTTGTCTTGAGAAAACGGAAGTACCAACAGGATCTTAAAATCTTTGGACCACGTAATAGCTATTCTAAAACAGATCTAGATGCGACATTTATGCGAATGAAAGATGATTATATGAAAAACGGGCAATTGAAAGCTGGTTACAATGTACAAATCGCAACTGAAGGTCAATATGCGCTTGCTTATAGTTTATTTCCAAACCCAACAGATACACGTACGTTAATTCCATTTTTAGATGAGATAGAGCAACATTATTTCGAGTTACCGAAACATATTGTTGCAGATGCAGGTTATGGTAGTGAACAAAACTTTAGTGATATTCTCTCAAACAGAAACCGAGAAGCACTGATAACATATAACATGTTTTTGAAGGAACAAAAGAAAAAGTACAAACAAAATACATTTAATCCTGATAACTGGGAATATGATCAAGAAACCGATACATATATATGCCCTAATCAGAAACGTTTAGAATTTCAATATCATTCTGTCCGAACGGACGCTACAGGTTTCCAAAGGAGTTTCAAATCTACGAGTGCGAAGACTGTTCAGGATGCCCATTCCGCTCATCATGTACCAAGGCAAAAGAAGGAAACAATCGAAAACTAATGGTGAACAAAAAATGGGAACAGCAAAAAGAATATGTGAGAGCGAAGCTTTCAGAAGAGAAAACGAGTGCCATCTATCGAAAACGCAAAACCGATGTGGAACCAGTTTTTGGATTCTTGAAGGCTAATTTACGTTTCACTCGATTTTCTGTACGAGGAAAATCGAAGGTGGAAAACGAAATGGGTCTTGCGTTAATGGCAGTGAATTTAAGAAAAATCACTGCCATTAACTAAGATAATAGAAGAATTAACATGAAAAAATAGAGAAAGGTGAATTTGAGTCCCCTCAAATTCACCTTTCTCTTTATTAGAGGCTAGTTATGTCCCAGCCTCTTTTTATATTTTATTTTCTTCAGATAATAAAGAGGAAGAGGCTTCTTTCGCAGCTTTATCTAGTAATTCTTTAAATTTGGACTTGAATTCAGGTGTTTCCATTGTTTCTTGGAGGATTTGTTCTACATGCTCTCTATATTCTGTGCTTTTTAAAATGTTCTTCATTTCTGATTCTAGTGAAGGATCTTGCAGCAACTCGACCATCATTTTCCGATATCCTGGATCCTTCATTAGGTCTTTGATCAATTTTTCATTTTCGGATTTCATGCTTTTTGCCATTGTTTCAGCAAACTCAGGATCTTTGAATTTCTTTTGCCAAAATTCAGCCGCCTTGTCAGAAACAAGTGTTTTTTCTATTGTGTTTGTTACTGCTTTTTCATTCATAACCAAGTTTTGTTTTATTTCTTCATCGTTCATTACTTCACGAATAGCTTTTTTCCCTTCATCTGTTTTTAATATATCCACAATCATTTTTTTCGTTTGATCATAGTCCATTTGTTGAGAATTTTCACTTTCTGAGCATCCGCTTAATAAAGAAATGACTAACAGGAGGGTAATCCCTTTTTTTAGCATGATAATTACCTCTTTCATTAAAGATATCTATTAAGTAGAATGGATTCTTTTTGAATTTTTATTCCTGATGGTAAGGAAAAGATAATGAAATAAGAAAGAAAAAAACTGACCCTAAAAGAGTTTCTCGATCTTTATTCAATCGATTCCCTCTAACTTAAGGCACAGCTTTTTTGATTTAATGTACTTCTTTCGATTTGGAATCAGCGTTGGAGATCATTTCTGAAACAGTAACAAACTTTAAGTTCTTTTTTTGTAATTTACCAATAATCTCTGGTAGGGCTTTTGCAGTTTGTTTGGCAGAATCAGAAGCATGTAATAAAACAATGTCCCCTTTTTTAGCTGAAGCAGCTTTTTTAATGATTTGTTGTGCTCCGGGATTGGTCCAATCCTTAGAGTCGATGCTCCAGTGGACTAATGTATAATCATATTGGTCTGCAATAGTTAAGGTAGATTGGCTGAAATGACCAGTTGGGGCTCTAGCTAATAAAATATTTTCGACTTTTAATTTTTGAAATGCCGTTTTTGCTTTAGATATGTCTTGGCGAATTTTTTCTTCTTTTACTTCAGAATAGTCCACATAGTCATAACCTAGTATTCCAATTTCATGTCCTTCCTTTACCATTCTGCTGACTAATTCAGGATGCCTTTCTGCCCATGAACCAGCAAGAAAAAATGTTGCGTTCACTTTCTTTTCTTTCAAGATATCAAGAATTGGTTCTGCTTTTTTGTCACCCCATCCAATATTAAAGGTGAGTGCAACTCCCTTTTCCCCTTTATAAACAGCCTTTGGTCCATCCTTTGAAGAAAATACAGGGATTTGGACAATATTTTCCACATACAAAAACCAGGCTGTGAAGAAGGATACTACAACTATCAATGCCATTTGTTTTAAGGATTTACTGTTAAGAACATAGAAAATATTCATCTGTTTGTCACCTCGTCCACTTTACTGCTCGTCTCATATTTATGTTGAAAAGAAAAAAATAATGACAAAACTTTTATAAAAAAAGAAAAACTAGTACATAATACAGAGACCAAAATATGGATGCAGCAGGAGGATTAGTAATGATTGGATTATTATTAAATAAAAAGGAAATAAAAGAGATTGAATATCTAATAAAAAGGGAATTGGATGAAATTTTATTAGATTTAGGAGATAAAAGAATTGATCTTGCTGTGAAAAAGGCGATGGTTGAAAGATATAAGAATTTATTTATTTTACTTAAAAGAGTGGCTTCCCCTAAAGAATGTCTGGCATATATCCTGCCAGAAAGTAAACTGTTGGATGAAAAATATAAAATGTGAAAAAAACTGTTGACGAATAATAGTTATCTTGGTATATTAATAAACGTCACTTCGACATGAGAGAAATCAATGAATAAGAAAATAAAAAAGTAGTTGACTCTTAGGTTTGGGTGTGTTAAATTAATAAAGTCGCTTGTTGAGCGGCCAATCAATTGCTCTTTGAAAACTGAACAAACAAACGTCAACAATAATCGTTTTATAACGAATGTTGTAAAACAAAAAAGTAACAAAAAGCTAGAGTTTAGCAATGAGCTAATCAACTCTTTATTGGAGAGTTTGATCCTGGCTCAGGACGAACGCTGGCGGCGTGCCTAATACATGCAAGTCGAGCGGACTTTAAAAGCTTGCTTTTAAAGTTAGCGGCGGACGGGTGAGTAACACGTGGGCAACCTGCCTGTAAGACTGGGATAACTTCGGGAAACCGGAGCTAATACCGGATAATCCTTTTCCTCTCATGAGGAAAAGCTGAAAGACGGTTTACGCTGTCACTTACAGATGGGCCCGCGGCGCATTAGCTAGTTGGTGAGGTAACGGCTCACCAAGGCGACGATGCGTAGCCGACCTGAGAGGGTGATCGGCCACACTGGGACTGAGACACGGCCCAGACTCCTACGGGAGGCAGCAGTAGGGAATCTTCCGCAATGGACGAAAGTCTGACGGAGCAACGCCGCGTGAGTGATGAAGGTTTTCGGATCGTAAAACTCTGTTGTTAGGGAAGAACAAGTACAAGAGTAACTGCTTGTACCTTGACGGTACCTAACCAGAAAGCCACGGCTAACTACGTGCCAGCAGCCGCGGTAATACGTAGGTGGCAAGCGTTGTCCGGAATTATTGGGCGTAAAGCGCGCGCAGGCGGTCCTTTAAGTCTGATGTGAAAGCCCACGGCTCAACCGTGGAGGGTCATTGGAAACTGGGGGACTTGAGTGCAGAAGAGAAGAGTGGAATTCCACGTGTAGCGGTGAAATGCGTAGAGATGTGGAGGAACACCAGTGGCGAAGGCGACTCTTTGGTCTGTAACTGACGCTGAGGCGCGAAAGCGTGGGGAGCAAACAGGATTAGATACCCTGGTAGTCCACGCCGTAAACGATGAGTGCTAAGTGTTAGAGGGTTTCCGCCCTTTAGTGCTGCAGCAAACGCATTAAGCACTCCGCCTGGGGAGTACGGCCGCAAGGCTGAAACTCAAAGGAATTGACGGGGGCCCGCACAAGCGGTGGAGCATGTGGTTTAATTCGAAGCAACGCGAAGAACCTTACCAGGTCTTGACATCCTCTGACACTCCTAGAGATAGGACGTTCCCCTTCGGGGGACAGAGTGACAGGTGGTGCATGGTTGTCGTCAGCTCGTGTCGTGAGATGTTGGGTTAAGTCCCGCAACGAGCGCAACCCTTGATCTTAGTTGCCAGCATTCAGTTGGGCACTCTAAGGTGACTGCCGGTGACAAACCGGAGGAAGGTGGGGATGACGTCAAATCATCATGCCCCTTATGACCTGGGCTACACACGTGCTACAATGGATGGTACAAAGGGCAGCAAAACCGCGAGGTCGAGCAAATCCCATAAAACCATTCTCAGTTCGGATTGTAGGCTGCAACTCGCCTACATGAAGCTGGAATCGCTAGTAATCGCGGATCAGCATGCCGCGGTGAATACGTTCCCGGGCCTTGTACACACCGCCCGTCACACCACGAGAGTTTGTAACACCCGAAGTCGGTGGGGTAACCTTTTGGAGCCAGCCGCCTAAGGTGGGATAGATGATTGGGGTGAAGTCGTAACAAGGTAGCCGTATCGGAAGGTGCGGCTGGATCACCTCCTTTCTAAGGAAAATGGAATTTACATTCCATCATAGATTGTTGACGATTTGTTGTTCAGTTTTGAGGGAGCAATTCCTCAAAAACAGTAATAAGTTTGAGGGTAAAGAGAAACGAGTAGATCAAGGAAGCGAATGCGCGAGCACCGGAGCGTACAACAGTACGTGAGGAGCAGAGCGAAGAAGCTGACGAAGAGATGCGAAGTTTATCTTTAGCCGAAATTGTTCCTTGAAAACTAGATTATGAAAAGTAAGAACCAAGAAAGAAACCGAGTAATCGCCATCTTAGATTCTCTATTTTAGAGAATTACTTCTTTGGAAAGTAATCGTATTAAACGAATACTCTTTCAAAGATTGGAGAGCAAAGAAAAGCAAGTAGGTCAAGGAAGCGACCGAACGAGCACCGGAGCGTACGACAGTACGTGAGGAGCAGAGTGAAGAAGCTGACGAAGAGATACGCCGCTTATCTTTGGTCGAAACTAAGTTAAGTTAGAAAGGGCGCACGGTGGATGCCTTGGCACTAGGAGCCGATGAAGGACGGGATTAACACCGATATGCTTTGGGGAGCTGTAAGTAAGCTTTGATCCAGAGATTTCCGAATGGGGAAACCCTCTATCCGTAATGGGATAGAATCTTTACCTGAATACATAGGGTACTGAAGGCAGACCCGGGGAACTGAAACATCTAAGTACCCGGAGGAAGAGAAAGCAAACGCGATTCCCTGAGTAGCGGCGAGCGAAACGGGATTAGCCCAAACCAAGAGGCTTGCCTCTTGGGGTTGTAGGACACTCTATATGGAGTTACAAAGGAACGGGGTAGACGAATCGATCTGGAAAGGTCAGTCGTAGAAGGTAAAAACCCTGTAGTCGAAACTTCGTTCCCTCTTGAGTGTATCCTGAGTACGGCGGGACACGAGAAATCCCGTCGGAAGCAGGGAGGACCATCTCCCAAGGCTAAATACTCCCTAGTGACCGATAGTGAACCAGTACCGTGAGGGAAAGGTGAAAAGCACCCCGGAAGGGGAGTGAAATAGATCCTGAAACCGTGTGCCTACAAGTAGTTAGAGCCCATTTATGGGTGATAGCGTGCCTTTTGTAGAATGAACCGGCGAGTTACGATTACATGCGAGGTTAAGTTGAAGAGACGGAGCCGCAGCGAAAGCGAGTCTGAATAGGGCGAAATAGTATGTGGTTGTAGACCCGAAACCAGGTGATCTACCCATGTCCAGGGTGAAGTCCAGGTAACACTGGATGGAGGCCCGAACCCACGCACGTTGAAAAGTGCGGGGATGAGGTGTGGGTAGCGGAGAAATTCCAATCGAACTTGGAGATAGCTGGTTCTCTCCGAAATAGCTTTAGGGCTAGCCTCAAGATTTAGAGTATTGGAGGTAGAGCACTGTTTGGACTAGGGGCCCCCATCGGGTTACCGAATTCAGACAAACTCCGAATGCCAAATACTTATTCTTGGGAGTCAGACTACGAGTGATAAGATCCGTGGTCAAGAGGGAAACAGCCCAGACCACCAGCTAAGGTCCCAAAGTATACGTTAAGTGGAAAAGGATGTGGAGTTGCTTAGACAACCAGGATGTTGGCTTAGAAGCAGCCACCATTTAAAGAGTGCGTAATAGCTCACTGGTCGAGTGACTCTGCGCCGAAAATGTACCGGGGCTAAACGTATCACCGAAGCTGTGGATTGACATCTATGATGTCAGTGGTAGGAGAGCGTTCTAAGGGCGTTGAAGCTAGACCGTAAGGACTGGTGGAGCGCTTAGAAGTGAGAATGCCGGTATGAGTAGCGAAAGATGAGTGAGAATCTCATCCACCGAATGCCTAAGGTTTCCTGAGGAAGGCTCGTCCGCTCAGGGTTAGTCGGGACCTAAGCCGAGGCTGAAAAGCGTAGGCGATGGACAACAGGTTGATATTCCTGTACCACCTTTAAATCGTTTGAGCAATGGGGGGACGCAGGAGGATAGGGTAAGCGTGCTGTTGGATTAGCACGTCCAAGCAGTTAGGCTGGTAATGAGGCAAATCCCATTACCACATAAGCGGAGCTGTGACGGCGAGGGAAATATAGTACCGAAGTTCCTGATTCCACACTGCCAAGAAAAGCCTCTAGCGAGATTTAGGGTGCCCGTACCGCAAACCGACACAGGTAGGCGAGGAGAGAATCCTAAGGTGAGCGAGAGAACTCTCGTTAAGGAACTCGGCAAAATGACCCCGTAACTTCGGGAGAAGGGGTGCTCTTGCGGGTGCAAGCCTGCGAGAGCCGCAGTGAATAGGCCCAGGCGACTGTTTAGCAAAAACACAGGTCTCTGCGAAGCCGCAAGGCGAAGTATAGGGGCTGACACCTGCCCGGTGCTGGAAGGTTAAGAGGAGGGGTTAGCACGTTAGTGCGAAGCTCTGAATTGAAGCCCCAGTAAACGGCGGCCGTAACTATAACGGTCCTAAGGTAGCGAAATTCCTTGTCGGGTAAGTTCCGACCCGCACGAAAGGTGTAACGATCTGGGCACTGTCTCAACGAGAGACTCGGTGAAATTATAGTACCTGTGAAGATGCAGGTTACCCGCGACAGGACGGAAAGACCCCGTGGAGCTTTACTGCAGCCTGATATTGAATTTTGGTACAGCTTGTACAGGATAGGTAGGAGCCTTGGAAGCCGGAGCGCCAGCTTCGGTGGAGGCATTGGTGGGATACTACCCTGGCTGTATTGACATTCTAACCCGCACCCCTGATCGGGGTGGGAGACAGTGTCAGGTGGGCAGTTTGACTGGGGCGGTCGCCTCCTAAAAAGTAACGGAGGCGCCCAAAGGTTCCCTCAGAATGGTTGGAAATCATTCGTAGAGTGTAAAGGCACAAGGGAGCTTGACTGCGAGACCTACAAGTCGAGCAGGGACGAAAGTCGGGCTTAGTGATCCGGTGGTTCCGCATGGAAGGGCCATCGCTCAACGGATAAAAGCTACCCCGGGGATAACAGGCTTATCTCCCCCAAGAGTCCACATCGACGGGGAGGTTTGGCACCTCGATGTCGGCTCATCGCATCCTGGGGCTGTAGTCGGTCCCAAGGGTTGGGCTGTTCGCCCATTAAAGCGGTACGCGAGCTGGGTTCAGAACGTCGTGAGACAGTTCGGTCCCTATCCGTCGTGGGCGTAGGAAATTTGAGAGGAGCTGTCCTTAGTACGAGAGGACCGGGATGGACGCACCGCTGGTGTACCAGTTGTCTTGCCAAAGGCATCGCTGGGTAGCTATGTGCGGAAGGGATAAGTGCTGAAAGCATCTAAGCATGAAGCCCCCCTCAAGATGAGATTTCCCATAGCGCAAGCTAGTAAGATCCCTGAAAGATGATCAGGTTGATAGGTCAGAGGTGGAAGCGTGGCGACATGTGGAGCTGACTGATACTAATAGATCGAGGACTTAACTAAAATGAAAAGCGGAAACGCCTGTTAATCGGCGATAAGCTGGACAAAATGATTACTTGTTTCTTTCTTCTTACCATAATCTAGTTTTCAGGGAATAATTTTTCGAAATTACACTTGAAAAAATATCTAAAACATGTATAATAATACATGTCTGATAAATAAGTCTGGTGGCGATAGCGAGAAGGTCACACCCGTTCCCATACCGAACACGGAAGTTAAGCTTCTCAGCGCCGATGGTAGTTGGGGGTTCTCCCCCTGTGAGAGTAGGACGTCGCCAGGCATACCATTATTCCGCAGTAGCTCAGTGGTAGAGCATTCGGCTGTTAACCGAACGGTCGTAGGTTCGAGTCCTACCTGCGGAGCCATTATTTTTATTATATGTTAGCCAAGGTGCTTCCATAGCTCAGCAGGTAGAGCACTTCCATGGTAAGGAAGAGGTCACCGGTTCGAGCCCGGTTGGAAGCTTACGAAAATAAATATGGCCCATTGGTCAAGCGGTTAAGACACCGCCCTTTCACGGCGGTAACACGGGTTCGAATCCCGTATGGGTCACCATTTGGAGGATTAGCTCAGCTGGGAGAGCATCTGCCTTACAAGCAGAGGGTCGGCGGTTCGATCCCGTCATCCTCCACCATTGAATCTTAAAAGTTTATAAATTTATTGCCGGTTTAGCTCAATTGGTAGAGCAACTGACTTGTAATCAGTAGGTTGGGGGTTCAAGTCCTCTAGCCGGCACCACTTTTTTAAATTGTCATTAGTTTGAATATCGGAGGGGTAGCGAAGTGGCTAAACGCGGCGGACTGTAAATCCGCTCCTTCGGGTTCGGCGGTTCGAATCCGTCCCCCTCCACCATTTATGATTGGACAATATTAATTATATGTCCTTTTTATATTTTTGGGCTATAGCCAAGCGGTAAGGCAACGGACTTTGACTCCGTCATTCGTTGGTTCGAATCCAGCTAGCCCAGCCAACGAGCCATTAGCTCAGTCGGTAGAGCATCTGACTTTTAATCAGAGGGTCGGAGGTTCGAATCCTCCATGGCTCATCTTTCTTTAAACCAAACACAATCGTGTTTGGTTTTTTTGTGCTCTTTAAGCATGGCATTCTTGTTGTTTCCTCTCGGGATTTATAGAATATTCGCATATATATACATAAAGATGTTGAGTTGAGTCATTGTTTCAGAAGAAGGTACAATAAAAGAAGAATATGACTGGAGAGATGGGGGAGGATTTTCATGAGAAAGCTGACTATTATTGGAATGCCGATGGATCTTGGACAAATGCGCAGAGGTGTAGATATGGGGCCTAGTGCAATCCGCTACGCAGGTATTTTTGAAAGATTATCAAAGCTATTTTCCTCTATAGAAGATTGGGGAGATATATCAGTAGGAAGACCAGAAACCATAATAGATGTCCAAAGCAATCTTAGAAATCTTCATTTAATAGCAGAAAAAAATCAAATGCTTGCAGAAATGGTTGATAAGATTATTCAATCAAAGTCATTTCCTCTTGTTTTAGGCGGAGATCATAGTATAGCAATTGGGACACTTGCTGGAGTATCTAAGCATTACACCAATTTAGGGGTCATTTGGTATGATGCACATGGAGATTTAAATACGGCAGAAACCTCTCCATCAGGGAATATTCATGGGATGCCACTGGCTGTAAGTTTAGGATATGGGCATGAGCTATTGACCAATATATTAGGAGCCTCTCCTAAAATAAAACCAGAGCATGTAGTGATAATAGGAGCTAGATCTTTAGATGAAGGTGAGCGCAGGCTTATAAAAGAATTAGGAATAAAAGTTTTTACCATGCATGAAATTGATCGACTAGGGATGACGAAGGTGATGGAGAGTACGATTGATTATTTAAAGGAAAAAACAGATGGGGTACACTTGTCTCTAGACTTAGATGGATTAGATCCAAATGATGCACCAGGAGTTGGAACACCAGTACCTGGGGGAATAAGTTATAGAGAGAGTCATTTAGCTATGGAAATGTTAGCGGAGTCTGGACTTATTACTTCCGCTGAATTTGTAGAAGTTAACCCGATATTAGATGAAAGAAACAAGACTGCCTCGTTAGCTGTAGCATTGATGGGTTCACTATTTGGAGAAAAATTACTATAAATTAAAATCTAAAAAGCAGGCGTGGATATGCACTGCTTTTTAGATTTTAATTGGACTGAAAGCAAGATAAAAGCAATCTTATTATTTAACAGATAGTTCACTACATATTTTTTCATATTTATTTAATAACAAATCTAATTTTGTACTTAAGTCAACAACTTTTGGGTGCGAAAAAGAAGTGTTGTTTGCCAAATAGATCATCATTTCACGATGTTCTTCAATGTCTTTTAATAATTTTCTATCACTCATTTGCTTCACCCTCTATATGTTTTTATAATTCTTCATAATCTATATAGCCGTAGTAAATTCAAATGTTGCTTGTCTTGATTTTAGCATATTATTACTTTTTTTATAACCAATTCTAAAAATTTTAAACATTATGTGGCATTATTTGTTAAAATAAGAATGAGTATCCTAAAAAAGATAGATGTGCATAATAGGGAGATTTTTCACTACATATAAGTGAGAATATTATTTTTTTTATACATAAATAAAATTTTTTTAGAGAAAAAATGAAACCTTTCCTGCTGTCGATTCGTAAATCGATTAGCCGCACTAGAGCGGAGGTAAATAGATGGAAGCATTAGTAAAAAAAAGGATTCAACAAGTTTTAAAAGGGGATAAAAATGCATTTGGTGACATAATCGAACTATATAAAGATAAAGTGTTTCAAATTTGTTATCGGATGTTGGGGAATAGGCATGAAGCAGAGGATATAGCACAAGAGGCTTTTATTCGTGCATATGTGAATGTTCATCGCTATAATATGGAATATAAGTTTTCAACATGGCTATATCGTATTGCGACAAACCTATGCATTGACCGTATAAGAAAAAGGAAACCAGATTATTATCTTGATGCAGAGGTTCCAGGTACAGACGGCTTAAATATGTACTCGCAAATTTCCTCGGATGGAAAATTGCCTGAGGAAGATGTAGAGAGTATGGAACTGCAAGCAATGATACAAAGGGAAATCTCCAAACTTCCTGAAAAGTATCGAGCAGTCATCGTTTTAAAATATATCGAAGAACTTTCTTTAAATGAGATAAGTGAAATTCTGGAGCTTCCTTTAGGAACAGTTAAAACGCGTATTCACAGGGGAAGAGAAGCGTTGAGAAAACAATTACGGTATGTCTGATAAAGAAGGTGAAAATAATATGACTTGTTCAACAGAGATTATTTCCTATATGCATCAATATCTTGATGAAGAAATAGAAGAAGAGAATTTAAAAGAATTAAAGAAGCATTTAGATCAGTGTGAAGAATGTGCAACTCATTTTCATGAACTGAAAAAAACTATCGCACTGGTCCAAAGTACTTCTCACATTCAAGCACCAATGAACTTTACAGAAAATATACTTGCTAAATTACCGGAAGAAAAGAAGCAAGTCAGAGTGAAACGATGGCTGCGTCATCATCCTATGCTTGCTGCTGCTTCCCTTTTCCTTATATTAATGATATCGAGTCTAATGTCGTCATGGAATGAGGATCATCAGTTTTCTGTTTCGAAACAGCCAAATATAATAGTAGAAAATAATACAGCTATTGTGCCAGAGGGAGAGACAGTAAAAGGTGATGTGATCGTTCGTAATGGAGATATTAAAATAGAGGGACAAGTTGAAGGAAATGTAACAGTAATCAATGGAAAGAAGTATATGGCTTCTGCTAACCAAGTAACTGGTGATATTAAAGAGGTAAACGAGATATTTGATTGGTTATGGTACCATATAAAGAAAACTGTAACGGATATTACAGGGGTATTTAGTGATGAGGATAATACCCAAAAAAATAGCCTTCCTGCAATTTAATTTTAAATTGCAGGTTTTTTTATTTAGTTTTACATGTATTTTTCTTTCGAGTAAAAATAGGGCTTAAATACAATGGAGACACATATACTACTGATATGGACAATCTAATTGTTTTCAAGATAGTTGGTTATGCTTTTCTTTGTATTAATTGGAATTGTGTTATAATATGATAATTGTAGGTTTTCTCCTGACATGTTTGAGTTAGGGAAAAATCTTCTAAAGCGTCACTTTTGAAATATATACTTTGGAGGAAGGAAAATGTCGTTTGCAGATTTCCCTTTTTTAAAATATTTAGCGAATACAGTAGACATTATCCTTGTTTGGTATGTCATTTATAAGATTATTACAATTATCCGTGGGACAAAAGCGGTACAATTGTTGAATGGAATATTTGTTATTTTAATTATTAAAATGTTAAGTGACTATTTCCAACTACAAACATTAGGCTGGATGATGCAGCAGGTAATACAGTGGGGTGCATTAGCCCTTATTATTATTTTCCAGGGAGAATTAAGAAGAGCTCTCGAACAATTGGGGCGAGGGAAGTTTTTTTCACGATCCGTTGTTCAAGAACATGAACTCCAAGCCCAGTTAGTGGAATCCATTGTAAAAGCAGTAGACTATATGGCTAAACGAAGAATTGGTGCGTTAATCACAATTGAAAGAGAAACAGGAATGAGTGATTACATAGAAACAGGTATAGCGCTTGATTCAAAGATATCTGCAGAGCTATTGATTAATATTTTTATTCCGAATACTCCACTGCATGATGGAGCCGTTATTATACAAAAAACAAATATTGCCGCAGCTGCATGTTACCTTCCTCTATCGGAAAGTCCCTTTATTTCAAAAGAGCTGGGAACTAGACATAGAGCGGCACTGGGCATTAGTGAAGTAACAGACAGCTTAACCGTCGTTGTTTCAGAGGAAACGGGTGCAATCTCCATAACGAAAAACGGTGATTTGCACAGAGAATTAAAACTAGATGCATTTAGAGAAATGTTATCTAGTGCCTTGATAACACCTTCTACCAAACAAACCACGTCTAGTAAGTGGAGCTGGAAGGGGAAGAAAAATGAGTAAATTGTTTAATAATGTAATAGGTAAAAATTGGTTTACAAAAGTTTTATCCTTAGCTTTTGCTCTTTTACTTTTTTCCTATGCATATGATCCCAATGAAAGTTCAACAGATGTAAATGTTCCAGGTGATTCTGAAACTGTTATTTTAGAGGATATTCCGGTAACAGCCTATTATGATACTGAAAATGTAGTTGTCACAGGGATACCGAAAACAGTTACCGTCACTTTAAGAGGTCCAACGGTTCATATACAGCAGGCTAAATTGAAAAAGGATTTTGAGGTATATGTTAATTTAGCAAATGCTAATTTAGGAAGTAAGACCGTTCCCCTTCAAATAAAGAACTTATCTGATAAAATTAGGGCAACGATTGATCCCGAAACGATAAAAGTCACGGTTAAAGAAAAGGTTACTCAAGAATTTAATGTAGAAGCAGAATTTAGCAGTAACGCTATTGCGAAGGGATACGCTGCTGGAACACCGAAAATTGAGCCAAAAACAGTTAAGGTTACAGGAGCAAAAGATGAGATTGAAAAAATTGCCTATGTAAAGGCAAATGTAAATCTTGATGGAAATACAAATGAGGCAGTAAGCCAACAGGCGAAGGTTTCTGTATTGGATGGTAGTTTAAATAAATTAAATGTGCAAGTGGAACCAGAAATAGTAGAAGTGAATATTCCTGTCAAAAGAACGAGTAAAACAGTACCTATAAATATAGTGGAACAAGGTAAGCCACAGGATGGTATAACGATTGACTCGATAACTTTGGATACAAAGGAAGCAACTATCACTGGTCCAGAAGATGTTTTAAAAGATGTGGAAAGCACAAGAGTTGAAGTTGACCTAAGTAAAATAGAAAAGGATGAAGAATTAACATTACCTGTCATTATATCCAATGGGGTAACATCTGTTGATCCAGAGCTTGTAAAGGTTACAGTAAAGGTAACAGCAGCACAGCAAGAACAAGAAAAAGAACAGAAAGAGGATGAGCAGGAGAATCAAGATTCAGAGGAAGCCGCGACGACAGAAAAAACAGAAACAAGAACGTTAAGCAATGTACCTATTACTATTATAGGCTTAAATAGCGATTTGGAGGCAACCATTACTAAACCAAAAAGTAGTAGTACAAGTCTTCGGATTTCTGGGGAGCAAAATAGGGTAAGGGAATTGAGTGTCTCTGATTTTAATCTCTATATAGATTTAACAGGAATGGATGATGGGGAGCACGAAGTCCCTATTAAAGTAAATGGGCCTGACAATATAGATTGGGAACTAGCTACGAATACGGCGAGTGTGTCTATTACAAATAAAGAGGCTTAACATAAAACGTGATCTATACTAGTTAGAAGGAGCGATATAGAAATGGGTAAATATTTCGGTACGGACGGAGTACGAGGTGTGGCAAATAGTGAACTAACACCAGAAATAGCGTTTAAGCTAGGAAGATATGGTGGTTTCGTCCTAACAAAAGACCACGACAGACCAAAGGTATTAATCGGACGAGATACTCGTATTTCCGGACATATGCTGGAAGGAGCGCTTGTAGCAGGATTGCTTTCCATTGGTGCAGAAGTAATGCGCTTAGGTGTTATCTCTACACCAGGTGTATCTTATTTAACAAAGGCATTAGGAGCACAGGCGGGAGTAATGATTTCTGCATCGCATAACCCGGTCGCAGATAATGGAATTAAATTTTTTGGTCCTGATGGTTTTAAACTATCGGATGAGCAAGAGTTAGAAATTGAAGCACTGATTGATCAAGCAGAAGATACGCTGCCTAGACCAACGGGTGCAGATCTTGGTCAGGTTGATGACTATTTTGAAGGTGGTCAGAAGTATCTGCAATTCTTAAAACAAACAGTGGATGAAGAATTTGCAGGTATTCACATTGCATTAGATTGTGCACATGGAGCAACTTCTTCCTTAGCAATGCATTTGTTTGCAGATTTGGATGCGGATATTTCTACAATGGGCGCATCACCGAATGGATTAAATATTAATGATGGCGTAGGTTCTACACACCCTGAGGCGCTTTCTAAATTTGTCCTAGAAAAAGAAGCAGATGTTGGGTTAGCCTTTGACGGTGATGGTGATCGTTTGATTGCTATTGATGAAAATGGGGATATCGTTGACGGCGATCAAATTATGTATATATGTGCAAAATACTTAAAAGAAACAGGAAGACTCAAAAACAATACAGTTGTGTCTACTGTCATGAGTAATTTAGGCTTCTATAAAGCGCTAGAACAACACGCAATTACGAGCATTCCAACTGCTGTTGGAGACCGTTATGTAGTCGAAGAAATGCGTAATAATGGCTATAACCTTGGTGGAGAACAGTCAGGACATATTATCTTCCTTGACTACAACACAACAGGTGACGGTCTTTTAACTGGGCTGCAATTAGTTAATATTATGAAAGTAACAAAGAAAAAGCTATCGGAGCTTGCAGGAGAAATGAAGAAATTTCCGCAAAAATTAGTGAATATTAGAGTGACAGATAAATTTCATGTAACAGATAATGAAAAAGTAAAAGAAGTAATTGCAAAAGTGGAACAAGATATGAACGGAAATGGAAGGATTTTAGTTCGTCCTTCTGGAACAGAGCCACTTGTACGTGTGATGGCGGAGGCTCCAACAGAGGAATTATGTGAAGCTTATGTGAATGTTATTTCCGAAGTTGTTAAAGAGGAAATGGGTTTACCAGAAGAATAAACTTAAACACATAAGGGACTTATACTAATATCTATGCAATTTGGAACACAATTAGCACGATAGAATACATTATTAGGGTGAAAGACATTTCCGAAGGAATGTTTTTTACCCTATTATTTTTTCCGCTTTTCGTGTCGGAATGTATCCTACCTCAGTTAATGAAATAAAAATTTACGATTTTGTCATAGGATTGTATTTGACGGAACGATTCTTGGTAGGGTATGATTAAATTGCTTTTTGAATAAAAGCAAACCTGTTGTTAAGGAGGATAGGAGTTATTTTAGGAATTTGAAGCGCCTGGACTAGTAATGGACGACACGAAACTAGTTGACGAGGAGGAGGTTTATCGATTTTTCGGCGGATGCCTCCCGGTTGTATTAGCCAATCGTAAGTCATACTTTAAAACATTAAGGTAACTTAATGCACAAAGAGTAGGGCATGCTAATCAGAAGCGTAATCTTTAAGTTGTATTATCTACAACCTTTTGTTTTTATCTGTCTTTATGCAGGACAAAAGATGCAGTATATTACGACTTATAACCCCAAAAAAACAGAGATAAGGGAGCAAGTTTGTTCCCTAAATAGTGACTTCTTGCTCCCTTAGAACGGAGGAAAAGAAGTATGTGCGGAATTGTTGGTTATATTGGAAATCAGGATGCGAAAGAGATTTTATTAAAAGGTTTAGAAAAACTAGAATATAGAGGCTATGACTCAGCTGGTATTGCATTAAGCAATGGAGAGGGAGTTCAAGTTTTTAAAGAAAAAGGACGAATTGCTGACCTACGTAGTATTGTGGACGAAGAGGTATTTGCACCTGCTGGAATTGGTCATACACGCTGGGCAACTCATGGCGTGCCAAGCAGATTAAATGCGCACCCACATAAAAGTGCATCAGAACGCTTTACAATTGTTCATAATGGCGTTATTGAAAACTATGACTTATTAAAGAAGGAATATCTTGCTGATATCACTTTGAAAAGTGATACAGACACGGAAGTCGTTGTTCAACTTATTGAACATTTTGTAGAAGCTGGAAGTGATGTAAAGGCAGCATTTGTTCAAACACTAAAGTTATTAAAAGGGTCTTATGCATTTGCCTTATTAGATGAGCAAAACAAAGACATGATATATGTAGCAAAAAATAAAAGCCCATTATTGATAGGTTTAGGGGAAGGCTTCAATGTTATCGCAAGTGATGCAATGGCTATGCTTCAAGTAACTGATCAATATGTGGAATTAGTAGATAAAGAAATTGTGATCGTGACAAAAGACGAGGTAACGATTGAAACATTAGAGGGAGAGGTTATTTCCCGGGAAGCATATACGGCAGAACTAGATGCTAGTGATATTGAAAAAGGGACATATCCTCATTATATGCTAAAAGAAATTGACGAACAGCCAGTAGCTATTCGCAAAATTATTCAGGAATATCAAGACAAAGATGGAAAGTTGACAATTGATCCAGCGATCATTGAAGCGGTGAAAGCTGCCGATCGACTGTACATTGTAGCTGCTGGTACATCTTATCATGCCGGTCTTCTTGGGAAGCAATTTATTGAGAAATTAGCAAAAATCCCTGTAGAGGTTCATGTGGCAAGTGAGTTCGGCTACAATATGCCGCTGCTTTCTGAAAAACCACTGTTCATTTTCATTACACAAAGTGGAGAAACTGCAGATAGCCGTGCTGTGCTTGTGCAAGTGAAGGAAATGGGTTATCCAACTCTAACTATCACAAATGTACCAGGCTCCACATTGTCTCGTGAAGCTGACCACACCTTATTATTGTATGCTGGTCCGGAAATTGCAGTAGCTTCTACTAAAGCTTATACTTCGCAAATGGCTGTATTGTCTATCCTTGCAGAAGTAACAGCAAGAAGCAAAGGCTACCAGATAGATTTTGATCTTATTCATGAATTAGGTATCATTGCCAATGCCATGGAAGGCGTTTTTGAAGATAAAGAAGAGCTAGAGGCTATTGCTCGAGAATATCTGGAAACATCAAGAAATGCTTTCTATATCGGGCGCGGCATTGATTACTATGTTGGCCTTGAAGGTTCTTTAAAGCTAAAAGAAATCTCTTACATCCAAGCAGAAGGATTCGCAGGTGGAGAATTAAAGCATGGAACAATTGCTTTAATTGAAGATGGAACACCTATTATCGCATTAGCAACACAAGAGAGTGTTAACTTAAGCATACGTGGTAACGTGAAAGAGGTAGTAGCTCGCGGAGCAAACCCATGCATCATTTCAATGAAAGGCTTAGAAATGGATGGCGACCGCTACATCGTACCAGCTGTGCACGACCTGTTAACACCCCTTATCTCTGTAGTACCATTACAATTAATTGCTTACTATGCAGCACTTCATAGAGGCTGTGACGTAGATAAACCACGTAACTTGGCTAAGAGTGTTACGGTGGAGTGATTTATTTTGTAATTCTTTATGTGAGTTGTCTTCAAATAAAAGTTCCCTTCCTTAGATAAAATTAAGGGTTCTTAGATAAAAATAACGTTCCAATTCCGAAGGTTCTCCGGTACTTTTCCCGGCAGACCTTCGGTTTTTTTTATGCGAAAAAGCGGGTGAAAACCAGATTGAAATCCAATGGGGATTCGGCAAATTTTCATTCTGTTTTTAGGTGCAAATCCAATCGCTTCGTTCTATTCCGTATTCCTCCAATCCTTTGTCCAATAAGGGTTGGGACTGACTTTTTGTAGTGGAATATAATTAAAGGGGAGAATTGGAAGAGAATAATAATCAAATAGAAGGTGTATTACATGATGCTGGTATGTTTGTAGGATTAGCAGATGATCGTCCTATTGGATATGGCCGTTTGATATATTATCAGTAATTATTCAATCCAAAGAGGTGTTCAAAAAACAATGGAGCTATAAACTATTTGCCAATTAACAGATAGAAACCATGCAGTGTTAGGTTTTACTTATTTTAGTATTTATTAAAATAAGTAAAACAGATAAAATAAGATTAGATATTAAAGTATTCATAAAGTGAGGTATTTCTATGAATAATGAATTATTTGAGAAAGTTTTGAGTAAAGATGGATGTAACATCCACTATTGGGTTTCAAATAAAGGAAAGAGTTCATGGTTAATATTCTTACATGGTGCTGGTGCTGATCACGAGATGTTCAATGAGCAAGTACCAATTGTAAGTAATGAGTTCAATCTCTTGCTTTGGGATGCAAGAGGTCATGGTTTATCTAGGCCCATGGGTGATAAATTTAGTATAAAGTTATTGATGGATGATTTAGTAGAGATAATGAATAAAGAAGGTATAAATAAGGCGACATTTGTTGGTCAATCAATGGGTGGCAATACAGCACAAGAGATGGCATTCTATTATCCATATAGAGTAGAGAAGCTAGTATTGATTGATTGTACTTGTAATACAATGAAGTTGACAGGTTTAGAGAGGTTTTATTTGAACTTAACCCCACTTATTATTCGGATGTACCCATGGAGCTACTTGGTTAACGCAAGTGTGAAAGCAAGTGCGATAAAACCGCATGTACAAGTCTATTTGAAGCAGGTATTTGATCTGGTAGGAAAAAAGGATTTTATGAAAATATTTTTAGCAACTGCAGCATGTTTACATTATGAAGAAGAATATAAAATAAACAAACCTATCTTGCTTGTTTATGGAGAACATGACCAAACAGGAAATATTAAAAGAATTGCTTCTTCATGGGCATCTAGTGAATCAAATTGTAGGTTGTTTGAAATATCCAATGCAAGTCATTGTGCTAATCAGGATAATCCTTCACAATTTAATACTGTTTTTTGGGACTTTTTGAATGATCAATAGATAACTGTAAAAAGAGAGGGATATTCAGTCATGGACGTTAATAAGTTGGAGTATGATGAAGAAAAACAGGTATTTGTAGAAAAGTTAGGTATTTATTATGAGGACTATGGGATTCCACGAATTGGTGGAAGAATTTTAGGATTATTATTAGTTTCTAATCAACCTATATCAGCTGAACAAATGTCCAATCTTTTAAAGGTAAGCAGAGGGAGTGTATCGACAAACGTGAGACTCCTAGTTTCTATGGGATTGTTAGAGAAAGTATCAGCTGTTGGAGATAGAATAGATTATTATTCCGTTAGTGAGTCCATATGGGATAATGCCATAAAAACGAGGATTGATGGTTTTAAAAACTTGAAAAAAATTGTAGAACTAGGTTTAAAAGCATTAGAAGAACACTCTGATGCAAATAAGAAATTTTCTGAAATGCTCCTTTGGGTTGATAGTATGATCTCTAGTCATGAAAAAGTGTTGTTAGAATGGAGGAAAGAAATCAAAGATAAAAATTAGTAGTAGATATAATGGAGCAGGAACATCAGGTGGTCCAGTCTATAAAAAAGATTGATCATTTAAAACAAAGTTCGGTTATTTAAAATAAAGAATGATAATTTATAATAAAGTTTGTTTAAAATCCTGTTTTTACAGGATTTTTTTCTTTAACTCTAGGGTAGCGTTTATCGAAAAAAGATTAACGCTTTTTTATTGTAATCAAAAGGTGCAGTTTTAGATTTAAAATAAAGTTGCAACTTCGCAACATAAATACCCTATTTCCTGAATATCTTTATGACATAAAATCCATCACCTCCCATTCCTCCGATACTAATCAAACATACAGCTCTTTTTACAAGAACTCCAATTCCTTGCCGGGCAATTTGGTTTGTCTTTTGATCACTTGTCAAAACATGCCGATATTGATTACATGTTTGTCTATGCCATAAAGAAAAAACAAAATAAAACGGAGGTGGCGATGTGATTTCAATCAGTTTATGCATGATTGTAAAAAATGAAGAAGCTGTTATTGGACGGTGCTTAGATTCTGTGCAAGGGATAGCTGATGAAATAAACATTGTGGATACCGGTTCAGTTGACAAGACGAAGGACATCGCTGCCCGTTATACAGACCGGATTTTTGATTTTGAATGGACTGATGATTTTGCGGCTGCCCGAAATTTTTCGTTTCAGCAGGCAACGACCGACTATATTTTATGGCTTGATGCCGACGACGTGTTTACTGAGAATGATCAAGAGATTTTATTGGATTTAAAAGGAACGCTAGATCCGCGTATTGACGCGGTCTCAATGAAATACCATTTAGCTTTTGATGAAGAAAATAACGTCACATCCAGCTTAAGAAGGTACCGGCTGGTAAAACGCGAAAAAAGCTTTAAGTGGATTGGCGCCGTCCATGAATATTTGGAAGTGTACGGAAACCTTCACCACAGTGAAGTTGCAGTTTCTCACCTTCCACTTAGCCATGACGCAGATCGCAACCTCCGAATTTATGAAAAAATGGCCTCGTCAGGAAAGGATTTTTCTCCAAGAGATTTATTTTACTATGCGAACGAGTTGTGTGATCACGGAAAAATGGAGCAAGCAATTGAGTATTATTTACGGTTTTTACAAATGAAACAGGGATGGGTCGAGGATAATATCAGAGCGTGCAATAAATTAGCAGACTGCTATCATTCATTGGGGCTGAAGGAAAAAGAATTAAGCTGGGTGCTCCACACGCTCGTCTATGGACCGCCTAGAGCAGAAACCTGCTGCAGGTTGGGATACTATTTTTTAGAAAAAAACGATTTTCAAAGTGCGGTCTATTGGTATGAAAAAGCAATAGAAAACAAAGGAGCAGAAAACCTGGCTTTTCAAAACCGCGCCTGCGCGACCTGGCTTCCCCACCTGCAATTAGCAGTCTGCTACGATAAACTCGGCCAGCATCAGCTTGCCTATCAGCATAATGAATCGGCATTACAATACCGTCCCCATGATTCAAGAATGCTAGCCAACAAAAAATATTTTGAAGATATCCTTCAGCAGCAAGCTAGCTCCGGGGGTGAACAGCATGGAAATCAATAAAAGGTAACTTTTAAGGAAGGAAATGAGAAAGAGAAGAAAATCACTAAAAGGCAATTACAATTTTTGAAGAAATGAAAACTAAAGCGAAAACAGCCCTTAAATGTGAAGAGAAGGCCGCAATCTACGCTCGTCGGAAAATCGAAGTAGAGAGTGCGTTTGGTCACCATTAAAGGCTATCGGTCGTTCCGCAGGTTTTCGTTGAGGGGGCTCATTAAGGTTCATGTCAAGTTTGGGATTGTGGCATTGGCCCACAACCTATTGAAAGTAGCAGGCATCCGCCAGCTACTTTCAGATAGAAATCAACAGAATAGAAAAGCAAGAGGAGAAAAACGAACCTTTTTCTCCTTTTGCTTTATTTTAGGGACTTTTCAGACAGCCCCTCTATTTTGATACGCGTGGATTTATGAGCAAATACATAGCAGTGAACTGAATGCATATTTAAGGGAATCTAATTGCGTTTATCTCCAAATTTAGTGCACTGCTGCTGCTCACATTACTTGCTGTGGGAAAGATTATCCTAACCTCATAGGAAGTCGTACCAGTGACTGTTGCAATCTCTACATACGTTGTAGCAATTGGAAATCTTGACGTAATTGCAGCATTAACATTTCTTTGCACGGAGCGTGTATTTACAAGTACTCCGTTTCTATAAACTCTAGTTTGGAAAGTAAAGTTCGAGTTAGCTGTCGTTGTCACATCCACAGAAATAGCAAAATCTAATTTTATTAATTGGCCAGTGATTGTTGGCACACTTAAAGTCCCAATTGACGTTTCAGTACCATTAACAGCAACTGAAACTGGGCCTGCTACCTCATTGTAAAACAGCTGCGGATTTGCCCCGGTTGGTCCTGTTGGTCCGGGTATTCCTGTTGGTCCTGTGGCCCCGGTTGGTCCTGTTGGTCCGGGTATTCCTGTTGGTCCTGTGGCCCCGGTTGGTCCTGTTGGTCCGGATATTCCTGTTGGTCCTGTTGCTCCTGTTGGCTCTGTTGGTCCTCTACTACCTCCACATGAGTTAAGTTGAGCGCACATTCCTGTCACTACTTTCAGCAAAAGTTTGTGGAATCAAAGATACAAACTGATTAATATTGATAATTCAATGAAAAAGAAACGGTTACATTTGCAGTTCCAGTTCCTCCTGCCCCAACAATACCTATTGAATTGATATCATTCAAAGTGACTGATCTACTTTCTCCTGGCGCTACTGTAAATCCCGCAACTGCTGTTCCATTAACTGTAAGAGAAGCTGTGGGGCCAACTCCTACAATCCCATTGTTTTCTACCATTATTGTTCCATTTATAACAAAAGAAGTTCCATCTTCCCAAACTGGAGTAGCTACAGCTCCAGTATCTCCTAAATCAATCGTGAAACATACAGCATCGTTTACAAAGCCAGTTTGCTCGTTACTACAACCGCCCAAAATAGCCATAATTATCCTCCTCAATTTGTATTATCTTTATAAGAATATGTTATAAAAAACAATTTCGATTGGATAATCAACCTAACTTAAAAATATTTAATAGTTTTAATAATGTGATTCAGCTGAACTTCTATTTGTCCTTTCAATTTTCTTTTTGATGATTCGATCTTAAGACACTCGAGATCTTTAACCGTAATAGAGCAACTTTCTCCTTTATTCACACCTAATGAATATAAATTTTCTTTAGTCTGAAGAATAATTTTAATCGAACAATTCTTGGTATCCTTATGATGAAGAGTGACTGTAGCAGTATTAGCAAAGTTAGTTTCGTTGTTCCATAAAATACCTGTTTTATTTTCATTTGTTAAAAAACAAATTTCAAATTTATCCTTTATATTTGGTTTTAAAATCAGATAATCATATACAGGAATTTCAACTTCACCAATACCACAAAAAAAAGAAATATCAATCAAAATACGTGAATCTGAACGATACAAAGCTTTATTGGCACATAATGTTTTCATACAACAAGGAACAAGTAATTCTAGGACAACACATTTTCGCAGTTCATTAACCGAAATGACCTTAAAATAACATGTATGGAATAGTTCTCCATTCGATATGCCAGATGCAATAAAATGTTCTCCTTCTTGATTAATTAAAAAAACTGGTGTTACAGCAAAACATTCATCAACTTTTATTTGTTTTTCATTACTTTGAATTCGTTTTAGTTTTTCAATGATGCAGCCTGTCAAGTTAAACCAACTCAATTCATAGCTATAAAAGTTAAAGTAGCTTTTTATAACTTATAATATGCGACATAAGACTAATTGTGCATTTGGTGAGAATACACCTTCATTGACTTGTATATGCCCCTTTGATTTGGCTCAAGTGCATCTAAACCGCAAGCCTCCATCTTTTTCCGCCAATCATGCACTATTGTATAACTAGAGATTCTAAAAAGAGTTGCGGTATCCATTAACGACGCACCAGACCGAATTTTTGGGTTGAAAATCCTAAAATACAACATCCAAAGGCAGTTGTGGAATTGGTATTTTGTGACTCTTCAGTAATTCTGCTACTTAGCAAAGATAATGCCTTATCCGAGAATTTTAGAAAACTTTTGAAGACTGGAAGGGTTTAAATTCCTACAATCGTTCGTAAACCTTATTGAGGGGGCATTAGTTCAATAAGAAATAATCAAACTTTTTTATAAAACCGAAAATTAAATATGCCAAAAAGGAATCCATTTTGATCAAACTTTATTTCAAAGCAACAGTGAGTGTGGCTTTGAAATAAAGTTGCGATGTTTTGAAGAAAGTCACGAACTTTATCCCTTTAGAAGGGGTGTTTTTATGTCTAAAAGAAAAAGAGCATCTGAAATTGAGAAGTGGATTAAAGAAGCTAATTAGAAAAAATGGTAGAACATTGGACTGCTCATAACTTTGATTTAGAGATATCAAGATATTAACTCCTGACACAGCATCAGAATATACATTTCTTTAGATACATGGGCATTTTTATAATGGTACTGCATTCTTAGTACTGATTATGAGTTAGATGATTTTAAATATATGTTAGGATAGCTAAACAGTAAAATCATTAATTTCTTTCACAAGAAAAGAAGTACCACACATTTAGAGTCAAATAAAATAAATAAATATAGATTTCAAACGCCAATTATGAAGAAATATCCATTAGTTTGATTAGATAAAGAAGACTGCAGATATATAGAATAGTTAATAAAATTTAACATAAAAATACAGAAATTCAGCAAGCAGAAGATAGAATAAATGATTAGATTTCGGAAAAATTTGAAGAGGATGAGATAGAACTGTTGGAAACGGAATTAATGACATAAATATTTTATATTTAAACTTTTTTACAAGATAATGGATAAATTTAAAATAAGAAACTATTTTGCTCAAACTTTAATTAAAATGGTTCCTTTTATTCACTTACAGTACCGTAATAAGAGAAAGAGTCATTAACCAGTTTTTAAATATTATTGCATATTATACCAAGTATAATTAGAATAGTTATGTAAACCACTAAAATGGAACAATTAGATTTGAATTCGCAAAAAATCATTTGCTAAGCCAAAATAACAAGCTAAAATCCCCATCATAAGTGATAAGGATTGTACATTTGTGAACTCATAATAAGTCCGAAAAAAACCAGTGCCTATTCTTGAACTGCACCCCAATTGTTAGACACAAACTAACAGTTGGAGGTGCAGTTTTTATATGTCTAAATTTAATATAGAGGAAAAAATAGAAGCAGTTATTCGTTATCTACAGGGAACGGAGGGGGTAAAATTTATTGCGAAATCCATAGGGGTACATCATACAGTCTTATTAAATTGGATAAAACAATATGAATATCATGGTGCCGATGCTTTAATAAAACCCTATACATCTTATACAACACAGTTTAAACTAGACGTACTGAATTATATGAGAGAGACAGGGACGTCTATAAGGGAAACTGCTGCAATATTTAACATTGCAACACATAGTACCATTCTAAAATGGCAAAAAGGTTTTGAATTACATGGAATTGACGCCCTGAAACCAACACAAAAGGGGCGCCCACCAATGAAAAAGGAAACGAATAAACCTCAACCAGTAGAAGGGTCTGAAGAAGCATTACGAGCTGAAAATGAACGTTTACGGATGGAGAATGCTTACTTAAAAAAGTTACATGCCTTAATTCAAGAAAAGGAAAAACTACAGAACAGGACAAAGCGCAAATAATTTATGAATTAAGGCAAGAATTTAAAGTGATTGATCTAGTAAAGGTCGCTGGTATTGCGCGTAGTACGTATTACTATTGGGTAAAACAAATGGATCGCCCAGATAAATATAAGGAAGTTAAAGAGTTAATTCAGGAGATTTTTGATGAACATCAGGGACGATATGGATATCGTCGGATCACATTAGAATTACATAACCGAGGCATCAAAATAAATCATAAAACAGTCCGCCGTCTTATGAATGAGATGGGATTAAAGTGTCTTGTGCGTATGAAAAAATATCGTTCCTACCGTGGGCAAGTAGGGAAAATAGCCCCAAATATTTTGGAACGTGATTTTAAAGCATCGAAACCAAACGAAAAGTGGGTAACGGATGTAACAGAATTCCATCTACACGGGGAGAAGCTATATTTGTCCCCCGTTCTAGATTTATTCAACGGAGAAATCATCGCTTATAACATAGAAAAGCGTCCTGTTTATCTACTTGTTTCGAAAATGCTGGACAAAGCTTTTGAGCATTTGAAAGAGGGTGACACCCCTATCCTCCATTCGGATCAAGGTTGGCATTATCAAATGAAGAAGTACCAACATGCTTTAAAGAAACATGAGATTACTCAAAGTATGTCACGTAAGGGGAATTGTTTAGATAACGCAGTCATGGAGAATTTCTTTGGCTTATTAAAGTCTGAATTACTCTATTTAAAAGAATTTGAGAGTATGGAGCATTTTAAAGAAGAATTAGAGAATTACATTCACTACTATAACCACAAACGGATTAAGACAAAATTAAAAGGCATGAGTCCGGTGCAATATCGAACTCATGCCCTAGTAGCTGCCTAAATCCCGTGTCTAACTTTTTGGGTTCAGATCATCTAGACTGACACTGGTTTCTGGTTTTTTTATTTATCTTGGTAAGTTAAAGGTAGCAGATTTTCCTTTGAATTGGTCTTTGCCATCTGTACCGACAAATGGACCAAATCTCATATCAAACTTTTTATATATTTCAAATTCATCTTTTCTAAGTAGGAAAACATGCAGTTTTTCACCTTTTTGTCCCGCAGCAATCTCCCTTTGTTCACGAGGTTCCACCATACCCTGACTTAACACTTTCGCACGATTGTCATCAATATTAAGAGTAGTTTTTAGATTCGATATGTCAACAGGTTCTGATGTTTGATTATCAACATTCAATTTGACAGTCACAGCCACAATCCCATTATCACCAAAATTTCTAAAGCGTTCTTTATTGGCTTCTGTTGGAATCACTTCAGTATATTGTACACCTTCAAGGGTAATTTTCACTTTATCTATCTCTTTGGTATCATTAATTCCAGATTTTTCAAAAATCATTTTTTTGTCAGCCATATTATCAGTCGTTAAACGATCTTGATAAAATTGGGGTTGTTCAGCTGTTTGTTTTGCTTGTTCTTCGCTATAAATAAAATCATAAGCCGGCGACTGCTGCATGTTACTATTTTTAGCTTGGTCATTATCAGCTAAACCGCCTTCAATTATATATTTTGGTTTTACTGTTTTTAATTTTTCAAATTCAGCATCTGATAATCTGAAACTCATTAAGCCAGTTACCTTCTCGCCAGCTTCATATAAAGTAATCTTTTCTTTATTCTTTTTGATTCTATTAATCTGCTGATCTTCAGGTACAAGAGTTTTCCAGTCAGCCGGAATATAATCATACTCATTGCTTAGCTGGATCTTATGATTATTATTATAATACATTGGTTTATCGGTTCCATTTTCAATGGTAACTTTAGTCGTTATTACGTATCCATTATTCTGGCCATCAAAACGCAACTTAGAATCTTCGTTCATGTCTGTTACTTTAACAATTTGGTACTCGTTAACGGATACTTTGAAACCTTTAATATCATTTAAAAATCCAGGTTCTTTATTGGTATAAACCACTTCAACATTTCCTTCTGTTTCTTCTGCAATACTTGGATTCAATACCTCACCTGATTTAGTATCTGATTCTTCTGCTTTTTCATTCGTTTTCCCTTTATTACTTGTTTCCTCTGTTTTAGCCTTTGAATCATTCTCCTTTGGAGATTCAGAAGCTTTTTCTTCATTTCCGCAAGCCGCCAACAATAACATTGCTGCAGAAAGGATTGATACCGATAATACTTTCGTTTTTTTCACATTTACACCCCTTCTTTTTATGTAGACCATAATTATTATAAAGGAAAATAGAAAAGAATTCCTTTAATATTACAAAAATGGTATATTTTATCTAGTTTTGAAGAAGACTTTATCCCCAATTTCAATAAGTTTTGTAGTATGAAACTTTCTGAAAATTTTGATAGAAAAATGGATGAATGAACGGCGAAAAGTCATTAAAGCATAGATTGATCAACCTGCTTTCACGAGAAATTAAGAAAGAAGAAGCTAGATTTTTCGATTTTGCTGTCTTGGATAAAAGAGTCAGGAGCATATTTGAGCTGCGTATCGGCATCAATTATACTTAAGGAAATGGATGGAACTAATAGAAAGACTGCCATCCGTCTATCCAGTAAAAATCTAACTAGATACCGGGAGGAGAACTGCTTACGATGACACAATTTGAGGCGTTCAATTCACTTAGGGAAATAGGAAAAAAGCCGGTCTTGGCGCAAATTGGCGGATTTCGTCCGGAGGAAGCGAGGATGAGTTGGTTTGGCGGGCATTTTTATATCGATAAAGAAGCGGGATGGCCTCATGACAAAGATGGTCCCATGATTCCCGTATTGCAAGCGTATGTGCCTGAAATACCTGGTGGGATCGATGGTGTGGGAGAGGCAAGTTTGATCCAGCTATTTCTGAACAGGAAACAGCTTCCAATCTATCCTGTCAAGAACGGAGAAGGCTGGCTACTCATCGAGCATCAGTCGGTGGAAGAGCTGCAATTAATGGAAACACCGGAAGAAGCAAGAGGTCTCAGGGAGTTTCAGATTAGATGGCACAAGGCTGATAGCGATGATTACCCGTGCTGGGAAGAGGCTTGGGATTATGTTGACTTGACGGAAGTGAACGAGGATGAAGATGCGAGCGATCAGTTCTTCGATGAATTCGGCAGTTACCCGCAAACGAAAATAGGAGGATACGCATCCTATATCCAGTCACCGGTTTCCTTAGAAGATTGTCAGTATATCATGCAGATCGGAAGCGAGGAAAAGCCGAGATTTATGGTGGGTGACAACGGGACGATTTACTTGTTCAGGTCTCGTTCGACTGGTGAATGGCATATGCATTGGGATTGTTATTGAGGGTTTGGCGGTCAGATAAGATAAACTGGCGCTAAAAAGTAGGTTTTTCTACCCATGCCCGTCAGCATGAAATAATTTAAGCTGTTTCCGGACTCGCAAATGGTAAAATTATGTTAGGGTTAAGCCAGCGGTCGGTGGAGTCGTTTCGTCTAGTCTCTTGGGATTTTGGCGAATCGGGACAGTTTAAGCCGCGAGATTCAACCGTTTTCGGTTTAGTTAGCTTAGCTTGTATACGACTGGTTTTGTTTAATACTTAATGTTTATAATGTATTTTCCAGAGAAGGCAAAACACAATGCTATTTCCTTAAGTTACTTTATTTTAAAGCTGCAGGTAAAATACTTGTATATACTATCTAGAATAAAGAGACACTATAAAACAACTTCGAAAAGGTACACTTAAACAAAGTACTAATTCGAAAGATGTTTTGCATGGGAAAAACTATGTGATACATATTATTCTAGGTAATATGCACTAAATAAACTATTCATGTCCTTCATATGGGCATACCTCCTTCTTGCGTGAGATAAAGTGGTTGAGGAAACCAACTCTTTATCCCACGCAAGAAGGAGGTTTCTTATTACCTCGCTAAAAAGCTTTCTGGAACTCCCTGCATAGACAGGGGTTTTCGAAAATCATTAATCAAACCCACAAATTTTATTCCAAACCAACAAGATTTGAAACGAAATTAATCAAATTTTATTTCAAAGTTACAAAAGGAAAAATAAAAATACTTGCATTTTAAATCCAATTGAGTTAAATTATTTGATGGGTCAATGATTGATAGGTCAAATAATTTCAAACAATAAAAAAGGAGGGAAGTTATTGACAAATTCTTGCTCTAAGGAAGCAATTATTTTATATAAATTATTTTTTATTAATAAAGAAATCAATTCGAAATTTGAAGGGTGTACAGGTGTTAGTCAGTCGCGCCTTGAACTTTTGAGCCATCTTTATCAAGTGGATGAAATGAGCCAAAAAGCGCTTCAAAAGGAGATGAATATTGACAATGCTGCCATCACGCGGCATTTAAAACAACTCGAAGTAAACGGGTTGATTTTAAGACGAAAAAAAACAAGTGACAATAGGATTACGCTTGTGACGCTTACTGATTATGGACGTCAAAAAATTAGTTGCTATCAAGAAGAAAAGAAACGTTTCGTCACTTCTATGCTAAAAGATATTAGTGAAGAGGAACGAGATTTGCTATTTGATATGCTAAATCGTATTCAAAATAACATAAAAGAAATCTAATACGTAAAATTTTAAGAGGACGCCGTTCAAATATGCAGCTAATGCTTGTAGCACGCGAACATGGATACGATACATGCCTAATCGGTAGTTTTAGAAAAGGATCGTTATATACCAGTGATGCTTATTTCAATTGGGAAAGCAGCAGACAGAGGTTATAAATCTGTTTGAATTGTATAGTGGAAGAAAAAAAGGAAAGAAACAAGTCCTGTGGTGGATTGATATACACACTGCGTGTTCATGGATGTTTTAAATTTTCTTTAGCATAAAAAGATTCAGAGAAGAGGAGGAGAACGATGATTATTATTCATGCTGTAATGCAAATAGACTCAACAAAGCAACAAAGTTTTTTAGAAGAGATAGAAACACTAATTCGTGCTTCTAGACAAGAAAGTGGAAATATTTCTTACAATTTATATAAGGATATAGAAAAGAACCATACATTTACCATGGTTGAAGTATGGCAAGATGCAGCGGCGGTAGAAAGCCATAATACAAGTGAACATTTTACTTCTTTCGTGGCCAAAGCTAGTAACTTTTTAGTTGCGCCACTTGATATAAAAGCATATGATGGACACCCTTTGCAAAGTTAGGGAGTTCTAGTGCAAAAAAATCTTTAGTGAGTTATAAGTAGACATCACTTTTTTATTGCGAATTATAAATGGTAAGATTGTTAATTAAAAAATATCTGGATAATAATGACATGTCCGAATCTTACTAAGAATAGAAAAGTTTACATTTTTAAGAGATTCTCCTGCATGGCTATCGACTTAGTTATAAAACACCTTTGAAAATCGCGAATTAATTAGAAGTAGAAGGAACAAAAAACTAATGAATATCGATGGCGCAGCCGTATTTATCCTTGCTCGCTCAACCGAGCAAGTCAGAGTCTTCACCGGAAATGCCAGCATAGAAGACTGTTCTGTATTTAAGAAAGTGCTGTTGTAATTGAAGAAAAATATAGAAAATATTAAAAAATTATAGGAGTTGTTTGCACATGAAAACTACATTAAAAACAAACGATTTTATGAAAATAATGAAAGGGCGCCGATCCATTCGCAACTATGATCCAACAGTTAAAATCAGTAAAGAAGAGATGACTGAAATATTAGAGGAGGCGACTACAGCTCCATCTTCGGTTAACGCACAGCCATGGCGTTTTCTTATCATTGAAAGCCCAGAATCCAAAGAAAAACTTGCGGGGCTTGCTAAATTTAATCAGTCACAAGTCACCACTTCATCTGCCGTAATCGCCGTATTTGCAGATATGAACAATGCAGACTATTTAGAAGAAATTTATTCAAAAGCCGTTGACTTAGGATACATGCCACAGGAGGTAAAAGACAGACAAATCGAGGCTTTGAAGGCACATTTTGAACAACTACCGGAGCAAGTAAATCGGGAAACGATTCTAGTTGACGCTGGTCTCGTTTCCATGCAGCTTATGTTGACAGCACGCGCGCACGGATATGAAACAAACCCAATAGGGGGCTATGAAAAAGAAAATATCGCTGAAGCTTTCGGATTGGAAAAGGAGCGCTATGTACCAGTCATGCTTCTATCCATCGGAAAAGCAGTCGATGAAGGATATGCTTCATACCGTCTCCCTGTCGATAGAATTGCGCAATGGAAATAATATAAATTGATATTAGGAAACAGAAAAGGGGGGGATTAGTGAGTGGAAGTACTTGCAGCCATTTTAGTTGGGATAGTAGCAATAGAACATTTATTTATTATGATCCTTGAAATGTTTTTTATTGATTCAAAATTGGCAAAACGAGCTTTCAATTTACCGAAGCACTTAGAAAGAGATCGAAATGTAGCCATCATGTTTGCAAATCAAGGTTTATATAATGGGTTTTTAGCAGCTGGTCTCATTTGGGGACTAATACTTGGACTTAATTCAATTGGCTATATGATTCAGTTGTTTTTTGTAATTTGTGTGGTAGTGGCAGCCATTTTCGGAGGCTTTACATCCAACAAATCAATTATTGTGAAACAAGGAATTCCAGCTATTTTAGCACTGGTTACCCTTTTGTCTGTAATGTAGAACCGAAGCTTTTATATTTTATAAATATATGTATGTTGAAGATCATAAGATGAAAACAATCAAACTTTTTTATAAAAAAATCTAACAGAGTTATTAAAAGAAAATCCATTTTGAAGAAAACTTATTCAAAATGGATTTTTTGTATTCTTTGGTAAATAAAGAGTCAATAAAATGTTTTAATTAATCTTTATTTGAAAGCTACATTTGTATAAAGTTGCAACGTTTATCCCCCTTTAGTTCTAATAATTGGCAGGGGGTTTTTTAGTGAAGGGAAGAGGTATGCATATTCAAATGGGAGAATGATTGAAGGGGAGTAGCGGGTATTTCATTAACTCAGTAGATTCCCCATAAAGTAGTTTCCTAATAACAAATATAGTAAAATAAAGGAAAAAGAAAAGGCGGTTTTTGAATGCAGCGCAACTTTGGAAAGTATGATATACCAGCAAGCCTTCAAAAATTAATGGAATTAGAGAAGGAACTTGGCGATTGTGAATCTTTTTATAATGGGCTTCACTTTTATATTTCATTATCCGACTTTCGCTATTTTAACACACCAAGCGATGTTATTGTATTTGGCCATATTGGAGTAGATGGTATTCATTATGGATTTTTAACAGACTATGGGTCGGTTTCTGACCTTGAAGAGGCGCCTATTGTCTGTATAAGTCCAATGGAGTTTGAAAAGCCAACCCGTATACTCGCAAAAAATTTGCGTGAATTTTTACGTATCAATTGCACAGATAGTGATTTATTTTATAATTATTTCGCTGATGAAGACAGTTATTTAGTATTCAAGGAACGGGAAGTGGATGATGAACTTCATCCTCAGTCTGAACGACAATTATTAAAGTATATCAATAACTTTTTAGAAAAAAACATTCAAATGCCTATTATTGCTAATCCTTATCGCTATATTCAAACGCTTAGATTGCAGCGACAAAAAATGATAACTATTCAAACCCAGGATGGTCTTGGTGTAATTGCTCCATTTCTTGCTAATGAAACGCACATTCCTTTTAAAATTAATAAAGACGTTGAACCAGACTTAGCAGCTTTAAAAGCATACTTATCTCGTGCACCAATACCATCACAATATGCTGTATTTCGAGATATACAACTTCATCATGTTCTATCAGATGAACCATTGTTAAAGAAAATTGTGCTGGAATCCATGTATAATATAGGACTTATCGATGAAGCGAATAGACTATCTTAAAATCTCTTACCAGGTCTAAAAAATAAGCCTGAAAATGTTTCTAAATGAAAGTGTTTGAAGATATATTAACCTAAGAAGTGCTGCAATATCAGCATTTTTTGAAATTTTCTTTGGATATTTATATAAATGGACTTTTATAGTATTTATTGTTCCGTAAACAGATGCTTGCTTAAGATGAATTATTAGAAATAATTAAATTTTATTTAAATGCTATACTAGTCGTTAATTTGAAATGAGTTGCACCGCTTTACCCCTTTGGATAATATTGTCTAAAGGGATGTTTTTTTATTCAAAAGAAAAAGAATATCTGAGATTGAGCAGTGGATGAAACAAGGCCAAGGGAGAGGTTGGAACAAAGATCTCTTTTGATAGGTTGATATAGGTATGTTATATGTTAAAGAAAGCAGCTATTTTAAAAAGGAGGAAGAAATGGTTCATGTATTGTATATAGAAGATCAAAGTGATATAGGCAGCTGGGTGACAAAGGATCTAACGGAAAGAGGATATGAAGTAACATGGCTACAGTCAGGCGAAGGAGTGGAAGAGTATCTATTAACCGTAGATATCCTCATTTTGGACGTAATGTTACCAGGATTAGATGGTTTCTCTATCGGAAAACGTATCAAAAAAGAAAATAGTGATTTGCCTATTTTAATGCTTTCCGCACGTACCTCAATTGAGGATAAAATAGAAGGTCTTCATTTTGCAGATGATTATTTAACAAAACCTTTTCATCCTGATGAGCTTGCAGCTCGTGTCGAAGTATTAATAAGAAGATATCAAAAAAATGACGATATATTAGAATTGCGGCATCTAACTATTTATACAAAAGACATGAGATTAGTAAACAATGACACAGGAAGCGAAATTCAATTAACAGGAAAACAATATCATTTATTTCAATTCTTTATTCGACATTTGAACCAAATATTAACAAAGGAACAGCTATATGAAGGCGTTTGGAGCGAGCGATATATCGAAGGAGATAAGACTTTAATGGTTCATATTCGTTATTTACGAGAAAAAATTGAAAAGAATCCTTCAAATCCAACAATCATTGAAACGATTCGCGGCATCGGATATCGGGTGAAAATATGAGAAGGTTTTTCCAATCATTATTGGCGAAGTACATGATGATTATTTTAATTGCCATTTTTCTTGTTCAATTCGCCTTCCTAGTTGTCACAATATTTGTGTCTGGTGTTGCAGAAAACATAGAAAGTGGAAGTCAATCCCAATATAGGAATGATTTCAATGAAATAGAGACAAAGTGGCATGCTGAAGCAAACCATTTGAAAAACGTCACGCCTGAAACAATTGAACAGCATTTTTCCAAGTGGAAAAATCAATTTCACGATGCCTCTATGTTTTGGGTGGATGAAAATGGTAGGTTAGGAAAGCAAGTAAATGTAAGAGAACAACTTCCTTCCGAATGGTCATCTGTTTTTACAGCAAAATTTATCAAAGATCGTTATGAAGGGGACCCCTTTACGGTTATTGCCTTTGTTGGAAATGAAGAATCTAGGGGCTTTATAGTTTTTGAGATTCCTAGAGCTGCGTTAAAATCTCCGCTTGAAAAAGTAAATGATAATTATGGCACGATATTATTAGTCGGTGTTATCTGTATCATCTTCTTATTTATTATAGCTTCCTTTTTATTTTTTAGAGGCATCAGAAAACGATTATTACAATTACAAGATGCGATGGAGATACGGGATGTTGACGGTTTGCCAATCCAGATTAACGTAAAAAAGCAGGATGAAATTGGACAACTTGAAAAAACGTTTAATCAAATGGTATTTGAACTCAAGGAAAGTAAACAACGTGAACAGAAAGAAGAACAAATACGGCGGGAATTAATTGCTAATCTTTCTCATGACTTACGGACACCTTTAACTAAAATAAGAGCTCAAACCTATTCAATTGCTAAAGAAGATTTATCAGAAGAGGGTACAAAAGCAATAAAGGCGTTGGAAGCCTCGGTAGTGAATATTGATAGGTTAATGGAAAATTTGATGTCATATACTCTACTAATGGCTAGTAAATATAAAGTTGATTGGAAGGATATAGATGTTATTCGTTATGTGCGTGAATGTTTAGCTTTATGGTACCCAGTTTTTGAAAAAGAGGGATTTGAAATAGAAGTTAAATTACTCCCGTTTAAAAATAGTAAATGGACGGTTGATCCAATTTGGTTAGGACGTATATTAGATAATTTATTACAAAATGTATTGCGTCACGCTAAAAGTGGAAGATATATTTGTATGAAAACGGAATCCACAGATCAATATGATGCTATAGTTGTTTCAGATAAAGGAAAAGGGATGAAGGGTATTTCAGATGAAGCAGGTGCAGGAATTGGTTTGTCTATTGTTGATATGATGGTGAAAGGTATGGAGTTATATTGGGAAATTAAGTCAAGTGAACATGGAACAACAATAAAAATAATAAAAAAAAGAGACTCAAGTAAAGGTAGATTGGAAAAGGTCATTTAGCACCTTTTCCAATCTATCTTTTTTTAAACAAAATTTAACCTGTCAGCATACCCAGTTTTAACCTTCTTTTCCTAGGATAGAAGATGAGGTGAGAGAAATGGAATATGTAGTGCAGACGGAAAATTTATCTAAACGTTTTGGTAAAGAAGAGGCTGTTGCAGGCTTGAACATGAAGATTAAAAAAGGAGAAATATACGGATTTTTAGGGCCGAATGGTGCAGGGAAGACAACGACGATTCGTATGCTTTTGGGGTTGATGAAATCAACATCGGGTATGATTCATATTTTTCAAAAGGATTTAAGGCTGGAAAGAAGAGACATATTAAAAAGGGTAGGTTCACTAGTAGAGAATCCATCCTATTATCCTCATCTAACTGCTTATGAGAATTTAGAAGCATTGAGAAAGATTTTAGGGGTGCCGAAAACGAGAATTAACGAAGTATTAGAGATTGTTCGATTACAAGACGTGGCAAATAAAAAAGTAAAAGGCTTTTCATTAGGAATGAAGCAACGGTTAGGAATTGCGGCTTCTCTATTAAACAATCCCGAATTATTAATCTTGGATGAACCTACAAACGGACTAGACCCATCCGGAATTATTGAGATCCGGAATTTAATTAAACGATTGCCTGCTGAGACAGGAATGACTATATTGATTTCTAGTCATTTGTTGTCAGAGATTGATCAAATGGCGACAACGGTAGGGATCGTTACAAAAGGAAAAATGATTTTTCAGGATTCCATTGAAGCATTACGTATGTATGCGCAGCAAAGGATTTTATTAAAGGTTAGTGATAGTAAGCTAGCTTGGCGCTCCTTATTAGGAAAAGGGATAAATGCTGATTGGCAAGATGAGATCATTTTATTAACCGAGCATTCAAATGAGGGGGTAGCAAAAGCTGTACAGTCTCTTGTTCAAGAGGGTTTTTCGATTTATCGTGTTGAAGAGGAAAAGAGATCATTGGAAGAAATATTCCTTCAAATGACTATGGAGGAGAAAGCAGTATGATTGGAAAACTTTTAAGGGCAGACTTTTTAAAAATTAAACGAAAAGGATTTTGGTTTCTAACCTTTTTAGGCCCCTTTGGTGTTGTCGCATTACAGATGGTTAACTATGGAGTGAGAAAGGATTATTTATTAAAACAAAGTGAGGATGATTGGGGATATTATTTATTGAATGTAAGTTCTTTTACACCACTTGCACTTGCATTAGGCATCGTCATTTTAACATCCTTTATGGCTAGTATTGAAAATGAAACGAATTCATGGAAGCAACTGATTTCGTTGCCTGTTTCCAAAATGAATGTTTATTTATCAAAATTTACAGTGCTTGCATTTTTTTTATTCCTATCATCCGTGCTATTGATGGTATTTACCATAGCTTTGGGAGTCTTTTTAGATTTGGGTGAGCAAACTCCATTTGCTGAAATAGTAAAATATAGTTTTTATCCGTATTTTGCCGCACTGCCTATGTTAGCTTTACAGCTTTGGATTGCGACTGTTAGTCAGAATCAAGGGATTCCGATTACCACAGGGGTTTTAGGCGTGATTTTCGTTTATTCGGCCATGGTTTTACCAGATTGGATGATTTGGAAGTGGCCTTCATTAACGAACGAATGGAATGAGCCGATGATCAATGTCCTGCTTGGAATTGGAGTAGGTATTTTATTATATATCGCTGGAATGATAGATTTTACAAGAAGGGATGTGAAATAATAAATGCTCTCTATTCTTCAATCAGAATGGTTTAAATTGCGAAAATCAAAAATCCTATTAATTATTTTTACCGGTCCTCTCATTGGCCTTTTTACAGGGATGACTGCTAAACCCTTCCATGTCGAAATTGAAATAAATGAATGGTATTTACCATTATTATCAATGAACTTGACATATGCTTTACTATTTTTACCTTTGGTCACGGGGGTGCTGGCGAGTGTGATATGCAAATATGAACATCAAGCTGGTGGTTGGAAGCAGCTGTTAGCACTGCCTGTAACAAGAGGACAAGTATTTACAGGGAAATACATATTGTTAATGCTCCTCGTATTGGTTATACAATTATTCTATCTTGGTGCCGTTTATGGAGTGGGAATGATGAAAGGTTTCACAGATCCATTTCCAATTGAAATTGTTTGGAAAAGTATTTTCGGAGGATGGATTGCCACGTTTCCATTAGTGGCTTTTCAATTGTGGATGTCTATTCTATTCAAGAGTTTTGCTGCTCCTTTGGCTGTTAATGTGATCTTCACATTACCGTCAATATTAGCGGTTAATTCTGAGCGTTTTGGACCTTATTATCCATGGGCCCAGCCCTTTGCAATGATGTATATCAGTGATACTAGTGATGATGTGTTTTCTGTTCCTTGGGAGCACTTACTAACCGTGGTGGGAGGAAGTTTTATTTTATTTTTTCTTGGAGGGTATTTATATTTTCATAGGAAAACTGTATAGAACGGATAAGCCTTATTCCCAATCAACTTACTTAATTGTTGTAAATTTATTTTTCCGCATCACAACAAGAAAACCTTGGTATATTCAATTCTTGCTGTACCAAGGTTTTCTTTATAAAATATAAAGGAAGACTCTACAAAGGTGGAGAGACTATATCCGATCGATATATAAGCTTAAAAACCTATTTTAATTCCCGCTTATTTTCTTTTAAAAACTCTTTGTAATTTTCTCCCCATTCATTCATTAGAGAAATAATTGGTTCGAGCGTTCTTCCAAATTCCGTTAATGAGTATTCCACTTTAGGGGGGATTTCGGGATATACTTCTCGATGAACAATTCCGTCTTCTTCCAGTTCCCTTAATTGGAGAGATAACATTCGTTTGGTAATACCAGGCATTAATCTACTGAATTCATTAAATCTTTTCTTTCCATCTAATAAATAAAACAAAATAACGCCTTTCCATTTACCCCCGATCACATCAAGCGTTCCTTCAACCGGACATCTTTCAGGGCATCCATACCCTTTCTTTCGATTTCTCATCGGTACTCATACCTTTCTCATTTCTGCTTGTTCTTCTTTTCTTAATTAGTAACATAGTTAATAGCAGATTACAAGAATGTCAATTGCAGCTGCTTTCATTTCTCTCCTAATAGGTAACATGTGTGATACCAGATTACAAGAATGTGCGTACTTACTCTTAATATATTTCTTTTTTATAATAAACATGAATAAAAAAGGAGGGCTTTTAAATGAAAGCAGTTGGATTGTATAAATATTTACAAATTGAAAAGGAAGAAAGTTTGATAGATGTCCAAGTGGAAAAACCGACACCAACCAAAAGAGATATACTTGTTAAAATAAAAGCTGTTTCGATTAATCCGGTTGATGTAAAGGTACGTGCTCCTAAAGATAAAGAAGAAACAGAACCAAGAATTTTAGGCTGGGATGCAAGTGGAGTGGTGGAAGAAATTGGACCGGATTGTACAATGTTTAAACCTGGAGACGAAGTGTTTTATTCTGGTGACCTAACTCGACCAGGGACGTATAGCGAATACCATTTGGTTGATGAAAGAATTGTCGGATTAAAGCCAAAGTCTTTAAATTTTGCACAATCAGCGGCTTTACCACTGACATCGATAACAGCATGGGAAAGTTTATTTGATCGATTAATGATAGATATTAATAACTACGAAGAAAATCAATCTAAGAGCATTCTTATTATTGGCGGGGCTGGGGGAGTGGGCTCCATAGCGATTCAATTAGCTAAAATGGCAGGTTTACAAGTGATTGCCACAGCATCTAGAGAAGAGAGTAAGCAATGGGTGAATAAATTAGGTGCTGATTATATCATTAACCATCACGAAAACTTTCGAACTCAACTACAAGATCATGATATAAAAGGCGTTGAGTACATTTTATGTTTGAACGAAACAGAGCAGCATTGGCAAAACATGGCCGATATTATTTTCCCTCAAGGAAGGATTTGCTCGATTGTAGAAATGGCTAATCCTATCGACCTTACTGCTTTAAAAAATAAAAGTGTCACGTTTGTTTGGGAATTTATGTTTACAAGATCCATGTATGAAACTCCAGACATGATCAAACAACATGAACTTTTATCCAAACTAAGTAAACTAATAGATGACGGGAAAGTAACAACAACCCTTACAGAAACTCTTAGACCAATTAATGCCGAAATGCTACGTAAAGCACATAAAATCGTAGAAACAGGAAGTATGATTGGTAAAATAGTAGTTGAGAATGAATAAATGCCTAATGAGATTGTCATCTTATCTAAAAAGTAGACTGTTTGGTTAACAATGACTTAGGATTGAAGATTATTAGTCTATTTAGAACTAAATTTTGGGGATTTGCCTTATAAAAGGGAGAGGAAAACCAGCGATGCTGTTATCCTCTCCTTAAATAGATTTTTTATTATTGAATTATTCTCTACTCCTCACTATTCAAAAATTCCCTCACATAAATCCTATGTACTCCCTCTAAAACAATGGAACTATATTCAGCAAATGTAACCTTCGTGCTTTTCCCCTTTACAATAAAGTCCCCAGAAACTGCTCCAGTCTTATCCATTGCGGCATCGTAGAGTAAAGCAGCCCCTTTTGTCGGTGGGGAAAAGAAAAACTTCATCAATGGTTTTATATAAAAGGGAATACCTGATTTTTTTTCTTTCCGTAACGTATTGTTACTCCCGGGGTCTACACTTAGAAACCGGAATCCATTGGCACTCTCTCTTTTTGCTATTTCTTTTGTCCATAAAGATAAAGCTAGCTTTGCTGTCGCATAGGGACCAAATAACTTTTTAAAGGAAGATGGGTTTTCCAATGTATCTGGATCAAACTGTTTCACGCGAAGGATGACAGCTGAAGATGTATTAACAATTGTCTTATCTTCTCCCATTTCAAATAAAGGGGACAGCTCCTTAAAAATAATATAAGGCACTACTGTCTGAAGTTCATAATGTAGTTCGCGATTTTGCTTAGAAAATAATAACGAAGGAAAACTGCCGCCAGCGTTATTGAAAAGGAAATCTATTTTCTTCTCCGTTGCTTTTATTTCTTCCAGCGGATTTTTTAGACTGTTAAAATCAGATAAATCGGCTTTATAAATTCGTAATTGTCCTGTAGTAATTTTTGATTGAATAAAGAGGTCGTCCTTTGAAAAAGAAGAACGTATTAATGCAATAACTTGACTCCCTTCTGCTAGCATTTTTTTGGCTAATTCTAGACCAATCCCATTATTGGCTCCAGTAATGACTACTACCTTTCCTGTTCCCAAAATAATTACCTCCGATATGATAAATAATTTTTGTTGGTAAATGAACAATTGACACTTAAGTTACAATTGTCACTTAGCTTGAAAGGATTGTATAATAAATTTAAGCAAAGAAAAAGCAAAGAATTTTTTTATGTGACACAGGAAAGGAAATTGGTGCATAAATGGATAAACGGGTCGAAAGAACACAAAAATTATTGCTGCAAAGTTTAATGATGTTTAATCTTAAGAATAAAAACTTTTATGAGATTTCCATCCGAGATTTATGCGAGCAAGCTGGAATTGCAAGGCAAACATTTTACAGGAATTATTTAGTGAAAGAAGACATCATTATAAGACAGATATCCAACGTCATGAGTGATTTTAAGTCGGTTTTAAAGCAGCAATCTTTTAACGCTTCAGGCTTTATTCAACTACTAATACAATTTTGGAAACAAAATCAACAGACATTTGCATTAATTGAATGGGCGGGCATTAGTAACGAATTTATTCGTCAGTTAGCCAATTTTAATAAGCTTGTAATGGAGCAACATAAAGCGTTCGGTAAGAATAGTGAATATATTGCAAACTATTATGCAGGCGCTACTTACATGTTTTTAAAGACATTTATGGAAAAGAACGATTTTAGCCAAGAGGCTTATGCCAAAGGAGCTGCGGTTTATAATCAGTTGACCAACCAATGCAAAGGTTTGTTTGAACCACTTAATTAGGAATGGAGTTAAGCTCCTACCATAGGAATAATAATATTTCCCATAATAGAAAAATGGAGGACGAATATGAATAGAGAAACAGATGATTCAAAACAGGTAGTTATTCAAGTTGGAACAGTGCTTAAAAAATTGCGAAAGGAGAGGCGGTTGAGTCTTGAAAATTTATCTGAGATATCAGGTGTAAGTAAGCTGACGCTGGGAAATATTGAGCGAGGAGAAACTAATCCAACAATTGGGGTATTGTGGAAGATTTCGCGAAGTTTATCGATCCCTCTGATGGCGTTATTTTCCTCAGGAAGCAGTGTGAATGTATCGCGGGCTGGTAGCGGGGTAAGAATTTTCGGAGATGATGGCAATTGGGCTGTAGAGCCGATTTTTCAAAATCAAAAGGATGAGATGGAAATGTGTCGAGCATATTTACAACCACATAGTTCTTATTATCCAGAAAAGCATCACCCCAATACGACGGAAATAGCTACGGTGATGTCGGGAACCATAACCATTAATGTAAATAATGAGTCATATATCTTAAATGAATATGATTCGATTAGTTTTGATGCAAATGGAAGCCATTCCTATATAAATCATACCGATAAAGTTGCTGTACTCTATATCTTATTGAGATACGGGAGGTAGTGGTTAGGTTATTCCGTCCAATAGCGGGGATATATTTTGTTTCTTCAACTTCTAGAAAAAAGAATGGACAAACACCTGCTTGTTATATTATATTATTCATTATCATAGTGAAAATATATTATAGTATACCAAATTGCTTAACTGACTACTTCTTATTAATGATGAAGGACTCATTTCATAGTCATTTGGCTACTATAATCAGGAGGAAACAATGACTAATCAACATATACAATCAAATCGAGCTGTTCATAAGTCAGCCGTTTGGATGGTTATTATAGGAATAATCTTTATTGCTGCCAATTTAAGAGCTCCGTTAACATCAGTGGGTCCAATAGTAGGATTTATTAGGGATGATCTTCATATTTCTAATACATTAGCATGGATGATTACCACATTGCCATTATTATCTTTTGCGCTTTTTTCTCAGATTGTACCTAAATTGGCTCGTAAATTTGGTGTGGAAATGATGATTCTGATGTCTATAATCTTTCTTACACTAGGCATTATTTTACGTTCATTATCTGGGGTGGCTGCTTTATATATTGGTACTGCTGTGCTAGGATTGGCGATTTCAATTTCTAATGTGCTATTACCTAGTCTGATTAAACAAGAGTTTCCAACTCGAATTGGATTAATGACAGGCGTATATTCTATTTCGATGAATTTATTAGCTGCTATTGCTTCGGGACTAAGTGTTCCAATTGCCATTGGACTTGGAATTGGCTGGCAGGGTGGATTGGGAATTTGGGGGATACTTAGCTTCATATCCATTTTATTCTGGCTGCCTCAAATAAAGCATCTCAACAAGGAAACAGCAGCTGTTCGAAATAAAGTAGTAGATTCTCAGGTGAACTTGTGGAGCTCTCCATTAGCTTGGCAGGTGACCTTATTTATGGGGTTACAATCGATGGTCTTTTACATTCTTATTGCATGGCTGCCTGAGATTTTACAACAACAAGGAATAAGTTCAGATCAATCTGGCTGGCTCCTTTCTGTGATGCAATTAGCATTACTTCCCTTTACCTTTATTGTACCTATTATTGCAGGGCGTATGAAAAGTCAGCGTTCTTTAGTCATTATCATGAGCGCTTTGCTTTTAGCGGGGACACTTGGACTAATTTATGGAAGTGCAAAGTTAATTGTATGCTGGATTATCATGATAGGTATTGGGGGAGGTTGTGCCTTCAGTTTATCGATGATGTTTTTTGGCTTGCGAACGGAGAATGGCAGACAGGCAGCAGAACTATCTGGCATGGCTCAATCAGTTGGTTATTTACTAGCGGCTATTGGTCCTACGCTTTTCGGATATTTACATGATGTAACGAATAGCTGGACTATTCCGTTGTTCATTTTAGCTGGTGCGTCATTGCTGCTCTTTGTATTTGGATTAGGAGCAGCTAGAGATCGGTATGTAAGCACAAGTAAATAGTTTATCATAACGAAGGTTTTTTCCGGTGCAACACTGGAGAATCTTCGTTTTTTTTACGGATAACAAAGGACCTGTGAGGAATGAGATAGAAATGGAGATTATTGCTAAGTCGATATAAAGTTTCGCGCGGCTTTTCTGGGGAATAGTTAAGGGACAAACAAATAATTGGAGGGAAGATTATTGATGAATAATTATAATGCAGATCCCAACAAGGCCGAAGAAACAGTGAAAGAAATGGATAGAAAAACAATCCAAGAGAAGCTAGAGAATTTTAATGAGTTTAAATCTTATCTAAGCAGTAAAATAGAAGTGGGCAAAAATCTTGGCATGGATGAAGAGCAATTAGCGAAAAGCGCAGAGAAAGTCGCTGGCTATCTTGCTAACAACGCAGAACCGCAAAATCGTGAGGAGGCACTTCTTCAGGAACTGTGGAAAGTGGGAAATGAAGAGGAACGCCATAAATTAGCACATATGCTTGTAAAATTGGCAAATTAATTCGTGATTTCAATTTTTAAAGGATAAAAGAAATGATGGAAAGTGAAACTCGCCTTTGGCGAGTTTTCTTTTTGCAAAAAATTAGAAGAAGGTGAGACCAAATGATTAAGTCTTTCGTAGAAGAAATAGAGAAACATCATTATTTATAATGATAAACAGTAATAGATTGTAATAACACGGAGGAAGAAATCATGCATTTGTATGATAATGTTTATTATTTGTTTGCTACTAGCTCTTACTAGCACATTAAGCTTTCATATCGTTTTTGCCAATATTTAATCATTTGGAAAATCTACAAGCATTTAAAGCAAATGAATAGAGTAAAAGTTAATGAGAATTTAAAAAGGGCAATCGCTTTAGCGTTGCCCTTTAAATATGCCTAAAAGAGTTTAAATTTATTAGTAGTCTACTTGATTTTATGGTCTCTTAGTTGGTGAAATGGAGAATTTTCATCAAAAGATGGCAAAATCACGTATAACTTACTATTTGTAATTGACAGAAAAATAGAAAACAAGTATTATAATTGAGAATGATAATCATTTATATTATAAAATTATATAGAAAAAGAGGGACATACATATGTTTAAAAAACAAAGAAAGCCATTTATTTCTATTTTCTTATTCTCAATTGTAGCCATTCTTTTACTAGCGGGTTGTTCAAGTCAGTCATCCTCGAAGGCAGATAAAGAAAAATCAGCTGATTCTAATACAGATTCATCGTATCCAATAACGATTAAGCATGCGCTTGGAGAGACTGTCATTAAGGAAAAACCTGAACGTGTTGCAACAATTGCATGGTCTAACCAAGATGTAGCACTTGCGCTTGGTGTTGTACCTGTAGGTTTCTCAGCAGCAAATTATGGTGTTCAAGATGATAGCGGAATGTTACCTTGGACTGCAAAAAAACTAGAAGAGCTAGGTGAAAAAAATCCTAATATTTATCAAGATACAGATGGCATAGACTTTGAGGCGATTTCTGATTCTAATCCAGATGTCATTCTTGCCGCATACTCAGGACTTACACAAGAAGAGTATGATACTTTAAGTGAAATTGCTCCTGTTGTAGCATATCCAAAAAATCCTTGGGTTGCTTCTTGGCGTGAACAAGTAACATATAATTCAATGGGAATGGGTATGGAAAAAGAAGGGAAGCAGCTTATTGCAGATACAGAAAAATTCATTGCAGATAAAGCAAATGAGTTTCCTGAATTGAAAGGGAAAAAAGCAGCATTTGTAAGTGTTAATGGTGCTGACTTATCCAAATTTTATATCTATTCACCAACAGATCCACGAGGTGAATTCCTTACAGAGTTGGGGATGGAATATCCGGAAAGTATTACAAGTCAAATGACGGATCCAACTAGTTTCTATTTGGAAGTAAGTGCTGAAAATGCAGACATATTAAATGATGTAGATATTTTTGTATCGTATGGAAATGATGAAACACTTGCTGCTTTACAGAAAGATCCGATTTATGGAAAGATTCCAGCTGTACAGAGAGGGTCTGTTGTCATTATCGAGGATAATACGCCACTTGCAGCAGCCGGAACACCAAGTACACTTTCGATTGAATATACGCTCGACGAGTACCTAAAATTACTCTCAGAAGCTGTAAGTAAAGTGAAGTAAATGGAACAGACATCCGTTCTAAAAAATAAGCAGTTATTAATACCGAGAAAATTTATTAGTGTATTAGTAATTTCTATTATCTTAATCGGTATAAGTATATTGGCGTCTCTTGCTTTTGGATCTCGCACTGTTGGCTGGAATGAAATACTGGATGGATTATTCCATCCAGAAGTACAGTCTCACGGAGCAAATGTTGTCCGCCAAAGAATTGCTAGAACTGTATTTAGTTTGTTGTGTGGTGCTGCATTGGGAGTTTCTGGTGCTCTTATGCAATCCGTCACTCGTAATCCGATTGCAGATCCTAGTATATTAGGAGTAAACACAGGTGCAGCTCTATTTGTTGTTTGTGGGATATCCTTTTTTCATATTGGCACTGCTGGTCAATACATTTGGTTTGCATTAGCAGGAGCAATCTTAACTGCCATTTTTGTATTCGGAATTGGTTCGATGGGGAGTGGCGGTGCCACCCCCCTTAAACTCGTTTTAGCGGGGGCAGCGACAAGTGCAGCATTATCCTCTCTTGTAATGGCTATTATGATTCCGCGTTCCAATGTTATGGATCAATTTAGATTTTGGCAGGTAGGAAGTGTTGGTGCTGGAAATTGGGATTCTATCTCTATTTTCATTCCTTTTCTCGTTGTAGGCATTCTAATCGCCTTGTTCTCTGCCCCGGGCTTAAATGCTTTGGCCTTAGGGGATGAAGCAGCAAAGGGGTTGGGAGTGCGGACCGGCACACTTAGACTTGTTGCGGCATTTGGAGGGGTCTTATTGTGTGGTGCAGCAACAGCTCTAGCGGGCCCAATTGGTTTTATAGGTTTACTTGCAACCCATGTGATCCGTCTTATTATTGGTCCTGATTTGCGCTACATTATTCCAATGTCCGCTCTAGCAGGAGCGATTATCCTAACGATTTCAGATGTGTGCGGCCGGATTATTGGCAGTCCCGGTGAACTGGAAGTGGGCGTAGTTACAGCCTTTATCGGGGCCCCGATTTTAATCTTAATAACTATGAAAGCGAAATTGCGTACGTTATGATGAATGAATCAATGAATCTTATTATGGTAGGTAGAACAAAAAGGCGTCGTCGTTTTATTATTGTGACTAGTTTGTTAGCAATCATTGCTTTTGCTTTATGCTGCATGATGCTTATGCTTGGAAATACGATTTATCCAGTTGGGGATGTAATTAGTGTTTTACTAGGTGAGCAAGTAAAAGGAGCCTCTTTTGCGGTCGGAACAATCCGTTTTCCAAGGATGGTGGCTGGGGTTTTTGCTGGTTTTGCTTTTGGTATTTCTGGACATGTGTTTCAAACAATGCTTCGTAATCCTCTAGCAAATCCAAATGTTATTGGAATAACAGCTGGCTCAAGTGCTGCTGCGGTATTTTGTATCATTGTTCTTCATGCAAGCAGTACGTTTGTTTCCATTGCTTCTATTATCGGTGGACTAGCTACAGTACTGGTTATTTTTCTATTATCGAAAGGCACTTCTTTTTCTATTGGCAGGTTAATATTGATAGGTATTGGAATACAGGCGATGTTAAATGCTGTAATATCCTATTTATTGCTTATTGGACAGCATCATGATGTTCCGACAGCAATGAGATGGTTAAGTGGTAGCTTAAATGGTGTGAAAATGGAGAATCTTTATCCGCTTATGATTACCGTTCTACTTTTGGCACCTATCATTATCTTACTTGGAAAACGATTAGATATGTTAGAGCTTGGGGAACAAACTGCTGCATCACTAGGCGTTAACACAGATAGAACAAGAGTTGTACTGGTTATCAGTTCGGTTCTAATTATTGCGTTAGCTACTGCTACCACTGGCCCGATTGCATTTGTTGCATTCCTTTCTGGCCCTATTGCTAAACGATTAGTTGGGATAGGATTTTCTAGTGTTATTCCGGCAGGTCTTGTGGGAATCATTTTGGTTTTAGCATCTGACCTGATTGGACAGTTTGCATTTGTCGCTAGATACCCAGTAGGTGTGATCACTGGTATTCTAGGTGCACCATACTTAATCATGCTATTAATTCGAATGAATCGAAAGGAAGAGTTGTAATGGATAAGATACATGAGTTTCGAGCGGAAAAGTTAACATCAGGCTATGAAGGCAAAATGATATTGCAAGATATTGAGCTTGAAATTCCGAGTAATAAAATTAGTGTGATTATCGGCGCAAATGGCTGTGGAAAATCAACGCTTTTAAAAACACTATCCAATCTTATTAAGTCTTCCTCTGGCAGCATTGCACTCGATGGAAAGGCGATTAGTAAATTTCCGCCAAAACAATTAGCTCGCATTCTCGGTATTTTGCCACAATCCCCTATTGTACCAGAAGGAATAACAGTAGCAGATCTAGTTGGGCGAGGGAGATTTCCTCACCAAAATTTCTTTAGTGGCTGGTCCAAGAAGGATTATGAAGCAGTTGCAGAAGCAATGGAAATTATGAAGATTACAGAATTTGCTAATCGAAATATTGATGAGCTCTCAGGCGGGCAGAGACAACGTGTCTGGATTGCGATGGCACTTGCTCAGCAAACGGATATTTTATTTCTTGATGAGCCAACCACTTTCTTAGATATCACCTATCAAGTGGAAATATTAGATTTGCTGACAGATCTTAATCGGAAATACGGTACAACGATCGTAATGGTCCTGCATGATATTAATCTTTCGGCACGGTATGCGGACTATATTTTTGCACTAGACAAAGGCAAGCTTGTAGGAGAAGGGAAGCCAGCTGACATCATTACAAGTAAGTTGGTTAAAGACATCTTCGGACTTAATTGTACGGTGATTAATGATCCAGTTTCAGGAACTCCTTTAGTTGTGCCGAAGGGCCGATATCATGTTAATGCATAGGTTTATAATGAGAAAGCCTTCAAGTATGAAAACTTGAAGGCCTTTTGTGTCTATATACCGGACGATCTTAATACTGGCAATAATAGTTTATTTTGGAAATAATATTGTTTCTCTTGGGCATATTACATGTTATATGCCAAACCTTTTAAAGGATGATTATTTATGTCCATCGCTATTATGTCACTGTTAGCATGTATAGTATTGATTGTATTTGCTATTGTTCCGAAAGGTTTAATGCTTACGGAGATTGTTTTTTTGTACTTTATTATTGGAATTTTAACAATTACGATATTTACAATATTAGATGTTAATTTGCACTGGGTCCCTCTTACTCGCACGGTTGAAGGTTCATTTGCTATGTATATTTGCCGATTTATTGTGATACCATTTCAAATTCTCCTGTCTATTTGTATCCTTTGCTCTTCATGGAAGACAAAATGGCGATTACTATTTACTGGGCTCATTGTGTTGTTTTTATGCTTGGAGGATCGGATCTATATATGGGCAGATCTTCTTGCCTTCGAGAATTGGAATCAGTTATATTCTGCTCTTTTGTATGTTATATCAATAGTTTTAGTATGGTGGATAGCCCGCTGGTTTATTGGCCTGGATAAAGGAGAGTTGGAAGAAAAATGAAAGAATTACATTATGATTTTCATTTTAGTTTAAATGAGTGGAGTATCCTTATCTCGATTTTTTTGGGATTTTTATTGGTGATATTGCTCCCAAGGCGTTTTACCAAAAAGACGATGAGTATATATCTCATGTGTGGTATTTTTTTTGGTTTCGTTTTTGACCATACGTTAAGTATTTTACCAGTGCGTTATTATATAATAAATGACAGTTCTTCTTTTGAAATAATGGATTTCTTTTCCCATGTAATGTATGCCCCGATAAGCTACCTTTTCTTTTATCTATATGATCTCTTCCATATTAAACCTAATTTTACGCTGTTATACATTTTAGGCTGGGCCCTTGTGAGTGTTGCGATAGAGAGAATTTGTGGCATGATAGGGATTTTTCATTATCAACATGGATATACGATTTATTATTCCTTTGTTATTTATTTATTAGTTATTAGCATTTGGATTATCTTTTACAGATTGATTAAAGAACATGGAGAGAAACAATATTAGCCGAATTCCGTATGAAATAAATCAAGATTTGTTATCCGAAAGAGGATATTTTAACAGGATGAATAAAAACGGGGACTGTTTTCAGGAAGAAAACAAGCCCTTTTTTTAAGAAGTATAACCAATTAAGAAGCTGATAAATAATATTATTAATACTATGGCTGTTATTCCAACATATAACCAGTCCTTTTCTTTATAAAAAGCATAACAGGATATTCCAACTCTTAATACAGGGGTTAGGATTAAACAAAAGAGACCTAGCATAATAATGGCAAATGGTTTAAATGCAGCAACCCCAATAAAAATGTCTTTAAAATTAGTAGGGAACGTTTCCTTATAACCAGAGTTATTTGTAATCAAATAAGTAATAATGCCTACAAAAATAATTAGGGCAGAGACAAGAACCCCGAATCTAAGTATTTTTCCGATTGTTTCCTCAATAATGACTAATTCTTCTTCAGAAGTTTGTTCTTTTTTTTGTGCTTCCATTAAAATTTCACCCCAAATCCTTCTAATATCATTTGAGCACCGATATAGCATAAAAGTGGAATAAAAATAATTCGGATCCATTTTGCTGGTAATATTTGCATTACTTTTGCTCCAATTGTGGATCCAATTAATACCCCAATAGCAACGGGAGCAGCAACTTCTGGTAAGATAGAGCCGTTGAAAAATAATACAGTTGCACTTGCAGCAGCAGTAACTCCCATCATTAGGTTGCTAGTTGCGCTAGAAGGCTTGAGTGGCATTTTCATAAATGTATCCAATGCCATTACTTTAAAGGCACCACTGCCAATCCCTAGTAACCCACTAGCTAATCCTGCCCCAAACATCACACTAAACCCTGCTGGGACTTTTTCGACTTGATAATCAATTTGTGTCTTTAGGCTTTTATCATAATATGTATTATTTAGTTTTAGCCTGTCCGATAAATAGTCAGGTTGCGCCTTTTTCAATACTTCTTCGCCCGAACGGAGCTTTTGTACCATATTGATCGCTGAGTAAAGTAAGAAAGAACCAAATAAAATAAACATTAGAGTCGGCGAGAGAATGCCTACTAAGATTGCTCCTATGATCGCTCCAACCGTAGTAGCAATCTCTAAAAACATGGCCACGCGAATATTGAGCATTCGATCTCTTAAGTATGCTACTGCTGAACCGGAACTTGTTGCAATAACAGATATTATACTTGCTCCAATCGCATGGTGGATATCAAACCCAAATCCTAGTGTTAGAACTGGAGTAAGAATAATCCCTCCACCTATTCCGAGGATAGAGCCCAGAAGCCCGGCAAAAATACAAATAAAAAGAAGTAAAATGAAAGTTAGCATTACATAGCCTCCTAGTGAATAAGGTAATGTCTTAAACATAGTGGTAAATCTCTACATAAAAGAATCGAATGAAAACTAATTCTTACTTAAGAATTAGAATGATAGTTTAAAAGAAAACAAAGATTTGTTGTAAGTCATTTGAACCATACTATTTCATTGACAATATGTCAATATATTTGTTCATTCTAATGTTCTAATCAAGTAATAACCCATACATAGACATAAGTTCATAGATGTTTATGCGTTTTTTATAGGGATAGATAATAGAAAACGATTTGTTTGTTGACAAAAAATCAACAGTCCGCTATTTTAGTAGTATATTGCGTGTTAATATTACAAATTCTTAATATAAATGAATAATAAAAGATAGGAGCTTAATCTAATATGAGGGACATCAATGAGATTGGATTATTATTAAAAAATCTTTTGAAGAAAAATGCTATGTCAATGAGAAAGCTCAGTGTGTTAACGAATATTGACACAGCTACAATCTCACGAATAATTAACGGCAAAAGAAGACCAACCCCAGAACATCTTCAAAAATTTGCAAAGTTTCTTGATTTTCCTGTAGATAAAATGTTTACAGCGGCCGGTTATTTACCTTCAGAAGTGTCAAGTCAATCAGAAGATATCTTCGATTCTATCGAAACCATTCAAAGTGAATTATTCTCTTCTAACCACTATAAGGAGACCTTTTCTATCAAAGAAGTGCAAGAACAGCTTCAAAAATATAATCATTATGCATTGACTGATGAAGGAAAGGGATTAGTAGCTGATAAATTTGAAGAAAAAGTGCAAAAAGTAGAAGGGGTAGGACCATTCATACAACAACTAAAAGAGTATTATCAACGTTTTTCCAACAAAAAAGGAAATATTACGGAATTAGCTGTTATGGGAGCCGCTCTTATCTATTTTATAATTTCCGTTGATGTTATTCCGGATTACATTTTCCCAATCGGATATTTAGATGATGCGGTAGCAATTAAGATTTCGGCTAAGCTTTTGCCTGCAAAGGGTTAGAGAATAAAGGAGATATAGAATGGAAAATAATACGAGAGTAAAAAGAAAAAAGGGAATAAGGTGGAAGAGGGTTTTTGGTTTTGCAATTCTTATTTTTGCTTTAGCCGTTTTTTATTCTGTTTATCAATATAATAAAGGCTTAAAACAAGCAACCCAAATGAAAGGAAATAATAAAATAGAAAGTAGTTTTGAAGACTTTGAAGGACCTGAGCCACAATTTGGAGAAATTAATATTATGTTGTTAGGAAGTGATTCGCGAGGAGAGGAACATGCTAGAACGGATACACTAATGATTGTGCATTATAATCAAAATACACATAAAATGAAAATAGCCTCTATTATGAGAGACATATATGTAAATATTCCGGAAATAGGATATCAAAAAATGAATGCGGCATTTGCTTATGGCGGACCTGAATTAGTAAGAAAAACCTTGAAAGAGAACTTTGGTATTGATATTAATTATTATGCGATTGCAGATTTTGAGGGTTTTTCCAAAATTGTAGATATAGTAGCTCCTAAAGGAATTGAAGTTGATATCCCATATGAGATGTCCTATGGGATTGGTATGACATTACATCCAGGGAAACAAGTATTACATGGCGATCAGTTATTAGGTTATGTCCGTTTTCGCCATGATCGATTAAGTGATTTTGGCAGGGTGGAGAGACAGCAGGAAGCAATAGAAAAGCTGAAAGAACAAGCAGTTAGTATGCACAGTGTAGTGAATTTACCTAAAATCCTAGGTACTGTTACGCCTTATATTGAGACAAACTTAGATACACCTACAATATTGTCGATAACAAAAGGGTTAGTAGTAAATAAATCAGACGATTTGGACCGTATTAGAATTCCAGTTCAGAACTCCTATGAAAATGATACGGTTAATGTGGGAGCAGTATTAAAAATAGACATGGATGAAAACGCAAGAGTATTAAATGAATTTTTAGCTGATGGACATGGACTTGTAGAAGGAAAGGCAGGTAATTAATCAAATAAATCTTCCTTTGCTGATGGCTATGCTTTTCTATAGACTTAGTTCAGCAACAATCCTCATCCTAATTATGGATGAGGATTGTTTTAAGTGATAATAAGGTTTACTAGAATAATATTTTTTTGGTAGAACAAGAAATTTGAATGGTGAAACACTTTTTTTATGCTTGGGATTTCCCTATATATAGTTTGTATACAATGAGAGTAAGAAAAGAAATGAATAGAATTCTCTAGCATATTTTGTCAGAAAATATGCTATTATTATTTTATTCATAATACAAAGAGAATTTATTTGGAACAATATGGGGGAATAAGATGAAGACCTGGATACTACAGAAATTATATTGGATCATACCAGGGGTGCTGATTTTATTAGGACTGTTTTTATTGTTTTTTGAAAATTTTTCTAAGGTGACAGCGCAGCCAGAGCCGGATTGGAGCAAAGGATTGTTAGTTGGACAATCTGAAGTAAATAAACTGCCGGCAATCAAGGAGACGGGTGATGGAGGTTACTTGTTCTCTTTCTTTCAGGAAAATAAGTTAAAGACGGCTATCATGACCAATGACTTTAGGATTAAGGAAGAGAAAAATTATGATATACCTGTAGACAAATGGACACAAATATATCAGGGAAATGATGAGCTTATTTATTTTGATTATGAAAATATTTTTGACCAAGATAAGACACAATTAGTTGCGGATGTAGAGGAGTTTATTCCACTCGAGAAAACTATTCTCTATATAAAAGAAAATAAGCTTTTTCAATTAAATCCTGAAACAAAAGAAACGTCGGAAATTATGGATATTGATCTAGAAAAGGAAAAGTTAGCAGTAGAGGAAAATGCGGATGGCATTCACCTTCTATTATTTGCAAAGGAAAAGGGCAATGTTGACCTTGCTTTATCTCGTGTCCAAGATGGGAAAGTCAACCACTTATATGAAACAAAGGTAAAGGTTGATCCTGGGAAGATAGTAAATGGCATATCTTTTACGTTTGAAGATCAAAAACTGGCGTTATTGCTTCAAGAGGAATTAGAATTAACGCAAGGAAAACCAGAGTTTTTCAACTATTATGCAGAAATTGATATTACAAAAGGACAAGAGGCTGTGCAATATGAGTTAACGTTCCAAGATCCTGCAAGGGAGAATGGGAAGCTAACAGAAATTTCAGATGTTGCATTTACCTTTAGGGATGGAAAGCCGCGCCTGCTATTTAAGGCGAATGGTTATACAGAAACGAAATATAATGAGAAGACTGGATTCAATATTTATGAATCGGAAATAGGGGAAAACGGAAGTACAAAGACGGAGCGACGAAGCAATACAGCTGCGATATCGACTATTCCACAATGGTTAAATGAAGATATGATTGCATGGATGGATTTACATGGAGATGGCAATAAAGTCTATGTTTCTTCCAATGAAATTACAAAAATAAACAAACAAATAAAACATACATCTGAGGATTGGCTGCAGGCATTTGGCAAAACATTTGGAATGATTTCCACCTCTTTTTTCGCCTTTGCACTTTCCTTTATATGGTTATTGTGGCCAATACTATTTGTTATTTTCATGTATGTATTTTTTAGTAGAAAGGTTGATTACAATCCACCGTGGATTTTCTATACCGGAATTGGAATCTATTTGATTGCAGCAGTTATATGGAAGGATCGTTTCTTTGTTCCGAATATACTTGCAACTGCACCTAAGTACCTAACATTTACGGGCAGTACTTATTTTTATTTGTTATTATTTGCGGTTATTTCCTATTTTTTATCCATACTAACAAAACGTATCAATGAATGGACAGGTGCACCGAGGATTATCTATTTTGTTGGTGTACACATTATTTTGTTAACTGTATATTTTGGTCCGTATATTATCTATTAGAAAGGAGTGGCTTTTATGAACCTATTTGAGGGATTTTTATAACGACATTGGAGCTGGATTCGTGCCCCTCCAATTATAAATAGAATAATAGAAACATATGAATAAATATAATTGGAGGGATAGCATGAGAACAGAGAAGCAAATATTAGATTTAGTGTTAAAAGTGGCTAATCAGGATAAGAGAGTAAGAGCTGTTTGCATGAATGGCTCGAGAACAAATCCAAATGTACCGAAGGATGCTTTTCAGGATTTTGATATTGTTTATCTAGTAGATGATATGGAATCTTTTATGAATGAGCCTAACTGGATTGATGTTTTTGGGAAACGAATCATTATGCAAACCCCAGAGGATTCCTCGCTTTTTCCGGCAGAGCTAGGCGGAAGATTTTCCTATCTTATGCTATTTACGGATGGTAACCGCATCGACTTAACCCTTGTTCCGCTGGAGGAAAAGAACAAGTATTGTCAGGAGGATGGGTTGACGGTGATTCTCTTAGATAAAGACAATAGTCTCCCTTGTATACCCCCTAGTACAGATAAAGATTATTGGGTAAAAAAGCCAACTGCCGAACAATTTTCTGATTGCTGTAACGAATTTTGGTGGGTCTCTACCTATGTTGTTAAGGGATTATGGAGAAGAGAAATTCTTTATGCGATTGACCATATGAATATCATAAGGGCGATGCTGTTAAAAATGTTGGAATGGAAGGTAGGCATCGAAACAGATTTTTCCCTTAGTGTAGGAAAAAACAGTAAATACTTAAAACAGTATATTGATGATGATACATGGAAAAGGCTCATGCATACCTATCCGAGTGGCGATTATAGTCTAGTCTGGAAATCGTTATTTTCTATGACAGCATTATTTGAGGAAATCGGATTAGAAGTTGGCAGAAAGATGGATTTTCTTTATCCCTTAGAAGAGGCGGAAGGGGTGAAAGCTTATTTAAACCATGTTCGTCAATTGAAGCCTAATGCAGCAGAGGTATATTAAAGATAATAGGCGGTTTTTTTGCAGCAGCAGAGACCGCCTTTTGATGATATGGGAACCTTTAAATAAAAAGCTGAATATCAGACTTTAAAGCATCTTTAAGATAAACCTTAGCGTCGACAATTTCGACTTCTGGATAAAACTCTTCTTGCTTAAATCCAAGTATATCAACTGATAATTTGCAGGCAAGAAACTTAACTTGTTTTTTTCTTGCCCCTTTTAAGAAAGCTATAAGTGGTGAAGCTTCTTCCTCCTCAAGCATTTCCTTCATCATTATTTTACCTAGACCAGCATAATTCATTTTAGATAAAGGAAGCTGCTCTACGTCTTTAGGTTGGAAGGTGCTAAACATTTTTTCATAGAAGGACTTACCTTCCAAATCGACTTTTTCGGGATCACGAAGTAATAAAAGCCCCCAAAAGGTGAAAAACATGGTTACCTCCACATTTATTTCCCGGGCACTATTAGCTAGAATGAAACCAGCCATTGCTTTATCGTAGTCCCCGCTAAACATTAATACGTTTAATTTTTTTTCCATGGAAAAATTCTTTTCTTGTTTAAGAATATCTTTAGCTTTCATCAAATAGTTTTGGATATGCGGATTTCACTATATTGTCATATTTACGGAAGAGAATAGAAAAAAGCGGATATAATAGGAAGGTGATGAGCAGTCATGCTATATCGTAAATTTACAGCAAATGATTTTGAGTTATATTACCAATTAGTTTCTAATGAGCGAGTGATGGCCCAGATTACAGAAAGAGCTATTCCGTTAGAAGAGGCAAAGGCTGACTTTGAGAAATTATTGATCCGCAATGACAAGAATCAGATCTTTGGATCATATGCTTTTTTTCAACCAGCCTCAGAAGTATTTATAGGGCTTGGTCATGTGACTTTAACGGAGCAAGAGCTTGCTGAAGCAGAACTTGGCTATATGCTTTTGCCAGAACATTGGGGGAAGGGATATGGCGGTCTGGTTGCGGATAGATTGATGTCATTAGTGAAGCATACAGATATAAAGGTAATAAAGGCAATTATAGATCCTGCTAATAGAGCCTCGAGAAAAATATTAGTGAGTAGAGGATTTACTTCAGCATGGATTGGAGAAATAGAAGGCCTGCCAGGAGAGATTTTGAAGAAAGTTCTTTAATAGTCTAGAAGGTATTATGTGAAAATTCATTTAAAAAGTTGTTGTGTACTTTTAAACGTTCCCGTATTATCTAATTTATATGTATTTATAAAGGAGTATTAGATTTATGCAATCAAGAATTTCTTTTTCAACTTATGCTCTAATTGGGACGATGCTTTTTGGTATGTTTTTTGGAGCGGGAAACTTAATTTTTCCTATTCAGCTTGGACAGCTTGCGGGAACAAACTTTTGGCTTGCGCTAGCTGGCTTTTTAGTAACAGCGATTGGGCTTCCTTTTCTCGGTATATTAGCAATTGGCTTATCAGGAAGCAATGGCCTGCGCGAGCTTTCAAGTCGCGTTCATCCAGTGTTCGGATTTCTCTTTTCGTTATTTCTTTATTTAACGATTGGTCCATTCTTTGCTATTCCACGTACAGCGACAGTTCCATTTGCAATAGGGATTGAACCGTTTGTCGCTAATAGCCATATTGCTTTATTTTTAGCTATTTTTAGTTTTCTTTTCTTTTTACTGGTTTACTATTTTTCCTTAAATCCGGCAAAGATTATGGATGTGATTGGGAAATATCTGACTCCTGCTTTTCTGCTGTTTTTATTTTTATTAATAATAGTAAGTGTTGTTCGCCCGATGGGGAGCTTTCAAGAGCCACAGGGAGCATATCTAAATAATGCTTTTATGACAGGTTTTAAAGAAGGATACAACACCATGGATGCTCTAGCATCTCTAGCCTTTGGTATAGTGGTGATTAACGCTATTAAAGGGAAGGGGATTATGGATGTAAAGAGTATTGCGAAGACAACATGGAAATCAGGAATATTTGCCATGCTGCTAATGATGTTTATCTACGGATTTATCACTTATATGGGTTCTTCTAGTGTACAAGCTGTAGGAACTTTTGAAAATGGCGGACTTATCTTTGCTGCAGTAGCTAAGCATTATTTTGGTCCTTTTGGCGGCATTTTGCTTGCGGTTATCATTGTGCTTGCCTGTTTAAAAACAAGTATTGGATTAATAACGTCTTGTAGTGAATTTTTTCATGAAGTATTTCCGAAGATTGGCTATAAGACTTTTGTGCTTAGTCTATGTGTTGTTTCTTTCTTATTTGCCAATTTAGGCTTAAATAAAATTATTCTATTTGCAGTACCTGTGCTCATGTTCTTATACCCTTTAGCAATTGTGCTTATCATACTTGCTCTTTTTTCGCCATTATTCAAAGGCAAGCAAAGTGTGTACCTAACGGCAATGGTGCTAACATTCTTTGTAAGTATATTGGATGGCTATCAAGCACTTGTAAAAAGCATCCCAGAAGCTAAGCTTAGCTTTTTTGAGGAGATTGGGCATTTTTACGAGAATATTCTCCCCTTTTACGAGATAGGGTTAGGCTGGGTTTTACCCGCCCTTATTGGTGCGGTGATTGGATATTTCGTTCGTAAATAGTACGCAGAGGGCGGTTCTCCTGCATTCCATAGAGGAAGCGGGAGAACCGTCTTTTTATTACCATATTTATCAAGTTTATTATTTGATAAACATTCTAAATAATACACCGATAGTAATAGTGCTATTAGTGTTTTATAAAAGAGTCAAGGGATGTCATGTAAGTTAGGGTGGTAGCTTATAACAGGTCAATCTGTAATTAGGTGTAGTAAATACTCTTTATTAAGAGTATTTTTTTAACGCTTAATGATTCTACTTGGGGGAAGCAGAGCAATATAAAGAAAATGAACAGGGAACAAGGGTGAAAGGTATGAAAATAAAATTAAAGCTAGGAACAAAAATAAATATAATTGTTTTTGCAATTATTATTGTTCTGTCTGGGGTTATCGGTTTTTTAGTAAATCAGGAAATAACAAGAGGAATGAAACAATTTGCTACAGAGAAAGCAAAAGGGGATATTGGACTTGCTTATCGGTATATAAATAATAAATATCCAGGTGATTGGGAAATCAAAGAAGATAAACTATATAAAGGAAATACGGTTCTCAATGATAATTTTGAGGTTGTAGATAAAATAGGCGCGGATACTGGTGATACCGTAACTGTTTTCCAAGGAGATACACGCATTGCGACGAATGTCATGATGAATGGAGAACGAGCAATTGGCACACAGGCCTCCCCAGAAGTTGTGAGTACAGTATTAGATCAAGGAGAAAGATTTTATGGGGAAGCAAATGTAGTTGGCCAATTGTATCAAACTGCGTACATGCCTCTAGAGAACAAAGCAGGAGAAGTTATTGGAATTCTATATGTTGGAGCTTCTCAAGAAATTATTGATAGTATTATATCCTCCTTTTTATGGAAGTTTATCGTGGTCTTGGTGATGATGATAGTGTTAGCTTCTGTTGTCGTATACTTCTATACAAGTCAATTGAAAAAGAGACTTTCTAATTTAACAGCTGCCTTAAAATTGGCTGGAGAAGGCGACTTTACAAACAATATTCAAGACAATGCTGGTGATGAATTAAGTCTCTTGTCAGATAGCTATAATAAAATGGCAGACAACCTTAAGTTGATGGTAAATGAATTGATGTTGTCCTCTGAGCGACTTGCTTCTTCTTCAGAAGAATTAACAGCAAGTGCGGAAGAGACTAGCAAAGCAACAGAGACCATAACAGAATCTATACAGCAAGTTGCGGATGGGGCAGATCAATCGACTACTAGTGTTCAGGAAAGCTCGTTTGCTTTAGAAGAGGTCTCAAAAGGGATTCAATCAATTGCCGCTAATGCTGTTATTATTACTGATATGAGTAAAAGTACAACAGAGAAGGCAAAGGAAGGCAGCTTTTTTGTGGATAAGACTGTAAACCAAATACACGAAATCAATCGTTCTGTGGCAATAAGTGGAAAGGTAATGAAGAATTTAGATAATCGATCCCAAGAGATTGAAGAAATTACAAAGGTCATTACAGATATTGCGAACCAGACGAATTTATTAGCATTAAATGCGGCCATAGAAGCGGCTAGAGCTGGAGAACATGGGAAAGGCTTTGCGGTAGTTGCAGATGAAGTGAGAAAATTAGCAGAGCAATCTCAAAAATCATCTTCTCAAATTGCCTTATTGATTAAAACAATACAGGAAGATATGATACAATCCAATCAATCGATGGAAAAAGTAAATACGGATGTAAAAGCAGGATTGGAAGTTGTTAATCAAACAAAGGATAATTTTCAAGAGATTTATCACTTTATGGAAAAAATGACAGAGTTGACGGAGGATATGGCGGCAACCTCTGAACAAATTTCTGCAAGTACGCACCAAGTTTCATCAACCGTATCTGGAATCATTAACATATCAGAGAATACTTCTATGCATTCTCAAAATGTGGCAGCTTCAGCAGAAGAACAGCTTGCATCCATGGAAGAAATTGCGTCCTCTGCTTCCGACTTATCGAATTTAGCGGAGAATTTACAAGAACTAATTAGTAGATTTAAAGTATAAGAATATGAAGGGACGATACTCCTGCTTTTCTTCGGGAAGGAGGGAGAACTGTCCCTTTGTGTATGCTAAGTCAGCAATAAAACCAAAGAATTAATGGCAAAGTCAATATTGATTCATCATTTGCTGAATTCTCCTTTTTATTTCATTTCTTATGTCTGTGGGTTCGATCACTTCTAAATAATTCCCGTAGGATAATAGGTAGCTGTATAACCATTCCCCTTTTATATGAGAGGTGCAAATGATATGATAGCCATCCTTCTCTTTTGAGATATACTTTTCCTCAAATTCATCATAAATCCGATAACTGGCTCTGGAACTAATTCTGAGCACTAAGTCTGCCCATTCTAAATAATCCCCATCCAAAGAATCATTTAAAATTAATTCTTCCGTTTTTTTTATGTTGTCATAAATTTCATTAGTTAAAGCTATATTAGACATACGGTTTATTTTAAAAGTTCTATTCGCCGATTTTTCTAGGCAAAAACCTTCTAAATACCAGGCTTTATCCTTAAACAATAATTTTGTCGCAAGAATTCGCCGTAAGCTCTTTTCCCCATTCGAATTGATATAGTGAAACGAGAGGATATGACGCTCTAGAATGGCTTGTCTAAAAAGGGAGAAGTATTCCTTTCTTTTTGTATCACTGCCCCATGCTGAAAAATCTACCTCAATCCACTTAGTTTCGCTTTTTTGAAATAGATGACTTAGTTTCGCTAAAATATCGCTTGTATCTGGGTAATTAGTGGCAGATAGACTTTGCAGGGAAAATAGTATTTCATCCTGCTCTTTGTATAAAAGGAGTGATTTGTTGAGTACAAACTGATCCATCAAGGTAATTCCGCCACCTTTACCTTGGGTTGTATAAATAGGAATGCCAGACTCCGTAAGAACTTCAATATCGCGGTATATAGTTCGAACAGATACTTCAAGTTTATCGGCTAGTTCGTTAGCCGTGATCATTTTTCTTTCTAGCAATATATAGATAATTTGAAACAGTCTACTTATTTTCATGGGAAGACTCCTTATTGTGGAATATGGAGAGAAACGGAAGAACCGCTCCTCTGTCACCATTTTAATGGTGGTTTATCTAATTGAGCTTCTATTCCTAATTCTTCGGCTGCTGCTAAAATAAATTCTTTGCGGAAGAAGTAGCTTTGGTGGCTGACGATTTTGCCATTCTCGATTTCTTGTATTTGAATATCGTGAATTTTTAATTGCCCATCGATTTCTGCTAATACAATAATAACAGGTTTTCCCCATAAGATTTTTGACATTGCTGTATGTCCGGGTAATCCGTAGATGAGAGAGCCGTTACGCATTTCGTCTTTGGAATACTCTTGGAAGCCAAGGAAAGCTTCATTTTGAGCATAATCACTATAAAGACGTAACATCTTATCTAAATTTCCTTCATTGAATGCCTGCAGGTAAGCTTGAATAGTTTCTTTTTGTGCAAAATTAGCTTCTGTATATGTTTCAGAATTAGAAAAGTCTAAGGATTTAATTTTTTTTCGAGCGCGTTGAACGGAAGAATAGACCCCGCCTGGAGTACTTTTTACAATTCCTGCAACTTCTTCGGCGCTAAAATGAAAAACATCTAGAAGAAGAAAGGCAGCTGTTTGTTTAGGCGTTAAATTTGATTCCAAAGAAAGTAGAATCTCTTCTAAGAGTAGATGATCTGTAAAAGCAACGGAAGGGGTTGGAATATCTTCTAAGATTCCAATCTCTCTTTTCCTTTTTCTACACTGATCAATCCAAGTATTTGTCGCGATTCGAAAAAGATAGTTCTTTTTATCTGTAATCTCATGCCACCTTTGTGGAACCATTCCAAATGATTTAATAATTGTATCTTGAAATAAATCTTCTCCATCCCAAGGGGAACCTGTAACATATTTACAATAGTTCCATAAGGATTCGGAGTAGGATGAAATCATTTCTTCCAATTCATTTAATAATTTTCTTGATTCCTCTGTAAAATGCTTAGTGAACATTTTTTTCATTATTTTACCTCCTAAAGTCTTTTCCTATATATAACGGCCAGGTAGAACAAAATTAAACGGGTAAAATTATTTTTTTTATTAAGTGTATCATCCAAAGAAAAGAGAAGCGAGAAGCGATCTCAAAATATGACATACTGTTGTCAGGTTAATTGGATTATACTAAGAATAATTTTTAAAAGAGGATGGTTTGATGGAAACTAGATGTGCCTGGGCAAATTCCAGTGAATTGATGCGAGAATATCATGATAAAGAGTGGTGTATTCCAAGTCATAATGATCGATATTTGTTTGAAATGCTTGTACTAGAGGGAGCACAAGCTGGATTGTCTTGGTCAATCATTTTAAAAAAGCGAGAAGCATACAAAAAGGCCTTTCACGATTTCGATTTAGAATACTGTGCAAACCTAACAGAAACAGAGTTGGAAAATATCCGAATTAATACAGAGGTTGTGAAACATCCGTTAAAGATTAAATCAGTTAAAAGCAATGCCTTAGCAATGATAGAAATACAGAAAGAATACGGAAGTTTTGCTGAATTTTTATGGTCTTATGTAGATGGAAAACCAATCATATCAAATTGGCAGTATGACAGCGAAATACCAGCGCAAACTGACCTATCAAAGAAAGTCAGCAAAGATTTGAAAAAAAGAGGGTTTAAGTTTGTAGAACCCATAACTATCTATTCCTATATACAAGCAGTCGGAATAGTCAACGACCACATAACTAGCTGTGCTTTTCATAAAGAATAAAGGAAATCGAGGAGGTTCTCCTGTTTTTGAAAGTATTCCAAGCTTTTAAACAAACTGGATAGGAATCTTACAAAAAAGTATCGAGAGTACAAGGGGAAGCTTGACTAAACCAGCGCTTTTCTTATAAGAAAAATATTCAGCAGAAAACAGAAAAATTGCCCCTCTACTTCCCATTTATGGTATAATAATGTTAATTAGATGAATGGAGGGTTGCTTTAAGATGTGGAATTCTATCTCGATTGTATACTTTATGTAACTAATTTTATAGTACTTAAAGGCTCTGCCTGTGTGTAGAGTAATCGGGATTAGTTTGCCTATTTTTAAAAGCAACCTTTCATTAACGTTATTTATAATGATGTGGTGTAAAAGGGGAGAATTATGCTCTCTTTTTATTAAAATGGAATAATATTTTCTTTAGAAACCCATTTTAGGCTTAGGGTTTACTTTAAATAAATACTATTCCTCTTTCTTATTCCGATTGCTTCACACACAGGTGACCACCTGTGTGTTTTTTTATGAACAGAATGGAGGAACAGGAATGGAAGGAAAACAAAAAGCGATAGTAGTAGGCGTTCATTATGATCAGAAAGAAGACTTTGCTAATTCAATGGAAGAGCTAATTCAATTGGCAGAAGCTTGTGATATAGAAGTAGTGGGAGAGATAACGCAGAAGTTGGATCGGGTTCATTCTGGACACTATATTGGGAAAGGGAAACTGCAGGAGTTAACTGCATTGCTTGCGGAGAAGGACGTGCAGGCTGTTCTTTTCAATGATGAGCTGTCTCCTTCCCAAGTTCGTAATTTAGAGGAAGCAACAGATTGCCGAATCATTGACAGAACAGTATTGATTTTAGATATATTTGCTCAAAGAGCGAAGACAAAAGAAGCGATGCTCCAGGTTGAAATCGCAAAATTGCAATATATGCTGCCTCGATTAGCTGGTTTAGGAGAATCACTAGGTCGTCAAGGAGGAGGATCTGGCCTTATAAATAGAGGGTCAGGGGAAACGAAGCTTGAATTGGATCGAAGACGGATTGAAGACAGAATTAGTCGCTTGCATAAAGAGTTAGATACGCTCGTGGTCCAACGTAAAAACCAGCGAAAGATGCGAAAAAAGAAAGAGTTGCCAAGTATTGCACTCGTTGGCTATACGAATGCTGGGAAGTCGACTTTAATGAATGTGCTGCTTGAAAAATATCATGCTGCAACCGAGAAAATGGTGTTTGAAAAGAATATGCTCTTTGCAACCCTTGAAACATCAGTGCGCAATATTACATTGCCAAATAATAAATCCTTTTTATTAACAGATACAGTTGGATTTATTAGTAAATTACCGCACCAATTAGTAAAAGCATTCAGGTCGACCTTGGAGGAAGTGGCGGAAGCTGATTTGCTTATTCATGTCGTTGACTACTCTAATCCAAATTATCAAGAGCAAATCAATGTGACTAATAAGACTTTAAAAGAGCTTAACGCGGAAAATATCCCAGCTATCTATGCTTTTAATAAGATAGATTTAGCAGCAGGAGATACATCGATGGCAGGAACAGATGGAGTTTATCTTTCTGCTAAAAGGCAAATTGGAATAAATGAACTAGTGGAAGCTATTTCTAAAAATGTCTTTAAGCAGTATATTTCCTGTGAAATGACTATCCCGTATGATAAAGGGAATGTACTATCCTATTTGACGGAAAAGGCAAATATCCTTTCAACAGAATATAAGGAAGAAGGAATATTCCTATCTATCGAATGCAAAGAAGAAGACTATAATCGTTATCGAGAATACGTAATATAAAATACGCAGAGAGACGTTTTACGGCTTCTATTTTTGAAAAAGGGAAGCGCAAGAACCGTCCCTCTGCTCTCATTCTACATCCTGCAAGTACATAGAAAAATCTGCTGCCTCTCCGTTTACTATTAAGGATCCATCATCGGTGAAACGGGGCATGACTAGGCGTTCTTTTATGTTATTGAATATGGGTAGTTCCTTTAAATTTTCATTTTCTAATTGATATAGTTTAACTGTATCTGTATTTTTTTCCACTACACTTAATGCGATGTAATTTTTATAGACAGCATAAGTAGTGAAAGGTGGTGTGTGGATTTCATGGAATTCTCCATTAGAGAGATCAATATACCCTAAAATAGTTGGTCTCTTATCGTCATTTGAAAAGGCTGCATATATTTTATTATTTATTAAAGTAACGTTTTCAGCTGCTTTATAGGGAACGCTATATTTCCCAACTTGTTTTCGGCTGGTTAGATTATAGACAAAAAACTCCGTTTTATTTCTGTTATTTGATTTAAACTGCTCAGGAATAACAAGTAAATTACGATTTAAATCAGCTTTACTGTTTCTGGAAATTCCCGTGAAACCATGAATGCTAGTTTCCTTAAGTGTTGATAAATTTAACTGCTTATATCCAGAAATATCATCATAAATTAATGTATTTCCTTTCAATTGAACATCTCCTATAATGTCTTTTTTATATTCTTTCTGCGACAGTGTTTTTCGATTTTTAATAAAAAGCTTATTATTTCTTTCTCCCCACACAAGCCAATGCGCATTTGCTGTCAGTGCATATGTATCAATGTTTGCACTAGATTCGACTAGTACTTGCTGTGAGTGCGACGTGAGGGAATAAGAATAAATGTTTTTTTTATCAGCATAAATCAATTCGTTCGTTTCCTTTATATAGAAAGAATGGATTAAAGATGAATAATCAACATTTGGTATAGTTACTTTTTCCAGCGGTGTATGAAAAGAAGAGTGTGTTGAAAGCCGGTTTACTAGAGAAGGACTAATTAAAATAAGGAGAAGACTAATAATGGCAACTACACTAAATATTGGACGGACTATTCGTTTTCTTTGATTAATATTTTTCATTTGCTGGTTTGCATTTCGTAAAATCTTTTGTTTGTTTTCTTCGGAAAGGGTGATATCCGCTGGGATTGTTTCATCAAATAATTGTTTAATGTTCTTTGGCATGATTTATCTCCTCCTCACTCATGGTTAGTTGTGCTTTCTTCCGTCCTCTCGCTAGTCTAGTTTTAACCGTATTGCTGGAACAGTTTAATATCTCGCTGATTTCCTGTGTAGATAATTCAGCATAGTAATATAACCATAAGACTTCCTTATACTTTATTGGCAGTTTATTAAGTAAGTCGGCAAGATAATTTTTACTTTCTTGTTTTAAATAGGCTTCTTCGGGTGTTTCTTTATGGATCATAAAAGTGTTCTTAATCTTCGAAACTTCGACTTTTCGATAAGCCCAGCTTTTAAAGTAGTTTCGGCATTCATTTACCGTTATACGATATAAATATGTTTTCACACTAGATCGACCTTCAAATTGATCAAGCTGCAAATAATAACGAATAAACACATCCTGCACAATGTCCTTTGCTTTTTCCCTATCTTTCACAAGGGCGTAGGCAAGTCGGGATAAATAATGGCCATATGCATCCATCGCGTTTGTAAGCAATTTATCTTTTTCTTGCTTCTCCACAATTCCCTCTCCTTTCTACCTACAAATTAGACAAAACAAACAGACGAACGGTTTCTTTTTTTACAAATTTATTCTAGCACTACGAAGGAAACGTCGTTCATATACTTAAAATAGAAGAAAAAGGGGGAATCTATGGAGATGAATATTCTTGATTGTATAGTTATTGGTGGTGGTCCAGCTGGGATGAGTGCTGCGCTGACACTGGGGAGAGCGAGAAGAAGTGTGGCTATTTTTGATGATGGGACGAATAGAAATAGAGTAAGTCATGAATCACATGGCTTTCTAACAAGAGATGGAATAAATCCGCAGATGTTTAAGGATTTAGGGATGAATGATTTAATGAATTATCCGAGCATTTCTCCCTATAAGGATACGGTAACGGAAATTGAAAAGTTAAGAGAGGCTGAAGTGTTTCTTGTTAAAACGAAAAAACATAAAGAATACTTAGCAGATAAAATCATTTTAGCGACTGGTGTGCAAGAGGTCATTCCCATTCCTAATGCGAGACAATATTATGGGAAAAGCCTTTTTAGCTGCCCATACTGCGATGGCTGGGAGCTAAGAGATCAATCTCTTCTTATTATTGCTTACACGGAAGCACAAGCATTACATATGGGAAGGTTAGTTTATAATTGGTCGAAGGATTTAGTAATAGCAACAAATGGTGCAGCGATTTCCCAAAATACAAAAGAAATATTTCTTAAGCGGAATGTTCCAATCGTTACCGAACCAATAAAGAGCTTAATAGGAGAAAACGGGTATCTTCAGCAAGTTGTGTTTACATCAGGAAGGCAGATTAATAGAACGGGGGGCTTTGTTTCTCCTTCTTATTATCGCTCCAATCAGTTTGTGGAGCAGCTAAGATTAGATGTCTATGAAAATGGAGTGTTAGTAACAGATGGATCAGGGAGAACATCCCAAAAAAATGTTTATGTTGCCGGAGAAACCGAAAAGGAAGGGGCATCATCCTTACTGTTTGCTGCTGCGGATGGAAGCAAAGTAGCTATAGCTGTAAATACAGATCTTATGCTGGAAAGATTTTAAAGGAATCAAAGGGCTGGTTCTTATGCTTCTGTTGTTTAAAAAAGGGAAGTGTAATAACCTTCCCCCTGATTCTTTATCCTCTCGTCATTGGTAACGAATTACTGCTTTTCTTAACCAATAAATATTGAATAACATCAATGTTGCTGGCTTTAAAGGAAGCGGCACAAGCCTGCAAATACAAGTCCCACATGCGGATAAAGCGTTCATCCTTTGTTTTCCTGATTTCCTCTAGGTTAGCGATAAAGTTAGCATGCCATATTTCTAATGTTTTTTGATAATGGCGACGAAGGCTTTCTAAGTCTACTAATTGGAGATTTTCAGCTGTCATATGGCTGACTAGCTCTGCGACTCCAGGGATATAGCCTCCAGGAAAAATATATTTATTGATCCAAGCATTAGTTGCGCCACCTTGTTGACGTGAAATTCCATGAATTAAGGCTGCCCCATCGTCTTTTAGCAATTGATGTACCTGGTGGAAATAGGCTTGAAGATTTTCCTTACCTACATGTTCAAACATCCCTACACTAGTGATGCGGTCAAAGTTCCTATCCTTTAAATCACGATAATCCATTAAATAGACGGTTATGCTTTCCGATAATCCTTTTTCCTTAGCTAGTTGGGTCACATAATCATACTGTTCTTGGCTCAAAGTAATGCCGGTTGCCTTCACCTGATAATCTTTAACCGCAGTAAAAATAAGATTCCCCCATCCACAGCCAATGTCTAAGAGATGCTGGCCCGGAGATAGATTTAATTTTTTTAAAATATGATCCACCTTATTTTGCTGTGCGGTTTCTAATGTGTCTTCTGGATTTTTGAAATAGGCACAGGAATAAGTCATGGAACGGTCTAGCCATAGTTTATAAAAGTCATTGCCGATATCGTAATGATTTTGGATATCTTCTTTACTTCGCGCTTTTGTATGAGATTGTTTGGGAACAAATTTCCTAAACTTATTATTTTGCATAAAGCTAGATGCATTTTCATAGGCAGACGCAATTAAATCCTCGATACTTCCTTTTATTTCAATCTTCCCGTTCATGTATGCTTCTCCTAAAGCTAATGATGCGTTATTATGAATGTCTTTAATACGAATAGGCTTTCTAAAAATAAGCTCTATGGCAGGATCGCCGTTACCATAAACAGCTGATTTTCCATCCCAATAAGTAACCTTCACTGGAATGGTGAAGGAATTGCTTAGAATAGTTTTATATATAGATTTCTCGAACACACCATTCACCTCTTACTCTTATGTTATATGTATAATTTTACCTCTATTCCATGAAATATGTGTTCGATATGCTCAAACGAGAAAATGGACATTTATAAGGGAAATTATCCCCATATAAGAGTGAAAATGGTAAAATGGAGACGAGCATCATGATAGGAAAGAGGTGGAATGAAATTGCGATTTATAACGGCAAGAGCCAATATGCTAGAAGAAGTTAATGATATCTATATCAAATGCAGAGAAAATCTAATTAAGCATGATATTTTCCAATGGGATGATCATTATCCTAATAGAGGTTATTTCCAGGACTGCATGGAAAACAAGATGCTATTCGTTTTATTAGAAGAGGATAAGATAGTGGGACATGTGGTATTAAATGAATGGCAAACAGAGGAATGGCAGTCCATTCCATGGAATGGAAATAATCCTTTGATTATTCACTCTCTCATGCTTAATCCCCGTTACCAAGGAAAAGGGATAGGAGCAATCATGGTCCAGCATATGGAGGAATATGCTCTTGCCAAAGGATATGATAGCATCCGATTAGATGTATTTTCAGGAAACCCTCAAGCTTTAAAGTTATATAAAAAGCATGGTTATATAGAAAAAGGAGAGGTTTTCTTTGCCTCTAAGCCTATTGGGTATCAAAAATATCTTTGTATGGAGAAGGAACTGAGATGAATATTACTGCGATTACTGAAACCAACCGTGAAAAAGTAAAATTATTTTTCCAATCTCATTGGGGAAGCCCCGAAATGGTCCTTTCTACAGGCATCTATGATTGCAGTGCTTTAGATGGATTTATTGCCTGGAATAAAGAAGGGGAAATGATTGGTTTAATAACCTACATTTTAAGAGATACGGAGTGTGAAATTATCTCTTTAGACAGTATCGAAGAAGGAAGGGGCGTTGGAACAAAGCTTTTACAAACTGTTGAACGAACAGCCAAACAAGCCCCATGTGATCAGGTCAAAATAATTACAACAAATGATAATTTATTAGCCTTAAAGTTTTACCAAAAAAGGGGCTATTGTTTAGCAGAATTGCTTAAAGACGCAGTAAAAGAAGCTAGAAAGATTAAACCAGAAATCCCTTTCCTCGGAAACGATGGCATTCCTATTAGAGATGAAGTGGTGCTCATAAAAAATCTATTAACAACCAAAGTGAATGAAAGGTGAAGATAGTGTCTATATCATTGGAAGTTTATGAAGAAAAATATAAGCAGCAATTAGAAGAATATCTTTTGTCAGATGAACAGCTATATTATACAAGTACGCCGCTTGATGCTTTAGAGAAATGTTTAACGGAAGAGGATCGTCACCCTATTGTTATCTTAAATGATGGGATGGTTGCGGGCTTTTTTGTCCTTCATGGATGGGAGGGAGTAAAAGCGTATAGTGACAATAAAGAAGCTATTCTTATGCGAGCTTATTCTATCCAGCATTCATTTCAGGGGCAAGGAATAGGCAGGGAATCAATGGAACAATTAATCCCCTTTGTGAAAAAGCATTTTCCTGCGAAAAAGGAAGTAATCTTGGCTGTGAATGTGAAAAATACTAGAGCGCAATATGTTTATCAGAAAGCAGGATTTGCTGAGACAGGAAGAAGAGTAATGGGACCAAAAGGAGAACAAATTATTCTCAGCAGAAAAGTGTAAGTAGGACTGTTTAAAAAAACAGTCTGAATTAAATAGTTGCAAAATGCAAATAATAAGATATAATAAAAATAACTTCATAAAGAAAAGGGGAAATAGGATGGAGAATATCCGTGAGATTTTACAAATTACGATGAGAAGATTTGGTGTACTTGATAAAAATTGTTGTTCTGTTGGAAAGACAGAAATTTCGCTTGTTCAAAGTCATATTTTATATGAAATTGATAAGAGAAGTAATCCGTCAATGCAAGAAATAGCGGAGCTTATTGGAATGGATATTACCACCTTTAGCCGGCAAATTCAATCTTTAGTAAAAATGGAATTAGTGAATAAGCAACAATCAATGAACGACAAGAGGGTATACGTACTCCAATTAACAATGCAAGGAAAAGCGATTGCGACTTCTATTGATACACAAATGAATCAATATTTAGAAGAAGTTCTCTCCTTTATGTCAGACTTTGAAAGAGATACGGTAATCCGGTCGTTAAAGTTATTAAATAGTTCCATGGCAAAAAGCAATATGTGTTGTCATCCGGTTAAGTGATGGAAAAAGGCTATGTTAGATTTCCTTCTTAATATAGCTCTGATATAATACTTGTATTTTGCAAATAATAGGAGGCTTTTAAGATGTGGTATGAAGTGCTGAAAAATTTCGCATGGTTAGTAATCGAATTAACTGTTCTGTTTGTGGTTGTATCTTTCATTGTTAACCTGCTACAAGGACTTATTCGCTATAACAAAGTGGAGATGTGGATGAAGGAGGCTCCACCTATTGTTAGTGCGCTGATTGCAGTAGTCTTTGCTTTTATTACCCCTTTTTGTTCCTGTTCTACCATACCGGTTGTGGTGAATTTATTGAAAAGTAAAATCCGGTTTAGCACCGTTATGATTTTTTTATTTACTTCTCCCGTTCTTGATCCAACTATTTTAACTGTAATGGCTGTTCTAATGGGATGGAAAGTAGCTCTCACATATACGGCAATTACAACGATACTTTCAGTTATACTTGGCTTTGTATTAGAGAAATGGGGGTTTGAAAAAGAAGTAAAAAATGTCATCATCAAAAATGCGTCTCAAGCAGAGAAGGGATTTAGCTTGAAAAATACAGTTTCTGAAATTTTAACATTAATGAAAACTGTTTACCCTTTTTTGTTAATAGGAGCAGGTATTGGAGCAGTGATAGGAGGAATCGTGCCAACAGAGTTTGTAGCAACCTACTTAGGCGGAGAGAAGTGGTGGTTGATTCCAATCGCAGCCATTATTGGTATTCCTTTATATATTCGGTTATCATCTATGATTCCGATTTCCCAGATTCTTATTGCGAAGGGGATGGCGCTCGGACCAGTCATGGCAATGATGATCAGTTCAGCAGGAGCAAGTCTACCAGAGCTAAGCTTATTAAATAGCATCTTTAAGCGGAAATTAGTGTTCGCGTTTATTTTATCAGTTATTTCGATGTCTACGATTTCAGGGTTTTTGTTTTATTTTATCTAAAAGGGAAACAATTAGCAGGAGGAATGATTTATTATGAATATTTTAAAAAAAATAATGAAAAAAGAGCAGAAAAATGATTGTTGTACCATTATGATAGAAGAAGTAGGAAAGAAAAAAGATAGCTGTTGTGTCGTGAAGGAGGAGAAGGAGGATGAGCGTAAAGGTTGAGAAGATTTCGGAGAAATACTGGGAAGCAATCGCAGCTATTTATAGGTTAGGGATACAATCAAGACAAGCAACATTTGAGACAGATGTTCCCACTTGGGAAAAATGGAGCAATAATAAAGATTTAACTGCTAGCCTGGTCCTATTAGATAAAGAGACGAATAGAGTTATTGGTTGGGCTGCTATCAGCAAAGTATCGAACCGCTATGTATATCAAGGGGTTGGGGAGCACAGTGTATATATTCATCCAGCTTATCATCGCAAAGGATATGGGAAACTTTTATTAGAAAAATTAATTGAACATTCTGAACAAAGTGGTTATTGGACACTGCAATCAGGTATATTTCCAGAAAATAAAGCAAGCATCTATCTTCATAAGAGTTGTGGCTTTAGAGAAGTCGGCATTCGAGAGAAAATTGGCAAGCTAGATGGTGAGTGGAGAGATATAGTATTGGTGGAAAGAAGAAGTAGGAAATTCTAATTGTAATCCGAGAAAGTGATAGATGCTTTCTTGGATTTTTTTAGTTGGGTAGTAAATACAATAAATCTCTAAAGAAAGTCTCTTACCCATATTAAAAGAAAATATGGAGAAAAAACAGAACCTAAAAGAGGTTTGTGTCGTCTAAACGTAATAGGAAAAAGGAGGAGGTTTTAGATGCTTGAGAAAAAGCACAATATGCACCAGAGAGAGCAAATGAGCTCTACCGATCCTCTTGAAAAGGAAGAACGCCTTATTTGGTTAATGGATGAGTACGGAAAAAGTGTTGTCCGATTAGCATATACTTATGTTCGTCATAAACAAACGGCAGAGGATATTGCCCAGGATGTATTTATAAAATGTTATGAAAATATCGATGATTTCCGAAACGAGGCATCCTATAAGACTTGGGTATACCGCATTACGGTAAATCGCTGTAAAGATGTATTAAAAAGTTGGTCTTATAAAAATATCCTTTTTGCAGACTTTCTTTCTTTTAAAAGAGATAGTAAAGAACAATCTGTAGAATCACAAATTCTTTTAAATGAGGAGAATCGTTACATCTCCGAGCAAGTCATTTCTTTATCTGTCCCACTTCGAGAAGTGATTATCCTGTATTATTATGAAGGTTTATCCCAATACGAAATAGCAGAATTACTAGAATTGAATGAGAATACGGTAAAGTCCAGGATGCATCGTGCACGTCAGAAGCTAAAAAAACTGCTTGATGGAGGAGATGGCAATGGATGAAAAACTAAAAAATTTAGATGAGAAAATGAATGGAACGATATTAAAGGAAATAACATTTTCCGAAGAGCATAAACAAAGGGTTTTGAAAAAGATTAATTACTCTACGAAAAGAACGAATGGAATAATTTTTGTTCGAAAATATTTTCCGGTAGCTGTTAGTGTAGTTCTAATTGTAATTTTCTTTACCGGAATAATCCCCTTTATCGGAAGCCAATCAAAAATATCAGAAGGTAATGTACGAAAAGAAGTGTCCATTTATAACGAGTTAAGTAATCAAATAGGGGATGTCGAAAGTAATGAGGATGAGATGCAATATAACCGAAGTTTAGCGGAGCGGTACCCAGATAAATTTGCTATTGTACAAAAAATGTTTCGTTCATACCCTAATATCCATTCTGCGTATGGAGTATTTGAATATAGGTACAATGATTTGGATGAACCAAGCACAGAATCCTTTTATTTGGATATAAATAAGGGTCTGTATAAGTCCACTTTGAAATATTGGGATAAGGATGGTTATACATTATCAAAATCCCTTTGGAAAGATGGAGTTTTTACAATAAAGAGAACGAATGCAGAAGATTATGTAAAACCATTAGATAATCAGGAGTTTAAGGGTATGGGTCTACCTGGAGTTATTTTTAACAATGAATGGTACGTTTTGCTTCTCGACAATTATGAAAACTGGAGCTATAAGGAAACAAGGAAATTCAACCGAGCAGTCTATGAAATCGAAGGGAATTATCCGTTTGATTCCGAGTATGATACGGTGGGTGGACCTTTTTCCGTAACAATTGATAAAGAAACAGGAACAGTCTTCAACCTTGCCTATTATGATCATAGAGACTTGGATCGTCCAGCAAGGGTAATGGTAAATGTAAAGAATATATCTATAAATGAAGGAGTCCCGGAGAATATATTTTCGATTGATTGAGTGGTAATGGATGCAGAAAGAGATTCAATTAAAGAAATGCTTAGTGGAAACCTAGCAAAATAATAAAATGCAGGAAAACCAAAAGATAAGGCGGAAAATAAGATGCCAAAAAAGTGGATTGCGGGAATTTTATTAACTCTCCTTATGCTCGGATTAATAACAATTAAAGTATATCCAATCGCTAAAAGTAACTGGTGGAATGAAAAAGAAAAATTGGAAGTCAAAGAGCAAGATTTATCTATAAAAGAAAAGAATACAGGAACTAACAGATTTAATGTATCACATCGTAGCCCTTATGTAGATGAGACTTTTCCATTTCGCACGCTGGAAGAAGAAGAGTATGCCAAACAAAATCCAGAAAAGTTTCAAGTAGTAAATAGCATTTATTATGCTTGGGATAAAGTTGATACAGTAAATGGGGAATACAAGTATAAGATTTCCGAGTTAGATGATACACATCATATTAAATTTTATGCGGACTATGAAAAGTTTATTAGTTATACGGAGGAAGAGACACAAACAGAAACAGGATTATTTAGAGAAAACCGATTGGAAGATAGATTTGGAAGTACAAAGTTGATAAGACAGAAACTTGATGAGAAAGTATACAATATTTTGAATAATAGTGATTCGTTCGGAATGAAGTTAGGATTGGCTACATATCTGATAGAAGGAAGCATTTCAAAGGAACACTCTGAAATGTTGGAAGGACCATTTACGATGATTGTTTCAAAAGAAACAGGGATCATTCTAGATGCAAAATTATACGGGAAAAGTAAGGAACCTATGGTTTATATTGAAGTGGAAAAAATCCATTTAAATGAAGGTAATCCAGAGGATATTTTTCAACTGATTTAACAAATAATAAAGAGATTTCAGCAGAGGAATATTTAGGAGAAATAATAAATCATAAATGAGGATTAAAAGTAAGGAGATAGAAGGGCTTACTACAAAGATTTTGTGAGATGAATAATGAGCGCTTTAGGACAATAAATAATTTGAATTAAGATGTCAATCAATCTTTTCGTGAAGATGTAGATAAACAGAGAGAGAGTATCGTAAAAATAAATAGGTACTAACTAATAATTAAATAAAAAATATGTATTATTCGAAAAAGGAGTCAAAGATGAAAAAATTCTTCACGACAAGTTATTACTTAATGGTTCTAGTAATATTCGGATAAAGCTATATCTATCCGTAAAAATTAAGAGGGATGAAGAAAAATTACGGATGGTTGATAAGCAAACCTTAATGAAAGGAAATGGTTTCCATCGAAATCCTTAAAAACAAGAAACTTTTCCTTTTGTATTAAAAGAGTAATAGGAATTAGGGGAATAAGAAGGTAAATAAGATTTAGGGATGAGGAAAGATAATAGAGCCCCTAGACAGATTTTTCAGCTCCGAAATTTCAGTGAATTGTAGATAAGATAATCAAATGAAAGAATATTGAGAGAAGAGATAGAAAAGAGATTATAAAATACTTAGTATGGGTCTTTAGGATAACTTTTAAAGAAAATAAGATAAGCAAGCAAACAAGTAATTTCCCAATAAATATTTGTAATTGTATGATTTTTTGAAATCTAGTTTGATGACCTTTTTGAAAAAATTGGATAATTTTGTTGTTTTTTCTGAAATTTGTGATATTTTGTATTCAACAACCGGTTGTAAAAAAATAGGAGGTAAGGGAATGTCTATTAATAAAAAGGTTTATTCTTTTGTTTTAACAGGAGCGGCATTATTATCGTTAAGTTCTATTTCGGTTTTTGGGGCAAGTAATCACGGTGATACAAAATATAATTTTAATTTTCCTACTGGAACCTCAATTCAATATACTGAGGCAAGAGAAAAATATAATGAAACTGCAGCATATATGAAGTTAAAAACGTTAGGGGGACCTGCTACTAATCCTTCTTATACAGCTTCTGTTGTAAAAAAAGACAATTCTAATTTTTCTAAGGTATGGTATGTTACATTTGGTAAATCAAACATTAATCAAGGACGTTATTTGAAGAATTATGCTAAAGAAGATAATAAAAATAAAACTTATGTAGACGTGAAAATAAAGGCAAAAAGGGATGCTGGGAATTTAAATGATTTCTATGGATCTGGTGTATGGAGTCCAGATTCTATTTAACTATTATTCACGTACTCCCTTAGAAATATACTTTTCTAAGGGAGTTATAGTGAAATGGGCTGACCAAAGAATTAAGGAATTTTGGATAGTCCTTTGTCGCAGTTCAGTAATTTTATTTGTTAGTAGAAGAGTATCACGTTTTAGGAATGCTATAGGTACTTTTAAGAATGTTTCATTGGTAAGTTATTTAAATCATCATCCAATTTATAAATACAGATAGATAAAGATAATTTTAAAAATTTATTTGAATTAATGTAATATTCTATCAAGTTTTTCATGAGGATGGATGTAGATAAATAGTAGGGTGTTATTATGAAAATAAATAGGTATTAACTAATAATAAAGAAATATATTTATTATATTAAAAGGAGTCAAAGATGATCAAAAAAAAATTCCTCCCAGTAATCATTATTACTGTAATGGCTCTAGTATTAATTGGAATAAAGCTGTATCCATCTCTAAAAAATAAGTGGGATGAAGAAAAGTTAGTGCAGGATGATAAGGAAACGGCATCTATCACTAATAAGGAAACTTCAATAAAAGGGAATGATTTGCATCGCAATCCTTACAAAGAAGAAACTTTTCCTTTTGTATTAAAAGAGCAAGAGGAATTGGCAAAGAAATACCCTGATCATTTTCAAATTGTAGAAAAGATCTACTATTCTTGGGATAATGTTGAGTCTATATATGGGAAGTTTCGTTTTAAGATGTCTGAAGTTGATAATATTCAAGATGTTGAATTTTATGCAGATTATAATCGAAACTGGAGTTACACACATACAAAGGAAAGCCAAAATGGAAAAGTGGTAGCTGATGAAATAAGACTGTACAAAGAAGGAGTTTCTACGGCGCAAAAGCCCAAAGAAAAAGTATATACCGTTTGGGAGGATAAAGAAGAAGGAGACTCCGTACAAGATGCAATCAAGAGAATTTTAGATAGTGAAGATTGGATGTTTATTTACGATAATTATTCGAATTGGAAAATTAAAGAAGGGGAAAAATTTAATTTGCCTGCCTATTTTGTAGAAGGAAATATACCTAAGAGTACTTCAGAATTGTTTAATGGTCCATTTTCTATGGTGATTGCAAAAGATACAGGAGTTATTTTAGATACTAAAATATATGGAAAAGGAAAAGAGGCAGAAAGAAGTACTACAGTAGAAGAGATACATATTAATGAAGGCGTACCAGAAGGTGCCTTTAACATAGATCTTAATGGTTATCAGGAAGTTTCAGTTGAAGATTATATCAAAGATATAGTAGATAGTTTTGAAAAGAAGTCAGGTGGGATAGATGGTATAAAGGATAAGAGTAAAGAATAGTCTGAAATTTTTCAATAAGCGAATGTATTATATGGTATTGTTCTATTTAGCAATCGTTACGATTGCTAGTATAGCCTCAGCTCAACGCGATGGGGGAAATTCTTTATTTGATTATATTGTTGGTTTACGTTTTGGTGGGACTGCTAGTACGTTTGTTCTATTAATAGGTGTATTTCCACTCATAGCAATGATATTTCCTATAATTGTAGACCAAATGGAAACAGGTAATGTTTGTATTAAGAATTAAAGACAAAAAAAGATGTTAAAAACTTATATTGTTTTTATATTATTATAAGTATTTTTTCACGATTTGGATGATAGCAAGTGAAATAGTTCCTTTGGTTGATGGTAATCTTAATAATATTTTTGTAACTAGATTTATCTTAACTATTAATAAAGGTTATACAAATATAAATATTTACTCAGAAGTTAACAGGTAATAAGAGATTATGAGCTTGGAGGAAATAAAGGTGAAGAAATTGATAGTAGGAACTTTAATCACGATACTCGTCTTTGTGTTAGTTGCTATTAAAGTATATCCAGTCGCTAAAAGTAAGTGGTGGAATGAAGAAGAAATATTGGAATCCAAGAATCAAGAATTATCTAAGAAAGAGAAGGAAACAGAGATTCACAAATTTAATGTATCGCATCGTAGCCCTTACGTAGACGAGACTTTTCCATTTCGTACGCTGGAAGAAGAAGAGTATGCAAAAAAAAATCCTGAAAAGTTTAACATTGTTCACAATATTTATTATTCTTGGGATAAGGTGGATACAGCGAATGGAGAATTCACTTATAAGTTATCAAAATTGGATAATTTACATCAGATTAAGTTTTATGTTGATTTTATTAGGTTTACTAGTTATACGGAAGAAAAGACACAGGATAAAACAGGAATGGTTAGGGAAATCATTCTTGAAAACAGTAAGAAGTTAGTTAGACAAAAACCAGAAGAGGGAATATATAATGTTTTGAAGAAAAATAATAGTTTTGCGATTACGGTAAAATGGCTAATTGGCAGTGAACTATGGATGTATATATACAATAATTATGATGATTGGCAATTTGAAGAGGGCGAACATTTAGGAGTGCCAGTATATATCATTGAAGGTTCTCTATCGAAAAAAACATCTGAGAGTTTAGAAGGACCATTCACACTAATAGTTACAAAAGATACAGGAGTAATTTTAGAGGCGAATTTTTACGGGAAAGAAGACGCAGGACTTAGTATCAAAGTAAACAAAATCCAACTCAATGAAGGAAATCCTGAGGATGCTTTTAATTTGAATTTAACAAATAATAAGGAGGTTACAACAGATGAGTATTTTGTCAAGTAATTAATGTATTATATTAGAGGGTAATTTTAAGAAAAAATGAAATTTTCATAATATATATATTGTTTTTTTTTTGGAAGAATTGGTAGCATAAGTTTGTAGCCGGTTACGACAAAATAATAATTGGAGGGAATTTTATGTCGATAAAGAAAAAAATATATGGGCTAGTTTTATCTGGAGCGGTTGTATTGTCTATTGGTTCTTTTACTGCGTTTGCAGCTGATGGTAATTATGGGGACACGACATATTCCTATGGATTTCCAATAGGAACAACTACGGATTATACAGATTCTAGAACAAAAATTAATGATACTTCTTCATATATGAAGCTAAAGAAACTCACTGGGGCAACCAGTCCTTCTTATATAGCTTCTGTTGTAGATTTTAATGGTAATAATTTTTCTAAAGTTTGGTATGTAACATTTAATAAATCTAGTTTAAATCAGGGGCGTTATATAAAAAATCATGCTTGGGAAGATAATAAGAAGGAAACGGCAGTTCGCATAAAAGCTGTTAGAGGTGCAGATAAAAATGGTTTTTCAGCGTCTGGAGTTTGGAGTCCAGATTCAATCTAATAGTCTTATAGATTAGCAAAACAAAAGATGGATAGATTTAAAACTATTCATCTTTTTGCGATTTTGGATAGTTTTTAGGTTTGTAATCTATAATTTGGTCATCGTATTAATTAGTTTTCTAAAAATTAACGGGAATGAAGTTGTATTTCGTAATTAAAAGTAACTGGGATGAGAAATAGCACTTTTGGTTGATAAGAAAACAAAATAGTCTTCTAATACTAAACTCAGTAGAAAAGAATAATTTCTATATAATTAGATTCGATGTTTACATACTACAATTACCCAAGTTGGAAATGAAAAAAGGGTGAGCAATAATGTGTTGGCCATTTTATATAAAGAAAAACTATTCAAAGAATCTTCTGAATCTTTAAGTGACCCAGAATGGTGATTATGAATGGCACATTAGTAGCTTAAGATGAAAATGGATATGACGGAATTTTTAGTTGGCTATCGATATTTTAACATTTTGTTGATAGTTTTAAAGTGAAGTCAGGTGGGAAATGCCAACAAAAAGTAAAGCTAGACTACGTGGGGTGAATAATGATTAATCTAAAACTTCTCAATAAACGAACATATTTCTTAGTAATCATTTACTTAGCAATTATTACGGTCGCCAGCGTAGTTTCTGCAAAAAGGGACGGAGGGAATTCTTTATTTGATTATGTTGTTAATTTGCGATTTGGAGGGACTGCCAGTGATTTTGTCCTGCTGATGGGTGTTTTTCCACTTATATCTATAATAATACCTGTACTTATAGACCAAATGGAAAAGGAAATGTTTGTATTAAGGATTTGGGACAAAAAAAGAGTGTTTAAAAATCATTTCATTTTTTCTATTATTATCAGTGTTTTTTTTATAATTTGGATGGTAGCTAGTGGAGTAATTTCTTCTTTCATTATAAATGGACATATTAACAACTTATGGCAGACAAGAGAAGGGACAGTTTATTTCCTACTTGAAAAGAAGGAAATTTTTGAAATGTATATTCCGTATTTTGTTAGTTGGAAAGTTTGGCTTTACATAATTGCTTCACGATTTTTGGGTATTTTGTTTATGTCTTTATTCATACTTTTATTAAAAACGATAATAAAGAAAAATACTTTTATCTTTTTTTTAGCTCTTTTCCTTTTTGGGGTCGACGGCTTGTTACCAAATGATTTTAGCTTTTTTTTAGGAAGAATGCAAATTACGTTAGATACATGGGTATCAGTAGAAGAGAAGTTATTTAATGTCATATACTTCCTACTTGGCATTACAATATGTTGGTACATATGTTTCAAACGATACGAAAAAAAAGAATTTTATTAGAGGAAGGTGTCTAAATGCTTAGAATGGAAATAAACCGGGTTATGCGAAGACCAGTTTTTTGGATTCTGATTCTAATTGGGCTCATATTTGCTTTACTTCCTGTGGTTCAGAAATGGCCACATGGAATGACAATCGATGATTACATATTTTATCCAGGGAGTCCTTACGTCTTTTGGATGTATTTTACAGGAGAAACGTATTACATCTATGCATTAACATTCCCCTTACTTGCTACATTGGTATATGCAGATGCCTATGCAGAAGATTTCAATACAGGATTAATTAAAAGTATTCTTACTAAGGTAGAGAAGCGAAAATATTTAAATACACGTTACTTAGTTAATTTTTTCATTGGTGGGGGTGTGGCGGTACTTCCGCTTATTATAAATTTTTTAGGGGAGATGATGGCATTCCCTTTGATTGAAAATAATTATTATTTTGGTATGCCCCTCGTTACCCAAGAATCCTATTTAGCTGATATTTTCTATCAATCTCCTTTAATATATGTTTTGTTAAGAATTTTTTGGGTTTTTCTCTTTGGTGGTATGCTCGCATCTTTGGGATTAGCATTTTCTACTGTAGTCAAAAATAGATATATCGTTCTTATTTTTCCATTCTTAATCGTATTGGCACTTGACGTATTGTTAAGTACATTTGGGTGGGTTGGATTGTCCTTACATTTTCTCGGAAATATTAATTCAACTTGGCAATTACCAAGCATAACGGCTATTGGATTAATCGGAAGTTACCTATGGTATCGATTATTAGGTGGAAAAAATGAAACAATCTAAATTTCTATACTCAGTAGGAAAGAGCACTATTTTTGATAAACTAATCCTATTTTATTCAGGAATATACACGATTTTGCTAGTTTGGTTTTTGATATTAATAGCAAGTCAAGGTGAGTGGTCTAATCGAGGAATATTTGATGTAGTGGTCGATGTAGGTGGAATAAATGGTAGTGCCAATCACTATATGTTGATTGTTGTCGCAATTCCAGTATTAGTTATTCTATTAACTCAAATGGTGGAACAAATGGAAAATCCCATTTCCGTATTAACCTATCAATCGCGCTTTTCTATCTGGCATACACAAGTAGTGGCAGCAATACTTCTTTCGCTTGTGTTTACGATATTTATTATGGCTGTTTCCTTATTACTAGGGGGAGTATTGATCGGTTGGGAGAATACTTGGTTAAATCCATCAGGAACGGTAGGAGAATATCTAAATAATGAAGAACGGTATGCTGCTATCTCTACTAATCTTGTAACCTATAAAATCATTAGAACTATTTTTCTTACAAAGTTTTTCGGATTTTTAATGATTTCCTTTTCCTTCTTGTTTTTAAAACAGCTTCTAAAAAACAGTGCGTTTGTACTTATTATTATGTATGTAATCACTGGATTAGATCATCTCGGGGTACTTCCATTCTTTATCTATACGATGAATGCAACGGTTAGCATAGCAGACTGGTTAGAGCCGATGAAGACAATCTATCATGTAATTTATTTAATGGTTGTTTCAATGGTTCTTTATGCAATAACCGGATGGCTATATGAGAGAAAGGATTTTTATTAATGAAAATCATCTATCGTCTATTTTTAAGAGATTGGAAGTATAGTCTATTATATGGAAAATGGAAGTATGGTGCTTGGTTTCTGTTTTTCGCTTTTTTAACGCTGATGATGAGTGTTCGTTTAAATCAATACGGTGTCAATAGTGCTGATATTATCTTTATGTTACTAAAAGATGAAGGCTACTTTCAATTCTTATCAGAATATGAGGTGCCTATATACTGGGTTTTTACACAGTTTTTTATCATTTTTCTGATCGGTGATTTCTTATCAGAGGATTTTCAGAAGAATCGTATCTATTTACTATTGCGAAGTCGTTCCAAGTCAAGCTATTTCCTATCGAAAATAGGATGGTTGATTATGCAAAATATTGGATTTATTATTGGCTTATTTTTGAGCATTTACCTTGTCTCAAGTATTACTCTTAGAACATTTTCACTTGAGACGTCTCAATACTTTCAAGATACTGTCGTTCCGTTAATGGATATACCTGTTTCAGCTAGTGAAGTTGTTACAAGAATAATAGTTGGTTACTTGGTAACTAGTCTTGCTTTATCAGGCCTCTTGTTTTTAACGATGCAATTGCTATCACCGGCTCTTGCTTTTTTAGGAATAATTATTTTAAGTGGTGTATCAACAATTTTAGACAGTAAATGGCTTCCAGGTATTCATTCGATGATATTGAAGCAAAGCATTTTTGCAAATAATTATCAGCTTAGCATGACATTTTCGCTTGTCTATTCTTTTGTTGTATTCCTTGTTTCCTCAATAATCGCTTATCTAGTTTATAATAAAAAAAATAACCTGTAAGGAGTGGAAGGAATGAATGGGGCAGTTTACATAACAGCAAATCATGTTTCCAAAGAAATAAAAAATCAACCGATTTTAAAGGATATTAATCTCCGTTTACATAAAGGGGCTATTTATGGTTTTCGTGGAAAGAATGGATCTGGTAAAACAATGTTGTTTCGAGCGCTTTGTGGGTTAATTTTGCCGACGGAGGGAGAGGTAATGGTAGATGGATTGAAACTGGGTAAAGATGTTTCATTCCCGCCAAGCGTTGGTGTGCTGATTGAGTATCCAGGTTTTTTAGCAGGATATACAGGGTTTAAGAATTTAAAAATGCTTGCTAGTCTAACTAATACCATTACCGATGATCGAATCAAGGAAGCAATTCGTCAAGTTGGGTTAGATCCAGAAGACAAGCGAAAATATCGGAAATATTCACTTGGTATGAAGCAACGTCTAGGTCTAGCACAAGCAATAATGGAAAAACCAGACTTAATTATATTAGATGAACCAACAAACGCCTTAGATACAGATGGAATTGAAGAATTCAAAAAGCTGCTGTTAGAGCTAAAGAAAGAGAATAAATGCATCCTTATTGCAAGTCATGATAAGGAAGATTTGGAGTATTTATCCGATGAAATTTTTGTAATGGAGAATGGGGAAATTATCGACCATTATGAACGAAAAGGAGAAAACGAATGAAAATAAAGCTTCTTTTATTGGTTCTTTTCTTGTTTGGGGTTGGTATTTGGGGATATCGAGTATATGAAGTAAATAAAGGAGTTGCCATAAAATATGACTTAGATACTTATCAAAAAGATGAGTGGATTGCAGATGATAAGTTAAGATTTACTGTTATAGACTTGTCGTATGGAGCAATAGAAGGGGATGAAGATTATTCTTATGTTCCTGCCACTGTAAAAATGGAAGTAGAAAATACGTCTGAAGAAACGATATCTGTTTCGCAATTAATAGAATCAAAGCTTTCCTACGGCATGGATTATTATCAGACGATGGATGGTGAGTTTGATGTAAACCAAGTAAAGGAATTACCTCCTAATACAACGATACCAATTACACTTGTATACAGTGTTGCTCCTAAATATAAAAATAAAGCGGCACAATTTTATATCGACCAAAACCTTTATACAGAGAAGGTGAAGGAGCAATTTAAGCACGGAAAAAGATATGGTATAGTAGTTGATTTATAATTTTAATAAAGATTCTGGTTAAGGAGTAGGCCAACCCATCTACCAATGTATCATTTTCATTTAAAGGTAATTGGGTGGTCAACTCCATCCTTGTATATTTCTTCAACATTATAATTTTCAATGCTAACGTTACAAATTAATTATAAGAATCTCCTGCGTTAGCTGAACAATACTTATGACACTGAAACTTTAAAATTTTTGACAGATTGAAAAGCATGGGAATCCGTATTTTCAATTTAATTGATAATAGCCTAGATTTTTGGCTTCTTCGATAATAGGAATACATCCAGCTTATCATTGCAAAGGTTAGTGGGAATTTTTATTAGAAAAAAATAATTGAACATTCTGAATAAGGAGGTTATTTGATACTGCGATCAGGTATATTTCCAGAAAATAAAGCAAGCATCTATTTTCATAAGAGTTGTGGCTTTAGAGAAGTCGGCATTCGAGAGAAAATTGGCAAGGTAGATGGTGAGTGGAGAAATACAGTATTGGTGGAAAGAAGAAGTAGGAAGTTCTAGTTGTAATCCGAGAAAGTGATAGATCCTTTCTTGGATTTTTTTAGTTGGATTGTAATACAATAAATCGCTAAAGAATGCCTCTTACCATATTAAAAGAAAATGTGGAGAAAAAACAGAACCTAAAGGAGGTTTGTGTCGTCTAAACGTAATAGAAAAAGGAGGAGGTTTTAGATGCTTGAGGAAAAGCACAGTATGCAACAGAGAGAGCAAATGAGCTCTAACGATCCTCTTGAAAAGGAAGAACGCCTTATTTGGTTAATGGATGAGTACGGAAAAAGTGTTGTCCGATTAGCATATACTTATGTTCGCCATAAACAAATGGCAGAGGATATTGCCCAGGATGTATTTATAAAATGTTATGAAAATATCGGTAATTTTCGAAACGAGGCATCCTATAAGACTTGGGTAACTGTATCTTGGTAAATCGCTGTAAAGATGTATTAAAAAGCTGGGCTTATAAAACTATCCTTTTTGCAGACTTTCCTTATAATAGAGATAAAAGAACAATAGGTGGAAAAATAAATTCTTTATAAATGAAGAGAATCCGGCAACAATTAGTGTAGTTATGATTATCCTTTTTTTATTGTATAAAAAGTCTTATGATAAATCCGATAAGGAAACAGGTATTATTTTGTATTTAGCTTTATATGATCAAAATGGCGCGAGCAAAGTAATAATAGACACAATTGATATATGGATAAATAAGGAAGTTCCGGATGATATATTCCAACTTTTTTAAATAAGGAGTAATAAAAAGAAAGAGAGATAACCATGAAAAAACATAAGAAAATTACTATAAGTATATTATCTATTATTTTTATTAGCATATGTAGTTTTGTATTTTACTTGTATAAAACGATAGATAATACAGTAGATAAGGTTTACGAACCTATTGATGGAGAAACAAAAACGGAAAGTAAGCTAAGAAGTGAAAATGTCAAAAATAAAAAGCCTATCTCCATTTTATTGATGGGAGTGGATGAGCGGAAGAACGATGTGGGGAGAACTGATGCCTTGATTGTTATGACGTTAAATCCGGTGAAGGAAAAGTTACAAATGATAAGTATACCGAGAGATACAAGAGCAGAAATAGTCGGAAACGGGGCGATTACTAGAATTAACTCTGCTTATGCGTTAGGGGGAGTGAAGATGGTATTAGATACAGTAGAGGGATTTACTGGGCAAAAATTGGACTATTATATAAAAATTAATATGGAAGCACTAAGTGGGATGGTCGATGCTTTAGGTGGCATAACCGTAGATAATGAAATTGAATGGCTTGATGAAGGGTACTACAAGAAAGGATATCATTATCAATTAGGAAATATAGATTTAGATGGGGAGCAGGCATTAGGTTATGTGAGAATGAGAAAACTGGACCCTAGAGGAGATTTTGGCAGGAATGAAAGACAAAGAAAGGTGATAGCAGCGATTATTGATAAAGGAACTAGTATCTCCTCAGTTACTAAATTTAAGGATATATTAGAGACTTTAGGTGAAAATGTGAAGACTAACATTCCCTTGAATGAGATGGTATCTATTGAAAGAAGTTATAAGAATACTAGAAATAGTATGGAACAATATGAAGTAAAAGGTGAGGATGCTTATATAGATGGTAAGTATTTCTTCGTGGTAAATGAAGCGGAAAGAAATCATGTTAAGGAAATGCTTGCGAATAATCTTTTAGACTGAGACGAGAAGAATTAAATATGCGTTCGACTGTGAAAATAAAGCAAGTATCCATCTACATTATGATTCTGGTGGAAAAGTAGGAAGGTTGATTCTGCTCTTAACGGACGGTAAGACTCCAACTGCCAGCTAATCCCGAATGAGAGAAAGATAGCAGGCATATCAAGAGCCAGTAAAAGCCAATAGAAAACGACTAGCCATTATTTTTATCAAATCGGTTCTCGTTCTATGCAAACATATTATAATAAGCTATATCTAAATAAAATGGGGAAGAAGGTTATTTTATATGGGTCCAATTAATCTATTAGAGCAATATATTGATGCGACAAATACGCATGACTTCGAAAATGTAGAACGGCTGCTGCACCCACAAGCGATCTATTGGTTCTCAGATCAAACATGCAGAAGTAAAGAGGAGATAAAAAATTATTTTGAGAATGCGTGGGACACTATTAAGGAAGAAAAGTATTCAGCTGCAGACATACAGTGGCTAGGTATGGGAAATGACACAGCAACATGCGTCTATCATTATCATTATGAAGGATATTATAAAGGCGAATTTATAAAAGGCAGTGGACGAGCAACGAATGTGTTCGTAAAAGATACAGATGGAAATTGGAAGATTATTCATGAGCATTTGAGCAGCTTGTAATACTGATTACAAGGAAGATAAAGGCCAAAGTCCGTTTCCAATTATTCATTGTGAATAGTGGAAACGGAATAGGCTGCAGTATAATCGAATGAATATTTAAAATTTTATTTTTCTAATGCTAACGTCATAAAAACACTATTCGGATCTTCGGTATAATCCGAAAATGGGCCGCAATACTCAAATCCTAAGCTTTCGTATAGTTTTTTGGCTGGTAGAAAAGCATCCATGGAACCTGTCTCTAAACTTAATCGGCTATAGCCACGATTTTTGGCTTCTGCGATAATATGGAGAAGCAATTTTCTTGCTACTCCTTTTCGTAAATGATGAGGGGAGGTTTTCATAGACTTTATTTCTCCATGCTTGTTATCTAGCTCTTTTAATGCACCGCAGCCAGTTAGCTCTCCATCCTCCCATGCACTCCAAAAGGTTACATCTGGTTTTCTTAATCCTTCCACATCTAATGCATGAATGCTCTCAGGAGGGGAGTGGAGGGTCATGCTATGTAAATGATCCTCTAATAAAGCAATGATTTCTTTTGATGTAACAGGGTCGATTTTAATGTGCATTCTCATCATCCTTTTCATTATTTTACCTACTATTCTACTAATTTCCTCATTCCAATGAAATAGCTTATTTGCATTTTGATTGGAAATATTTAATTAAATATCTTTAATTAAAAATATTTGCCTTTGAACCATTTTTTTTGTTATGATGTTCACATAGATTTAAATTTGTATAAGGGAAAGGAAAATGAAATAAATGAATGTATTAGTAGTAAAAGCAAACAATCGTCCGGCAGCTGAAGCTGTATCAAGCAAAATGTATGAAACATTTATGGAATCTGTTAAGGGTGCTGAAAACCTTAATGTGAATGTATATGATGTCTATGCAGAAGATACTCCTTATTTTGGTCAAGAATTATTTGATGCTTTCGGTAAAGTACAAAGCGGAGAAGAATTAACAGATATAGAGCAACGATTATTAGCTGCAAAACAAAAAGCGATGGATGCTTTAACAGCTGCTGATGTAGTAGTGTTCGCATTCCCACTTTGGAACTTAACTATTCCAGCTAAATTACAAACATTTATTGATTATGTATATGCTGCAGGCTTTGCCTTTAAATTTGATGCAGAAGGTAACATGATTCAATTAATGACAGATAAGAAAGCAATCCTTTTAAATGCTCGTGGCGGTGTTTATTCTACTCCAGAAGCTGCTTCTTCTGAAATGGCTGTTAACTATATGCGTGCTGTATTTGGTGGCGTATTTGGTATGGAAATCATTGATGAAGTTATTATCGAAGGTCATAACGCAATGCCTGATAAAGCTGCTTCTATCATTGAAGAAGGATTACAAAAAGTTGCTGCTGCTGGAAAGAAATTAGTAGCACAAACTGTTTAATAAATATTTAACTAGTTAAATAGATAAACTCCGTTTGAAATTAAGTTTTCAGACGGAGTTTTTTTATGGAAAAAAGATTATACTAGGAGAAGGAATGTTTAGGACATATGTCCTTTTCCTATTTTTAGAAATCGATTATCTTTAAAAAGGAAATCAAACAACAAGGGGTCGAACAAATGAGAGGTATTTTATTTGCACTAATGGGTGGGGCATTCATTACCCTTCAAGGAGTGGCAAATGCAAAAATTAGTCAGGATATTGGTTCTTGGCAGGCAGCTACCATTACACAATTTACTGGTTTTGTACTTGCATTTCTAATCTTATTAATCGTAAAGGAAGAAGCATTTTCAAAATATAAACAAGTAAAGCCATTATATTTGGCGGGAGGTTCGTTTGCTTCGGTTGTTATTTTCAGCACGATTACCGCCATGCATTTAGTGGGGGCAACGTTAACAATCTCAACTGCCTTGATTGCCCAGTTATTTATAACCTTTCTAATAGATAGCAATGGCTGGTTTGGACTGGAAAAGCAGCAAATGAGAGCTCCGCAGTTTATTGGAATTGGTATGATGATAATAGGTGTTCTTTTATTAAAAATGTAAGGAGAACCATCCGTGAAAGAAATGGGAAATCTAGAGCAGATAGAAAAATATATTCGCAAGTTTCAATTAGAAGCAATCTTTCCGAAAAAGTTGAAAGACCATTTACATCTTTATGCTTTTAATCAAGGGGAATTTATTTGTACGCAAGGACAGGCAGCGGAATATCTTTACATTTTGGTAGATGGCAAGGTGAAAATATATACGTCAACAGCAGAAGGAAAAACGTTAATTCTATCCTTTAAAACACCAATCGAAATGGTTGGGGACGTTGAATATGTAAGGAATACAGATATTTTGAACACGGTGGAAGCTATCACAGATGGGGTGGTCATTGGTGTACATAAACGATATTTAAAGCAATATGCGAATGATTATGCCCCTTTCTTGCAGTTTCTATTGGATATTATTACGAAAAAATTCTATATAAAATCTAGTTCGATGCGTTTCAATTTATTTTACCCAGTGGAAGTGAGACTGGCTAGTTATTTAGTATCTGTTTCTTTTGATAAGGAGGATCCTTTATACAATACGGATGGTAATGAAATTAATCTTAAGGATACAGCCAATCTAATTGGCACTAGCTATCGTCATTTAAATAGGGTAATACAGCAATTCTGTCAGGATGGATTGATTGAACGGAAAAAGGGGTTTATTATGGTGAAAAACCGCGATGGTTTATTGAATTTAGCTGGTAAAAGTATTTATGAAGAAGGGGCAGGTGAATAAAAAACATGATATATGGATTACTGATTGCATTTATTAGCGGGAGTCTCGTTGGGGTGCAGAATATATTTAATAATCGAGTAAATCAGAAGGCTGGTCTTTGGGCAACGACGACTCTAGTGTTAGCGTTAGGCTTTATTGCCTCCTTTACTTTGGGTATTATTTCAGAAGGTACAGGCCTTTTTCACTTAGAAAATATGCACACATGGTATTGGTTCAGCGGAATTATTGGTGTCGGTGTTGTTGTATGCATGACAAAGGGGATTAAGCATTTGGGAGCAACATATGCTGTGTCGATTTCTTTGTCTTCTCAGCTTGTTTTTGCCTTGCTATTTGATTCCTTTGGTTTATTGGGATTAGATCAGGTTCCGTTTACTTTCAAGCAATTAATAGGAGTATTAGTTATTATCGGTGGCATTCTCGTGTTCAAAATGGGTGGTGCATCAGAGAAGAAACAGCCAGTGAAAGAACTGCTGAAATAATAGGAGTGAGTTTACATGCAAGGATTACTGAATAATAAGGAAGAAACAATCAGCAAAAACGTTGGGAGCGTAAAGTATTATCAAACATTGCTTTTTGATGTGGACGATACTTTACTAGACTTTGCAGCTGCAGAGGATCACGCCTTTCGATTATTGCTGCAAGAGCAAGGAGTTTCCTACAGAGATGAATGGAAAAAGCAATATCAAGAGCTCAATAAAGGTCTTTGGAAAGCCTTTGAAGAAGGAAAAATAACGCGCGATGAGGTCGTCAATACAAGATTTACCCTCTTCTTTGACACATTGGGCATAAAAGTAGATGGTGTTGTATTACAGCAAAGCTACCGCAAGTATTTAGGAGAAGGAAATCAGCTGCTAGATGGAGCACTTGATTTAATACAAAGGATTTCCAATCGTTTTGATTTATATATTGTGACCAATGGAATATCAAAAATCCAAGAAAAGCGGTTAAAATCCTCAGGTCTTTACCCATTCTTTAAAGCTATATTTGTCTCAGAAGATACTGGCTATCAAAAGCCGATGAAGGAGTTCTTTGATTATTGCTTTGAACGAATCCCGCAAATCAACAAAGAGACAACTTTAATTATTGGCGATTCGCTAAGCGCCGATATACAAGGCGGCTGCAATGCAGGAATTGATACATGCTGGTTTAATCCATTAAAAAAGAAAAAGGAATTAGAAGTCCAGCCAACATATGAAATAGCCAAACTAGAAGAATTGCTTATTCTTCTAGACCAAGAAGAACAATCGAACCCTTAATGGATCGATTGTTTTTTATCTTCTTTGTCTAATTTTCGGATAAGTCCAATACAAGTTCTGGAAATTAAGAAGGTACAAGTTTCGGTTAGCAATGTATCATACCAATTCCAGCCCTTCTTATAGGAGATTAACTTTGTGTATTTTTCGAACAGAATTTCTACAATCGTCATCGGGATACTAAAACAAAGTGCTTTGAGAATAATTCCCGGTAGTTTGGAATGATAGCTTATTTGATTATAAACAACACAGGTGATCGGAAATAGTAAATAATCAAATAACACATTAATTTTAAAATGCTTTGGTAAAAATCGAACAGGGAAACTAAGGCGTTTTTTCGAAGTAACAATACCGTCAATAAAACTAGACAGATACCCTTTTAAAAAGAAAACAAGAAACCAATCCTTTGCTTGTTTTTTTCTAAAGATAATTGGTAAAAGTCCAATTCCTAAAAATAGGAGGAATCTTAATATTTTCCGTTCCACTCAATAATCACCCGTCTAGTTACGATTATCCTTTCTTTAAGTTATCACAGGATTTTTTTATATTCCCCCAATACGAAGAAAGTATGAAAAAAAAGCATCTGTTTGGATGCTTTTTTTGTGACAATGAAACCCCGCTGCTTTTTTAATCATGTGCTTTTCCGTTTAATTAATTCTGACTGCAGTAAAACAGTTTTTGGAATTTTTCTTTGATCTAGAATTTGCTCAAGAAGTAAAGAAACACCCGTCTTGCATAGTTCCGGTATATCAATATGAAAGGTTGTTAAGGGAGGTGATACATATTTCGCCACACTTATATTATTGACGCTTATAATACTGACTCTATTTGGAATCGAAATATTATATTCATTAAAAGCTTGAAGACTTCCGACTGCAATTGGATCAGAGGCAATAAAGAAGGCAGTCGGCAATTCTTCTTTTAAGCAGTCAATTGCTTTCTTTGTAACGGTATAGCCATCATTTACGGAAAAATGCCTTTCGCCAAATATATATCTTTCATCGAGCAATCCTATATTCTGCATATGTGCACGAAACGTGATTTCGCGAATATCCATTTCATCTTCATTCGTATCTGGATTATGATAGGTTCCACCAATAAACCCAATTTTTTGATGTCCATTTTCAATGAAGTAATCGATTGCCTTTTTGGTGATTCTTATAGTATCCGGTAATACAGCATCATATAGGTCAGGGACAGGATTAGTATCAATGAAAACCCCTTTTTTCGTTTTCTTTCTTAGTTTTTGAATTTCTTCCATCGAAAAGGCACCAACTGCAATAAAGCCAGAAATATCATGGGGGATACTATTTATACCGTCTTCATGTTTGTATAGATGCAATTCAATATTATGGTTAATAGCATTTTTTTCAAGTTCTAATCGCATTTGTTTAAAATAAACATCCTCCAGCTCTTCTTTATCCGTAATCCAGTAAAGAAGTGCAACCTTTTCAATAAGTGGTTGAATACTTTTTCTTTCATATCCTAACTCAAATGCTGTATCTAAAATTCTCTTCTTGGTTTCTGGAGAAATGGAGAGTGTTGAATCATTATTTAATAATCTCGAAACGGTAGATGGTGAAAAACCTGCCTTTTTTGCAATATCTTTTATGGTGACCATGTAAACCTCCTAAAAGCACTGTTCTCAATACATACATTATAAGCGATTTGTTTATAAATTAGTAATGTTTTTTAGTAAATTATTTTCCTGATGTTATTCTTAATAAGTAAATATTTTTATTAGTATTTATTATATTATTAAATTTATTAAGTATTGTATTTTTCTTTTTTAATAAAATATATTACTAAATATATTTACAAAAAATTCTTTGTATAGTATTCTTTTGTTAGAAAACGTTTTCAGACAATAGAAAAAGCAAAGGGTGGAAAAAAGATGAAAAAGAGGCTTACCGCAATACTTTTGAGTAGTTCTTTAGCTTTAGCGTTAGCAGGTTGTGGACCATCAGATGAGGCAAATAGCGATACATCTTCAAAGAAAAATAACAATGGCTATGATCTCCTTGTATGGGAAGATCAAAGCAAGTCGGAAGGAATTGCAGATGCAATTAAAAAATTTGAAGAAGAAAATAACGTGAAAATTAAAGTTGAAGAGAAAGCTTATGCAGATCAATTAGAAGATTTGCGATTAGACGGACCAGCAGGTACAGGAGCTGATGTTATCACAATTCCCGCAGATCAGATTGGAACGGCTGTAACAGAGGGGATTTTAAAGGAAATCACAGTTGATGATACGCAAAAGTCAATGTATACAGAGGCAGCGATGGAATCCCAAATGGTTGATGGCAAAGTATATGGGCTTCCTAAAGCCGTGGAAACGACCATTTTATACTATAACAAGGACTTAGTAAGTGAAGACCAATTGCCGAAAACAACAGAGGAATGGTATGAGTTCTCTAAAGGGGTAACCAAGGATGGAAATTATGGCTTATTGGCTTTATGGGATCAAATATACTATGCAAATGGTGTTCTAAGTGGATATGGAGGTTATGTATTCGGGCAGGACAGTTCTGGAGCATACAATCCAGAGGATATTGGTTTAGCAAATGAAGGAGCCATTGAAGGAGCAGAGTATATTTCTAAATTTTATAAAGATGGATTGTTCCCATCCGGAATTATTGGCGAGCAAGGGATAAATGTTCTGGATTCTCTATTTACAGAAGGGAAAGCCGCTGCGGTTATTTCTGGACCGTGGAATTTAGAGCCGTATGCGAAAGCAGGCGTCAATTATGGAGTAGCAGAGCTCCCGATGTTAGCAAATGGAGAACATATGGGATCCTTCATCGGGGTGAAAAGCTATAACGTAAGCACTTATAGTAAAAAAGCAGAACTAGCAGAAAAATTAGTTGGATTTTTAGCAAATGAAGAGAATTCGAAAACACGCTATGAAATTACGAAAGAAGTTCCAGCAGTAAAGGCGTTAGCAGAAGATCCAGCTGTGACAGAAAGTGAAAATGCAAAGGCAGTAGCGAATCAATCTCAATATTCACAATTAACACCAGGCATTACAGCAATGGATGCAGTGTGGCAGCCAATTGACTCAGCACTTCAAACGATTGCAACAGGAAAAGCGAAGCCAAAAGAGGCTCTGTCAACAGCGGTCGAGACAATCAAAGGTTCCATTGCTGCTAATAGTGGAAACTAAATAGGAACAAGGAGGGGCACAGTATCCAAAAAATACTGGTCCCTTTTAAAAGGAGAGAGGTGAAGTTTAAGTATGAGCTTCCAAGCAAAGGCAGTTGATACAGATACAAAGACAGCGAAAAGGGCTGCATTATTATCAATCATTCCAGGTTTAGGGCAGTTCTATAATAAACAATGGGGAAAGGGAGCATTCTTCCTTATCTTTTCTATCGCATTTATTGTTGTTTTTAAGGATTTATTTAATATGGGACTATGGGGGATTGTTACGCTTGGGGAACAAGTGCCCCGAGATAATTCCATCTTCTTACTTGCAGAGGGCATTATCGCTGTAATTGTTATTTTTTTCGGATTAGCTTTTTATTACTTCAATATAAAAGATGCGTATGCGATTGGAAAGAGAAGAGAAGAAGGATTTGCTATTCCCTCCATAAAAGAGCAGTATCAGGTTCTTTTAGCAGAAGGATATCCATATATCATTACAAGTCCAGCTTTCCTTTTACTTATTTTCTCTGTTATTTTTCCGATCCTATTTTGTTTTGCACTTGCCTTTACTAACTATGACCTGTACCATTCCGCTCCCGCTAATTTAGTGGATTGGGTAGGACTTGAGACATTTAAGAAGATATTTACCGTCGATATATGGCGAGCTACTTTTTTTGATGTATTAGGATGGACTTTAATTTGGACACTGATTGCCTCAACGCTTCAAGTGGCAATAGGGATTTTTTTAGCGGTGGTGGTTCATCAGAAGGAATTACGCTTTAAAAAATTCTTTCGTACTATTTTAGTGTTACCGTGGGCTGTACCTGGATTTGTAACAATTTTAGTATTTGCAGGCATGTTCAATGATAGCTTTGGGGCGATTAATACTTCCATCTTAGCTTTTTTTGGGATAGATAGTATTCCTTGGCTGACAAGCCCAAACTGGACACGATTGGCATTATTGCTTATACAAGGATGGCTTGGGTTTCCGTATATATTCATTGTCACCACCGGGGTACTTCAATCGATTTCCGATGATCTATACGAAGCAGCAACGATTGATGGAGCTTCCCCCATTCAAAAGTTCAAAAATATTACGCTGCCACTTATTTTATACTCAATGGCACCTATTATTATTACGCAATATACGTTTAATTTTAATAACTTTAACATTATCTATCTGTTTAATGCGGGAGGACCAGCTGTGCCAGGATCAACAGCCGGTGGTACAGATATTTTAGTTTCCTGGATTTATAAATTAACGATGCAGAACAGTCAATATGCACTTGCTGCTGCATTGACGATTTTACTTAGTATTTTTGTTATTAGTATTGCTTTATGGCAATTCAGAAGAACGAATTCTTTTAAGGAGGTAAAATAAGATGGCCAAAAAAACGGTCAGTATCAAAAAACAGCGGACTATTCGAATGACACTTACTTACCTCCTTTTGCTTATTGTATGTACCCTTATTATTTATCCGTTAGTATGGACGATTGGTGCTAGCTTCAATCCGGGTAACAGCTTGGTAAGTACGAGTATTATCCCAGATAATCCAACAGTGGGTCATTATAAAGACCTTTTTCAACAGGAAGGTACTCTTTACTATGGAAAATGGTATATGAATTCGATGAAGATTAGTATTCTCACAATGGTGTTTTCGATACTATGTGTCTCTTATACAGCATATGCTTTCTCTCGTTTTCGGTTTAAAGGGAGAAAAAATGGTTTAATGTTATTCTTGCTATTACAAATGATTCCACAGTTTTCTGCTTTAATCGCAATCTTTGTTTTGGCGCAAATGCTTGGGTTAATCAATAGCCATTGGCTCTTAATATTTATTTATGTTGGTGGCCAAATCCCAATGAATACGTATTTAATGAAAGGATATATTGATTCTATACCGCTTGACCTGGATGAAAGTGCGAAAATTGATGGAGCTAGCAACACCAGAATATTTTGGAGAATACTCATGCCCTTATCTAGACCGATGCTTGCGGTAGTTGCAATGAATGGATTCACTGCTCCGCTGGGAGACTTCGCGATATCATCGGTTATATTGAGAAATCCAGAATACTATACACTTCCGATAGGCTTGTATAAATTAGTCAGCGACAAAATGGGAGCAAGCTACACCACCTTTGCAGCTGGAGCTATTCTGATAAGTATTCCGGTTGCGATTGTATTTGTAGCTTTACAGAAGCATTTCGTATCTGGATTAACAGCAGGAGGAACAAAAGGATAAGAATCGGAGGGCATTAAGATGACAGATAAAACAGTAGCAGATAATCGCTTATTGCATGGTGGAGATTATAATCCAGATCAATGGCTCGATTATCCAGAAATATTGAAAGATGATTTACGATTGATGAAATTAGCAAAAGCAAATACGTTCACTTTAGGGGTATTTGCATGGAGTGCACTTGAACCAACAGAAGGGGAATTCCAGTTTGACTGGCTCGATGAAAGAATAGAGGCCATTTATCAAATGGGCGGGAGAGTTATCTTAGCTACTCCAAGTGGCGCTAGACCAGCATGGATGTCTAAGAAGTATCCAGAAGTCTTAAGAACCACCGAAAATCGCATGAAAATGTTACATGGGGGACGCCATAATCATTGTTTTTCTTCCCCTATCTATCGTGAAAAAGTAGCAATTATTAATAGAAAGCTAGCGGAGCGCTATGGAAATCATCCTGCGTTACTAATGTGGCATATTTCCAATGAGTATAGCGGCGATTGTCACTGTGGACTTTGCCAAGATAATTTCCGTAATTGGCTGAAAAAGAAGTATGGGACCTTAGATAAACTAAATCATGCTTGGTGGGGACCATTTTGGAGTCATACGATCACAGATTGGTCAGAAGTTGAATCTCCTTCTTCCATTGGAGAAAGTATGGTTCATGGTTTGAATTTAGATTGGAAACGTTTTGTCACTGACCAAACAATTGATTTTTACAAGCATGAAATAGTGCCATTAAGGGAAATCTCTCCATCTATCCCTATTACAACAAACTTTATGGCAGACACGCATGATTTAATACCCTTTCAAAGTTTGAATTATAGTGAGTTTGCAAAGCATGTGGATATTGTTAGTTGGGATTGCTATCCTGCTTGGCACAATGATTGGGAGGAAACAAAGGACTTAGCTGCAAAAGTTGGTTTTATCAATGATTTGTATCGCTCTTTAAAACAACAGCCTTTTCTCATTATGGAAAGTACACCAAGTGGCGTCAACTGGCATGATGTGAATAAAACGAAGAGACCTGGTATGCATTTGCTATCCTCCATGCAATTTATCGCACATGGTTCAGACAGTGTTCTGTATTTTCAATGGAGAAAATCAAGAGGATCCTCCGAGAAATTTCATGGGGCAGTAGTGGATCATGATAATAGTGAAACGAATCGAGTCTTTCAAGAGGTTTCAGCAGTTGGTGGAGCTCTAGAGAAGATTGCTGAAGTAAAGGGAACACATAAACAAGCAAGAGTAGCAATTGTATATGATTGGGAAAATAACTGGGCTTTAAACGATGCACAAGGATTCTCCGATTCAACAAAGCAATATCCTCAAACGTTGCAAAAGCATTATCAAAGTTTTTGGAAAAAGGATATTAGTGTCGATATAGTTACATTAAATCAAGAGCTTGCTTCCTATGATTTAGTTATTGCTCCAATGCTCTACATGATGTCTCTTGATACAATTTCTAAATTAGAAAACTATGTTGCAAATGGCGGAACACTTGTAATTTCATATATTAGCGGCCTTGTTAATGAAACAGATCTTGCCCATTTATCAGGTTGGCCGGCAACGCTAAAACGAATATTTGGCATTGATGTAAAAGAAACAGATACTCTTTATCCAAAAGATAGAAATACCCTTACCTATAACGGGAAGCAATATGAAATAAAAGATTATTGCACCATTTTTGAAAGGAAAGAAGCGAATATTTTAGCGACGTATATGGAGGACTTTTATCAAGGGAATCCTGCTGTTGTAGAAAACTGCTACGGGAAAGGAAAAGCCTATTTTATAGGGGCAAGAACGGAACAGGCCTTTTTAGATGATTTTTATGAGGAATTGCAAAAAGAAGGTAATCTTGACAGCGAAAGGGAAATTCTGCATAAAGAAGGTGTTTCCGTCCAAAGAAGGGATTCGGCGGAGTGCTACTATTTATTTGTCATGAATTTTACAGAACAAAAGCAAACAGTAACGTTAAAAGAATCCTTTTTCGATTTACTTACACAAGAAATAAAGCAAGAACAGATAGAACTTTTGCCATATGAAGTAAGGGTGTTAAAAAGAGAAAAATAATGAGGAATAACAAAAGAGGACGACGGATATCGTCCTTTTTTTGCTGTTCTAAGTCGTAACCATAGCACCGCCATTTACATGAATCGTTTGTCCTGTCATATAAGAACCATCATCAGAAGCAAGCAACACATAGACTGGAGCAATTTCATACGGCTGCCCCGCCCGCTTCATTGGTACATCTGAGCCTAATGTAGCAATATTTTCAGCTGATTGTGAAGCAGGCTGGATGGGTGTCCAGAAAGGTCCAGGAGCAACAGCGTTCACACGGATACCTTTTTGCACAAGGTTGTTGGCTAGCGCTCTTGTATAACTAACAATCGCACCTTTAGTCGTCGTATAATCAATCAAGTCACTTACCCCAATATAGGCAACCAAAGAGGTCGTATTAACAATACTGGCTCCTGCTTTTAAATGAGGCAAGACAGCCTTTGTTAAGTGAAAATAGGCATGGATATTTACATCAAACGTTAATTCCCATTGTTCATCTGGTATGGAAGTTAAGTCTTCTCGCAAAAATTGTACAGCTGCATTATTAACCAAAATATCAATTTTCCCAAACGTTTCTAATGTTTTTTGCACAATGAATTCACAATGTTCTCTTCTTCGCAAGTCTCCTGGAATCAGTAAGCAGGAACGACCATAATGCTCGACAACTCGCTTTGTTGTTTCCGCATCTGTATGTTCGTCAAAATAAGAGATAACAATGTTCGCCCCTTCCTTCGCAAAAGCGACGGCAACGGCTCTGCCAATGCCGCTGTCTCCGCCGGTAATAATAGCTGTACGATCCTTTAACTTACCTGTTCCGATATATTTAGGGTTATCAAAAATTGGAAGTGGATCCATCAAATATTCAAACCCCGGCTGCCGTGTTTGCTGCTGAGGAGGAAACGTCCATTCAATTTCTTCACATTTTACTTCAGAACCATAATGTTGTTTCTTTATCACATTAATAACCTCCATACTTTCTTACTTTTCCTGGTTAATAAGCGTGGGGAGGAGAGGAAAGATTGAGATAAGGATGTATAGTGGGTGAAGGCTGAGTGGCATGGTATGGATAGTTTAGGACTCCTCCGGTTTGGTCACATCCTGGTGGTGGCCCGAGAATAGTAGACTGTGTAATGGGGGCAATGGCATGTGCGTAGGCGGCTTCGTTTACACAATAAGCTCTGTTAGCAATTTCCTTTGGCAAAAAGCGTAGAAAATCAGAACCAAACACAATATCAGGTTTCGGCTGGTCGAAAATAGTAAGAAAATGAGTATTGTTTCGCAATGCTACTATCCAGTGGAACCACCCCTTTGGAAATTGGGAAGCTTGCCCGGGTTTTACATGATAAGTCATGATGCTTTGTGTAAAGGGGTTGAAGACAGAGGTCATAACTTCCCCACTAATGACAAAAACAAGTTCATTCACATTTGTGTGCCAGTGCGGCTGAACAATGAATCCTTGATTAAGATGGACATTGAATAACCCAGTATGTATCGCAGGCAATTGTTCAGAAAATAACTGTGTAATGTAATTATAAGAATCCCTTTTATAATTAACAGACTGGGTAGAATCCCCGAATAGTTGAAAGGAAGGGGAAGCTGGATTAACAGACATGATGTAGCCTCCTATTTTTCATATGGAAATATTTATATGGCTTACAACTTTAAATATATACAAAACTAGGTTGGCCTATGAGTGGGAAAATCAGTTTGTTTGTAGGAAAAGTAGGCAATGGCTTGATATGGATAGGGAAGGGCGGAAATCGAAGTGGGAGAATCGGCAAAATTTTGGGTATAACAGTTAAAATAGTGGGGAAATCAGTAAAAGTATAAGTATTATATTAGTCAAAATAGTAGGGGAATAGGTGAAATTATGAGTGTACCAGCCAAGGTGAAGGGGTAAATTAGCTAAATTATGGATATATTAGCCAAAGTGTAGGAGAAATCAGCCAAACTCTGAAAATATCAGCCAAAAGGGAGGTAGAATCAGCCAAACTCCGAATATATCAGCCAAAAGGGAGGTAGAATCAGCCAAACTCCAGATATATCAGCCAAAGTGGAGAGGGAATCAGCCAAACTCCGAATATATGCCAAAGTAGAGGTAGAATCAGCCAAACTCTGGATATATCAGCCAAAGTGGAGAGGGAATCTAGAAATGCTATTTTAAATATGTACAATAATGCTTGGATAAATATGTACAAATTTGCTTTCATTTTACATACTAGTCTTGAGGTGACTAGTCATGTATATATCATTAAATGTCGATGTTAATTTTGAGATTAATAGTCTTTCAGACTTACCAAAATTCAAACAAATAATGGAGCATATGAAAATGAAAATTAATAAGAGTAAATTGGCTGAAGAACTTGGAGTAGATCGACGAACAGTTGAGAAATATCTAAATGGTTTTGTCCCCAAGAGGACAAGAAAAAAGTCCTCAAAAATTGATGAATATTATGAAGTGATCGCTGCTCTTTTATCTGAGGATTCTAAACAGGTGTTTTATTATCGGCGGGTGCTTTGGCAGTACTTAAAGGATAATCACGGTTTAGACTGTGGTGCTTCGACCTTTCGAGCCTATATCGCTCGAATACCTGAATTTAATGCTTACTTTGTGGAGGACAAACGTATTGCTTCTCCGAAGGGGACGGTTCGCTATGAAACTCCGCCAGGTAAACAAGCTCAATTAGATTGGAAGGAAAATATTCAATATGAAACAAAAGATGGCGAGCAGGTCGAGATCAATGTAGCTGCGCTTATTCTATCTACTTCAAGATTGCGAGTATTCCACTTGAGTATTTCCAAGTCACAAAGTACGCTGTTTTCCTTTCTAACAGAAGCTTTTGAAACGTTTGGCGGTGTTCCTGAGGAACTCCTTACGGATAATATGAAAACAGTGATGGATGAAGCAAGAACGGAACATTATCCGGGTAAAGTGAATGCAAAGTTTGAGCAATTCGCAAAAGACTTTGGCTTTAAAGTGAAAGCCTGTATCGCTGGCAGACCAAGGACAAAGGGAAAAGTCGAAACGACAATGAAATTGTTAGACGAAATTCATGCCTATCAAGGACAATTCTCTTTAGAGGAACTGCATCAATTTATACAAGAGTTAGCCAACAGAGTGAATCACCAGATTCACCAAGGGACAGGAAGAATACCAATGATTGAATATAAAAAAGAAAGGAACCACTTACTCCAGCTACCAACTGATAAAGTAAGAGATTCCTATCGCATTAAGCACACACAAGTAAAAGTCAATGCATCCAACATGATCTCCTACAAATCAAACCAGTATTCCGTACCACCAGAATATCAAGGAAAGAAAGTAGGTTTACAAGTGTATGATAACAACTTATGGATTTATTATAACATGAAACTTATTGCACAGCATCCAATCAGCAAAGCGAAGCTAAATTATCAGGAAGCACATTATAAAGCAGGTTTGGCTGTTTCAGCCCCTTACTATAACTATCCGGAAATCGATGATTTGGCAAAGAAAAATCTAGCAACGATTGGAGAAGTGTATAAATAATGAATCTATCCACTAATTATCAACAATTATTAAGAAACCTAGAGTATCTAAAGCTGAAGCAAATGACTCTACATTTAAATGAAGTAATTGATTTCGGAGTCCAGAACCAGCTGTCATTTATTGATACGTTAATCAAGTTAACCAACTATGAAATTGATGTGCGAGAACAAAATATGACGCAGTCGATGGTAAAGGTGGCTGCATTTCCACATATGAAAGAAATAAAAGATTTTGATTTCACTTTCCAAACCTCAGTCAATCAGCAACAGATTCAAGATTTTCTAACCTTTCGCTTTATTGAAGAGAACGAGAATATTGTTTTCTTAGGACCAAGTGGTGTTGGCAAAACACACTTGGCCACCGCCATAGGGATTGCGGCAGCAAAGAAAAGAACAAGTACCTATTTCATTAAATGCCATGATTTAATTCAGAATTTAAGACGAGCACGATTGGAGAACCGCTTAGAAACTCGTCTAAAACATTATACAAAATATAAACTATTAATCATTGATGAGATTGGTTATTTGCCAATTGATCAAGAAGATGCGAAATTATTTTTCCAACTGATTGACATGCGATATGAAAAGCGCAGTACGATCTTAACAACGAACGTAAACTTTAAGGCATGGGATGAAGTATTTCAGGAGCCTAAGCTGGCAAATGCCATCTTAGATCGCATCTTACACCATGCGAAGGTTGTGACAATGGTGGGAAATTCCTATCGTTTAAAGGATCATTTAGTGCAAGAAAACGAGTGATTTTGTACATCCTTAAACGAGCGAAAATGTACATATTTGTGTTGACATTTATAGGAATCAGCCAAACTCCGAATATATCAGCCAAAGTGGAGGTAGAATCAGCCAAACTCTGAATATATCAGCCAAAGTAGAGAGGGAATCAGCCAAACTCCGAATATATCAGCCAAAGTGGAGATAGAATCAGCCAAACTCCGAATATATCAGCCAAAGTGGAGGTAGAATCAGCCAAACTCCGAATATATCAGCCAAAGTGGAGGTAGAATCAGCCAAACTCCGAATATATCAGCCAAAGTAGAGGTAGAATCAGCCAAACTCTGGATATATCAGCCAAAGTAGAGAGGGAATCAGCCAAACTCCGAATATATCAGCCAAACCTCAACAACCCAATCAAACACCCCCCCACCCTCCAATTCCAACCACAAAAAAGCACCACCCAATCAAAACGATTAAAGTGGTGCAATGACTCATCTGTCAATCATGAAAGTTTGTACCGTCGGTTACTTCTTTAACAATGCCAGCGCGAATAACAAAGTCTCCAAAATGTTCATTTGCCGTTCTTTCTTTCGCATAGCGCGGGAGCAGTACGCGAAGTTCTGAAAGGATTTCTTCCTCGCCAACATTTTCGCGATAGAGTTTGCTTAAGCGGCTACCATTAAAGGCGGCGCCTAGGTACATATTGTACTTTCCAGGTCCTTTTCCAATGAAGGCGATTTCCCCTAATGCATGGCGGGCACAGCCATTTGGACAGCCTGTCATACGGATTGTAATTTCTTCATCACGAAGCCCATTTTCATCCACAATTTCTTCTATCTTATCGATTAAGACTGGTAAGTATCGTTCTGCTTCTGCCATCGCTAGCCCGCAGGTTGGCAGGGATACACAAGCAATAGAATTACGACGCAGTGCAGAGAAACGTTTTCCATCCATAATGCCATATTGCTCGATTAAATGAGCGATTTGCTTTTTATTACGGCTGGAGACATTCGCAATGACTAGATTTTGATTGGCTGTTAACCGGAAGTCGCCAGTATGTACTTTAGCAATTTCGCGCAAGCCTGTCATTAATGGATAATTTTCATAATCTTTAATGCGGCCGCCTTCCACGAATAAAGTGAAGTGCCATTTTCCTTTAATGCCTTTTTCCCAGCCATAGCGGTCGCCGTTATGATTAAATTGAAATTCTCTTGCTTCTTGAAGTTTCCAGCCTAAGCGATTTTCTAGCTCTTCTACTACAGTATCTAGACCAAGACGATCTACGGTATATTTAAAACGGGCGTTCTTTCGAACAGAGCGATTTCCATAATCACGTTGAATCGTAATTACTTTTTCTGCCACATCAAGAATTTGCTCAGGTGTACAGAATCCAATAACTTTTGCAAGCTGAGGATAGGTTGCTTTATCTCCATGGGTCATTCCCATTCCGCCGCCGATGGCAACATTAAATCCAACTAATTTTTCTTCTTCCGTAATGGCAATTAGCCCCAGGTCTTGGGAAAAAACATCAATATCATTAGAAGGAGGAACGGCAATACCAATTTTAAATTTTCTAGGTAAATATAATTTTCCGTACATTGGCTCCACTTCTGTTTCCTCGACAGTTGGAGTGAAAGCTACCTTTTCCTTATCTAACCAGAGCTCATGATAAGCTTGTGTACGAGGCAGTAAATAATCACTTAATTTTTTTGACCATTCATACACTTCACTATGCAAAGCTGATTGATACGGATTAGGGTTGCACATCACATTTCTATTGACGTCGCCACAAGCAGCAATTGTATCAAGTAGGGATTGGTGTATATCTTGAATAGTCTGTTTCATATTCCATTTTAAAATGCCATGCATTTGGAAAGCTTGGCGTGTCGTTAATTTTAATGTTTTATTTCCATACTTTTGTGCAAGATCATCCATTGTTAGCCATTGAGCCGGTGTAGCTACTCCACCCGGTGTTCGAACTCGCAGCATAAATTGGTAGGCAGGCTCCAATTTTTGCTTAGCGCGTTCGTTGCGTATATCACGATCATCTTGCAAATAACTTCCGTGGAATTTCATTAAGCGGTTATCATCGTCTGAAATACCAGCGCTTAATTCTTCCTCCATGGATTCCTTCAATGTGCCACGTAAATAATTACTCTCTTCTTTTATTCGTTCTACATCACTTGGTGGTCCATCTGGTGCTTTTAATACTTGTTTTGCCATTTTCGAAAAACTCCTTTCCTGCCAACTATTTAATAGACGTCACGCTGATAACGCTTGGTTTGAGTCATAGAAGCTATATATTCCTCAGCCTTTTCTAAAGCCATTTTGCCTTCTTTTTGGATAATAGTAAGGAGTGTTTGGTGAACATCATGCGCCATATGCTTTTCGTCTCCACAAACATAAAGAACAGCTCCTTCTTCCAGCCATTCAAATAACTCTTTGCTATGCTCCAGCATCCGGTGCTGCACATATACCTTTTCCGCTTTATCGCGGGAAAAAGCAATACTCATTTTTGTTAACACCCCATCTTTAAGCCAATTTTGCCATTCGGTTTGATAGAGAAAGTCTGTAACAAAATGTTGGTCGCCAAAGAATAGCCATGCTTTTCCTTCTGCACCGATTTCTTCTCTTTCCTGCAGAAAAGAACGGAAGGGTGCCACTCCTGTCCCAGGACCAACCATAATAATAGGAGTATCTGGGTTTTCCGGAAGTTTGAAATTTTCATTGTTTTGTATATAGATAGGCAGTTTATCGCCTGGCTGAATACGTTCCGCTATTTGAACAGAGCAAACACCATTACGATCTCGTCCGTTTGCATGGTAACGAACGGCGCCAATCGTCAAATGTGCTTCATCAGGGTTTGCTTTGTAGCTGCTGGCAATCGAATAAAGGCGGGTAGGCAGTTTACGAAGCAAGGCTACAAATGTCTGCACATCTGCCTCAATTGGCCCATAATCTCGAATAAGGTCTAATAAGTCACGCCCATTTATATATGCCTTTAATTTATCTTCATTTCCTTTAGCAAGTAAGTCTTCTAAAGCTGGATTGGTTGTTATTTTTGCAAATTTCTCTACCAATGGTTTGGTTAAAACTGTAATTTCAAAATAGGTTAATAAAGCTTCTCGAAAAGCCAGAACTTCTCCTTGTTTATTGATTGTGACACTTTCTGTTGGAGAAAAGCTTAATTCTTGTATTAAAAGATCAACTAATTCTGGGTCATTATTTGGGAATATTCCTAGGCTATCACCTGGTTCGTAAGAGATTCCAGAATCCTCAAGCGAAAGCTCTACATGCAATGTTTCTTTATTAGAGCCACGTCCATTTAAATTAATGACCTCCAGTACCTCTGCATAATACGGATTGCTGCGAGAATAACCAGAATCTAGAAGAGATGGTGGTGTTATACTTATGGACTGAGCGGTTGATTCTGATTGAAGGCTCAAGCTGCTGACGATGCCTTCGAACCATTCACTAGCTGGTTCATCATAATCAAGGTCACAATCCACACGTGGATAAAGTCTTGTTCCACCCAATTCTTCTAAACGCTTATCAAATTGCTTCCCTGTTTCGCAGAAGAATTCATACGAGCTGTCACCAAGCGCTAACACGGAATATTGGAAGTTCTCCAGCTTAGGTGCTCGCTTTCCATGTAAGAATTCATAGAAGGCTATAGCGGTATCTGGTGGATCGCCTTCTCCATGAGTACTAACAATAACAAGGAGATTTTGTATTTTTTTAAGATTATTAGGTTTAAAGTCACCCATTGACTGTACAGTGACATTAAACCCTAATTCTTTTAAACGATTGCCATGATTTTTGGCAAGGCTTTGTGCATTTCCAGTTTGGGATCCAAAAAGAATCGTAATGTCTTTTGTAATTGGTTCAGCTGCCTTTTGCTCTGTTAATGCAGTATTGGAGATAGGTTCTGCTGATGCTGCGATTGCAGTGGAAGCAGATAAATACCCGCTTAGCCAAATTTTCTGTGATTCAGTTAAAGTTGGTAAAAGACGGTTTAATAATTCTGTTTGTTCTTGATTAAAAGGACTATTTATTACTTGAAGCTGCAACACTTTCACCTCGCATAGATAATGGTATTCCCTATTGTTATTTGATTAGTGGGATAATTCTTGCAATTCATTTTATAATGAAGAGGGAGGATTGTCACTCTGTATTTTATTAATCCTATCAGACAAATCGGATTAGAAATACAAAAGAAGCTTGTTACTAATTAGAACAAGCAAGGGATATTGTTTTTCTAAATAAATAGATTAGTATCTAATTGGAGATTAATTTAAGCATGTGACGAAAGCTTGATAGGCGTTAAGGTATCCATACATGAAAGCAGCCGCCTTAAGCATCCTCGTATGAGATGTATTCTAATTGTACTTTACTGGAAATTAAAGAATTAGTAAAATACATATAATTAATAGCAACTATTAGTATTCTTAATAATTAATTTTCCTATTAGCGAAAAGGAGGAGGAAAAATGCAGTATGAAGCTCTAAAAACATTTGTGACGCTTGTTGAAGTAAAGAATTTTACAAAGACAGCAGAAATGCTGTTAATGAGTCAGCCGAGTGTAAGTCTACATATTAAAAACCTGGAAAAGGAGTTTCAAACAAAACTATTGGAGCGGTCACCAAAATATTTAAAAGTAACACCCACCGGTCAAATGCTTTATGATTGTGCCATTCAGATGATACGCTTATATGACCAGACGAGACAGCATATTTTAGAGCATCATCATGCGATTAAGGGTGAATTAAAAATAGGTGCTAGTTTTACGATCGGCGAATATATTCTTCCTGCATTACTGCTTGATCTGCAAAGAAAGCATTCTGAATTGCAAATTCAAGTGACGATTGGTAATACAGAAGAAATTGTCCAAGCGGTAAGATTATATGAAGTAGATATCGGTTTAATTGAAGGACAAACAAATGATAAGGAATTGCAGGTGGTGCCATTTATGGAGGATGAGTTATTTATTGTGGCATCTGTTCATCATCCACTTGCGACTCGGGAAGGCATTTCCATTTCTGAACTCCATGATCAGACATGGATTACAAGAGAGCTTGGATCGGGTACAAGAGAGTACTTAGATCATGTTATTCGATCCAATGGGTTAAGAGCTGAATCCTTTTTAACCATTAGCAGTAATCAAGGCATCAAGGAAACGCTTATTAATGGCAATGGCTTATCACTCTTATCCAAAAGTGTGATAGAAAGGGATGTGAAGAATGGAAACCTAAGTATTATTCCAGTCACAAAAACGCGATTTACAAGGAGATTATCTTATCTCTTTGCTCCAATTATGAAGGAGAAACAAAATGTTATCACCTTTATTGAAACCCTTAAAGAGACTTTTCCTTATACCGAGTAATCCGATAATGTATAACAGCAAGTAATTAACCCCATCCTAAGGAAAATGCAGAAAATCCTTCTTATTATCATAGAAAAAATACTTGTATTTGTAGTATGATAACAAAGGAATTTTATTAAATTGAGGGAAAAGTGGATAATGCTTTTTCCACATAAGGAGAACTACTTGCAGATGAAGAAAAAAAATAAAACTACTCGTTTGGTTCTACTAGGACTTCTTACGGCTATTATTATTATTCAAACCTTTGTTCCAATATTAGGGTATATTCCGACTCCTGTACTTAGTATAACAATCATTCAGATCACAGTTATTATCGCAGCGATTGTTTTAGGACCATTAGAAGGCGCAATTATTGGAGGAGTATGGGGCATCATCACATTTATTCGTGCTTTCACTTATCCGACAAGTGTTCTTGCTCCGATTATTTTTACCAATCCGTTAATATCTGTTTTTCCTAGAGTAATGATTGGAGTAGTGGCAGGACTGTTATTTTATAAGGTGCTGAAAGACAAAATGAATGAGACAGTAGCAATGAGCATTTCGGGTGTGATAGGATCTCTAATCAATACAATTCTTGTGCTAGGTTTTGTCTATTTATTTGTAAGAGAGCCGTATGCAAACGCAATTGGCGTGAATGTGGAAGATCTCTTGCCGGCGATACTAGCTGTAGTTGGTACAAATGGTGTCCCAGAGGCAATTTTATCAGGTATTTTAACACCTATCATTGCAAAGCCGTTATTAAAGATACGAAAAAAATAAGAATGGAAAGATAGCTGATATAGTCTAGTGCTAATCAGCTATTTTTGCCAACAATAGTAATAGGACATTCACTAATACTATATTTTTTTCTATAATAAGAAAAGTATTCCCCCTAAAATACTAGGAAATAAATCGTTAATCCCGACTAAACAACTAGAAAAACTTATTGACAATAATGGCAATTATGATAAAATTTAGAAAATAACAATGCCTTTCAAGAGAGATGGAGAGAATCAGCCCAAGGAAGTCTGGCAACTTGCTGGATGCAAGGTGCAAAATCCAACAAAATGGATACCCATTTTGAAAGAGAGGGTAAGGAATAATACTCAACTCTTTCCAAATGGAAGGATTTTTTTAATCGTAAATGCATTTCACTTACGATGGTCGAGCATTCCTTTGATAGGCGTTTTCGATTCAAAAATATGTCTGGCGTAAACGCTATTCAAATGGTTTAGTAAGATTTCACCTTTTTTAAGGAGGGATTTGTTGGTGGGGGAAACAAATCAGCTGGACAAAGTGAAAATTCAATTAGAGCAAATTCTAAACACAATGAAATTTGGATCGGTCACATTAGTCGTACAGGATGGAAAAATTATTCAAATCGAAAAAAATGAAAAGATACGCTTAGGAAAATAACAAGAATTTCCTGTTTAAGGCGTTTGATAAAGAAGCTGACTAGACAAACTAGAGGCAACTTTAACTGAGAAAGTGGGTTAAAGCTGCCTCTTTTTATATTTTGGGCACATAATCCACGAACAAAATACCATTATTAAATTGGAGGATTTTTAATGAGTCAGTTATTAACCTATGAAACTATTGATACGTATCCTCCTGTGAACTTTTCAAGTGAAACGGAAACAAAGGGAGCTTTAGAGGTTTTAAAGTGGGCTTATGATACGTACCGAGAGGATATTGTCTATGCTTGTAGTTTTGGAATTGAAGGGATTGTTCTTATCGATTTAATTTCGCAGATAAAAAAGGACGCGCGTATTGTCTTTTTAGATACAGATGTGCATTTTGAGGAAACTTATGAATTAATTGAAAAAGTGAAACAGCGGTATCCAGATTTGCAAATTGAAATGAAAAAACCAGCCATTACGTTAGAAGAACAGGCTGCACAATATGGAGAAGAACTTTGGTTAACTAATCCAAATAAATGCTGTGAGATTCGCAAGGTTGTTCCTTTACATGAAGTGCTGTCTGAACCGATAGCCTGGATTTCAGGACTTCGCAGAGAACAGTCAGAAACAAGAAAAAACACGCAATATCTAAATAAGGATAATAAATTTAAATCCATAAAGGTTTGTCCACTGATTCATTGGACATGGAAAGATGTTTGGAGATATGCCCATAAGAACTCTTTGGACTACAATATTCTTCACGATAAGGGGTATCCGAGCATTGGCTGCAGAACATGTACCCAGCCTGCTATTAATATGGATGATTTACGTTCTGGAAGATGGACGGGAAAAGGAAAAACAGAATGCGGGCTACACTTACAATAATGAGTAGAGGTACAAAGAAATGATCATTATTTTAGCAGGTATTATGTCATTGTTTTTTGCAATGAACATTGGTGCAAGTGGTGCAGCAGCAAGCCTTGGTGTTGCCTATGGATCAGGCGCCATACCAAAAAAGAGAGTTGCTCTGCTTATATGTGCGGTAGCGATTTTTCTAGGAGCGGTAATTGGCGGGAGTGAAGTAGTAAAAACAGTTGGGGAAGGATTAATTCCGAGTAGTATCCTTGATGCCAAAATTGTCTTAATCATTTTATCATCAGCTGCACTCTCCCTATTTATAGCTAATATAATGGGGATTCCATTATCAACAAGTGAAATTACAGTTGGCAGTGTAGTAGGAGTAGGTGTGGCTTTTAAAAGCTTATATATTGCGAATATATTATGGATTGTCTTCTTTTGGCTTCTTGTTCCAATCGTTTCTTTTTTTATAGCTCTATGGGCTGGGAAATATGTAAGAAAGCTTGAGAATCAAAATGAATGGATTCGCAATCCGAGTAATGAAAAATACTTGTCTATTTTTGTTATTATCGTTGGGTGCTTTGAAGCTTTCTCTGCGGGAATGAATAATGTTGCAAACTCTATTGGACCATTAGTTGGCGCTGACATGATATCCATGCAAACAGGAGTAGTAGTGGGTGGATTTTTTATTGCAATCGGCGCTTTTCTGTTAGGGGGAAGAGTCTTGCAGACAAATGGAAAGAAAATTGTCCAATTCACGAAGCTGGAAGGAGGACTAATTTCTGGCACGGGCGCGACATTAGTGACAATAGCTTCTATATTTGGAATACCAGTTCCGTTAACGCAAGTAACTAGCTCTGCCATTATCGGAATAGGTGTCTCGAAGAATGGATATGAGATTCTGAAGAAGAAACTAGTGTTAAGAATTTTTAAGGTATGGATTGTTTCACCAGTCCTATCATTAGTTATTTCTTACGGTTTAGTGCAATTATTTATTGAAGCAGATATCTATAATGTACTTATTATTCTTAGTGTATGTATTGCTACACTTGGAATTATAAGCCTAATGAAAACGATTCGTGAAGATAACAGTACTATTTATGAAGATGGTGGCGGAATTTAACGGAAATCATTTATAAGAAAAAGTCCGAAAAAAGAAAGGTGTGCTAAAAAATGTCATTAAGTCAACCACATGGTGGAAAATTAATTAATTTATACGATCCTAATTATGATGTCTCTGAATTAAAGGTGGAGCTAGAAATTGATACTATTGCACTTAGTGATTTAGAGCTGATTGGAAATGGAGCCTATAGCCCGCTTACAGGATTTTTATCCCAAAAAGATTATGAAGCAGTGGTAGAGAATATGCGCTTAGCAACAGGTGAGGTTTGGAGCATCCCTATTACATTGCCCATTTCAAAGGAACAATCAGATACCATTGAACTTCAGGATACGGTAAAACTAGTCCATCAAGGTGAAGTATATGGTGTGCTGACAGTAGAGGATATTTATATTCCAGATAAAAGTAAAGAGGCTGTTTCTGTTTACCGTACAGATGATTTAGCACATCCAGGTGTAAAGAAAATGTTTGATCGCGGAAATATATATATTGGCGGCCCGATTAAACTCATAAAGAAAGTAGAGAAAACGGATTTTAGTAATTTTTACTTAGATCCGGCAGAAACGAGAGAAATATTTGTAGAAAAGGGATGGAAGACAGTAGTCGGATTCCAAACAAGAAATCCTGTTCATCGTGCACATGAATATATTCAAAAGTCAGCACTCGAAATTGTTGATGGTCTATTCTTAAATCCATTAGTAGGTGAAACGAAGGCGGATGATATTCCAGCAGATGTTCGGATGGAAAGCTACCAAGTGCTATTGAAAAATTACTATCCAAAGGAGCGTGTATTCCTAGCTGTATTCCCTGCTGCCATGCGTTATGCAGGACCAAGAGAAGCGATATTCCATGCGATGGTGAGAAAGAATTATGGCTGTACTCACTTTATCGTCGGCCGTGATCATGCTGGAGTAGGGAGCTACTACGGTACCTATGATGCCCAAAGAATTTTTGACCAATTTACACAAGAAGAGCTAGGTATTAATCTATTATTCTTTGAACATAGTTTCTATTGTAAGAAATGTGAGAACATGGCTTCTACAAAAACTTGTCCACATGGCAAAGAACATCATGAAATTTTATCTGGGACGAAGGTTCGTGAGCTTTTAAGAAATGGAGAGATTCCACCAAGTACATTTAGTCGGAAAGAAGTAGTGGAAGTGTTAATAAAAGGATTGCAAAAACAAGAAATCCATTCTTAAAGGAGAGAGAACTTTTGAGCCAAAGTACAAATATTACATGGCATGACCATGCAGTAACAAAGAAGGATAGAAGAGAAAAAAATAAGCATCATAGCTATGTTCTATGGTTTACAGGGTTATCTGGTTCCGGAAAATCAACGGTTGCAAATGCTGTTGCAAAAAGATTATTTGAAGACCAGACAAATAGCTATGTCCTAGATGGAGATAATATTCGTTTTGGAATTAATAAAGATTTAGGATTTTCGGATGAGGACCGCAAAGAAAACATTAGAAGAATTGGTGAGGTCAGTAAGCTATTTGTTGATAGTGGGCAAGTCGTTCTAACTGCCTTCATTTCTCCGTTTCGCGAAGACCGTGATCGAGTAAGAGCTTTATTAGAAGAAAACGAGTTTGTGGAAATATATATAAAGTGTTCTATAGAGGCATGTGAAGCAAGGGATCCGAAAGGCTTATATGAGAAGGCAAGAAAAGGAGTTATAAAAGACTTTACAGGGATTAGTTCCCCTTATGAGGAGCCGCTTCAGCCAGAATTAATCGTGGATACAGAAAAACATTCTATTGAAGAATGTGTAGAACAAATCGTACAATATTTAAAAGAAAAAGAATATTATATCTCTTAATATTGGGAAAGGGAAAAACGGAGCATGGTCCTTGCAAATACCATTCGTTCATCGTCAATTCCTTTCCCCGCTTTTTAATGGATCCGAACAACAAGAAGGGTGGATAAAATGGGGAGAGTATATCTAGTTGGTGCAGGGCCAGGAGATCCGGACTTAATAACGGTAAAAGGATTAAAATGCATCAAAAATGCCGATGTAATTTTATATGATCGTTTAGTGAATCGTGAGTTATTAGAATATGCGAAACCGAAGGCTGAACTGATTTATTGCGGCAAACTTCCGCATCATCATGCCATGAAACAGGAATTGATCAATCAAACCCTAGTAAAACATGCGAAAAAAGGGAAAATTGTCACAAGGCTAAAAGGTGGTGATCCCTTTGTATTTGGAAGGGGCGGGGAAGAAGCAGAGGAATTAGCTAAGAATCAAATCCCCTTTGAAATAGTACCAGGAATTACTGCAGGCATTGCTGCTCCCAGTTATGCCGGTATCCCAGTGACCCACCGCGATTATGGCTCTTCTTTTGCCTTTGTAACAGGCCATATAAAAAATGGAGAGGAAGACCATATTAAATGGGAAGCACTTTCTCAAATTGATACACTTGCCATCTATATGGGAGTGAAAAATCTACCATATATTCAGTCGAAGCTTTTGTCCTTTGGAAAAAAAAGTACAATACCAGTTGCACTCATCAATTGGGGAACAACCTTTAAACAAAAGACAATTATTACTGATCTTAACCATGTAATAGAGGATGCTGAAAAAGGAGGAATTGAAAATCCTTGTATGATTGTGATTGGTGAAGTAGTAAAAATGAGAGAGAAAATTAAATGGTTTGAGGAAAACTTCGGTGAAACCATTCCGAAAGAGGTTGTTTGATAATGGAAGCAATATTATATATATGTCATGGAAGCAGGGTAAAGGAAGCAAGCGAGCAGGCTGTCTCCTTTATTGAAAAGTGTATGAAGATAAATGGTTTCAAAGGCATACAAGAATATTCTTTCTTAGAATTATCTGATCCCTCCATTGAAGAGGGTTTTCAAAAATGTGTAGAAAAGGGTGCTTCCACTATTTATATCATACCCGTTTTGCTTCTTACAGCAGCCCATGCCAAAAAAGATATTCCAGAAGTATTAGAAAAGCTCTCACTGAAATATCCGCATGTCCAGATGAAATATGGAAAACCGATTGGAGTTCATCCTCAAATGGTTAAAATTGCTGCAGACAAAATTCGTAGTGCTTCTCTTTATAAAGAAAGTGATGAAACAATGCTTGTTATACTTGTTGGAAGAGGAAGCAGTGATCCCGATGTAAAACGAGATTTAGGAAAAATGGCAGCTTTAATTGAACAACAAGTGGAGCAAATCGTTGTACAGGATTGTTATTTAACTGCTGCAGAACCAAGCTTTGAAGAAGCGCTGCAAATGGCAGAACATTCTTCCTATCGCCATGTGTTGGTAATTCCCTATCTTCTTTTTACGGGGATTTTGATGAAGTCAATGGAAAAAACTATTAATAAAATAAAAAGTGACCATAAAGAATACGAACTCGCCACTTATTTGGGTTATAATCCATTGATAGCTGGAATATTAAAAGAAAGAATAGACGAAATGATGGTAGGGAATGAATATGCTTTCATTACTAGTTGATATAAAAGATAAACATTGTGTAGTAGTTGGTGGAGGCAAGATTGCCTATCGAAAGGTGTTGATGCTTCTAGAAGAAGAAGCAAGTGTAACAGTAATCAGTCCCGAAGTTTGTACTGAAATAGAAGATCTTTCAGAGGACAGGAAAATAAAGCTGCTGCGACGAAAAGGGAAAGAGGAAGATTTCACCCATGCCTTTCTAACTATTACAGCAACCAATGATTCACAAGAAAATCATCGTATCGCCAAACAAATTAAATCGTTTTGCTTAGTGAATGATGCTTCTTCTTTTGAAGAAGGAAACTGTCAGATTCCAGCTAGCTTTAAAAAAGGGCGACTTCACTTAAGTGTTTCCACTAATGGCGCAAGCCCAAAACTGGCAAAAAAGCTGAAAGAGGAATGGCAGCAAATGTATGATGATAATTATATTGCGTATATTGATTTTTTATATGAAGTTCGGACTCTTATCAAACAAAGATCGCTTTCTTCTGATGTGTCTAATGCTATATTAACGGAAATATTGGATGATGCATATAAAGACTCAGCTAGTTTACGCCATATTTATTATGAAAAGCTCCTAAACCTTTAAGCTTGTACCAGGTTTAGGAGTTTTCATTATGTCCTAATTAAGGGGAATCCACTTTATACCAATAATCTTTAAATAAAAGAGTTTTTTACGCTCCGGACATGTTAGTTCCCCTTCCCGGCTGCTCCTAGTTTCATCCAATTATCATATTGTATCATTTCCATATTTAACATATAATTTTTGTAGAATGGAATTATTTTCATAACGTAAAAAAGTCATCTTTGTTTATAAATATTCATGCTTGTTTATCAAAAATAATCTTCCGAGTTTCCTTATTTTATGCTTTTAAACTGGTAGATTGATAGGAGGATACATGAGATTTAGTACAAAGCTTTATGTTGGTTTAGGCATTATTTTTGTATTCATTACGATTTTAATTATTGTACTTATGAGTATGCTTCGACAGCAAAATGACAAAATGCATGTTCTTGCACATGATAAAACAGAAAGAATTAATGCAGCCTATACGTTAAAGAATGAAGTTACTAACTTAAGCAGACAAATATATGAATTATCCTCACAATCCTCTAAAACACTCAATGAAATAACAATGAGACAAATGGAAGAAACAAGAAAAGAAATAAACAAAGCGTATAATTTCTTAACAGAGAATGATAAAAGGGATGAAACGCAGGACTTATTAATAAAATTTTCGACATTATATAAACCCTTTGAAGAAAAGGGCCAACAAATAGTGGAAGCCGAAAATAAAAAAATGAACACCAATTTTTGGGCGAGAGAAAGTGATGAAAAAAATAGATTGTTACAAATCGCGAGCTCGCTTTATAGTGCCCAGATTAAAGAGATGCAAGAAGAACTAGAAGGTTCAAAAAAAACATATGATATTGTCGTATTAATGACCTATGTCTATATTATAGTCGGAGTAATATGCAGTATTGCATTGGCCATTTATTTAATAAGGGGATTAACAAAAAATCTACATAAAGTTACGAAAGTGATGTCCGGTGCTTCTTTTAGTAGAGGAATAAAGTTTCCAAGGCTGGAGATTAATTCGAAGGATGAAATAGGAGAAATTTCTCGTGCCTTTAATGAAATGGTAACAACTTTAGAAAAGTACTCTCGAGATGAAATTGAAAGCCGTGCAAAGGCAGAGGAGCAAAGTTGGCTTGACTCACGGTTGGCAGAAATAACAACTAGTTTTTCAATGGTAGAAACGATGGAATCTCTTGCAGATTACTTCATTAGTCAAATAACTCCTGCTGTAGGTGCGCAATATGGTGTTTTTTATCTGTTAAGCGAGAAGGGTAATGCCCGTTTCCTCAAGGAAATAGCAAATTATGCTTTTGATAACGAAGACAGACAATCTATCATTCAGCTTGGAGAAGGTTTAGTGGGACAAGCTGCAAAGGAGAATAAAAGCATCAGTCTTATTGATATTCCCAATGGATACATAAAGATTAAATCTGGATCAGGAGAGGCAGAACCAAAGCAGGTGCTTATTCAGCCCATTTCTTATGAAGGGGAAGTGTTAGCGATTGTAGAATTAGCCTCTTTGCAATATTTCCGACCGGTGCAGCAAAGCTTACTTAAAGAAGTGGGGGAATACTTAGGTATATCCATTCACGGTATTTTTAATCGACTCGAAGTAAAGAGATTGCTAGAGGATGAGCAGCGTTTGACGGAGGTGCTGCAAAGCCAGTCGGAGGAACTACAAGCTCAGCAGCAGGAATTAATGGCTATTAATGAAGAATTACAGGCACAATACAGAGTGTCAGAAGAAAAGAATGCAGAGCTAGAAAAGATAGGAAAGAAGTTAGAGGAACAAGCCCAGCAGTTAATCTATAGCTCCCAGTATAAATCGGAGTTTTTGGCGAATATGTCCCATGAGCTTAGAACACCTTTAAATAGTATGCTAATCCTATCACAAATGCTCGTTGAAAAGGAAAATGAGAATTTAACTACAAAACAAATCCAGTATTTGCAGACCATTTATTATTCTGGTAATGAATTACTAAGGTTAATAAATGAGATATTAGATTTGGAGAAGATTGAGACTGGGATGATGGAAATAATAGAGGAACCAGTAAAATTAGAAGGGATACAAAACTGCTTGAAAAGCCAGTTTTCTCCTATCGCTAATCAGAAGAAACTTGATTTTTGTGTGAAAATTAATAAAGAGGTGCCTGCTTTTATAGAGACAGACACACATCGTTTAAATCAAGTATTAAAAAATTTATTGTCCAATGCTTTTAAATTTACAGAAAAGGGAAGTGTGGAGCTGATTATTCGGATGGAGGAGACAGCCAAGTTCAAGTTTGCCATGGCGGAAGAATCTATCGTATCCTTCACTGTGAAGGATACAGGGATTGGGATTCCTAAAGATAAAATGAATATTATTTTTGAACCATTTAAGCAAGCGGATGGAACCATCAGCAGGAAATATGGGGGAACGGGTCTTGGGTTATCTATCTGTAAAGAGATTTCCCGCTTACTTGGGGGAGAATTGGAAGCAACAAGTATCGAAGGAATGGGCAGTTCATTTTCTCTCTATTTACCTGTGAAACGCCAAAAGCAACAGGGAGCTGTCGAACAGTCACCTATTGAAGAAAGTTATCGACAAATTGCAGTAACAAATAATGAGTTAATCGATACTACGGAACTATATAAGAGTGCTAATTTAATAGGGAAGAAAGTGCTGATTATAGATGATGATATACGGAATATTTTTTCCATCCATGCAGCATTGGAAGAGTACAATATTGAAATTCTTTATGCAGAGAATGCGAAGGATGGGATCAGCCTTCTAGAGGAAAACGCGGATATTGATCTTGTGTTGATGGATATTATGATGCCAGAAATGAGTGGTTTAGAGGCTATTTCCATCATACGGAAAAAGGATAAATTTAAAACGCTGCCAATTATCGCCCTAACAGCAAAGGCGATGAAACATAATCGAGAACAGTGCATGGAAGCGGGAGCATCTGATTATATTAGTAAACCAGTAAATTTAGAGCAATTATATTCGCTTATCAGAGTTTGGCTTTATAAAGAATAATAGAGCGCAACTAGCATCTAGGTAACATTGGTAAATGGCTTGTTAATAGATAGGAGGCTTTATAAATTTATGCAGTATTCGGCTCAATCTATAGAACAAAAGAAAAAGCTATCTCCTTCCGTATCAGAACCAATCTATATTTTAATGGTAGATGATTTACAAGAAAATCTGATGGCCTTAGAAGCAGTATTAAATTCTCCTCGTTATCATTTGATTTTTGCTAAATCCGGTGAAGAAGCTTTAAAATGCATTTTGAAATATGACTTTGCCGTAATTCTACTCGATGTTCAAATGCCAGGCTTAAATGGGTTTGAAACAGCAAAATTAATAAAAGAACGAAAAAAATCACGACATATTCCCATTATTTTTATTACTGCCATCAGTCAAGATATACATCATATTACACAAGGCTATCAAGCAGGGGCGATTGATTATATTGTTAAACCATTTAATCCAGATGCATTAAGAAGTAAGGTGGCTCAGTTTGTGCAAATTTTTGAAAGTCATACGACAAGCCTCCATGAAATGAATTGGCAAACAACGTCAGAATTAGAAAAAATGAATAAAGAATTAAGAATAACGAAAATGGATTTAACCAAAAATGCGGTATTCTCTTCGGTATTACAGAAGGCGTTACAAGACACCATTGTGACCTTTGATGAAGAAGGAATAATAATCAGTGTCAATCCAAGTGTGAAAAGAATGTTTGGCTATGTAGAAGAAGAACTTATAGGAGCTTCGATTGAAGTACTCTTACATTCTGTTGAATCAGAAACATCTGGAGAAACACCTATTACATTTGAGATGATGGTTCCTAAGTTAATCGGCAGAATGATAGAAGCGAAGGCGAAGCGGAAGAATCATATTATTTTTCCAGTAGATATATATATTGGAGATGCCATGGTAGAGGATTATCAATTATTCATTTGTACGATTCGTGATATCTCTGAACGAAAAGAAGTGGAATTATTAAGAAAGCAGCAACTTGATCGCTTAGAGCATGCTGTAGAAGAAAGAACGCTGGAGTTATTATCCATGAATCATCAGCTGCATAGGGAAAGAGAAGAAAAATCTAAAGTAACAGATGATTTAATGCTTTCGGAAGGACGCTTTCGACAAATATTTGAGGCGAGTCCATGTATGATGGCAATCCGCACCTTACAAAATCCTAGTTTTATTGCTGTAAATAATAACTGGGTAACAAGCACAGGTTATACAATCGAGGAATTGAAGGATGAGTGTTATCAGTGGGAAATATCGAAGGAAATTAATGGTATAGAAGAGAGCTTTCAGGAAGAAGAATGGCTGACTCCTTTTAAAAATCAAAGAGTCAACTTCATGCTGAAAAATGGAGAGCAGAAGCAAGGATTATTATCCACTGAAATTATAACGATCGAAAAGAAGAATTGTGTGTTAATTGTGTTAAATGACATAACAGAACGATTAGCATTTGAAAAAGAAATGGCAAGACTTGATCAATTAAATTTAGTTGGTGAAATGGCAGCTGGAATAGCCCATGAAATTCGTAATCCGATGACAACCGTTCATGGATTCCTGCAAATTGGAAAATCAAATCCTTCTAACCTTTCGCTAGAACATATGGAGCTCATGATTGATGAGTTAGATCGAGCAAATAAAATCATCAAGGAATTTCTAACATTAGCTAAAAATAAGACGAGCGATAAACGATTATATTCGTTAAATAGAATTATTGAAATTATTTTTCCTTTAATTAATGCAGAAGCTTTATTGACAGGAAAGAAGGTGAACCTTCAATTAGAGGAATGTCCAGAACTGTTTTTGGATGAGAAAGAGATAAGGCAGCTTTTATTAAACCTTGCTCTAAACGGTTTAGAGGCTATGGAGCCAGAAGGAATTCTTACGATAAAAACATTCTGTAAAGGAAAGTATCTTGTGTTGGAAATCATTGATAGCGGCAATGGAATCGATGAAGAAATATTAAAAAAGCTAGGAACCCCCTTCTTTACAACAAAGGATAATGGGACAGGACTAGGACTGGCGGTTTGTTATCGAATTGCTGAGCGTCATATGGCAAGAATAAAAGTGCATACAAGTGAGAGTGGTACAAAATTCTCCGTGTATTTTGAGATAGAGGAAGGAAAATAGAGATTTGCTCAGCTAGCAGTTCTTTATTTTTCTTTTTTATGACAAAAAATTGACTATAAGAGGGTTTTTCTAAAGGGAAACAGAATGTAGAGGAGAAAAATAATAAGAGAGGGTTTTTGCAAATGGTTCCACAAAGAGTTTCATTGCTTACCATAGGAGCATTACGGTTACCGGAATTGCGAAGGTTCTATCAGCGGCTTGGCTGGCTGGAAAAGGAATCAAGCTCTGATCAATATGCTATTTTTAAGACAGCAGGTGTTTTGCTAACATTGTTTCCATTAGAGGAATTAGCGAAGGATGCAGGAGTAGAACTGCAAAATCCTATGGAGGGTTATCGAGGGGCTACCTTTGCTATTAATGTAAATACCCTTGAGGATGTAGACGCAGTGATGGAAAAAGTCAAAGAAGCAGGCGGGAAGATTATTAGAGAGGCAAGCGATGCCTTTTGGGGCGGAAGAACAGCTTATTTTGCCGATCCAGAAAATAATCTCTGGGAAGTTGCTTGGAATCCTGATTCTGTATTTGATGAAAGAGGAGCAATGATTGATTTTTAAAAAGAAATGGCGTTTTAAAATAAAGACTGATTATTTAAAGGAAAGTTGGATTAAAAGACATTTAATATTTAAATTAAATTAGGATAGAGTTTTTTTCAGTAAATGTAGGTGATTAAGAGAATCTATAATTATTTGATTATGTTAACTTGTTTATTCTATAGTTATGGAAGAAACGGGGCAGTTTAGTGAAAGAAGGATTTACATATTTTTTGGTGAATATTTAAATGAACTTACTAAATTTATCAGAAGATGATGTAATCCATATGGCTAGTAAATCAGATTTATAATGAAAATTTCGCTTTTTAGAAATTATGTAGATATATGCGAAGGGGGATATACATGACTGAAATAAAAACACTTTCAATTCCAGACCCAATAACTGCCCTGCTAAATAACTATGAGATGACTATTGAAAGGTTATATATATTTAATAGGTTACTACCAGAAAGGGATACCAAAGAGAATGATTTATATCAACTAGCTGAAGAGTACTATAAAGTTTTAAAGCATGTTTCTAAAGAGCTATATAAGGATTTTTCAGTGGAGTTATTACCGGTTGGAGAGTTCTTAGAAGAAATGTCCGAGAGATTGGATGACGATGAAATTCAGAAATTAATTAAACCATTCTTAGAATAAATCTTGAGTAGCAAGCCCTAAATAGTGTTTCCCTAAGTTTATTATTTTTGCTCTAGTGGTGTTTTTAACATTTATCAATAAAACCTAATGAAAAATTCTTTAGAAAGATCGTGCTACATTCCTATAATAAATAAGATGCTTCTTTTGTCGCTATAGGGGCAGGTTAGCGGAAGAAGGATATTTACATATTAATAACGAATTAACGATGAACATAAACATAGTAAAGAAGATTCAGACCGTTTATATGAATTCAATAGTGACAATTTAAATTTGTAGGGTGATAAGTCAATGATAGGAATAAGCATTGCAACAAAGTGGGAATATGAAGCGACATTAGAATACTTTAGCATAGAAGATAACGAATGTTTCGGTTATCCTTATGGCGAGTATTTTACAACAACAATAAATGATACTGAACTTGTTTTTTATAGCACAGGTGTAAGAAAAGTAAATGGTGTCGGTGGAAATCAGTATATGATTTCTAAATTTAACTTAACTAAAGTAATCGTTGCTGGAACGTGTGCAGGAATAGATGATAAATTCAGTAATTTGGATATTTTTATACCTGATAAAGCCGTTCAATATGATTGTACAGTAAAAGAAATTGAACCTCTTATTAAACAATCCTTCATAGTCGATATTGATCTATCGAAATACGGAAATGATTTTTATACTGGAACAATTGCCACCGCTGATAAAGCAGTAGTTATGTGGAAGGACTATTTAGAACTAAAAGAAAACAAAATAACAATAGCAGATACAGAAGCGGGTGCTATTGCTTATATTTGTAAGAAGAATGATGTTGAATGCATTATCATTAAAGGAATATCTGATTTCCCAACAGATGAAAGAAACTGTAATAAATTCGAATCAAACATTGAACAAATTAATGTATATTTAGAAAACACACCAAAAGTTATGAACAAAATATTTGGGGAATATCTAAAGAGATTTATTTAAATTGATTTAAAGTCAATAGAAAGATGATGTTGATGGATTAATGCCCGCTTCTGTTGAAATCCTTATTGTAGAAACGGGGCAGGTTAGCGCAACAAGGAACATCGTAGATTTACAACGCTAAGTAAAAAACCTACCAAACGACGCTTTGGGAACCTAAAATACATAATTACATTTATGGTAATATTATTCTGTAAATCCATTACATAAAAAGGTGGGCATGGAACATGATTGTTAAAGTCGGACTTGATTATGATGATGATATAGAGTATATGATTTGTCCTGCAAAAGTCGGGAGAAATATTAAGCGATTACAAAGAGATTTTTGGATTTGGCTATTTGACCGAGAGAACCAGCATCCTTATTGGGAAATACATTATCAAGATGAAGAAGGAAATCCTGTTTATGGAGTTAGTTACCGTACAGATGCTTTTGTCTATTGGTTGAATAATGTCAGATTTATTAAAGGGAAAAAAGTCGCACGGTTAATAGAAGTTCCAAAGACATTACCTAAAAAAGCAATCCGATTTTAAGGATGTTGAAGTGTAGTAAAATTTATATAATATGCAGTTTCAATTATAATAACATTCCCAAATGACACTTTGGTAACTAACCTAGACATCCAATTAAGTGGTGGCATTATTAGCCACCTCTGAATGGAATGTTACTCAATAAGAATTTATAAAACCCGTTCAAAACATTCTGAACGGGTTTTACTATTCGTTAATTTAAATCAATTATAACAGGCTTCAATTGCTCTGTTTCAGCACTACTAATTTTTAATACAGGAACGACTTTTATAGAAGTTGTGTCTCTAGGTAGCTCTAATAAAAGAGTGCTATCACTAATATGATTAAAGCTTATTTTTTTTCCATCCATACTATATGCTTCAAAAGTATAAGTTTGCCCTTCAAAAGCTTGTGCAAAGTTAACTGAATAAGAAATTGTTGCATTCGTTTGGCCAATTCGAATATCCTCAAATGTAATGTTAAGTTCCTTATTTTGAGAAATAACCTGTTGATTAATGAGTTGTTGCTTGGACGGCAGCTTTTCGGCAGCTAAATCAAATGACCATTCTCCTCGAATGCCCGCCATATGCGTAAATGTAATAGGTAACGAGATGACATTTTCAGTAAAATCAGAAGGAACATCTAAAATAAGTGCACCTGTATAACCACCTTCAGTTTTTGTCAATGCCCCCAGTGAACCACCCCATGTAGACACGTCTTTGCCATCAAACATTTCGTAGGTAAAACCAGCTTCTGGTCCCTGATTGCCACCTATTGTATTCTTCACTGCACCAGTTGCTTTAAATGTGATGCCAACATATGCTGCATCATAAAAAACAGATGTGATTTCTACCTGAACATCTTGATCGTTTGCAATGAGTGACGTTTCAGTAAGTAGTTGCTCTTCGGCAAGTTGTTCACCAATCGACATTTGATATTTTTCATAAATGCCACCTATTAACGGGACTTGTGCCAATACATTCGAAACAGGTATAAAAATAAAGCCTGAAGCAAGGAGCATAGCTGCTGCTGCAGACGTAAAATACGTCATGCGCTTTGTCATCTTTTTACGTTTCGTTTTCTTCTCCACCAGTTGCGCTTGCTCAATGCCTAAACGAATTGCTTGGAAAACTTCTTCTTTTGGTACTTCAATGTTATGTAAATCTTTGTGCATAGTAGTCATCTCCTAACTTTTGTTTTAATACTAGTTTTGCTCTTCGCAAATACGTTTTTATTGTCGATGGAGGCTTGCCCATCGAATTGGCAATGGTGTGAATCGGTAAATCATAATAATAAAACAATAAAATGGCATTCTTATATTCTGACTTTAATGTAGAAAGAGGTTCTGATAAATCAAGGGTAGGCTCTTCCTTTTGGTTCGATTCTAGAATGTAGGTGATTGTTTCTTCTGGTAAGGCAATCGATTTCTTTTTACGTTCTAATTCTCTGTAAGCTGTACGAATTAAAATTTTTACAAGCCACGTGCTAAAGTAGGCTGGTTCCTTCAGTTGAGTGATTGATAAATAAGCTTTGCAGGTAGCTTCTTGAATTACGTCTAATGCATCTTCTTTATTTTGCATATGGAGAAAGGAGATTTTATATAATTTCTCACTTTCAATTTTTAATAACTCCTCAAACGCGAGCTGATCTCCATGAATAGCTTTAAAAGCTAGATGAGCTTTATTAGTCATGAGCTGACCTCCTTTCACTTATTAGAGCAAATAACTGTATGATAAAGTTTCAAAATCTAAAAAGATTTTAGAAACCTGTAATTTGGAATTGTTTTAATACTTTAGTTTACACTACTTTAAAATGCAATTAGAGGCGTTATTTAGTACAACAAGGATTTCAACACTAGTATAAAGTATACAAGTTAAGCTTAATAAACGTTCCCAAATAAAAGTTTGGGAGTATATTAAAAAGCCACAAGTAATCTAGACTGACCTAGCAATATGGGACAGTAATAAAACACCTTCTTAGGCTGCCATATTACCAAACTCTATTGGTGTGTAGTAGCCTAATTTTTCTTGAATACGTTCTTCGTTATAATATCTCATAAATTGATCTACACGCTCTTTTACTTCTTTTAAAGATAAAGAATGGAATTTAACATACTGAAATTCCTCTGATTTTAGATTAGAATGAAAGGACTCAATGACGGCATTGTCCCAACAGTTTCCTCTGCGTGACATACTACTGACTAAATTTTGCTCTCTGACCCGACTTTGATACGCATAAGAAGCATAGACACTGCCTTGATCGGAGTGGATGATTATTCCTTCAGGATTCCCTCGTTTTTCTAGTGCTTCATCCAAGGTATCCATTACTAAAGAAGTTTGTTGATGGGGATAAAGCTTATAGGCAACGATTTGATTGTTATACAAATCCATGATGGTAGATAAATATAAAGTATCTGGACCATATTGAATATAGGTAATATCCGTTACCCATTTTTCGTTAGGATTGCTTGCATAAAATTCTCGCTGTAATAAATTGGGCGCAACAATGACCGATTCCCCCTGTGATTTCCACCTTCTCTTTTGCTTTATTCTACACTGAAGATGATATTTTTGCATAATCCGTTGAACAGTATTACGGTTTAATTTAATTTGATAATTACGCTTTAACAGCTCTTTGATCTTCCGGTGTCCATATCGGTACTTTGTTTCTTTGCAGAGGGAAATAATTGTTTCCTCCTCCTTAGATAACTCCATTGGTTGCGAAGATGCCCAGCGATAATACGTAGATCTTGGAACATGTAAAGCAGATAAAATAGCTGATACAGTATATTTTTTTCGTAATGTCTGTACTAATTGGAGGACAATTTCCTTTTCAACTCCTTTTCGATTTCCAAATACTTTTTTAAGATTTCATTTTCCTGCTTTAAGTGATTCATTTGACGTTCTTTTTTATCTTCATCACTTGAATTATCTGGACCATGCCCGTATGAATACTGTTTTCCTATAGGTTGATCGAATCGATGAACTTGATTTTCCCGATACCATTTCATCCACGTTTTGATTTGAGAAACATTTTTAATTCCATATTTCTGCATGATTTCTTGATTCGTAAACTGACCACTCATCTTATCTTTAACAACTGCCCATTTAACCTCACTTGAATATATGTTTTTGCCCACGCAAAACACCTCCGAGTTAGTACTTTGTTTAAGTGTACCATTCGAAGGTGTTTTATAGTGTCTCATTTATTTAGGTTAGTCTAATCGTTAAATCAACATTTTGTGGCTTTTTCTATGAACATTATTTATACACGGTTTTATGCAAGTTCTTTGAACGTCAGTTACAACAACGTTTTGGAAGTATATTGAACAATGCTGTACAATCTCAGTTATTGCATAAGACTTTGCATATTACTAGTTGTAAATCCACAAAAATTTGGCGAGAACGCCAAAAAAGGTGGCGTAATTTTTGCATTGATAACGCATTTAAGGAATTAAGTTCATAAAGTCATAGAAAAGATTGTGAAGTATTGTACTGCGCGAAACGTTTCCTTATAAGTGCCAAAGCACGAAATAGGAGAATTGCTATCAAGCAATTACAACTGATTAATTGAAACTCGGAATGAAAGCCGTCATGTTGAGTTGAAACGAGTTATCTGATCCTCCTACATGCACATAATGATAGTAGTCAGAATGTGTATGAAGCTAGGTAAAGTCGGCTGAAATAAACCTAAGTTGCTTCCTTAGAATATGGTTTATGATAGGCCGGGATGCTACAAACTATCTATGGTGAGAATGTCCAACTGGACTGACGAACTTGCGAATGTACGGGTCTAGAAATTAGTACGCTCGAAAGACGTATGCTGCGAACGCAGTGTCAAACACCGGAAAGTACGAGTAGTGTATAGGAACTTCGGGATATCCAACAAACGAGGATATAGGTTGGCAGGCTTAAAGTGAGCACCTACGGATACATGTAAAGCTAGGTTAATCGGAACGTTGTAAGTAAGAAACATCTACTTTTAAACGACTACTATCGGGATGGTGTCTATAAGATAGTATATCTATCGAAGTGACTTTATTCTTGCGAAAGTAGGGACACAGTACCGTTGAAGCGTGTAATGAGCGTGGAGGGATAGTCCCAAGTCTTATCTTTGAAAACTAACATAACTAAATGAAACTCACAGGGTCGAGTAAGATGATGGGATTTTCCGTAAGGAAGGAGAAACAATCCATCGGTGAGTACAGCTCTACGATATGCAGAATATTACGGTATGCAAGACATATTTGATGACCTTTATGAGCGAAGTAAAAACAATGCTACAAAGGGTTTAAGGCTATATGAACATATCATATCGAAAGATAATATCTTATTAGCCTTTCGGAACATTAAAGCGAATACAGGTTCAAAAACAGCTGGAACTGATGGCATCACGATTGACCAATTCAAGATTGAAAACACTGATGAATTTATCCAGGAAATTCGAAAAGTATTACAGAATTATAAACCTCAAACGGTACGAAGGGTTGAAATACCTAAACCCAATGGTAAGAAACGTCCATTAGGTATTCCGACTATAAGAGATAGACTAATTCAACAGATGTTCAAACAAGTATTAGAGCCAATATGTGAAGCTAAATTTTATCACCATTCATACGGTTTTAGACCAAATAGGTCAACTCATCATGTAATGGCTAGATGTCAGTTTTTAGTCAATAATGTGAAGTTGCATCATGTAGTAGACATTGATATACAAGGTTTCTTTGACAACGTGAGTCATTCAAAGTTAATTAAACAAATGTACAGTATTGGCATACGGGACAAAAGAGTTTTAACGATTGTCTCAAGAATGCTAAAAGCACCAATCAAAGGCATTGGTGTTCCAACTAAAGGAACTCCGCAAGGAGGAATCCTGTCTCCTCTTCTATCAAACATTGTTTTAAATGACTTAGATTGGTGGATAGCTAACCAATGGGAATGCCTAAAAACAAAACATGCTTACGCAATCAATAGTAAGACAAGAGCGCTAAGGAAAACGAATCTCAAACAAATGTATATCGTTAGATATGCAGATGATTTTAAGATTTTCACAAATTCTCATCAATCAGCTATCAAAATATTTCACGCCACCAAGGAATACTTAAAAAATCAGCTAAACCTTGATATATCAACCGAGAAATCAGCGATAACTAATCTTAGAAAAAGGAAATCTGATTTTCTAGGTTTTTCTCTTAAAGCAGTAACCAAGCGTAATAAATACGTAGCCAATACACACGTTATGGATAAAAAGATGAAAAATATACTAGGAAAACTTAGATATTTAATTCATGAAATTCAAAATAAGCCAACACCACATACTGTCATGGATTATAACGCTTATATTCTCGGAATAAAAAATTACTTCAAGGTTGCGACTCATGTAAATAAAGATTTTGGAAAAATAGCCTATCATCTATTGAAAACCATGTATAATCGTCTAAAACCAATTGGCAAATATGGAAAACCTATAAAGCCATCAGAAACATACAAGAGACTTCATAAGAATAATTTCAGAACATATAAAATTGCTGGTGCATATTTATTTCCATTAGGAGATATTCAAACAAGTAATGCCATGAACTTCAGCCAAGATATATGTAATTATACAAAAAAAGGAAGGCTTAAACTTCATCAAAATCTTAGAGCCGACGTTGCCATAGAAATTAACAAAATGTTACAAATGCCTTGCGGCAAGGACAATTTAGAAATGGCAGATAACAGAATTTCAAGGTACTCAATGCAATTAGGATTATGTGCAGTAACAGGGGAATTTTTAACATCTAATCAGGTACACTGTCATCATAGGTTACCCAGACATATGGGAGGTACAGATGAGTTTAATAATCTTGTAATCGTACATAAAGATGTCCATAGATTAATCCATGCTACAAGTGAAAAGACGATTAAACGATATAGGAACATTCTTCAATTAAATGGAAAACAATTGAAGAAACTAAACCAATTTCGTAAAGTTTGTAATTTAGTTGCTTTAGTCTAAAAGAACAAGATGGAACGCCTAATGCGGCGAAAGTCGCACGTTGGGTGTGGAGCAGGGGAAAAGATGGAGATAACATCAAAGTCTTACCTATTGCTATTAAACTAACGTGGGCGTTAGTTGAATAAAAAAGTATAGAAATAATCAAACTTTATTATAAAAAATCTAACAAAGTTATTAATAGAAAAACCATTTTGAACAATCTTTATTCAAAATGGTTTTTTGGCAATTTTATTTATGTTTAACAAAGTCCATTACGTAGCGAATGTATTTATCATCTCTTGCAAGCCATACGCCATAATTTCGGCGCAGGAAGATTTCTCCTTGTAGGAAGGTAGAGAAGGTTTGTGGAAGCTTTGTTTTTTTATGGTTTATTGCCCACTGGTTTTTGCTCACTTGATAAAGGAAGAATACCTCATCTTGTTTATTTTCAAATAAAGTCCCAAGAGGAGAGTCTTTTTTATTGTATTCATTCTTTTTCGGGTCTTCCCTTAAAGGCTCTAAGGCAAAGGTTTCTAAGCAGTAATTTTGGTATGCTTTATCGGTTAAGTTGCAGCCAGATGCCTTTACATGACCTCCCCCGCCGTATACGCCCGCCACTTTTGATACATCTACATGATCATGAATCGTGCGGAATCCAAGTTTTTTTCCACCGATATTAACAATTGCTATGTAATCTAAATGAGGATATTCCTTGCCAAGTTCATTCCCCAATTCAGAATGGTATTGCTCTGCATATACAATGCCTGCATACAAACCGTCTATTTCCTTTTGGACAAGTTCACGACGTTTCCGACGGATGTAACGGTCAATTTTCTTTTCTTCCATATCTAGAATCTGTGTTTCTAGCTCATCGAAGTAGAAATGATCACTTTCCTTTAATCGTGTAACCATTTTTTCCACAAATTCATCAAATGAAATAAGATAGAAAAGTGCATTTAAACGTTGTGCTTCTAAATTATTGTTTCTTTCCCAATCCCATGTATCATATTGTCTTACCAACTCCACGAATTCTGATATTGCTGGAGAGGGAGTCATGTATTCATGTTTTACAAGGTATTCATATAATAAAGACGTGGCACTAGTCAAAGTTCCATCCTCATCTTGAACAGACACAAATCCCCATTCAAAATCATTTAAATGAAGAGCTGTTTTATGATGGTCGATTAGTTGTACCTTGCCACCCTTTTTATAATAGTCATCTAATCGAATCGTATTTTCTTCATTGACAGAAAGATCGGTAATAAAGAGAAAAGTGTCTTCCGTTTTTTGATCTAAGAACTTTTCTACTTCTTGGTTGAGAAAAGATACGGAATTATAACGCACCTCTACGTCTTCTCCGAATGCGAGTTTTGCAATAATGCCGCAGCCAACTCCATCTAGGTCATTATGCGATAATAGTTTGTACATTTTTTTCACCCCTGCCCAATAGTATAATCTAATATGAAAAAAATAGAACCGATTACGGCTAATTTCTTTTTGAAAAACACATTCTTACAAAGAAAAAAGGTGTCTCAGATAGGTTGTGCACCATATGTGAGACAGCCTTTTTGAATGGTTATTTCAATCCAATGGATACTTTTTCGCCGTCTATTTGAAGCTCTTTCATTTCTGTTATTCTTTCGAATAGAAGCTCATGGAGAATAACTCCTTTATGAATAAGAGAATGATATTCCATAATCGTTTGTTGGAAAGTGACTGGACAGTCGATATATAAATCAATTTTCTTATCGACTGGCAAGTTCTTTTCTTTCCGCAAATCTTGGACAGAACGAATCAGTTCTCTGATGTTCCCTTCCTTTTTTAATGCCTCTGATATGGTAGTATCAAGCATTACGGTGAAATTTTTATTGGAAGCCTCATGATATCCAGGTAGATTTGTCTTTCTTTGGAGAAGTATTTCTTCCCCTGTTAAGGTAATACATTCTTTACTTTCTAGTTGGAAAGTTAAATATCCTTTATTTCTAAATAAATTTATCTCTTCTTCTGTTGCAGCTTGTAATTTATCCTTTATAAATTTAACACTTTTTCCTAGTTTTGGACCTGCCTTTTTAAAATCAAGTTTTAAAGAATATTGAACATAATCTTCTTGTGAATCTAGCCAGTTAATCCTTTTTACATTTAGTTCTTCTTTTATGATAGATTCAAACTGTAAAAAATCAGTATTCTGGTTACTGTTGTTCGAGAACATCAATAATGTAGCCAACGGTTGTTTTGTTTTTATTTGAAACCGATGACGAAGACTTCTTCCGAGCTCAACCACTTCTTTTACTTTTTCCATTTGTTCTTCTAATTGTTTATTTACCCTTTCAGAGTTTCTGGAAGGGAAATTAGTTAAATGAACGCTTTTCCCTGTTAAGGCAAGATGAATACTTTCAGATGTAAAGGGAATAAACGAAGCTAATAATTGTGATAAATGGATTAAAACACTATATAAGGTTTGAAAAGCAGAAAGTTTGTCTTCTGACATTCCCCTACTCCAAAATCGCTCGCGATTTCTGCGAATATACCAATTACTTATATCATCCATTAATGCAGCGATTTTTCTGGCGGCATTGGTCAATTGATATTGTTCCATCTCCGTTTGGACAACTATCGATGTCGTTTCTAAGCGAGAAAGAATCCAGCGATCCATAATTGGGAGGTTATTAGCTCTTGGTAAATTCGGATCAAAATGATCTATTTCAGCGTATAGGGAATAGAAATGAAATAAACTTAAGAATGTATCAATAATCTTTGATTTTGCCTCTTGGACATTTTTTTCTGAGAATCTCTTTTGATTCCATGGAGCACTGTCTGCCACAAGCGCCCACCGTAGTGCATCTGCGCCATATGTTTGGATAAGCTTTACAGGGTCTAATGCATTGCCTTTGCTTTTAGACATTTTTTGTCCTTGTTCATCTAGTACATGCCCTGTTGCTACCACATTTTTATATGGTGCTTTGCCAGAATAAAGGACGGAAACAGCTAACAGTGAATAAAACCATCCTCTTGTTTGATCGATTCCTTCCACAACTACATCTGCAGGGAACTGCTGTTGAAGTATGCCGCTATTCTCAAAAGGTGTATGATATTGGGCAAATGGCATGGAGCCACTATCAAACCATACGTCGATCACTTCTGGTGTTCGATGCATTTCCCCACTGCATGAGGGACAAGTTAAGATTAGTTCATCTACATACGGTTTGTGCAATTCTAAATGGTCAAAAGGATTCTTCGTATATTTTTTTAGCTGTGCTATGCTTTTAGGAGCTATTTCTGTTTGGCAGCAAGTACATTGCCATACGTTTAGTGGAGTTCCCCAATAACGGTTTCGGCTTATATTCCAATCGACTAATCCATTAAGGAAATTTCCAAAACGGCCATCTTTTATATGTTCAGGGTACCAGTTTACCTCTTGATTTTTCGCGATCAGCATTTCCTTTGCTGCGGTTGTTTTGATAAACCAGCTTTCGGTTGCATAATACAAAAGAGCTGTGTCACAGCGCCAGCAATGTGGGTAGGAATGTTCATATTTTTCTTTATGGAATAACAGTCCCTTTTGATGAAGCATTTTGATTATCTCGACATCCGCTTTTCCATCTTTTACAAAGGTGCCTGCTAAAGGGGTAATGGCTTCTTTATATCTTCCCCTTTCATCAACTACATGGACAAAAGAAAGGTCGTTCGCTTGCACAAGATGATAATCATCTTCGCCATAAGCTGGGGCAATATGGACAATTCCAGTTCCACTGTCACTTGTGACGAAATCACCATGATGAATAGTATGACCTTTCTCCACTTGCACGTAAGAAAATGGTGCTATATAGGAAAGTCCGAGTAAGTCTTCCCCTTTTAATTGTTCGATCACCTCTCCCTCTGTACCAAATACTGCCTGTAATCTATTTTTAGCGATGATAAATACATCGTCCTCCATTTTAATCTTTACATAGTCCAAGTCTTTATGAACTGCTAATGCAACATTTGCTGGTAATGTCCACGGGGTCGTTGTCCAGCCTAGTACATATTCATTCTCCTTTGAAGCAAGCTTGAATTTGACAGTAGCACTTAAATCTTTTACATCTTTATAACCTTGAGCCACCTCATGTGAGCTTAAGGAGGTCTGACAGCTAGGGCAATATGGAGAAACACGATGCCCTTTATACAGCCAGCCCTTCTCATGAATGCTACCAAGGATATTCCAAACAGATTCAATATAATCATTACTCATGGTCATATAAGGATCATCCATATCAACCCAATAGCCTAGTTCTTTTGTAAATGTGCGCCATTGTTGTTCATAGGAGAATACGCTAGCTTTACATTGTTCAATAAAAGGAATCACGCCATATTTTTCGATTTCTTGTTTTCCGGAAATACCGAGTGCCCTTTCTACGCCTAATTCCACCGGAAGCCCGTGCGTATCCCAGCCCGCTTTGCGAATGACTTGTTTGCCGTTCATTGTTTGAAACCTGGCAATGATATCCTTGATCGTTCTACCTAACGCATGCCCGACGTGCGGAAGCCCATTGGCTGTTGGCGGTCCTTCATAAAATACAAAGGGTTCTTTATTTTTGCGCTGTTCAATTGATTTTTGAAAAATTTGCTCTTCTTCCCAAAAAGCGAGAATTCTTTCTTCGCGGCCTCTGTCTGTTTCTTTTGGTGTTTCCATCCATATCCCTCCATAATAATCAATAAACATTCCAGTATAGAAAGATATTTTTCGGAAATAAAAAAACACCCGTCCCTATGTAGGGACGAGTGTATTATTTATAACCCGCGTTACCACCCAAATTCTGTTTGGCAAAAAGCAAACAGCGCTTAGTCAACGTACTATCATACGTGTTCCTTTTAACGGTGGAAATCCGTCAAGACTTACTAACTGCTCGGGTTCTGCCTTGCATCTCAGAGATGATTTTTCCGGTTTGCTTTCCTTACTGGCTTCCACCATACCCAGCTCGCTAAAAGGGACACAAAACGTACTTTTTCTCTTCATCGATTTCTATGAATTGGAATGTTTTGTATAGGATAGCACTTTTAAATGGTAAACTCAAGAGACATTAACCTAATTTAAGATAAAAAAATAAAACATGAGAAGTGGGAGGAAATACAGCCACAAAACTGTCATAGTATCGAGACTGGGATTTTGTTAGAATGATAGGTAGTGATTGAATAGGCTTGAAAGGGAGTAGAGACATGAAGAAAGTATTAAATATAGCCTTTTTTTATGCGATTTTAGGATTGGTTAGTGGTGTTTACTATAGAGAATTTACGAAAATGAGAGATTTTACAGGTGAGACCCAGCTCTCCGTGGTGCATACTCATTCGTTTGCTTTAGGAATGATGATTATGTTAATCGTCTATCTATTCTGTTATACAATGAAAATCCATACACTCAAAAACTTTGATGTATTCTTTTATTTTTACAATATTGGAGTGCTTTCTACTATTACGCTAATGATTATTAGAGGAACGCTGCAAGTGCTTGAGTTTGATTTATCAAGCGGGTTAGATTCTGCTATTTCGGGAATCGCGGGCCTAGGCCATATTGCCGTTACCATCGGATTAGTCCTGTTTTTTCTTTTATTGAAAAAAAATCACCATGAAAATATTCGGACGAAGTAGACAAGAGCTGTTTTTCCGAAGCTTATTGAGAGCAGCTGCTTCGGAAAAACGCTAGATTAATTTAAGAATTTGCCAGCTTGTTGAGGAGGTCAATTCTATAATGGGATAGCGCAAGTAATGGAAAAATATGATTATAGCTATGATAATAAATATAGAATTGAGTTGGTAAGCCGATGCCTGTTGGATAAGTAATGGTATGATTCTCCCTTTTTTCTTCTAATAAATATTGTATTCCCCTTTTTACTTCTCTGCTCGCTCCTTCTCCTGCTGCGATTAAAGCATCGACAGCCCAAGCTGTTTGTGATTCCGTGCTAAACGGCAGCGGCACATACGTTAGTTTTTCACAGCTTTGACAGGATTCTCCCCATCCGCCATTTGAATGTTGAATTCTCTTCAGCCAAGTTACTGCCTTTTTGATTGTTGGATGATTTAAAGACATACCAACAGCTGTTAAACCTGTAAGGGCAGCCCATGTACCGTAAATATAACAGACTCCCCATCTGCCATACCAAGAGCCATTTTTCTCTTGATTATCGCTTAGCCAATCTACAGCCAGTTTTATATGAGGATGTGTATAACGCAGATGTGCAAAATTACCTAAATATTCTAGAACTCTTCCTGTTAAGTCAGCGGTAGATGGATCTACTGCTGCATCTTTTGCATTTTCAATAGGAACGAGTTTAAGTATTTCCCAATCTGTATTTTTTTCAAAGGCGCCCCATCCGCCATCTCTGTTTTGCATGGAAAGCAAATAGTTTGTGCCCTTTTGCCAAGCTTGATGAACAGTTGGATTTTTTGCAGCTGCAGCGGTTAAGGCGCGTAGAACAGCTGAGGTATCATCATTGTCTGGATTATTAGTGTTAATGTCAGAAAATCCCCACCCGCCAGGTTCTGTACGGGGATTATGAACCTGCCAATCGCCTCTTTTTGTATGTTGCTTTGTTAGAAGATATTTTGTTGCTTTTTTTATCGGAATAGATTCTGAAGTCATGCCCGCTTGTTGTAATGTATAGCTAATTAATCCTGTATCCCACACGGTGCTGGTAGAATTTTCTAGGTGGCTGAGTTCCCCTCTTTTATCAATAAGAGAGGAGAGACCTGAAACTGCTTTTTTAATAACAGGTGAGTCTTTTTTATAGCCAAGAGCAAGCAAGGCATAAATCATAAAGAAAGTGGCACTGGCATAACTGTAGAGCGTTCCATCTTCTTCGAGTCGATCTAGCATATATTTTTCGCCATATTGAAATCCTAAATGATGAAGATAGGCTGGGAATTTTCCGATTCTTTTCATTTCGTTCCACAGGAAGGTAAGGGGTGACCGCTCATTTTCTAGGTATTCGTAAGATGGATAAAGAGCTATACCTCTTACAAATAAATCATCTAGCTTTGCTTTTGGCTGAAGGGTAAACTTTTTATTGGATGCTATTAACATAGGAATGAAGTGAATCCGGGCATAGGCGCTAAATTGGTAGAAGTTAATAGGCTGGAACGTTGGCAGCAATAAAAATGTCATCGGAATGTATATCATATGGGACCATGGGTATAAACCATTGACGGAAAGCATCCATTTTATCATAAAATGAGCTTTTGCTAAGCCGCCATTTTTTATAATAAATGATCTTGCCTTCTTCATCTGTTGATCGTCCTTCGTATAATGGCCAGAGTATAGAAGGGCAGTATACGCAATAATGGTTGCTGATAAATGACCATTTGGCTCATCCCGATATGCCTTCCAATACCCTTCCTTCTCCTGGGTAGTACGCAGTGTTTTAGTCAAAAGACGGATATTTTCTTCTTCGGTTTCGATGTTTAAGGCTCTAATCGTAATGATATAAAAAGCATCTGTCATTAAGCTACCTTGAAAACGGAATTGAAAAGATCCATCTGTCTGCTGATGTTCAACAAGTTTCTTTATCCGTCTATGTTGCTCTTTTTCAACTGTTTCGAGAATTGTATTCAATAAAGTCACCTCAACTTTAAGATCGTATTAGTAAACTTTATGCATCAAAAGGAAAATCATATTCAGAAATATTTATATTTTCTTTTTTTAGTGGTTGAAATTGGAAAGGAAGAGGACTATAATAAAACATAATTTAATGGAGCGAACATGTTGATCAGAAGGAGTAGCCTAAGAAACTTTTTCAAAAGAGAGCAGTCGGCAGCTGAAAAGATTGTGTAAAAGTCTTTGGTGAAGACATCTGTGAGTGTTACTTTGAAGATTGTACAAACAATTAGTAGGAGTAACCGGCCATCACCGTTATGATACAAGTGGTTTTTTGAAAAGAACAATTTGGGTGGTACCGCGGATAATCCGTCCCTTTTATAGGGGCGGTTTTTTGTTGTTTTTTTCTAAATTACAAGATAGGTTCACGACAGTTTTCTACCATCGTATTTTTGTTTCAAATGTGTACAGAGCAAAAAGATAGGGCTTTTCTTATAAGGAGGTGAGTACCGTGGATGATGATGATGATAACGATATGAATCAAAAAAAATTACTGATTATTTTAGGAGGAACAACGATATGGAATCTTCAAAAAGGGTACTCATCTCTGAGTGCGAACAGTATGTTGGAAAGGAAGTAGTATTAAAGGGCTGGGTGAAGAAAATCCGACAGCTCGGAAAGGTTGGTTTCTTGTTATTAAGAGATCGCACGGGAACGATTCAATGTGTCCTTGAGCAAGAGCAGAATCAACTGAAGATAGAGACAGAAAGTGTCGTTCAGGTGACTGGAGTTCTTGTTGATACGGAAAAAACAGCAAATGGAGTAGAGCTTCAAGTAAGGGAATTAACGATTCTAGCAGAAGCTGGCCCTTTGCCATTCGAAATTAATAAGAACCATGTTAAGGTAGGATTAGATCATTTATTAAACCACCGAGTTCTATCATTAAGACATGAGCAAATTAATGCTATTTTTACGATTCAATCTATGTTTGTAAAAGGTTTTACAGAGTTCCTAACTACTGAAGGCTTTACGCGCATTTTTACACCGAAAATTGTTTCACAGGGAGCAGAAGGCGGTGCTAATGTTTTTACCTTTAACTATTTTGATAAGCATGCTTATTTAGCGCAGTCCCCTCAATTTTATAAACAAATGATGGTTGGCGCTGGGTTTGAACGAGTGTTTGAAATTGCACCTGTATATAGAGCAGAAGAGCATAATTCATCTAGACACTTAAATGAATATATTTCCCTAGATGTTGAAATCGGCTTTATTGACAATGTGGAAGAAGTAATGGAGATGGAAAGGCGGGTTCTTCAATATACTTTTCAGTATGTAAAGGAGCATTGTCCAAACCAGTTAGATTTATTAAAAGTCGAAATACCGGTATTGAATAATATACCAAAAATGACATTAGAAGAGGCACAGCAGCTATTAAAGGATAAGTATCAGAAGAGCTCTCCTGAAGGAGATTTAAATACGGAAGGGGAAAAATACATTGGAAGGTATATAAAAGATAAGTATGGAAGCGATTTTGTTTTTATAACAAACTATCCAAGAACTTCGAGACCAATGTATACAATGCCAAATAAAGAAAACCCAGCTTTAACTGATTCCTTTGACCTTTTATATAAAGGCAGCGAAATTACTTCAGGTGGACAGAGGATTCATTGTCAAACGGAACTGATAGAGTCTTTTAAGGAGAAAGGGTTAAATCCAAGTGAGTTTACAACCTATATCAATTCCTTTGCTTATGGAATGCCACCACATGGAGGATTTGGAATTGGATTAGAACGTATCATCATGAAGTTTCTAAATTTAGGAAACATCCGCGAAGCAAGTGCTTTTCCAAGAGACTGTGACAGACTTATTCCTTAGAAGGAGATTGTAGAACCAGTGCTGGACGTAAATAAAATTTGCTCTTTACTCGTACACTCGTAGATCAATTTGGAAGTATTTGATGTCCAAAAATAGAACCACATTACGAATAGAGGCAAATTTTATTTACAAGGGTAAACGATAAAAGAAGCAGCTTATTCATAAAAAATTTAGACAATTTGGTAGGGAGGGGTTTCTTTTCCTTTTAGAAAAGGTATATAAAAAGGAGCTAGATTATATATACATAATGGAGGGGGAAGCGCATGCATGAAGAAGTAGAATTAGTGCTTGATGCTAAAGCAGAGCTAGGGGAAGGGCCATGCTGGGATTTCAGGAATAATCTCTTATATTGGGTAGATATTGAAGGGAAAAAAGTACATATGTATAACCATATCTCTGGTAAGCACAAACAAATTCAACTAGAACGTGAAGTGTCAGCCATTATCCCTTGTAGTAAAAAAGATACGGAATTTATTGTTACATTAGATAGCGGTTTTCATCTTTTAAATATAGAAACAGGACAGCTAGAATTCATGACGGATCCAGAGAAGGAATTAACACGAAATCGATTTAATGATGGCAAGTGCGATGCTAAAGGGCGATTGTGGGCAGGAACGATGAGCAGGGATGATAAGAAAGAGGCAGCCCTTTATTGTCTTGGAAAAGATGGCAGATGCACAGCGAAGATGAGCGATTTAACTATTTCAAATGGAATGGCATGGACAAGCGATAATAAATACTTTTACCATATTGATACACCTACCCAAATTATCACTCAATATGAATATGAGTTAGAAACAGGAGAGCTAGGGAGGGCAAAACAGATTATTAATTTCTCTGAGGAAGAGGGATTTCCAGATGGCATGACGATTGATAGCGAAGGAATGCTATGGGTGGCTCATTATGGTGGAGGAAAAGTATCGAGATGGAATCCCGATAATGGTGAAAAACTAGAGGAAATTCTTTTGCCGGTCCCAAATGTGACTTCTTGTACATTCGGGGGAAAAAGGCTGGATGAATTATATATAACTACAGCACGATCTGGTTTAGATGATGAGAAGTTAAAAGAGCATCCACAATCAGGAGGACTATTCAAAGTGAAGTTAGGTATAAAAGGCGTCAAGACTTATTTATATCAGAACTGAAGCTTACTAGTTTATAAGCGCGATTACGTTTTAATAGAGAAAAGAGAGTGGGCAAAAGATAGCCACTCTCTTATTTGATTATTTAACAACTAATAGGGCATTTGGCTCTTTTTATGCTAGTTTGGCTGCTTCTTCCGTTGCTCTTAAGGAGTTTTTCGAACCATCAATTGCTAAAAGAATAGTAGAATACATCATTTACGCCCCTTTTCTGATTTAGTGATCAGATACTTTTGCATTTGGGTTTTGAAAAACAGTAAGCTTATCCACTATCTTTTGACTAGCGGAATTTAACCCTGTCATTATTACTGTATTCTGGTTTTCCTTTAACTTTAAGGCGATTTTATCAATCGCACCAACTGCAGAATCATCCCAAACATGAGAATGGGTAAAATCGATGAAAATCTTGTTGTTGGTAATGGAAGTATCAAATGCTTTAATAAAACTGTCAACAGATGCGAAGAATAATTGACCTTCCACAGTATAGTGCTCTTCATTCGTTCTTTCTTGCTTATGCACCTTAACATGGGAAATCTTCGCTGCGAAAAAGACCGCACTTAACAGGACTCCAGCAATAACGCCAAGGGATAAATTATCGGTTGCAACCACAATAATGACTGTCACAAGCATGACTACGGCATCTGCCTTTGGCGCATTCACGATATATTTGAAGGAAGACCAGTTAAAGGTGCCGATACAAACCATAATCATAATGCCGACTAATACTGGCATTGGAATCTGTACAACGAGACTGCCTAATACCATAATCAAAAACATAAGAAAGACTCCGGCAACAAAGGTAGATAATCGGCCTCTTCCTCCCGATTTTACATTGATGACAGATTGACCAATCATTGCACAGCCAGCCATGCCACCGAAGAATCCTGTCACAATATTAGCGATTCCCTGCCCTCTTGCTTCTCTATTTTTATTGCTTTCTGTATCGGTTGCATCATCAACGATAGAAGATGTTAATAAGGATTCCAGTAGGCCGACAATAGATAAAGCCAATGCATAAGGAAAAATAATCGCTAATGTTTCAAAGGAATATGGCACATTTGGAAGGAAGAAAGTTGGTAAGGACTGTGTAATTTTCCCCAAATCTCCAACAGTAGCAACATTAACATTTCCAAAAATAGCAACAGCCGTTAAAATAATAATAGCAATCAGCGGCGCAGGAATAATCTTTATAAATCTTGGCAAGATATACACAATTAATAATGTAATAATAACGAATAAATAAGTTATATTTGTTACGTTAATAAGATGTGGAACTTGAGCCATAAAAATAAGGATGGCTAAGGCATTAACAAAGCCAATCATCACGGCTCTTGGAATAAACTTCATCAGCTTGGCTATTTTTAATACGCCAAAAATAATTTGAATAATACCAGTTAGAATCGTAGCAGCAAATAAATATTCCAACCCGTAATCTCTGACTAATGGTCCCATTAATAGTGCCATTGCCCCTGTAGCTGCCGAAATCATCCCAGGTCTTCCACCTGTAAACGAAATAACTACAGCCATTGTAAAGGAAGCATATAATCCGATCATCGGATCTACTCCAGCGATAATAGAAAAGGCAATTGCCTCTGGTATTAGCGCTAAGGCAACAACCATTCCTGATAAAATATCCCCGCGGATATTCGAAAACCATTCCCTTTTTATCTTTTCAATCAAATGATTCACCTCAATATTTGTCTTCTGTTTACTAAAAGTAGTCTATCACGATTCTTCCCAAAAAGGAATATATTTTGGGAAAGTTTTTACAAGGTCTTTATTTCTGTCTATAATAGGAAAAAGAGATAACGTTGGAGGCAATGAAGATGATATATGGCTATATTCGCCCAACCATCGCAGATATTCACTGCGAGCAGCAGTTAAAAATACTAAAATCTATATGTGAGCAAGTGTATAAAGAAGAACACGATTCGGCCAAAAATAGAACAGAGCTATTGGAATTGTTGTCGTCCCTTTCCAAGGGAGACAAGATTGTGGTGGTGCAATTATTCGCGATTGCAGACTCGAGTAGACATCTGATGGAGATATTAGATATCCTTGAGAAGAAAGGTGCCTATTTACAGACAATTAAGGAAGATATTGATACAGAAAGAACAAAAAAATATTCATTGTCCGAAATGCTGTCCCATTTAATAGAATTCCAGAATGAAATTATTCGAGAAAGAACCAAAAAAGGGATGGAGTATGCGAAACAGCATGGGAAAACAAGCGGCAGACCTCGAAAAGCCGATGAGAATGTAAAAAAAGCAATCGAGATGTATCAATCAAAAAAATATACCTTGAAAGATATAAAAGAAGAAACAGGGATAAGTAAGTCTACTTTATATCGGTATTTGGAGAATTAGTCATGAAATTATTTTAGAAGGAAAGATGGAGAGCCACAGAGGATTTTATAATTATAATCTAAGAGAAAAAGCAGCAGATTCCAGATAAACAATAACCAGAACAACCATATGTTTGTTCTGGTTTATCATTTAAAACTTAATTTGTTTTTAGCAACTGTTTAACAATGGTACCTAAAGAGCTTTCTCCCATAAACGGAGCCAGTTTCGCCAGGAGTTCTGGAGACAGCCTGTCAGGATCAATGCGAGCTAGTAATCGTTCGATCGCTTCTTCCTCTAAAAAAGGTGACAGCTCAGTAAGCTCCTCTAATTCTATTTCATCATCTACTGCTTTATCCACCAGCATATTTAATGTTTCTTCTCCTATAAATGGGGCCATCTTTCGGATGAATGGCCAGCTGCCTCTTCCACCTGCAATCAAAGTCAATTGATCAATTGTTTCTTCTTCTAAAAAGGGGGCTAATGGCAGAATCTTTTCTTCATTTAAAGGATCCTTTATTTCTTGCAGAACAAGCTCATTTAGAGCTGTGTCACTTACGAATGGAGCTATTTCTGTAATGAACCTCCATGTTAACTTGCCTGTGCTTACTTTTAGGAGCATATCATTCATGTATTCTTCCTCTAAGAATGCCGCTAGATGCAATAACTCCATTGGTTCAGCGGATTCATTAATTAACTGATCAGCTATTTTGTTTAATGCATGTGCAGATACAAAAGGAGCAATACGCTGTATCATTTTCCAATTGATTGCTTTTTTCGCTGCTTCTATAACTATTTCATCTAATGCTTCTGTTTGTAAAAAAGGAGCTAGGTGGACGATGGAATCTATATCCCAAACATTGGTATTCATCTTTTCTGATACTTTACTCAGCTGGCTAGATTTAATAATAGGAGCGATATCGACAAGCTCATTTACTTGTGCGGATCCTGAATTGATTAAATGAGCAACTTCTTCTGGTTTATCCTCCGATAAATGCTGCACGATTTTTCCTAATTGTTTAGAATGGTCCATCTTATCAACCCCCGCATTCATTAAGAGGTCAATAGATATATCAAATACATGTGCAATAACAGGAATGGTTGTAATATCTGGAAGGGACTCGCCTCTTTCCCATTTTGATATCGCTTGGTGACTAATATTTAATTTATCTGCTAACTCTACTTGGGTAAGATCTTTTTCCTTTCTTAATTTAGATATATAAGCACCAATTTTTCGTGAATCAATCATCCTATCATCTCCTATATTTTTCCAGTGCGCACTGTCTACTTCGATACTAGCATACATACTGAAGTGTGCCTATCAACGGTTGGTTGAATCTGCGAAAAATAATGATTCTACTGGTAGTAGAATTAGCTGTTTGCAATTATAGATGATGGATCTTGTCTTTCCGAGGTACATAATAAAAACCAATGCCAATTTAGAAACTAAAAAAGTCCACAAAGAGTATCAAAACTCCTTGTGGGCTATTAAAAACTTATACTAGTACGCCTTCTTTATATTCCTTTGTTAAGGTTGGCCAGTATTCTTTATTTGCTTCAATTAAATCATCAAGGACTGCTTTTGCTACTTTAGCTGATGGTAAAGTTTTATTTAAAGTGAAAGCCTGTAATGCTTTTTCGTAGGAACCTTCCACAATTGCTTCAACTAAGATCTTTTCAGATGCTAATTGTTGGTCAATCATTGCTTTATAGAAGTAAGGAATATCTCCCACAAATTCAGGCTTAGGACCGTCACTAGTAATAAGTGCAGGTACTTCAATCATTGCATCAGCTGGCAGGTTTGGAATCGTGCCACTGTTTTCTACCATAACTAAATATCTTTTTCCTAGATTTTGCGCAAGAGATACCGTTACATCTACAATAAATGTTCCATGTACACCAACCGCGAAGGAATCTTCTAAAATCCCTGTCTCTTCATATTTCTTCACTGTTTCAAATAGAGTTTTTTCACGCCCGTCCATTACTTCATTCGCACGGGTATATTCTTTATTAGAAGTTTCGACAATATGATCTGGGAACAAATAGTATTGTAAATAAGGGTTTGGCAGATATTCTGGAAAATGATCCATGATTAGTTTAATGTTCTTAAATGTTTTAATCCAAGAAGAATCGGCATGACGATAGTCAATTTTGGAAATATCTTCTGTCAGTAAACCGTATTTATAAACATGTTCGCGAATCTCTGGCAATCTTTCCGCACCATCCACTTTAATGCTTGTAAACCAGCCAAAGTGGTTTAAACCGAAATAGTCTACTTCTAATTCTTCCCTTTCGACTCCAAGGATTGCTGCAATATTACGCATGGTTGCTACCGGCATATCACAAATATTTAGGACTCTTGAATTTGGTCGTAATTTGCGTACTCCTTCTGCCACAATGGATGCTGGGTTAGAGTAGTTGACAATCCATGCAGTTTCTTTTGCATATTTTTCTACATAATCGATTAATTCGATCATTGGTGCAATCGTTCTAAGTCCATAAGCTAATCCACCAGGACCACAGGTTTCTTGTCCGACTACATTATGGGAAAGAGGGATTTTCTCATCTAGCTCACGCATCGCATATTTTCCAACTCTCATTTGGGCAAATACAAAGTCTACATCCTCAAATGCGGTTTGTGGATCTGTTGTATCAATGACTTTAATTTTATCTGTATATTCCTCAATAACAGCTTTAGCGGCCACAACTACTTTCGCTTGTCTTTCTCCGTCAATATCATAGAAACGAATTTCAGATAGAGGCAGATCCTCTAGACGATCCATCAGACTACGGATAATTCCTGGTGTATAAGTGCTTCCTCCACCTGCAACTGCTAATTTAAATGTCTTCATCTTAAATACCTCCTAATTGTTGGTCTACTTGGTCTCGAACTGATTTCACATTTAAGCCATAAACAACTTGAACATTATTACCAGACTTGATAATGCCTTTTGAGCCTGTTTGTTTTAATGTTTGTTCATCTACTATATTTGGATCTTTCAAAATTAAGCGCAATCTTGTATAGCAATTATCGACATTTTCAATATTCGCTTTTCCACCTAATGCATTAACAATAGTTGCACCTAAAGCAGAGGGGGAGTCATTTCTTGCAGTAGCAGATGCTGCTGCTTCTGCATTTGCTGTCTCACTTGTTTCTGTATCCTTTTCGCGACCCGGTGTTTTTAAATTTAATTTAAGAATTAAGAAGCGGAAAAGTAGGAAATAGATAGCTGCCATTAATAGTCCTACTAAGATAAACATTGGCCAGTTTGATTTCGTCGTACCAAGCGGCAAGTTATATAGCAGGAAGTCAATAAATCCATTAGCGCCAATCGCATGAACATGAAAGATACTTAAGAGCATCATTCCCACACCTGAGAGTACAGCATGTAACACAAACAAGATTGGTGCTGTGAACAGGAAGGCAAATTCTAATGGCTCTGTTACTCCTAGTAAAAAAGAAGTAAAGGCTGCCGGAAGAAGAATGGCTTTTGCGATTGTTTTCTTCTTTTTATCTGCTGTCACATACATGGCTAAAGCTGCACCCATCAGGCCAAACATTTTACTTAGGCCACGAGCATCCCAGTTAACGGTACTGCTTAGTACTTTAATGCTTGAGTCTGCCATTTCAGCAAAGTAGATATTTCTCGCTCCGTAGATAATTTCGTTTCCGATATGGGCTACTCCACCTAGTTCTGTATACAGAAATGGAGTATAAACTAAGTGATGAAGACCGGTTGGGATTAAGATTCTTTCTAAGAATCCATAAATAAGTAAGCCAAATACTCCTAAATTCTTAATGCCGCTTGCAACAGCTGTAATGCCATCTTGTACAAATGGCCAAAATTCTGCAGCAATCGCTCCTAAAATCATGGCACTAGGGATGGCTAAAATAGCAACAAAGCGATGTCCTGAGTAAATGGCCATAACCCCTTTAAATTCTGTGTCACAGTACTTATTGTGTAAGATACCAACTAGAGCACCGAGAAGAATTCCGGAGAAAACACCCATTTCTAACACTTGAACATTTAATACCATTGCTTGACCAGCTAGCTGCATTTCCTCTGGTGCCACTAAGCTGCCAGACAGACTTAACACTTGATGCATGGCATTTATGAAAATAACGAAGGTAACTAGTCCAGTTAAGGCAGCATATCCTTTATCCTTTTTAGCTAAGCCAATTGGAATGCCGACAGCAAAGATTAAAGCAAGGTTTTGTAAAATTGATACAGCAGAAGAAGAAATAAATTTCCCTGTATTTTGGATAGATGGATGTTCTAGAAACGGGATATATTGTGCTAAGTTTCCGTTTCCGAAAACATTTCCAAATGCGATAAATAATCCGATAATCGGAAGAATGAGAATTGGTGCGAATAAGGATTTCCCGAATAGCTGAAGACCATTTACGACCTTTTTCATCTATAAAACCTCCCTTTTTGGTAAGCGTTATCATATCTTTTAATATCCAAAGTATATAATTGAACATATAATTTTGAAAGGGGTTGCAATCATTGTGTACTATGTCTTTCAATCCTGTAACATGTTACACGTTATGGAAGGAAAGGCAAATGGACGAAATAGAGAGGATGTTCTCCCGAGCATCCTCTATTTTGGCGTTATTAAGGAAAGTTGTTAATATTCTTTAATAATCCCCCTTTTAATCGCGATAATTAAGAGTAAATCAATAAGCATAAACATATTGGATTCATAGGAGGTTACCTCAAATTCTTGTTGAGATTCAATAGTAGGGTCAAGGACCGTAAAGACAATATCAGAAATTTTGGCTGTTGAGCTTTTATTATTTCCGGTGAAAAGTATCGTTTTTACGCCTTTATCCTTGGCGATTTTTACTTTCTCTAGTACTTTAGCTGTTTCGCCAGAACGGGAAAAAGCAATGAGTAATTTGTATTTTTGAATATTATTGAGAAAAATGGCACGACTGTCGCTGGTAGTTGTATTGGAAACGTAATAACCAAATAACTCTAATTTCTTAGCGAAATAGCTAGAAAAAAGAGTGGAAAAGCCAGCGCCATAAAAATATATCATTTTATTTTCATTGATTTGAGATAAGAACTGTTCAATGGTTGTCTCATCTAGTGAGTCGATTGTTTGTTTATAATTACGCTTAAAGGAGGATACCGCCTCTATTAATGGTTGATGAATACTATCTACATATTCCACTTCTTGATCAAGCATCTTTGTTACTTTTAAATTTAGGTTGTAAATTAATTCACTATACCCACTAAAACCAAGTTTTTTACAAAGGCGGATAATGGTTGCAGTAGATACGAAGAGATCATTAGCCGCTGCTCGGATACTTAACGTTTCTCCGGCTAACTTTTTCTCTATCAGAAACTGGATAATATCGTTCTCTGCTTCGGTTAAATTTTTGTCATTAGTATAATCAAAAAAAAGCATATCTGAATTTTTCAAATCTATCATCATTCCTTGTTCATATTTTCGTCTAGTATGGATTCTTTTATTATAAATGATGTTTTTTCTATATGGATTGATTGGATAGCATAGCATAATATCTATAGGGATGCCAATACTATTAAAACTATGTAAGTGTTGGAGGTTTTACTTTATGTCCCAATCAAATATAAAACTAACATCTTCAGAAATTGCTTCTCTGTGGACATCTTATTTAAATAACTGTATGTCTAAACAGGTTCTCACTCATATGGTACAACATGTGAAGGATCGGGAAATTGTCGATGCTATTCGCTTTGCTTACCGATTTGCTCAAAAACAGGAAAAGCGCTTTGCGAAAATTTTCCTGGAAGATAAATTTGCCATACCACATGGCTTCACAGAAGACGATGTAAATAAAAAGGCCCCAGCCTTGTTTACCGATGCCTTCTGTTTAGCCTATATTAATCAAATGGCAAAAGCAGGATTAGTGGCATACGGGGGATTCTTATCAATGTGCACACGGAAAGATATAATCCGTTTTTTTCAAGAGGGACTACTGGATACTTCAAAGCTATATCAGTTAAGTACCTCTATTCTTGATAAAAAAGGATTGTTAGTCCGAGCCCCCTTTACTTCCGTACCAAAGGAAGTCGATTATATTGAAAATAGAAAATACTTGAGTGGTTTCTCTTTATTTCACAAAAAGAGACCATTAAATGCAGTGGAAGTTTCCCATCTTTTTATGAATACACAGACGAATAATATGGGACTTAAGATTACCTTGGCTTTCGCCCAGACAACGACGAATAAAGAAGTACAGGCTTATATGTTAAGAGGAAAAGATATTTCACAAAAACACTTAAAAATATTTACAGATACTCTATTAAAAGAAGGGATACAAAGTCCGAACACTTCCGATATTGGTATTACAGATTCTACTGTACGCACTTTTTCTGATAAATTAATGATGTTTCATATAAGTTTATTGAGTGCCTCAGGAATTGGAAATTATGCATTAGCGGGAGGAGCTAGTCAAAGAAGTGACCTGCTACTTAATTATGATAGGCTTTCGATTGAAATTGGCCAGTATGCCAAAGATGGGGCAGATTTAATGATTGACTATAATTGGGTGGAGCAGCCGCCGTCAATTATAAAGATTAAAAATGATGTAACAGGGAAATAGAGAGAAATTATATTCACAGTGTATACAAACTCCTGTATTTTGGAAAGAAATTGGAGTTAAGTATATTTATTAACCTCTTTCAATCAGGGGGTTGCTTTCCGTGGCGCTCGCGCTGAGCCGCGGTCTGCTTACAGCCTGCAGGGTCTTAGGCTGTCTCGCTAACCACAGGAGTCTCACCCCCTCCACTCCAAGCAACGCATGAAAATGCAATTCTACTTCTCCAATATCTTTTTGTCGACAAACTCTAATTATTTTTCCCTGTTACTCTTTTCTAAGCTTCCCGCTCCTCATTAAGCTTGCTGTTCTTTTTAACCTTATGAGCGCTTTCCTCTAAGATGTACATGACCGGTAATTGAGAAGTGATATTTGATCGTTCTGTATATACTTCTGTAACATAATACGCAATATTTATATCAGATATTTTTGCAAGGTGACAGTCTTTACTATTAGTAATGCTAATAATATTGCAGCCTTCCATTTTTAATCGATTTGCAAGATGAATGGTATAATCTGTTTCACCAGAAACCGATAAGATGATAGCGGTACATTTTTTCAGCTCCTTGCTGTTAATTGGGTAAAAGGGGTCTTTTATAAAAGTGGAAAACTTCCCTAAACTTGAAAAATATCTAGCACCATACTCCGCTAAAATGCCTGAACTTCCTGTTCCTACAAAAATTACTTTATCAGATTGACTAACCATATCCGCAGTTTCTTGTATATATGTTTCGAAATTACCTTTCATTGTGCGTTCTAAGAACTCAGAAAGATAGTATTTCGTTGACTTTAAGTTTTCTTGCTTACTTCTATCTAAATATAATTTTAATTTAACCTTAAACTCGGAAAAACCATCACAGTTTAACTTTCGGCAGAATCTAAGAATACTAGATGTGGATACATGCGTTTCATCGGATAATTCTCTAATACGCATATATATAACTTTATCGATATTTTTTGTAACATAGTTATAGAGTAGCATTTCTAAATCATTAAAGGATTGGATCATTTCATTTGTGAACAAATTATTCCCTCCTACTCTAAATAGAAATTTTCCTTACATTCACCATTTTTCCAACTATTAATGGACTGAAAGTATATGTGAATCGCAAATAGATGAAAAATTTGCTGTCCATAAAAATATAAATGGTTCAACTAATCCTCAGTGGGGATGACTTCCTTAATCATGGTAATCTTTCCTCTATTATAAAACAGGTTGTGACTAAAATGTAACAAATTCCTTCCGAAGAAAAAAGATAGTAAGTGGTTATTTTTACTTCTAATTAGTTTGCAAACGCATACATTTTAAGTGGAAGGGGGTATGTAATTGCCTGAGAAAATTAGAAATTCCTTGTGGGGTCAGCTTCTGCGCCGATTGAGTAAGGGGAGCATATGATGAAAAGGACCATTCGAATGAGAATATTATACAAAAATCAATTATTGGAGGGAAGAAAATGAAGAAATTACTTTTAGTTTGTGCAGCGGGAATGTCTACTAGTTTATTAGTAAATAAAATGAAAGATGCAGCAAAAGAAAAAGGAATAGAGCTCGAAATCTTTGCATTGCCAGTATCAGAATGTCAAAAAGTCGCACATGAAGTGGATGTCGTTTTATTAGGTCCTCAGGTGCGTTACCAAAAACCACAGGTGGAGGAGATTATTGCGGGGAGAGTTCCGGTAGAAGTAATTGATATGAGAGCATATGGAATGATGAATGGCAAAGCAGTATTAGAAAGAGCATTAGAATTAATGGCATAAATCAATCAGCAACTTGCACCTAAAGAAGCCTGCAAAATAGTTTTCCAATGTAAAAATAACATATTTATTTAGGGGGAATTATAATGGGTTTTATGGCGGCCTTTGAAAAGTTTGCGGAGAAAACGTTAGTGCCAGTTGCAGCAAAATTAAATTCACAAAGGCATATCGTTGCTATCCGCGATGCATTTATTCTATCTTTTCCTATTACGCTTGCAGGTTCATTAATTGTATTACTAAATTTTGCTGTCTTAGCACCAGACGGATTCATTGCCAAAATCCTATTCTTGCATAAATTATTTCCAAATTTAGCTGATTTACAAGCGGTTTTTTCTCCTGTATTAAATGGCTCTGTTAATATATTATCTATGTTCATCGTCTTTCTCGTTGCCAGAAATATGGCAATTTCACTCAAAGCCGATGAATTATTAAGTGGGCTGACAGGTCTTTCTGTATTTTTTATTATTTATCCACCATATACCAATGTAGAAGGAACCAACTTTTTAACAACTCAATGGGTAGGAGCACAGGGACTATTTGTTGCTTTAATTGTGGGATTACTAGTTGGTGAGCTTTTCAGCAGATTATCTAGATCCAAAAAATTACAAATAAACATGCCTGATTCTGTACCTCCGGCTGTTTCTCGTTCTTTTAAAGTATTATTTCCTATTATAATTATTACTGTGGTGTTCGCTATTGCAAACGCTTTAATAAATGCAGTTTATCCAGAAGGCTTACATGGATTTATTTACGCAGTGATTCAAACTCCATTGAAGAGTTTAGGCACCAATATTGTTTCCTTAGTTATCTTAGCGATAGTTTCCAACCTATTATGGGTTTTTGGAATCCATGGTCCGAATACCATTGCTGCTATACGGGAAGCTATGTTTGCAGAAGCGGGCTTAGAAAACCTTAACTTCGTCGCAGAGCACGGTACAGCTTGGGGAGCACCATATCCCGTAACTTGGGCAATTAATGATGCTTTTGCAAACTATGGTGGTTCCGGAATGACGCTGGGATTGCTTATTGCTATCTTTATTGTGGCAAAAAGGCAGGATTACAGGGATATTGGAAAACTTTCACTTGCACCAGGGATATTTAATATAAATGAGCCAATTATTTTTGGTTTGCCAGTTGTATTAAATCCAATTTTAATTGTGCCATTTATTCTTGTTCCAGCCATAAATATTATTATTGGATATGTTGCGATTGTATCAGGATTGATTCCACCAATTGCGTATTCCGTTCCATGGACTACACCAGGACCGCTGATTGCTTTCCTTGGAACAGGTGGAAATTATATTGCGCTATTGCTTGGTTTTGTTTGCTTGGCTGTTTCTACACTGGTGTATATACCATTCGTTATGGCAGCAAATAAAGCAAACGCCGTAAGTTATGGAGGGGAGAAAAAGTGATTCGGCTGCTTCTGCTTAAAGTGATAGAAAAATGAATCAATATACTATTCAATTTTTCTGTGGACAAATAAATTATGTCCGAGATGTTTTTGAAAATTACCAGGATGATTACATCACAACTAGCATAAAGGTTATTAACAAGATTAAAGCGGAGCTAGTAGTTGTTACATCTTTATCAGCGGAGCTTGCCATACGCCATGTAGAGAAAATATTTCAGCAGTCTAAATATGGTTGTGCGCTCCACTTTCATACGACCATAACAGAAGGATAATCAATAGAAAATGTCAAACAAGGGGTACTTCTTTAAGGAGTATCCCTTGCTATAATTTCGAGTTAGTTAATAGTATTTTTTATGATAGTATGTAAAGGCTACTAAAGAATGGAATTTTAATACTAGGTAAAATCTGCATCTTTCTTTTTAGCTCGTATTACCTTATAATTATTTTAACTTTATTTTTAAGCAGGGGGAGATTTCGATGAGTGAAGTCTCTTTCTGTTTGTTTGCGATTTTACAAATAAGCAATGGATTTTTACTATTGACACAATTGGTGTATAGTTATTAATAGATAATTTTTAGAAGGAATAGGGTGTTGAACAATGAGTGAATATCGAGTATTACTTTATTATAAATATGTACCGATTGAAAATCCGGAGGAATTAACCAAAGAGCATTTAGCTTTTTGTAAAGAACTAGGATTATTAGGTCGAATTCTAATTTCCCACGAGGGGATTAATGGAACAGTTTCTGGTACGGTAGAGCAAACAGACAAGTATATCGAAGCAATGAGACAGGATCCGCGTTTCAGCGATACTATTTTCAAAATTGATGAAGCAGATGGACATGCTTTTAAGAAAATGCATGTTCGTCATAAAAAAGAATTAGTTAACTTAAGCTTAGAGGACGATGTAGATCCACTTAAATTAACTGGTAAGCACTTAAAGCCAGCAGAATTTTATGAGAAAATGCAAGATCCTGATACAATTGTGATCGATGCTCGTAATGATTATGAATATGATCTTGGTCATTTCCGAGGTGCGATTAAGCCAGAAATTGAAACATTTAGAGAACTGCCACAATGGATAAAAGAAAATAAAGATATACTAGAAGGTAAAAAGATTCTTACTTACTGTACGGGTGGAGTAAGATGTGAGAAATTCTCTGGCTGGCTAATGAAAGAGGGTTTTGAAGATGTAAGCCAATTAGATGGGGGAATTGTGACTTACGGAAAAGACCCAGAAGTACAAGGCGAGCTTTGGGATGGTCAATGCTACGTATTCGACCAAAGAATCAGTGTGCCAGTCAATCAAAAAGAACATGTGATTGTAGGACGTGACTTCTTTACTGGGGAGCCATGTGAAAGATATGTAAACTGTGCAAACCCAGAGTGTAACCGCAAAATGCTTTGCAGTGAAGAAAATGAAGAGAAGTATATGAGAAGCTGCAGCCATGAGTGCCGCACACATCCAAGAAACTTCTATGTAAAACAACATGGACTCACACAAGAGCAAGTGGAAGCAAGAGTAAAAGAAATTGCTCAATGGGAAGAAGAAAGCAAAGTAATGTAATAGGAAAGGCTGTCCGTTGCGGGCGGCCTTTTTTAGTTTGAGAGAGGTTTGGCTGATAAAATGTGGTTTTGGCTGATAGATGCATCACTTTGGCTGAAAAAACCAAAGTTTGGCTGATAGATGCATCACTTTGGCTGAAAAAACCAAAGTTTGGCTGATAAGTGCTCCAATTTGGCTGAAAAAACCAAAGTTTGGCTGATAAGTGCACCAGTTTGGCTGAAAAAATCAAAGTTTGGCTGATAAGTGCACCAGTTTGGCTGAAAAAATCAAAGTTTGGCTGATATCTACTCCAATTTGGCTGATAAAAGCAAAACTTGATTGAAAAGGCAATAGCTTTCTGCAAATAAAAAACGAAAAAGAGGCTAATATCCCACGTATTTATGCGATATCAACCTCATTTCCCCACTTCATATTCATTGCAGACAAACCAAGTTTGTCTGCAACGTTTCAAAACTACTAGTTTGATGTGTACTCTAGCCCAATGCTTTTCTTACAATTCGAATGTTTCCCCTAGTTCTAATACTTTCCCTTTCAAACCAAGTTCCTCAAGCTTATTTACAAACGCCTTAGCGTCTTGCTCAATTACAGGGAATGTATTGTAGTGGATGGGAATAATTAATTTTGCTTGATACCATTCGGCTGCTTGCAGCGCATCCTCGGATCCCATTGTAAAATGGTCTCCAATGGGTAGAAAGACAACGTCTAAATGGTGTCGGTCTCCAATCATCTTCATATCACTGAAAAGTCCAGTGTCTCCGGCATGATGGATGGTTTTCCCTTCTGCTTCAATAATATATCCACCTGGCATTCCGCCATATAAGATATTTTTATTTTCTTCATCAATAATCCCGGAACTGTGGAATGCATGCGTCATTTTTGCTTTAGCAAAGCCTAAATCGACTGTTCCGCCGATATTCATACCAATTGTTTCTACACCTTGCCAGGACATATAAGCAGCTAATTCAGGGTTAGCAACAACTGGAGCATTATTTGCTTTGGCGATTGGTGCCGCATCGAGAATATGATCCATATGTGCATGTGTCAGTAAAACAGCATCCACTTTCACTTCTTCCACTTTTGTAACAGCAGAAGGGTTGCCACTAATAAACGGGTCAATAATTAAAGACTTTCCTTCTGTACTAATTTCAATAGTGGATTGACCATGATAAGTAATTTTCATGCAAAATCATCTCCTTAAAATTCCACATAGGTGGATTATTGTCCATTTTAGATTAAAGCAGAGAAAGGAAAAATACCAAATGATATGCTTGTCTATTTCTCAAATCAGTATTGACACTAACTTGTAAGGAAATACGCAGAGACAAGAAAGGCTATTGTTGTTTCGGCTGACATAAAGCTAGCATAATAAAAGAAATAATGGTGATGGTTATTACCCAAATCCAAGCCATTTTCATATTGCCAGTTTCAATGGCGACATAAATAGCAGTAGGCAGTGTCTGTGTTTTCCCTGGGATATTACCGGCAAACATTAAAGTTGCACCAAATTCTCCTAAACCTCTGGCAAAGCTAAGGATGCTTCCAGACATAAGCGAGTGGGAGGCTAGTGGAATAGAAATAGATGTTAAAACTTTCCACTCGTTTGCCCCATCAACACGTGCCGCCTCTTCAATCGAGCGGTCAATCTGGATAAACCCAGCCTTTGCCGATTGATACATTAAAGGAAAAGACACCATAAACGCAGCAATTACTGCAGCCCACCATGTAAAAATAATTGGTTGATGAAAAAGCCATTCGATTCCTTTTCCAATGATACTATTGCGCCCAAAGACAACGAGCAATAAAAAGCCAGTAACTGTTGGGGGAAGAACGATTGGCAGTAACAAACAGGTTTCCAGCAATACCTTGCCTTTAAATTTTCGTCTCGCTAATAAAGCGGCTAGAATTATTCCCGAAACAATGACGCAGACAGTGGCAATGAGTGACACTTGCAAGGAAAGAGAAATGGGAGACCAAAAGTTACTCCAATCCTCTTTAGTTAACAATAAATCCATTTTCTTTAAAAACCTCTAGGCTAATGGGTGTCTGCAAATAGTCATAAAATAGTTTGGCTGCCTGATAATGCTTACTGTCTTTGATGATACCTAGAGGATAAACAATGGGAGAATGACTCGCTTCATCCGCAATTGCTGCTACCTGAACAGTATCAGAAGTCTTTGCATCGGTTCCATAAACAATGCCTGCTGCTACATTATTTGTTTCTACATAAGAAAGAACTTGGCGTACATCCTTTGCAGGAACGATATTTTCTTGGATCTTTTCCCATATATGCAGGGATTGCAGTGTTTCTTTTGCATAATTTCCTGCTGGAACGGATTCGGGTATACCGATAGCGATTTTTTCTGTATCCAATGTTTCTAAATCTGCAAAGTTATCGATAGTAGTGTCAGCCTGTTTATTGGTGATTAATACTAAATTATTCTTAACTAAGTTCATATGATCGGAATCCCTAATGAAGCCATCCTTTATTAAAAGCGCCATCTTATCCTCTGCTGCAGAGAGAAATAAATCGACGGGAGCTCCCTGGGAAATTTGCTGCTGCAATGCTCCAGATGAACCAAAATTAAAAGTTAGGGTAATATCTGGATGCTCCTTTTCGAATTTCTCTTTGATTGACTCTAATGCATCTTGCATACTGGCAGCAGCAGAGATGGTTAAGGAAATAGGTTCTTGTTTAGATGCTGCTGATTGCCCTTGCTTATTGCTGCAAGAAGCTAAAATCAATATCGTAATTAAGAGTATAATAGGTTGGAATTGTTTTTTCATCATGCCTCTCCTTTTTGCCAAACCTCCATTAGGGTTTTCTGTTCTTGTTTATTCAAAGTGGATAATGGCTCTCTACAAATACCTGCTTCTATGTTGCTTTCAGATAATAGATATTTAATAGCCCGCAGTGCACCTATTTCTAGAATAGTATGTATCGTTGGCAGCAATTTGGAGAACTGTTTTTCCGCCAATTCCCATTTTTGTGATTTTATCAATTGAACAATTTGTTGTATTTCTTGGGGGAAAATATTTCCTATTATACTAGTAATTCCATTATATCCGTTACGCAAATGGTCTAAAAGGTATAAATCTGTACCGGTTAAGACAGAGAAGGATGAACCAAGCTCTTTTTGAAGGATAAGAGCATTGTCGGGATTTCCAGCTTCCTTTAACCCTTTTATTTGGGGACGTTTCTCTACTATACGATAGAGAGTATTTAATTCCAGGTTAAATCCAGTACGGGATGGATTATTGTAAAGCAAGATGGGTAAATCGGTAACTGTGCAAACTTGTTCGACATATGCTGCAGCTTCTTTCTGACTTATTCGTAAATAAGGAGGAAACCCTAGCATTATTCCATCTAACCCTTCTTTTTGAGCAGCTTCTGCTAGTCGAATCGCCTCTGTCGCTCTTACAGCAGCAACTCCACCAATGAGAAGGAAATCATCTTTCCCTGCGGACTTTACCTCCCGATAGAGAATCTGTCTTTCTTCGATTGTCATGGAATGCTGTTCCCCTGTTGATCCACTAATAAGCAGTGCTGGGACATGATTCTGTTTATAGTAATCTATTAATGAATAGATGCCGGTTTGCGAAAGCTTTTCCCTTTGGTCAAAGGGGGTTACCATTGCAACACTATATGAAACAAATGGATTTTGTGTAATCATTTTCCTAACTCCTTTCAAAATAGATTATACTTAAACTATTCAGATAATGGTACAGAAAGCTGTCTAATGAAGTCTTTCTATCAATTTATCTTTTTCTTGGGATGAAATCAATATGAAGTGGAGAAGGGAGTAGAAGTTTTATGATGAGAGTGGCACTTAATTATGCAATTATGCTGGAGCAAGTGAAAGCAAAGGGATTTAAGGAAGAGGCGGTTAGCAAAGCTCTCGAAACAGAAGATTTTGCGTTCTTTCAGAACTGTGGAAATGGCTTGCCAGATTGGCAGACGCTTTTCTCCTATTATAAAGACAATAAAGCTAGAGTCAAAGCGATTATGCAAGATGATTATGAAATAACCTTTTTGACTAAGGGAACGTTAAAAAGGCTTATACTATTGAAATATCAATTAGTAGAGGGAAGAGACTATGAGGACCGCGGTGAATCAATTGGAACTATTACATTGCCGAAGGAATCCTTTCAGCAATTTACAAAGATATTAGCTAAAAACTGGACTATTGTCGTATTGGAAGAAAATCCAGACAATGTTATCTTTGATGTAAAGTTATTTGTAATCGATTAAATGAAAATGGGACAAGTGGTTGTTATTTTTACATGAAATCTTTCTTTATATATATAGAAGGAGGTAAAGATAACATATAGGCAAAAGAGGCTAATGAAGATTAGTCCCTTTTTTTACAACAAAAACAGAACATATGTTCCTTTTGGGAGGTCGAAAGGATGAAAGAATGCCGTTCTTCTCAATCAGAAGCTTTTACCGCATTTTTAGAGGAAAATAAATCATTATTAAGCAATCCAATTGTAAAGAGTTTTTTGCAGAAAAAGGTCAATGTTCATCTGTTAAAAAAAGCGCTAGAATGTCCGACAAAGGAAAATAAAGAAAAGGTGGATGAATCTTTTAAAAAGCATTTCTTTACCATTCGGTTTACTTCGTATATCACTTCTTCGATGGAGTACAGTACCATAAATTTTAATAAAAACATATCCATGTATCAAAAACGATTTCCGTTAATACTGACCGAGAAGGAAGAGGGAGGAGAAAAGGATATTAATCTAAATGATAAAGAGGCTGAAATAGAAGCAATAGTCGAGAAGGAGGCACGATGGTCTGAGATGGAGGAATATATTTCAAATAAAACAATCTATTCAGCCGTTCTGAGCTTGACTCCTTCCCAACGAAAAATCCTTACCTATGCCTATCTTTATAAATTTACGGATACAGAAATTGCCCGGAGAATTCGAACGTCTCAACAATATGTTTCAAAAACAAGAAAAACGGCTTTAAAACGTATTCTTTCAATTATCAATAACAAGGAGGAAGGCAGATGGAATTAGTAGATATGACGCAATGGATGACAATGATTAGCAATTTTGGTTTTCCACTAACCTTATCTTTATTTGTTCTCCTAAGATTAGATAAAAAAATGGATCAACTACTGAAGGAATGGAAGGAAACCCAGGAAGACGAGCGAAAGGAAAAGGACAAATGACCGATATGTATACGATGGTAAAAAGGGCAAAGGCAGATCCGGAAATGCTCCATGAGCTAATAAAGTTGTTCGAACCAAAGGTAAATAAATTAACAAAAAGAACAAGTCCAAATGATATGGCAGATCTTTCACAAGAGCTGAAGTTAATGCTTATACAATCTACCTATCAATATGACCTAGACAGTATTCCGGGCTTTTGGGAATTTAAAGATCAGCTTAATAGAGAATGACAGCTATTAAAAAGTCCGAGTCCAACTAGTGACAAGCAGCATGCAGAGTTGGATCGGATTTTTACCATACTCATTACACATTCCTATTTAGTAAGCTAAGCGTAATTTCAAAAAGATGGTTTTTGTAATCCCCATCAGGTAATTTACTTAGTTGTTTAATTGCTTTCTCTGTATATTTTTTAGCAAGGAGCTCTGCTTTTTCGACTCCTTTATATTTAGCAATAAGTTTAGAAAGCTGCGTCATATCTTCGTCAGTCAAGGATTCTTTTTTATCTAATATAGGAATCAGCTCATGCGGATTTGCTTGGATTGCATAGATAAGTGGTAAATTATAGTGACCTTGTTTAATATCTGCCATCACAGGCTTTCCTAATGTTTGGGAATCTCCTTTATAATCGAGAATATCGTCCATTATTTGAAAAGCCATGCCAATATAATGCCCCATATTCCAAGCATTCATGGCGAGTGGTCTGCTTGCTTCACTTTTAACCGCACCAGAATAGCAGCTTACGGCAAAAAGCTGGGCTGTTTTTCCAGAGACTCTTGCTAAATATTTTTTCACCGTAACAGTAGATTGGTATCGAGCGTTTAATTGATCTAATTCTCCGCTTAAGATTTTTTCCATGCTGCGGGCATTAAATTCTAAATGGGAAAGAGATGTTGCGTACTTAGATAAAATGGTAAAACAAACACAGAATAAATAATCACCCGCATAGATGGCAAACTTATTTCCATTATGAGTATGAATGGTTGGAATGTTATGTCGTGTTGGCGATTCATCAATAACATCGTCATGAATCAGCGTCGCCATATGCAAGGTTTCCAACGCTGCTGCCACTGCTATTGCACGATTTTTATCTTTAGACGGACCTATTTGTGAACAAAGGAGGGAATAGGCAGGTCTGAGTAGCTTGCCACCGGAATAAATTAAATCCTTAATCGTTTTTTCAACTACTTTGTCACGAACACGAATATTGCTTTCAATTAATTGAAGTACTTTTGACAAGTCATTTTTTAATTCTGGATACGTATCCCACATTTGATGTACACGCATAGTTTAACCTCTTTCCTATCTAGATTCGTTTATTTCCGATAAATCTCTATAATACTGTAGTTTTTCTACATGTGTGATTAAATAGTTGGCTAGTATTCCTATTGCTATTCCTGATAGGATACCGATAAAAGATAGAATAGGTAAATATAAGAATACTGTCCAGGTTTGTGCAACAAAACTTGCAACTGCTAATTGACCAATATTATGAAGAATGGCTCCAGTTGTACTAACGCCAATTAAGCTAATTCGTTTTGTTCCAAGCTGCTTTACACCCCACATGCCGATAAAGCTTAAGAGGGCTCCGCTGGCACTATACATAAAAGTAGAAAGTGTTCCTCCTAATAAGGTGGCTAGACAGAGCCGGATTGCGACCACTTGAAAGGCATCTTTAGTAGGAAGTGTATATAAGGCTAAGCAGGTAATAATATTTGCTAATCCAAGCTTTGCTCCGGGAGCAAATGCAAAGGGAAATGGGATAGCCCGTTCTAATAAGCTTATAATTACCGCTTGAGAAGCAAGCAGTGCTATATATACAAGGCGTTGATTTTTTGTCATCTTCTCAACTTCCATTCTTGCGATATAATTATTACTATAAATAAGTTGATTGTAGGTTAAATAAATACTGACTCCTATTAATCAGTACAGGGCAAAAAAGAATACGGTATGATAGATTCTTTATTCTATAACTAATCTTATTGTTAAACAGATTGATGCAAGCATCCTAAAGTGGAAGACAATCTACTGTCTTAAAAGCTTAAGGGTTAAGAAAAGATCAAAGAATATAAAACCACTAGCTTCTTTTTTCTCCTTTACTGATTCAAAGGGTGCTAGAAACATGGGAACTTTAATTCCCTATGTTTCTAGCAAATTTTTTATTATTTATAGTCTTTATAGATTGCTCGTTCTTTACCATACCACCAGTCGCCCAATTTTCTTTGAAGGAAAGGAACAACCCAATAATCTAATCCAAATGTACGACCAGACCCATTCATTAAAGCAATAGAAGCTGGCAAGGCCCAAACTTTATCCCAGCCAAGCATTGCAGTAAGTGTAAACATTACTAGGAATGCAGCACTTGCAGCATTTGCTAACCATGTGAATAAACCAGCAAGAATGGCTAATCCGATTGCTAACTCAATGAAAATCATCATTTTTTGCATAAATAGTGCCACTTCCGGAGTTGGAAGCATAATTTTCATAATCCACTCAAACCAGAATGGCATTTTATTTAATATGGGGGTTGCAAAGTCAGTAGAAGCAGCAGCTTCACTTGCACCACTTGTAGCAGTTTGCAGCCATTCAAAAGGCATTTTGACACTTGTTGCAGTTAACCATGAATCGTCTCCAAGACCATTAAATAAGTTTGGAACCTTTGACCAGCTGGAAATAGAATCTTTCCATGTGGATTCTCCCCAAAGCTTCGCACATGCTTCTACAATCCAGAAACCTGCGACAAATACACGTAAAGGTAAGCTCCAAAGAACATTGCCATAGCGGGTTAAGAAATCACGGAAAATATTACGTTTATCTTTTGTGTGGAAAAATTCATGCATCACATATTGGTACATATAATAGCCGCTTCTAATACCAAAGAAATAATATAGATTAACCATATGCTTCATGAAATTTGCAAACCAGCCGCTTAAATGCATGCCGCTTAAATTTGCAACACCGTATCTTGCTCCGATAGAAACCATAACCCCATGGTATTTACCTTCATATTTTTCTTTTTCACCGCCGCTGATTTCTGCAATAATATTCTTTGCTGCAGTCATAGCAGTCTGTTCGGCCGCTTCCACAATTTGTGGAGTTGGTTTTCCAGGCTCTTCTTCAAAATAGGCTAAGTCGCCGACTACATAGACATCTTTATAGTCTTCAGATTCCATATGAGCATTTACTTTTAAGCGGCCTGCTCTTCCAGCTGACATGCCGTAATCTTTTGTATCTGAATTTGCGCGGACCCCAGCTGTCCATATAAGAGTGTAAGTTGGAAGCTCTTCGCCTGATTTTAATACGATAGCGTCTTCTTTTACTTCGACGATTGGAGAGCTTTTTAAGATTTTTACTCCTTTTTTTACCATATAGCTTTCTGCTTTATCGGCATCTCTGCGTTCTAGCATATTTAATATAGTAGGAGCAGCTTCTACCACATATAAAGTAATATCCTCTGCATCTAGCTTATTGTCTTTGGCTAATCTTTCTTTCCATTCAATCAGTTCTCCAACCATTTCGATTCCTGTGAAGCCTGAACCACATACAGTAAAGGTAAGCATTACCTTTCTTGTAGCTTCATCATGAACACGAGCAGCTTTACGAACAATCTTTTCAATATGTTCTCTTAATTTAACAGCATCTTCCCAAGACCAAAGGGTAAAGCCATTTTCTTGTACTCCGGGTGTACCAAAGTCATTTGGTTCGCCGCCCATCCCTAGGATGAGATAATCGAAGGAGAATTGGCCGTTTTCAGTTGTAACTAATTTACTTTGATAATCAACATGTTTCACGTTGTCTGTAACCAATTTAACCTTTGTACGATTAAATAAACGACGTAAATCAAATTGAATAGCATCTGGTTCTACTCTATGCGCAGCAACCTCATGTAATTCAGTCATCATTGTATGATAGGAATGTCTATCTATAAGTGTAATGGAAACCGAATCATCTTTTTTATACTTTTTAGCAAGCTTTTTTGCGGCATGAACTCCAGCATAGCCTGCTCCGATTATGACAATATTTTTCTTGTCCATTTCTTCCTATTCACTCCCTTAATTGTTAATTGTATATTTGTGAAGTTTTGAACAATTTTAATATAACAATGTGGTTTTTATCTGTCTATGGACTTCATAGAATGTCTACAATTTAAAATTTTGATTGTTCACATTTTCGAAACATTTGTAAATAGTGGATTTTTGTCATAAATTCTCCATATTTTAAAGAGATGCTGATAAACACTATTAAGACAATGATTATTCCGTAAATCAGCTATTTTATAGGGTTTTGTCCACCAAAAAGTCGATAGACAGTGGCAGAAAGCAATGATAAAATGACGGTGTTATAAATGTGAATAAATTCACATGACCAATAATTTAAAGACTTGTTTATATTTAGAGACAAGATAAAACAATCGAAATGTGATATTCATAGAAGGGATGATTTTAATGAATAAATTCAAATTCGCTGCGATTCTTTTTCTTGCCCTCCTTTTATTAATTGGATGTGGAAAACAAAAGGAATCGAACGCAATGGTAAATAGTAATCCGTATAAAAGAACGGAATTTTTAATGGGGACAGTTGTCACGATTAAAATCTATGATAAAGACAAGGAAGCTGTACTGGATAAAGTATTTGATCGAATAGAGTTATTGGCAAGCCAAATCACAGTAAATGAAGATGGGTCGATTGTTGATGAAATAAATGAAAATGCTGGTCGGAATCCAGTTCAGGTCCCAGAAGATATTTACCGTTTAGTGAAAGCTGGTAAAGAATATAGTGGGTACTCAGGAGGGGACTTTGATATAACGATTGGACCATTAACTAATTTATGGCATATTGGATTCCCGGACGAGAAAAAGCCAACACAATCAGAAATTAATGCCGTTCTACCATTGATCAACTATACAAAGATAGAATTAAATGAAGACAAGCAAACGGTATTTTTGCCGGAACAAGGAATGATGCTGGATTTAGGGGGAATTGCCAAAGGGTTTATTACAGACGAAGTTATAAAAGTATTAAATGATAATAAGGTAGAATCTGCGATTGTTGATTTAGGAGGAAACATTTATGTAAAAGGAACAAATCCTACTGGAAAGCCGTGGGAAGTAGGAGTTCAAGATCCATTTTCCGATAGAGGTGAAATGGTGGGGAAAATGGAGGAAACGAATACTTCGATCGTTACTTCTGGGATATATGAGCGGTATTTAGAGGTGGATGGAGTAAAATACCATCATATTCTCAGCCCTAAAAATGGCTATTCTGTCAATAATGAAGTTGCGGGTATTACGATTGTTTCTGATAAATCATTTGATGGAGACGGATATTCAACAACCATATTTATAAAAGGGATAGAAGAAGGGTTAAAGGCGGTAGAAAAAATGGAGGGAATAGAGGCCATCTTTGTAACCAAGGATAAAGAGGTTTATTTAACTTCAGGTCTAAAAGGTAAATTTACTTTAACAAATGAGAAATTTAAATTAGCAAATGAATAAAAAGAAGAGGGAGGTCATTTGGAATGTCGATTCGTTCATTTTTAAAGTTAGTTGAAATACAAACAAAAATAGCTAGTATCTTTCCATTTTTTATTGGCATATTATTTGTATTATATCGTTATGAGGCACTTCATTGGAAAAATACACTAATATTCTTTGCCTCTATGTTAATCTTTGATTTAACAACAACGGCGATTAATAATTATATGGATTATCGAAAGGCAAATAGTGATGAATATAGGAAGGAAAAAAACGTAATAGGACAAGAGGGGATAAAGGAAAGCACCGTTATCGCAACCATATTCACCCTTTTTTTTACAGCAACGGGGCTAGGTATTTGGCTTACTGCTGAAACAGGATTATTGGTGCTTTTGATTGGATTTATCTGCTTTTGCATTGGCATCCTCTATACCTTTGGACCAATTCCCTTATCAAGAATGCCTTTAGGAGAAGTTTTTTCCGGTGTAACAATGGGATTTGGGATCGTTTTTCTTACGGTCTATGTCAATGCGTTTGATTATGGGATTGCGTCCTTAGTATGGGAACAAGACATGATTTTGCTGCAAGTAAACATAATAAAAATAATAGAAATTATCATTGTATCTTTACCTTGTATGTTTACGATCGCGAATCTTATGCTGGCAAACAATATTTGTGATGTAGAAGACGATATAAAAAATCATCGTTTCACTTTACCATTTTATTTAGGAAAGAAATACTCCTTATGGCTGTATAATGGCCTTTATGCGGGATCCTTTATGGCTATATTAATCTCTGTGTTTTTTCACTTACTACCAGTTATTGCGTTAATTAGCTTAATTGCTATTTTACCAGTTTATAAGCATATTCGGATTTTTAACCAAATCCAAGTTAAATCTAAAACATTTAGTTTAGCAGTGAAAAACTTAATTATTGTGAATGGATGTCTAGTATTATCTTTAGCTATGTTTTTTATTATTAGTTAAATAAATAATTGCTAGCATTTTAAGCTTTTCTATGGAGGGGGTATTGATTTTGCGCACCGTTTTGGAAGTGGAGGAATTAAGCTTTCGGTATGATAAAAAGCATGATAAGAGTCATGTGGAAAATGTGTCCTTTCTATTAAGAGAGGGAGAATGGACAGCGCTAATTGGTCATAATGGAAGTGGGAAATCCACCTTAGCTCATTTACTTGTTGGCTTGCTTCAACCCGATGAAGGGAAAATTAAGATAAATGGAGTTAGTCAAAAGAAAAGGCAAGGTGCTCAGGGGATTGGCATTGTTTTTCAAAATCCAGAAAATCAATTCATTGGAACAACTGTAGAAGATGATGTGGCTTTCGGGCTGGAAAATATAAATATGTCTTATGAAGAAATGCATGAAAGAGTGGATCAAGCACTAACAGATGTAGATATGCTCGGCTTTCGCATGGTGGATCCTTCTCAATTATCAGGTGGACAAAAACAAAGGGTCGCAATTGCAGGAATGCTGGCATTAGAGCCAAAGGTACTTATATTGGATGAGGCCTTTGTTATGTTAGATCCAAGAAGTCGCAAGGAATTAATAGCATTTATACGCAAATTAACAAATAAGGGAATGACAATCCTATCCATTACGCATGACATGGAAGAAGCTGCACAGGCTGATAGAGTAATGGTCATGGAACAAGGGAGAATAACAAAAATTGAAAGTCCCTCTCAGTTGTTTTATACAGATTCTACTTTAGAAAAACCATTTTCAGAGAAACTCAGAGAATCTTTGAAAAATAGAGGGAGTAAGGTTCCAGATAAATATATGACAGAAGAAGAAATGGTGCGATGGATATGCAAATCGAATTAAAAGATGTATCTGCTAATTATCAAATTGGACCGATCCGTAAACCCAATGTATTAAACTCCATCAATCTTACTATTGAATCAGGTACTTTTACAGCACTCATCGGAAGAACTGGTGCAGGAAAATCAAGTCTATTAAAGATATTGAACGGCTTGCTTCTTCCAACAAAAGGAAGCATTCGTATAGGAGAGACAATGATAGAATCACCTATCCAAAAAGAGAATATCCGTAAGATTCGCAAGCAAGTGGGGATGGTGTTCCAATTTCCAGAGTCCCAATTATTTGCGGAAACAGTGGAAAAGGACATTTGTTTTGGTCCGCTTAACTTTGGCGTATCGTTGGAAGAAGCGCAAGAAAAGGCTGCACAGGTAATTGAGCTAGTGGGCTTAGAGCCGTCTATTTTATCAAAATCCCCCTTTGCTTTATCGGGAGGACAAAAAAGGCGAGTGGCGATTGCAGGAATATTAGCAATGGAGCCATCTGTCCTTGTTTTAGATGAACCTGGTGCCGGGTTGGATCCGCAGGGGAAAAAGGAAATAATGTCTCTTCTAGCTACTTGGCATAAACAAGCGTCTTTAACGACTATTCTCGTTACACACGATATGGAGGATGTGGCTTTATTCGCAGACCAAGTTATTTTAATGGATCAAGGAAAAATTATCAAATCGGACAAAACAAAAATGATCTTTTCAGATCCAGCTTTATTGGAAAGTTGGGGGCTGGAAATGCCACAGGCTCGGTATTATCAAATGAAAATTGAACAAGAAACAGGAATAAAATTACCAAGGGTTTGCTTAACGCTGGATGAATTAGCAGATGCTTTAGTTTCGGTGGGATTAGTATGAATAAATTAATATTAGGAAGATACTTTCCGGGAGAATCATGGCTCCATCAGTTGGATGCTCGGGCAAAAATGATTTCTGTCCTTTTACTTATAGCTATGCTATTTATAGCAGATAATTGGATGGCCTACTTATTTTTATGGATGATTACCCTTTTCATTATGCACTTATCACAAGTTCCTTTCCGCACCTATGTACGAGGAGTCAAACCAATGATATGGCTCATTCTATTTACTGTAATACTGCAGGTACTATTTACTTCTGGCAGTAATGTATATATAGCATGGGGGCCAATTACTATTTCAGAGTATGGATTAATAAATGGAATCTTTATCTTTAGTCGTTTTGTTCTTATTGTATTTTTATCTACTGTCTTAACATTAACTACAAAACCAATCGATTTGACAGATGGAATAAATAAACTGCTATCTCCATTGCGTTTTATTAAGGTACCTGTAGATGATATTAGCATTATGTTATCTATTTCTTTGCGATTCATTCCCAATTTATTAGATGAAACACAAAAAGTGATGGATGCTCAAAAGGCAAGAGGGACGGAGTTTGGCCAAGGCTCATTATTTCAGCAGATGAAAACATTGGTCCCTATTTTCCTTCCTTTATTTGTAAGTTCGTTGAATAGGGCTGAGGACATGGCTAATATGATGGATGTTAAAGGATACCGTGCGGGAATAAAACGTTCGGCATTTCGAAGAATATATTGGCAGAAACAAGATACATGGTGTTTATGTAGTGTATGTTTTATTGGAGTGATTACGGTTTTATTAAGCGGATAATAAATCACCTAATGTATAAAAAATTATTTTATTCACGGAACGTAATAACTTTACATGGAGCCTCTGCGGGCGTTATCAATGAGCCAAGAAGCCAGCATTATCAATAGCTGCTCATCTTCCTAAGGATATCATGCCCGCCTCTCTATATAAAGGTGGTTCTAAGCGTTTGGAAAAATTTATACAAATTCACCGCTTTTGTACATAGTTAAACTAGCACTTCCAGATTCCTATAGGAGCTTCAATAAATTTATATTTTAGATACAGCATGTGGGGAATTCTGTTACTTTTTTCCTCTGCTCCACTTCCTTCCGAGCACAGAGAACTCTTGTTTGTTAATTTCCCCCTTTTTTAATGTATAATCCGTACATGTTCCAACTTTTTATATGAATCTACTTTTTCCTTATTCATAACGCAGTGACGAGGAAGCTCAGGCGTAGCCCCATGAAAAGCGAAGTGTATTCAGGCTGCGAGTGATTACCACAAACTTTCTTTCTTAAAATAAATAAAAAACCCAAACAATTATACGTGAACTGCCCCCTGTCAAGTAGACAGTGGAAATAATAAAAAAGATCTAAGCGGCTTTAACTCTATATTCCATAGGGCTAAGGCCGTTTAATCGTTTTTGATATCTATTGTTATTATAAAATTGGATATAGTCATCTATCGCAAGAGAAAGTTCCTCAAAGGTCTTATATTTGTGTAAATAATACTTTTCGCATTTCAGTGTCCCCCAAAAAGACTCCATTGGACCATTATCAATACACTTTCCAACTCGTGACATACTGTGTGTTATCTCTGCCTTGTCTACTTTAATCTTAAAACCTTTTGAAGTATACTGATACCCTCGATCACTATGGATAATTGGATGTTCTTCCTCCAATAAAAGTACGGTTGCTTGATCAAGCGTTTGGAATACAAGTTCATTATTATTCGAATGTCCTAAAACATAGCTAACAATGGATCCATCATAAAGATCTCGAATGGCACTTAAATATGCCTTCTTTGATGAACCATACTTAAATTCTGTCACATCCGTCACCCACTTTTCATTTGGTTTTGTTGCGGTAAATTCCCGATTTAAGATATTCTCTGCCACTTGTTGGGGAACGGAGCGTTTATAACGTTTTTTCTTGATACGAATGATCGAGCGTAAGCCAACCACTTTCATTAGTCGATAAATTCTTTTATGATTCAATCTTTCTTTAAACTGTCTATTCATGTGAAGGGTCATTTGGCGATAACCGAAGATGCCCTCCACTTTTTCATGGAGAATTTTCATCTCTTTCATGATTTTCTCATTCAATATCTCTTGAGAAGAAGGAACGCGATGAAGCCACTTATAATAGGCGGATCGTGCAATTCCCGCTATTTCACTCAGTAAACGAATGCTTATATTCTCTTCCTGATGGATCTCTTGAATAGCGATATACTTATCCTCCGATTGGATTTGACTTATTTTTGCCTCCTTTCGATCTCCTCTAACTTTTTTAAAAATAAGTTTTCTGCACGTAATCGCTCATTTTCTCTTTCTAACTTCTTCATTTGAAGAGTCATTTTCTCCTCTGGAGTTAGCTCGGATTCCTCTTTCGTAGAACCACGCCTATCTTTCAATGCATCTACTCCGCCATCTTCATACTTCTTAACCCATTGATAGATTTGTTGATAAGAAACCTGATGAGTATTAGCTGCTTCTTGATAGTCTTTTTTGTTCCCTAAACAATCTAGCACAATTTGTATTCGTTCTTCCCAAGTCGTTTTTCTTCCCTTAGTCATAGAGCTCGTCCTTCCTTGTGACGTATCTTTTATTTCACTATGACTATTATACTTCTTAATCCACCTTCTAAGGACAGATGGATCTGATATTTCATACATTCTCGTAATTTCACGAATCGAGTAATTTCCAGAGGCATAATCTTGAATAGCGGATAACTTTAGTTCTTTAGAATACTTTTTCCAGGAAGAAGTCTCTTTTAGTCCTTCTAAACCGAATGTATCAAATTTATATTTCCATTCCAAAACGGTAGAAAAGTGAACCTTATAAATCGATGAAACTTGGAGTGACGAATTTACTTCCCCTAAAGCTTTCACTATTTGATATTTCTCTTCTACAGAATAAGATTTTCTAGGCATAAAAATACTCCCCTACAAGTAACCAGATTTTTATTTTTTAATCTGTCTACCTATAGGGGAGCATATCAACGAATATTTTTTTAGTGTGTACGTATAATTGCTCGGGGTTAAATTTGATTGAAATACTTATTTCTCCCCCTCTTTTTATGTATACTTCCCCTCTTCGCTTAGTAAAGGAGTAATTCAAATCAGTTTAGCATGCACCATTTTATGACAAAATCAATCGGAAATTTACAATCCTTTACTATTCCTTAAAATAGATTCAATGATTTATTAACATTGGAACCCTATACTAAATCTGATAGCTCAGATAGATAAAACTTTGAGGTGAAAAAACATGCAGGCTAACAGGAGTATCCATATTTTAAAAGAGATATCAATTGTACAAGCAAATAACCTTAAATCTTCTAAAAAAGTTTCCTTTTATCAAGTTTTTAAAAGAATGATGGATCTCTTTATAGCAAGTATAGGTATTGTTATAACTCTCCCGTTGATTCTTCTATTTGCTATTCTCATTCGCATAGATTCACCAGGTTCTCCCTTTTATGTGCAGCAAAGGGTTGGGAAGAATGGCAAATGCTTTCGTTTAATTAAATTGCGATCGATGAGAATGGATGCAGAAAAAGACGGAGAAAAATGGGCAGAGGTAAATGATCCAAGAATTACAAAAATTGGTGCGTTTATAAGAAAAACAAGGATTGATGAGCTACCACAATTATTTTCTGTTTTAAAAGGTGATATGTCTATTATTGGACCAAGACCGGAGAGACCTTCTTTTACGGAACAATTTAGCAAGGAGATTGATGGTTTTTCGAATAGGCTGCTAGTAAAGCCAGGATTAACTGGCCTTGCCCAGGTAAACGGTGGGTATGACATCACACCAAGAGAAAAGCTAACTTACGATCTTCAATATATTAATAATGTAACATTTTCTTTAGAAATGAAAATTTTAGTAAAGACGATAAAAGTGGTGCTCACAGGAGAGGGTGCAAGATAATTGGACTCCATAAAAAGCAAGATTAACAGTGGAGCAAAATGGACCAGTATAGCAACGTTCGTTATTACTCTCTTACAGATTGGGCAGTTTATCGTACTAGGCAATATCATGAGTGCAAAGGAATTTGGCATGATTGGCATGCTGACGACAATCAGCATCTTTGCACAAATTTTTGTTGAATTAGGCTTAGGGGCTGCAGTCATCCAAAAACATCATGCAACAGAAAGGCAGTTATCTACCCTTTTTTGGATAAATGTTCTTTTAGGAATATTTATTTGTTTCCTTATGCAGGCAGCAAGCCCCTTTATTGCAGATTATTTTCAAACAAAAGAGTTAGAGGGAAAAGTCAGATTACTATCAATCGTATTTTTGATTGCGCCTATAGGACAGCAGTCACAGTACTTAATGCAGCGAGACTTATCGTTTAAGACATTAGGAAAGATCGAAACGATATCTAATGTTTTAAGCTTTAGTCTCTTAATTGGACTGCTCCTTTTTTTAAAGCAAAATCCGGTTAATGCTTATGTATGGTCACAGGTTTGCCTTTATTCCTTGAAAGGGATTCTTTTTTATATTTGTTACTTCCCAAAGTGGAGACCAAGCTTTGTGCTAGATATCAAAGCATGTAAAGAATTTTTCTCTTTTGGCGTGTATCAGCTTTTATCTAGGCTCGTAAATCGTTTAGGAAGCAATATGGATATGTTTTTGATTGGAAGATTTATGGGCATGGAAGCATTGGGGATTTATAACCTAGTCTATCAAATTATAACTATTCCCGTTCTTAAGTTAAATCCTATTATAACGAGAGTTGCCTTTCCGGTGTTTGCGAAAGATAAAAATAATAATCGGGCATTAGAGAGTGGTTATTTATATATGACCAAATTATTAGCAATTGTGTCGTTTCCATTGTTATTAGGGCTCTATGCTGTTGCAGATTTAGTCATCCCACTCTTCTTTGGAGAGCAATGGATGGCGGCTGTTCCTGTTTTGGAAATTATGATTATAGTAGGAATTCTAAGGGTTCTTATGAATCCCAATGGGAGCATTATATTAGCAAAGGGAAAAGCAGACATTGCTTTTTATTGGGACTTAGGAGTATTAGTTTGTTATGGTTTAGCATTATTAGCAGCAGTTCGGAGTAATCAGCTGGAAATAGTAGCATGGACATATGTGGGTGTAAGTATTCTTAATTTTATCGGTGGGAGAATCCTATTAACTAGAATGATCGGGCTTCAGCTAAAAAGTTATGTAAAAGTGTTGCTGCTGCCATTTATTCTTGCAGTGGTCAGCAGTGGGATTGCATTCCTGTCAAAAACGCAAATAATTTCTATTCATAATAATTTGGTTTGGGCACTTGTATGGTCTGTGTTGATAAGCGGGATTAGTTATTTGCTGCTACTGCATGCATTAAAGCATGTAGCATTTCGAGAAGAATATCAATAAAGGAATAAGCTGAACGATAGGATGTGTATCATGAAAGTATTGTGGATAACGAGTGTTTACCCTAGTGCAGATAACCCTGGAAGCGGGGTGTTTCATGAAACACAGGTAAGAGCATTATCCTCTTTAGGAGTGGATATAACAGTTATTAATCCAGTTCCATTAAATCCTTTTTTCTTTCGACTATGGAAGAAAAAATATCGTAAAAAGAACTATCCATATTTAGAGAAAAGGCATGGCATAAACATATATAGGCCTGTGTATAGGGCGACACCTGGTCAACTTCGCTGGTTCCAGCCAGATAAGCGCATTGCAGAATGTATTCTTAAAACTTGGAAGAAAGAGAACATAGAGGTCGATTTGATCCATGCACACTTCGCTATGCCTTCGGGAGGGGCAGCAAGAATTGTTGCCGCTAAATGTAAAAAGCCTTGGCTGCTCACATTACATGGAAGTGATGTCCATATTTATCCATCATTTAGTCGAAGTGCGGAACGGATTTTTCAAAAAACGGTAAATTCCGCAGATGAAGTTATTGCCGTAGGAGAACATCTTGCTGCTGCAGCTGAGACAAAAACTGGGAGAAAATGTATGCCGTTACCGATAGGAATTGATTTATCGAAATTTAAATTACCGCAGGCAGCCAATTTAAAAGCGAGCTATAGAGAGGAATTAGCATTACCTGTTAATAAAAAAATCATTTTGTTTGTAGGGCGTCTTGTGAAAGAAAAAGGGATTTTTGAATTAGCAGAGGCGTTATCTTATCTTCCGGAAGATTATGTAGTGGTTTATGTGGGGGCTGGCCCAGAAAAAGAAAAGCTGCAAAAAAATAATTTGTATAATAAACGATTATTCTTAGCAGGACAAATTCCTAATGAGATAGTAAGCGATTATTTGTTAGCATGCGATACTTTTATCTTACCGTCCTATTCGGAAGGATTACCGACCGTTGTTATAGAGGCGATGGCTTTGAAGATACCGACAATTTGCACAAGTGTCGGCGGGATACCTGATTTATTTGGAGAGTACACCAATTTGCTGATTCAGCCTCGATCGGTACAAGAGATTGTAACAAGAGTGAAAGAGCAAGCAGCTGATGCAGCCTTGTTTGACAAGGCTGCAGAACAATTATATCAGCGTGTTCTTGATAACTATTCTGCAGTTGATAATGCTAAAAAACTACTGGGAACTTACCAAGAATTGGCGAGCAAGTCGATAGAATCTACTAATCAATTAAATCACTTTTGGGAGGAAGCGAAATGACCAAGGTTCTTGTTACTGGTGGAGCGGGCTTTATTGGTTCACATATTGTAGAGAGTTTGTTAGAAGAAGGATATGAAGTAATAGTTATCGATAATTTTTCTACGGGTAAATTTGAGAATATAAAGGATTTAGCTGTTAAAATATGCCCGTTTGATATAACGGATTCTCGTGTGATTGATTATATTGTCGACTTAAATCCTGATTTTATTATTCATCAAGCTGCCCAAGTAAGTGTGGCAGAATCAGTGCATGACATATTACATGATGAGAATGTAAATGTAAAAGGATCATTACATGTCATTAAAGCAGCTATTCGCGGTTCCGTCCGGAAAATACTATTTGCCTCTTCGGCAGCTGTATACGGGAATCCAGTGAAGCTTCCTGTTACGACAGAACATCCAACTTTGCCGGAATCACCCTATGGATTAACAAAATTAACGGTCGAAAAATATTTGAAGTTAGCTTCTAAATTATATGGACTCTCGTATGGAATTTTAAGATATAGCAATGTCTATGGACCGCGGCAGGATGGTAAAGGAGAAGGCGGGGTTATCTCTATTTTTGTTGATCGTGTTTTTGAAGAAAAACCACCAATTATTTATGGTTCTGGAGAACAAACAAGAGATTTCATTTATGTAAAAGACGTTGCGAATGCAAATTTACATGCGTTAAAGCAGGACGAAAATCTTTGCCTGAATATTTCATCCAATAACCGAATCTCGATAAATCAACTTTGGGAGAAGATAGCTGATATAAGCGAGGTACCATTAAAACCGATTTATAAAGCAGACAGAGAAGGCGATATTCTCCATAGTATTTTATGCAATGAACAGACCATGCAACAACTGAATTGGCAGCCACAAACCAATTTAGAATATGGATTAAGAGAAACGCTATTCTCATCTAAACAAGTTTTACAAAAGTAGGGAGGAAGGATTGTAGAAGTTGGGAAATAACCGTACAGTAAGCAAAACAATAGGATTCACCGTATTAGGGATCGGTTGTCTTACCGTTTTATATTGGACAACGATGTATCAATTAACTTGGATGCTTCCCATCGTATGTATATGGATTGCGATTCAATTAGGAATATATTTGAAGTCAGTCATAACACTTGATCAGTTATTTCAAAATGTCATGTATGTCTTATTGCTTTCCACTTTTCTTAACCAATCCATTCTTAGTGTGAAAGTTGGTGCTTTTTCTGTTTTCTTATACAGAATATTGCTATTATTAGCAATTGTTTTATATATGGGTACTGCTTTGTACAAAAAAAGGATGGTACAGGATTTTAACCGCAGTGGACTACCGTTTATTTGGTTGTTCTTTGGTGGATGGATTCTTTATGGAACCATTTCGATTCTTTGGTCTATTTCTATTATTGCTTCCCTTAAATACATGTCCTTATTGGTAATGGGAATAGCATTTGTCTATTTAGCGAATGTGACATTTAAAACACGGCAACAGCTAAAGTACTTTTTGGCAGGATGGCTTGGAATGACCATTTTATTAGTGGGAATAGGATTCGTGAATTATTTCTTTTCTATTCAATTACCAAGTTCCGGTCTGTATGGTGCTTCCAGTTATAAACTATCGTATCCAACAGCCGTCTTTTACAATCAAAATGATTTTGCTGTCTATTTAGGCATTTCTTTTTTCTTCTTTTTAGCTGTTGTAAAAAATACCAAGAGAACAATGCTGAAGGGATATATGTTTGTTTTAAGCGTCCTAGTCTTCCTGCTTATTTATTTAACGGAATCACGTGCTGGAATACTTGCCCTTGCAGGAGGCGGATTAGTGTATATATTCCTGATCATTCCAAAGTGGTGGAAGAAACTAATATTACGAATTAGTCTTGGAGTAGGAATACTAGGAGGGATTTTGTTTGCTAACAGAGGATTTAGTAAAATTCAGAGTCTTATAGAGTTAGCCGGACAATATGAGCTAAATGAAGTGTTACCATCAAACTTAGCGAGAATCAATCTTTTAAGAAATACGTTTTCTTATTTGCTCGATTCTTACGGATTTGGAATCGGAGCAGGAAATATTCCTTATTATCTGGAGTATAAGAGTTATTTTCCAACAGGAAATGTCTACCAAGTGCATAATTGGTATGCTGAAATCGCCGGCAACTTTGGGTTAATGATTTTGTTTGGCTACTTAATGATATTGATTTATGCATTTATATCATTCTATCGAGCATACGAGAAGGCGGACAGCGGTACCGATAAAATGTTGTTAGAGGCGTGTATGATCGGAATGGTAGCATTCGTTATTTCGAGTATCAGCCCAAGCTCTGTGATGAACTTATATTTTCATTGGGTATTTCTTGGGTTTATTTTATGTACTCTGTCTGTTTATAAAAATAGAAAGCTAGAATCTTAACTTTCATAGCAGAAAGGGAGAGTTCGTTTGTGAGGTCTGTTTTATCAATTATAGCAGCTAGATGGAAAAAATATTTTATTCCTTTATTATTGCTTAGTGTCCTTTTAGGAGCAATAGGATGGTTTGTCCCAGCTGGGAAAGAAAGGGGAGCAGTTAAAGCAGAGGCCGCTATTTTACTAGGGAATTATGAAAATGAATACTTGAACAACAGTGAAGTAATTGCATCCTTATTAAGAAATGAAACGACTTTTGTACAATATTTACCCAATGTCGATATAGAGAAGGAACAGCTTCTTATTTCTGCGGATACCCCTAAAAAGATCAGCTTTACACTTACTGGTCCAAGTGAACAAGAAGCCGTATATTCCTTATCAGAATTAGTAGCTGCCTTTCTGGAAATGGATCAACAGTATTATCAAGAAAAAGATGAAATTATCTCAGAAAGCATTGATCAGCTCCAAGAAAAACCTGTTCAAGCAGAATCAGCTGTTGATCAACAACGGTTTCTATATGAACTAAAAACGAAACAAGTAAATATGCAGCCAGCAATGTTAGTTAAGGATGTCGCAGCAATAAGTGGGGATAATCGTGTAATCTCTCCCCAAGATCGAGCGCTAATGGGTGTAATGATCGGCATCATGCTCAGTTGTTTATGGATAATTTATCCGGTGTTCTTAAAATCCGAGATCGAATAAAGAGGTGAGTGGGAGATGGTTCCATCTGTATCCATTATTATGCCTTCCTATAATTGTAAAGAGTATATATCTTTTAGCATCCAGTCTGTTAGGGAACAAACATACACAGATTGGGAACTGCTCATTGTTGATGACCATTCCACAGACGGCACAGTCGAGGTATTAAAAGAATGGGAAAAAGTAGAGGAGAGAATTCGAGTTTTTTACCAAACGGTTAATGGAGGAGCTGCTGTTGCTCGGAATATGGCGCTTGAGCATGCGCGTGGAAAATATATTGCCTTTTTAGACAGTGATGACCGATGGAAACAAGAAAAGCTTGAAGTTCAACTAGCATATATGAAGGAAAATCAGTATGCTTTCACTTTTACTGCTTATGAGTGTATTGATCAAAAAGGAGAGCGGATCAATAAATATGTTCGGGTTCCTGAGCAAGTGGATTATCAAACCATGCTAAAAAATACAATTGTTGGCTGTCTGACTGTTCTAATTGATCGTGATCAAGTAGGGGATTTTCAAATGCCCAACATCCGTACTCGGCAGGATCTAGCAACTTGGTTAATGATTTTGAAGCGAGGTTTCCGTGCATTTGGCTTAAACGAAATATTAGCAGAATATAGAGTAGGAAATGATTCTATCTCTAAAAATAAATGGAAAGCAGCAAAAAATAATTGGCATGTTTATCGTCAAATAGAGCAGTTAAATTTCTTGCAGTCATCCTGGTATTTTTCTCATTATGCTTATAATGCTATTCGGAAGAGACTGTAGAAGGTAGAGGAGCATAGAAAATGAGAACAATCCATGTTATCGTTGCAACTGGCGTTTGGAATTTAGACAATTTGACTTATCGAAGACATCGATTTGCAGAGTTTCTGCAAAAGCAGCAGGAAACTGAGGAAGTAATCTGGTTATGTCCAGGGGAAAAACAGACATCAGAAGTAACGAGGTTAGAAAATGGTATTTACCAGTGGATAATCAGTGATTTGGGAAATTATAAAGTACAACGTTTCGCTCGATTTATCCCTTTTTTCTACCAAAAGAAGCTCCGAAGTTTAAGTAATTATTTAGCAGAAAAGAAAGGGAATTATTTGGTGAATTTATGGTATACCTATCCTGCTTTTCCGACTTTGTATAAGATATATTCATGGGATCAAATCGTTTATGACTGCAGTGATTTATGGGCAGAACAATTGAGCGGGAAATTTTCTTTCCTTTCTTATTTAAAGCAAAAGATCATCTATCAAAGTGAACAAACAATTGTTGAAAAAGCAAGTTATATTACTTGTACTTCATGCTTTTTAGCGGCGGAAATAATAAGTAGAACACCAGCCTATCGAGACAAGATTTTTACGTATGAAAACGGAGTAGAATACGAGCTTTTTCAGGAACAGAAGAATAGGGAGCCGGTTATTGAGAAAGAAGGGCTGATGATTGGGTACATTGGTGGGATTAAACCAAAACTTGATTTTGAATTAATCCAGCAAATTGCACAAAGAAGAAGAGATTGGACCATTTTATTAGTTGGACCTGATGGAACGAATAACAGCCCGGAATTTATGAAATTATTGAAGGAACCAAATATTCGATGGATGGGAAGTGTCCCGAGAAATCAGGTTCCTGCTTATATGCATATGCTTGATATAGGGATTATGCCATATAAGGATACTCCATATAATAAGGCTATTTTTCCATTAAAGCTTTTTGAATTTCTTGCTGCTGGAAAACCAGTGATAGGGATGAACTTGCCTTCAACAAAAGGATATGTGGAAGGAGGCGTTTATGAACTTTTGCTAGGGGAGACAGAAGTGAATCAATTTATTCATGCCTGTGAAAAGATGGCAGAGAATGCTGGTAGCCAAGCGTGGCAGAGCAGAAGAAAGCAACTTGCCATGTTAAAAGATTGGGAGAATATCTTCCAAGAGATGATCCAAGTCGACAAAAAAACTAGCAGATGAGGATACCTGATGGCTAGTTTTTTTGTCGTTCTTATTCAGGCTAAATTTTACTGTATATTTCCATTTCATCCATTATATCTTGTAATGTAATATGTTCTAATTCCTTTTCCATTGTTAGTTGGATGGTAGAAAAAGTCTGGTTTAAGATTGGATGAATTTTGCTTCCTATCGGGCAACGGTGATTTGGATGATCATGTATTGCGAACCATTCACTTTTTGATTGAACGGCTAAATAAATGTCTAAAAGGGTAATATCAGCAGGAGGTTTTAATAAGGATGCCCCAGAAATGCCTGCTCTGCTCGTTAGCATTCCTCCTCTTTTCAAAAGTCCGCACATTCTTCTTATCACTACAGGATTTGTATTCACACTTTCTGCAATAGAATCAGAGGTTATTTGTTCGTATGGTTTCGAGGCAATTAAAGATAGGATATGAATAGCAACAGATAGCCGGCTGTTAGCCATAATAGATAAACACCACCAATCAAATTTTTTGTCATTCATTAGGAATACGTTATAATTGTTGCGTTGATAAAATTGATAGCGAATCCGAAGAGAAGCGCTTACATTACGTGGCTACTATTATTATACAATGGAATATAAGGGCATAATCAGCTAATTTGCGATTAAATTGTGAACAAATAGACACAAAAAAGGCGATGATGGTGAGAAAGAAAATGGTCATGATGCTTTATAATAAAAAAAGCTATTAATAAGAAGGTATTTAGAAGAGGGAATTTTGCTAAAAGAGGTGGAAGAAAGTGAAAACGGTTTTAGTTGTAGGTGGTGGGATAACAGGATTATCTGCCATGTATTATTTGCAGAAGGAAAATAGAGAAAGACAATTAGGACTTCGACTAGTTTTAGTGGAGGCTAATGACTACCTAGGCGGGAAAATCCATACGGTTACAAAAGATGATCTGCTTATGGAAACAGGAGCAGATTCCATTGTTGCCCGCAATAAAAATGTTCTTCCCTTTGTTAAGGAACTTAATTTAGAAGAAGAAATTGTTTATAACGCAACAGGGACATCTTATATTCATACACAAAACAAATTATTAGAAATTCCCAAGGATTCTATTTTCGGTATTCCGATGACATTAGAAGCTCTTTTTACAAGTGAACTACTTTCCACTCGAGGAAAGCTAGAGGCTTTAAAGGATCTTTTTCGTACTAAGTCAAGCTTTACGAGAGAATCCTCCATTGGTGAATTTTTAGAGTATTATCTGGGAAAGGAAATCGTAGAAAAGCAGATTGCACCAGTTCTTGCGGGCGTTTACTCTGGAAATATTTATTCGTTAACAATGGGCTCCACTCTACCTTATCTGCTCGAATATAAGGAAAAGTATGGAAGCATTATCCGTGGGCTAGGGAAGAATAAAGAATCGTTTCAATCGGCTGCGAATAAGAAATTTATTTCTTTTAAAGATGGGTTATCTACAATTATTGATCGACTGGAGAAGGTATTAGAAGATGTATCCATTAGAAAGGGAATAGCTGTTACACGAATAAATAAGGAAGCAGACCAATATAAAGTTCAATTATCCAATGGGGAAGAAGAAGTGGCAGACATGGTTGTCTTATCTACTCCCCACAATGTAACACAGCATATTTTAAGGAAGGATGAATTAAATCCTGTCTTTAGCAAGCTGAAAAATTCGTCCAATATCACCTTATATTTGTCCTATGATATTTCCGATGATGAACTGCCTAAAGATGGTACAGGCTTTATAGTCGCAGGAGATAGTGACATTGTTTGTAATGCTTGTACGTGGACAAGTAGAAAGTGGAAGCATACATCGAAGAATAATCAGCTATTATTGCGTCTATTCTATAAAAAAACAAATCCAGCCTATGAACGGCTAAATAGCCTTACAGAAGAGGAACTAATCCAAGAGGCTAGAAAGGATATAGAGAGAAGTCTTGGAATTACTTCCAAACCTAAAAGTTATGAAGTGACAAAATGGACTAATGCGATGCCTGTTTACTCATTAGAACATAAGCAAGCAGTAGAACAACTTAGCCAAGACTTAGCTCTTTTATATCCTAATGTGCATCTAGCTGGTTGTTCCTACTATGGAGTAGGAATTGCAGCATGTATAGCGAATGGGGAAGAAACAGCTAAGAAAATTTTGCATTCCATAGAATAAGAAAAGTGCAGAGCCATAGTAGGAAGGCTCTGTTTTTTTTGTGAAATGATTTGATAGATGGAGCAATCGCTTGCTATTTATTTTGTAAAATAGCCGATTTTTAATTTCTTAATCTAGTAACGGGTTTTCACAAGATTTATAATAGGTGGAAGAACATAAAGAAAAGAGGAACTAACTAAATGAACAAAAGCCAGATGATGAGGATACAGGAGCAAAAGTAATGGATCATACTGTCATGGTATTTATTGTTTTAATCACGATGTCGGGTGCATTGCATGTGATATTAGCCATTATTGCGTATATGAATAGACAGGCATTTGAAGGAATGCGAACATTCCTATGGTTTTCCTGTTTTAATGCTATTTATGCATTTGGGTATGCATTAGGTCTTGCCAGCTCAACGATAGAAGAAATGAAATTTTGGACAGCTGTTCAGTATTTAGGTATGCCGTTTTCGGCACCAGCTACATTAATTCTTGTTTTACAATATATCGGCTACGATAGGCATTTAAATAAAAAAATGTATTTTTTCTATTATTTAATCCCAGCGCTTTCCTTTTTACTCGTTGCGACAAATGATTATCATCATTTATTCTATCAATCTGTATATTTAGAATATCGAAACGCAACTCCTCTCATGCAAATTACAATGGGACAATGGTATTTACTACATGGTGCTTATTCGTTTGGAACGTCTGCCATTGCCTTTATATTACTATTGATTTATTGGTTTAAAGAGAAATCTAGGCAAACAAAACAAGTAGCCATACTATTGACAGGAATTCTTGTCCCTGTTGGCGCGTCTTTTTCTTATTTGATAGGACTTACTCCAAACGGCTTAGATCCTGTTCCAATTGCCATGCTATTTTCTAGTTCTCTCTATTTATATGCCATTATATCTACGAAATTTTTGCTGGTTCCGCCAATAGAAAAAGATTATATATTTGAAAGTATGGGAGATGCAGTATTAGTTTTAGATCAGACATATCATCTAAAAGATTTTAATAAGGCTGCTTCTAGGTTGTTTTCGGATGTAAAAACAGGAAAACACATAGCAGCTGTATTAGGGTTGGATGATCAGGTTCTTGGGCTGCTAAAAAACATCGATACGGATTCTGTCATATCGGAAGTAGAGAGGACTAATAAATCAGCAACGGAATATTATCAAGTTAAGATCTCTCCGATTAAAAAAGGAGAGTCAGCTATTGTTGGTATTTCGATTATATTTACGAATATTACGGAACAAAAGAAGGAACAGCTCAGTTTAACAAAATTGGCATACACAGATAGTCTGACACAAATATCTAATCGTGCCTATGTGACAGCAATTGCTGAAGAGATGCTTACCAAGCATAGAAAGATAGCCGTTATCCTGTTTGATGTTGATCATTTCAAGAAAATAAATGATACATATGGACATTTTGGGGGAGACGAAGCATTAAAGCATATTGCCTCTCTAAGTAAAGCTCTTGTGCCTAAGAATGGAGTTTTTGGCAGATATGGTGGAGAGGAATTTATTCTTTTTCTATTTGGAAAAGAAGCAGATTCAGCCATTTCTATTTCTGGGAAATTAAGGAGGGTAATCGCAGAAACCCCTTTATATTATAAGGAAATAGTAATTAATATTACTGCGAGCTTTGGTGTAGCTATAAAGGAAAACTGTCTAGCTCTTACCCCGTTGATAAGCGAGGCGGATGAAGCGCTATATGCATCTAAAAGAGAGGGAAGAAATACCGTTTGTGTAGTAGAAAATGGAGAATACATTAAATTAGACTCTTCTCCGTTAGTAAAAGGAAAATAATATAGGAAGGGAGTCCCCTCATACGGTATGTGGATGTTAGCGGTGGTGTTCTAATAATGTTATTTTTTCTTACACCATTTGTTAAAATATTTAGAAAATACTCAAAAATGTATTGCGTAAAAAAGAGTGGTGTATTACAATTTTTTATATAATCTAAATCTATCTTTTTTCGTCTAGGTCAAAATGATAGAGAGAAAAGTTTGTTAGTTTTGCTGTTATTCAAGACAGAGCCCTTTTCTTACGACATATGCATTGCTTCGAATGTTTATGATGATCTCATAAATATCTCGTGCAATATCCAGATGTTTATAGGAGGAGTATCACATGTATCATGCAAATACCATATATATTATTGGAGAAAGTAAAACATCCTCTAATAATGCCATTATGCAGCAATACAATGGTTTTTTTATTGCATTAGTGGTGGATAGAGTCTCTCATACAATTATTGATGCAGAATGTTCTTCCACTATCAATATAACCTCTTCCTTCATTAAGTCTATTGTTGTCGGGAAATCGATGGTAGATTTAGACACCGTTTTAAAGGAAGTTGAAAATCGTTATTTTGGATCTTCTCAAAAAGCAGTTATGGTTGCTTTTAAGAATGCCCATATTAAATATAAACAACTATTAAAAGAATTAGTATAAACTGCTTTTTCTGTTATACGCAGAGAAAATCCAGTTGATAGAGATTTTACTTCTCTGTTAGCTGGATTTTTTTATTTTGTACAAATAAGATGGATCAAAAAAATGTGGGAGGTTTTTCTAAATGGGCAAAATTTATATGTCAGTTGATATGGAAGGAATAACAGGGTTAATTGATCACACACAGGTTGATTCTAATAAGCTAAATTATGAAAGAAGCCGTATCTTGATGACAGATGAAGCAAATTATGTTGTCACAAGTCTATTTGATCAAGGCATAGAAGAAGTGGTTGTAAATGACAGCCATAGTAAAATGAATAATTTATTAATAGAAAGATTTCATCCAAAAACAAAGTTAATAACAGGGGATGTGAAGCCATATTCAATGGTGCAAGGGCTTGATGCTAGTTATGACGGGGCAATCTTTGTCGGATATCATGCGCGAGCTTCTGTTCCTGGTGTTATGACCCATAGCATGATTTTTGGAGTCCGTAATATGTACATAGATGACGTTGTTGTTGGAGAATTAGGATTTAATGCTTATGTTGCAGGATATTTTGGTGTTCCAATTATTCTTGTAGCAGGGGACGATCAAGCAGCACAAGAAGCAGAGCAGCTAATTCCTAATGTAACAACAGCGATTGTGAAAAATAGTATTTCAAGATCAGCAGCGATGAGTTTAACTCCTGCCCAGGCTGGAGAATTGCTAAAAGAAAAGACAAGGGAAGCGTTAGAAAAAAAGCACTTAGTAAAGCCTTTAGTACCACCTGCTACTCCATTGCTCCGCATCGAATTTGCGAACTATGGACAAGCTGAATGGGCTCATTTAATGCCGGGAACCGAGATAGAGCCTGGTACTACAATTGTTCGTTTTCAAGCAAAAAACATCTTAGAAGCATATCAAGCTATGCTGGTTATGACTGAACTTGCGATGAGAACAACATTTTGTTAGGTGGTGAGACCGATGAAATCTTATTATGTTAAGCGCTTTTTCTCGATGCTCGTGACGTTATGGGTCATTATTACGATTACTTTCTTTTTAATGCATTTTACACCTGGTTCTCCATTTAATGATGAAAGAACGACAAATGACGCGATTCAGAAGAATTTAGAAGAGCAATATCATTTAGATAAACCGCTCATTGTTCAATATGGTATGTATTTAAAACAAATAGCAACCTTTGACTTTGGCATTTCGATAAAAAAATCATCGCAGACAGTAAATGAAATGATTGGAAGAGGATTTCCTGTCTCTTTTGAACTTGGCATGGTTTCCTTAATAGTCGCGGTTATTTCGGGGATAACACTTGGCGTAATTGCCTCCCTTAAACACAATGGGGTCATCGATTATGCAGCGATGACAATAGCAGTAATAGGAATTTCCATTCCTAACTTTGTTTTAGCAACCATGTTGATTCAACAGTTCGCTGTTAATTGGAGGATACTCCCAACAGCTACTTGGTCAAGCTGGAAGCATATGATTCTACCAACGATAGCACTTGCGACAGGTCCAACTGCCATTATTGCTCGGTTAACGAGAACGAGCATGCTAGAGGTATTAACACAAGATTATATAAAAACAGCTAAGGCAAAGGGACTTTCTCCATTCAAAATAATTGTCAAACACGCCCTGCGCAATGCTCTTTTGCCAGTTGTAACTTTATTAGGTGCTTTGGCGGCCAGTATTTTGACTGGTACCTTCGTGATTGAAAAAATATTTGCGATTCCTGGTATGGGGAAATACTTTGTAGATAGTATTAATAATCGTGATTATCCTGTTATTATGGGGACGACTATTTTTTACAGTACCATTTTAATTATTATGCTGTTCCTCGTTGATTTAGCATATGGCATATTGGATCCGCGAATAAAACTTCAGAAGAAGGAGGGTTAGCAATGGGCTTACGTCAAGAAACAATGTATGAAAAAAAGGACGATATTGCTCTTGATGAATGGTTTGTACCAATAGAGAAACAGCATGGGGAGGCTGAAGCCGTTGTTCGTCCAAGCCTATCCTATTGGCAAGAAGCATGGAGAAATCTTTGGAAGAATAAATTAGCGATGGGAGCATTTTTTTTCTTAATTTTATTAATTATTATGTCTATCATTGGTCCGATAATTTCTCCCCATTCGATTTCGGAGCAAAAGCTTATTAATCAAAATCAGCCGCCTTCTTCTGAGTATTGGTTTGGGACAGATAGTCTGGGCAGAGACGTCTTTTCAAGAACCTGGTATGGGGCCAGAATATCGTTGTTTGTTGGGATTGCAGCTGCCGTCATTGATTTTTTGATAGGAGTTGCTTACGGTGGGCTATCGGGATACAAGGGTGGCAAGATGGATCACATCATGATGAGAATAGTAGAAGTACTATATGGACTCCCATATTTATTAATCGTTATTTTAATGTCTGTTGTGATGGGTCCGGGACTAGGATCTATTATTATTGCCTTGTCTATTACAGGATGGGTTGGAATGGCCCGCATAGTTAGAGGACAAGTTCTTCAAATAAAAAACTATGAATTTATTTTAGCATCGAAAACTTTTGGAGCTAAAACTTACAGAATAATTAGAAAAAACCTCCTTCCAAATACAATGGGCCCGATAATTGTTCAAATGACTTTAACAGTTCCCTCTGCAATATTTGCAGAAGCGTTTTTAAGCTTTTTAGGACTTGGCATTCAAGCACCTTTAACAAGCTGGGGGGTTATGGCAGATGAAGGATTATCTGCTATTTTAACAGGTCATTGGTGGAGGCTGTTTTTTCCAACCTTATTTATATCGCTTACGATGTTTGCTTTCAATGTATTAGGGGATGGACTCCAGGATGCTCTTGATCCAAAGCTGAGGGGTGGAAAATAATGACGACAATACTAGAAATCCGTAATCTTCATGTTTCTTTTGCGTCTTATGGAGGAGAGGTAAAAGCGGTACGAGGAGTCAATTTTTCTTTGGAAAAGGGGGAAACTTTAGCCATTGTTGGAGAATCTGGCTGTGGAAAAAGCGTTACATCGCAAACGATTATGCGATTAATTCCGAGTCCGCCAGGAAGAATTACAGACGGCTCTATTTTATATAAAGGGATGGATCTCACCAAGCTGAAAGATGAAGAGATGAGAAAAATTCGCGGTGCCGATATCTCTATGATTTTCCAAGATCCAATGACAGCTTTAAATCCTACGCTGACGATTGGAGATCAGATTATGGAAGGCATTAAACAGCACAAGCAGATTTCAAAAGCAGAAGCAAAAGATAAGGCGATTGAAATGCTTACATTAGTTGGCATCCCTAATCCCGAAATGCGATTGAAACAATATCCTCACCAATTTAGCGGAGGGATGAGACAGCGAATAGTGATCGCGATGGCATTGATTTGTGAACCAGAGATTTTAATTGCAGATGAGCCTACAACAGCTTTAGATGTAACAATCCAAGCACAGATTTTGGACTTATTCCGAGAGATTCAACAAAAAAGAGAAGTGTCCATTATTCTAATCACACATGATTTAGGGGTAGTTGCTCAAGTAGCTGATCGTGTAGCGGTTATGTACGCAGGAAAAATAGTGGAGATGGGGAATAGAAGAGATATTTTCTATTCTCCCCAGCATCCATATACAAAGGGCTTGCTAAATTCTGTCCCAAGATTGGATCAGGAAGGAGAGCTGGTGCCAATAGACGGAACTCCTCCAGATTTATTTTCTCCGCCAGAAGGCTGCTCCTTTACGGCAAGATGCCCGTATGCGATGGAAGTGTGCAAAAGAGTGTATCCGTCAAAAAGTAATTTGAGTGCTCAACATCAAGTCAATTGCTGGCTGCAGGATGAGCGGGCAAGGCGGGTATTGCACACGATTTAACGATTGGAAATCTTCGAAATATAGTTTTTAGCTATTTTTTGACTTTAAAGAAAAAGTCATTTTATAGATTATGAGATGAAAACGATGTGGGGGGAATACGATGAAAAAGATAACGATCGGTTTTTTGGCTATGATGATAATTTTGTCACTTGCTGCTTGTACAGCAAATAGTGATGCAGGAAAGGAAAAGGCGACTGGGGAAACGAAAGAAAAGGTATTAAATTTAAACAATGGACAAGAGCCTAGTTCCTTCGATCCGCCGATTGGTTTTGATAGTGTTTCGTGGACAGCTTTAAACAATTTAATGGAGGGGTTAACACGATTGGATAACAATCATGAGCCTCAAGCGGCTATAGCTGAAAAATGGGATGTGTCAGAAGACGGAAAAGTATACACTTTCCATTTAAGAGAGAATGCAAATTGGTCTAATGGAGATCCAGTTACTGCGGGTGATTTTGTCTTTGCTTGGAAACGATTGTTAAATCCAGATACGAAATCGCCAGCTGCTTTCCTTGGTTATTTTATTGAGGGGGGAGAAGCATATGCAAACGGAGAAGGTTCAGCAGAGGATGTAAAACTTAAAGCAGTTAATGAAAAAACGCTTGAAGTTACCTTAACAAACCCGCAAGCTTATTTTCTAAATGTTATCACTAATCCTGCATTTTTTCCGATTAATGAAAAGGTAGCGACAGAAAATCCAGAATGGTTTTCAGAGGCAGATTCATTTGTAGGAAATGGTCCATTTAAATTAACTAAATGGGAGCATGACAGCTATTTTGAAATGGAGAAAAACGAAAAATATTGGGATGCTGATACCGTTAAGTTAGATAAAATACACTGGGCAATGGTGGATGATTCCAATACAGAGTATCAAATGTTCCAAAATGGGGAATTGGATGTTTCTGATGTTCCAGCAGAATTAAGTGAGCAGTTATTTAGTGAAGGAAAAGTTAAAGTAGAAGACCAGGCAGGAACGTATTTTTATCGATTTAATGTGACAAAAGAGCCGTTCACAAATAAAAATATTCGTAAAGCTTTTGCTTTAGCTGTTGATCAACAGCAAATCGTCGATTATGTAACAAAAAATCAAGAGAAACCTGCCTATGGCTTTGTTTCATATGGATACTTGGACAATGACGAGAAGGATTTCCGTGAAACGAGTGGAGATTTAATAAAGACAGATGTGGAAGCAGCAAAGAAACTGCTTGAACAAGGAATGAAGGAAGAAGGATATACAACCTTGCCGGAAGTAACGCTTACCTATAGTACTAGTGATACTCATAAAGCAATAGCGGAAGCTTTACAAGCAATGTTTAAGGATAATCTTGGCGTAGACGTCAAGCTTGCCAATATGGAAGCAAGTGTCTTTACGCAAGAACAAACTGCACTAAAGCTGCAATTATCCAGAAGCTCTTTCCTTGCAGACTATGGAGATCCGATTAACTTTCTTGAAAACTTCCAATCTGGTTTGGCAATGAATAGAACAGGTTGGTCAAATGCGGAATATGATCAATTAATTAAAGATGCTAAAAATGAATCGGATGAAGCAAAACGTTTTGAATTAATGTATAAAGCAGAAAAATTACTGTTGGATGAGGCACCAATTTTCCCTATTCATTTCTATAACTATGTGTATTTACAAAACGACAGTGTGACGGGAATTGTTCGTCATCCGGTTGGATACCTTGAATTAAAATGGGCGGATAAAAAATAAGAAGAGAGCAGAAGGGATGAACAAAAGGCATCCCTTCTTTCCTTAAAGCATTAAAAAAACGAAAAAAGAAAGGGATAATAAAAGTGATAAAGCCGGAACGTTTAAAAAAAGGAGATACCATTGCCGTTATTGCTCCAGCTAGTCCGCCATCGCCCGATTCTTTACAAAAAGGCATCCAGTATTTGGAAGAGGAATTAGGGTTAAAAGTAAAGGTTGGACAACATGTTTACGATCAATACGGTTACTTAGCAGGAGAAGATGAAGCCAGATTAATAGATTTAGAAAATGCTTTTTTAGATCAAGAAGTAAAGGGAATTATTTGTGCTTGTGGGGGTTATGGAACCGCTAGATTGGCAAGTCAAATTAACTATTCCATCATTGCTCAAAATCCGAAGATATTTTGGGGCTACAGTGATATAACGTTTCTGCATACTGCAATTGCTAAAAGAACTGGATTAGTAACTTTTCATGGTCCGATGCTTTCCTCGGATATTGGAATGGAAGACTGTCATCCTTTATCGAAAGCTTTATTAAAACAATTATTTCAACCGCAAGAAATAATGTATACAGAAGAGTACTCGAACGTGGATGTTTTAGTAGAAGGGAGAGCCTCAGGAAGGATGACAGGAGGAAACCTTTCTCTTATCACAAGCTCGATCGGTACTCCTTTTGAAATAGATACCAAAGCAAAAATTCTACTGATAGAAGATATAAATGAAGAGCCGCGATCCGTAGACCGAATGCTTAATCAATTACAGCAAGCTGGAAAGCTGACAGATGCTGCCGGAATTATTATTGGTGATTTTCATCAATGTCAACCCAAAAGAGACAAGTCGCTTGCGTTAGACGAAGTGATCAACCACTATATTCAAAGAGCAGGGAAACCAACTATGAAGGGATTTAAAATAGGACATTGTTCGCCACATATATCTATTCCGCTAGGGGTTAATGCAGAAATAAACACGAATGAAAAAGTACTAATGATTGATAGCGGAGTGGAATAAATTAGAAGAAGTAAAAGCTGGAGAGTAAGTTAATTGGCATAGCAACACCAGAAAACAAGATTTTAAAAATAAGGATGATACATAGTGAAAATAACTAAAATCGAAACATTCCGTGTCGCAGTTCCATTAATTAAACCTTTTAAGACAGCGTTACGAACTGTAACGATTGCTGATTCTGTATATGTAAAAATTACATGCGAAAACGGAATTGTTGGTTGGGGAGAAGCACCGCCGACTTTAGTAATAACAGGAGATAGTCTAAAAAGCATCGAAGCATCCATTCATGAAGTGTTCAAACCTTATTTATTGAGCAAAAGCATTTTGCAGCTTGAATTATTGCTTCAAGGAATCCAGCAAATACTTGTTGGAAATGTGAGTGCAAAGGCAGCAATTGATATGGCCCTATATGACTGTTTTTCTCAATATTGTAAGCTGCCACTTTATCAATTATTGGGTGGATATAATAATACATTGGAAACAGATTATACAGTTAGTGTCAATGACCCGGTAGAAATGGGAGAAGACGCAATGAGCTATGTTAAACAAGGGTTTAATGTATTAAAGATTAAAGTGGGAAAAGATGAAATACAAACAGATATTAATAGAATAATAGAGATTAGAAGAAGAGTAGGAAGTGAAATTAAATTAAGACTGGACGCTAACCAAGGCTGGAGCCCGAAAGAGGCAGTTGTAGCTATACGAAAAATGGAGGACTTAGGGCTTAATATCGAATTAGTGGAACAGCCAGTTAAAGCGGATGATATCCAAGGTTTAAAGAAGGTAACTGATTCAGTAGACACATTAATTATGGCTGATGAGGCTGTATTTACTCCACAGCAGGCCTTTGAGGTGCTGAAAACACGCAGTGCAGATTTAATTAATATTAAATTAATGAAATCAGGGGGCATCTACCGTGCCCAGATTATCAATCATTTAGCTGAAGTTTCAGGAATGGAATGTATGGTCGGAAGTATGATTGAAACTAAATTAGGAATTACTGCTGCGGCTCATTTTGCAGCAAGTAAAAAGAATATAACTCGTTATGACTTTGATGCACCACTGATGCTGGCCCGAGATATAGTAGATGGCGGTGTTCAATATGACGGAAGAAACATCATTTTATCTAAGCAATTTGGTTTAGGGATAAATCATATTCTTGTACACGAAAAGGAGAATGTGGGATGACGAAATATGATGTGAGAATAGTGGATGTTCCTGTTGCTACCCTCTGGACAACTGAATATTCAGCAAGAGAAATAGACGCAGGGGCAATTGATAATCCTTGTGATATAAAGAGCTGGATTGCGAGTCTTGATTATGAAAAAGGACTAGAGCTTTGTACAGAGAACTTAGTACAATCACAAGTATTGTATGGGCAAGAGGTATATGTATTGGAAGAAAAAGGCAACTGGACATATGTAGCATTGCCCAATCAAGCAACTCGGAAAAATCAGCTTGGCTACCCGGGGTGGATACCTAAAAAACAACTTGTAAAAAGGGAAGGTTATTCTTTACAAAGTGGACCGATTGCAATAGTTGAAGCATCTGCAGCAGAGTTATGTGATGGTAATAAAAATGCAATATTGTCATTATCCTTTCAAACGAGACTCCCGCTAAAAAAACAAGAAGGAGAATGGGTTCAAGTGTCGACACCTTCTGGGGAAGGGTGGATTAGAGCAGCGGATGTAGTCGTTTATCCCTCTTTTCAAGATGTCCGTAAAGGAACAGGGAAAGATATAGTAAAACAAGGAGAACGATTTTTGAAACTGGACTATTTATGGGGCGGCATGAGTTCGTTCGGTTATGATTGCTCTGGTTTCAGTTACAGTATGTGCTTAGCGAATGGGTATGTGATACCGAGAGATGCCAGTGAGCAAGCAGAGGCAGGGAAAAATGTTCCTTTAGAGGAAATGGAACCAGGAGATTTATTGTTTTTTGCTTACGAGGAAGGGAAAGGACATATCCACCATGTAGGTATTTATTATGGAGAAAATAAATTGCTTCATTCCCCAAAGACAGGAAAGACAATCGAAATTATTCCTTTAGAAAATACAATCTATGAAAAAGAATTATGTGTAGCAAGAAGATATTGGGAATAAGGAGAGAGTGGGATGACACAGCAGGTTCTATTGAAAGTAGAAAATGTATCGAAGCATTTTGAATTAGAGAAGAATACGACATTACAAGCAGTATCTAATGTATCCTTTTCTATCAAGAAAGGAGAAACATTTGGTATTGTCGGTGAATCAGGCTGTGGAAAATCGACATTAGGCAGAACGATTATGGGATTATATAAAGCATCGAATGGGCAAGTTTTATACAATGATATCAATATGGGAAGTATGTCTGAAAAGGATAATTTTTCCTTTCGACGAAAAATGCAAATGATTTTTCAGGATCCCTATGCTTCGTTAAATCCTCGTTCCACGGTCCGGGAAATTTTGGCAGAGCCTTTAGAAATTCATGGAGTCTATCGAACAAAGGAAGAAAAAAATACTCGTATAGATGAGTTATTGGAAAGTGTAGGGCTGAATAGAGAACATGCCAATCGTTTTCCCCATGAATTTAGCGGGGGACAAAGACAAAGAATTGGCATTGCGAGAGCATTAGCCCTAGAGCCGGAATTTATTATTGCAGATGAGCCGATCTCCGCACTAGATGTTTCTGTGCAAGCACAAGTAGTAAATCTATTAAAAAGGCTGCAAAGAGAAAAACAATTAACCTATCTATTTATAGCCCATGATTTATCGATGGTAAAGCAGATTAGTGATCGAATTGGTGTCATGTACTTAGGGAATTTAGTAGAGTTAACAGACAGTAAGGCATTGTATTCCAATCCCCTACATCCATATACACAGGCACTTCTTTCTGCTATTCCTATTCCAGATCCAGATATAGAAGACAAAAGAGAACGAATTATCTTAAAAGGGGAATTACCAAGTCCAGTTGACCCGCCAAGTGGTTGTGTTTTTCGAACCCGCTGTCCCCATGCGATGGATATTTGTGCCAATAAAAAGCCAGATTGGCAAGAGCGAGAAAATGGCCATTTTGTAGCCTGTCACCTTTATTAGGATATAACAGGATGAATATGGAGAAATTAAGCAAGCTTATAAATAAAATTGTACAGGAATATGAGGGAGAAGGTCATTTTGGGATAGCTATGGAATGGAGAGGGCAAGTTTTTTTTCTAAATGAAAACGACGTCTTCCCCAGTGCTAGTCTCATTAAATTACCAGTTATGGTCGAAAGCTTTATGCAAAGCTCAGGTGGAACACTGGCGTTAGAAGATTTAGTGGAGGTTAGAAGCCTCCTAAGAACAGGGGGAGCGGGTATTGTTCAATACATGTCTCCGCAAAGTCGTTTATCGATTCGTGATTTACTTACTTTAATGATGATTGTTTCGGATAATATGGCAACCAATTATTTGATTGAGCGACTTGGCATGGACAATGTGAATAGAAGATGTCAACAGCTTGGGATGTCATCAACCGTTCTGCAGCGAAAAATGATGGACCGAGAAGCGCGAAAAAGAAAAATTGAAAACTATACTTCTCCTCATGATATTCTCCGATGTCTAAAGGCGATTTATAACGATAGAAATCAGAGTGGGAAGACAATCTTATATCATCAGCAACTTCTTGATAAACTGCCGTATTATCGCGGAGAGAATAGTGGTATTAGAATTGCTAATAAAACTGGAGAATTGGATAAGGTGGAACACGATTGTGCCATCATAGAGCACGAGGATGAAATTATCTTTATTGCGATTTTAACAGATCAGCTTACAGCCAATCAGAAAGGGAAAGAACTAATCCAATTAATTGGAGCCAGTATTTTTGAGTGTTTATATGATAAAAAAAGTCTGAACGGATAAGGCAGACTTTTTTTTGCGTGAGTCAAATCAGAAAGGTGCAAGAAAAATTCGTGTAAATATGTGAAACAGTCTTGAATGAAATCCTCGTTCAAACTATAATAAATAATGAAAATCATTATCATTTATAGTTTGTAAAGAAATAGATATCTCTTTTATCTTCGAATAAAGAAGGAAATAACGGCGGAAAATAGCAACAGAAAATGACTCCGAATTTATTATAAAACATATAGAAAGAACAGGAAGGAGGGGAAGAAGAATGGACATACTGGCTACAGATCAACTCAAAATTGGATATGAAGATAAAATTATTGTCGATGACTTGAATCTACGCGTGAAGGAAGGGGAAATTACAACCATTATTGGGCCTAATGGTTGTGGTAAGTCCACGATATTAAAGACTCTTGCGCGGATTCATAAAGCAAAGGCAGGGTTTGTATATCTAGACGGAGAAATGATACACAAAATCCCTACTAAAAAAATTGCCCAAAGAATGGCAGTGCTTCCTCAATCACCAGACGCACCGAATGGATTAACGATTTATGATTTAGTTTCCTATGGTCGTTCCCCTCATCAAAGAGGATTTGGGCGATTAGGAGAGAAAGATAAAGAAGTGATAAATTGGGCATTAGAAGTAACTGGTTTAACAGAGCTGAAGGATCAAGAAGTTGATACATTATCAGGTGGTCAGCGTCAAAGAGCGTGGATTGCGATGGCGATTGCGCAGGAAACAAATCTTCTGTTATTAGATGAACCGACAACGTATTTAGATATGGCTCATCAACTGGAAGTACTGAAATTGTTAAAGAAACTGAATGAAGAAGAAAATCGAACTATTGTGATGGTTATTCATGATCTGAACCATGCAGCAAGATTTTCCGATCATATGGTCGCGATGAGAAATGGTAAATTGATGAAAGAGGGAACAGCGGAAGAGGTAATGACAGAAGAGGTTCTAAAAGAAGTTTTCCAAATAGATGCTGTTGTTGTACAGGACCCTAGAACGAATAAGCCTGCTTGTCTTTCTTACGACTTATTACACCAAAAGGAAAGAGAATTAGTAGCATTCGCTAAGTAATGGATAAAAAGATTACTTAGCTTTTTTTTATATATGAAAACTTGTCTTATTCTTTTTTTAGCATGAAGAGAAGGGGGTTCTCATATAATGGGATTGAGTAACATTTCACATAAATTTGCTTATTATCGTCGTACCTATTTATAATTTTGGTATACTATTAGAATAGTGTAGTCAGAAATATGTATAGAAGGTTGAGATTAATGGATAAAAATATACTGCTAAAAAAATTTCTTGAAATATTGCCTGAAGAAAGTGTAAAAATGGATGAGGCGTTAAATAAATATACGTATACTAAAATTGGTGGGAAGGCTGATTTTTTACTTTTTCCGCAAACATATGAACAATTACAGTCAGCGTATAAATTAGCCCTTACACAAAATGTGCCGATTACGATATTAGGAAATGGTTCTAATGTGTTGATTAGAGATGGTGGAATTCGTGGGGTTGTATTTAATTTAACTAAGCTTGAGGAAATTTCTCTTGCAGGCAATAAAGTGGTTGCCCAAAGTGGTGCGGCGATTATTGAGACCTCTAGATTTGCATTAGAGCATTCTTTAACTGGATTGGAATTTGCTTGTGGAATTCCAGGTTCTGTCGGCGGAGCGTTATATATGAATGCGGGGGCCTATGGTGGAGAGGTTGCTGATGTTTTGGAATCAGCAAAAGTATTAACGAAAACAGGTGAAATTCAAACAGTAACAAAAGAGGAATTAGAACTTGGCTACCGTACTAGTAGTATAGAGAAAAATGGCTGGGTGGCATTAGAAGGAACTTTCTCTCTGCAAACAGGTGAGTATGCAGAAATTAAGGCGAAAATGGATGAACTTACTTTCTTGCGTGAATCTAAACAACCGTTAGAATATCCTTCATGTGGGAGTGTCTTTAAAAGACCGCCTAACCATTTTGCAGGGAAACTGATTCAAGACAGTGGTCTTCAAGGAACGAAAATAGGTGGTGCACAAGTTTCTACGAAACACGCAGGGTTCATTGTGAACGTAGAAGATGCTACAGCCAATGACTATCTATCCTTAATAAAACATGTCCAAAAAACAGTAAAAGAAAACTTTAACGTCGACCTTGAGACAGAAGTTAGAATTATTGGTGAGGAATAATAGGTTTGTTCTGTTTTCTTTAACAGGACAAAAGGGGTATTTGAAGGAGAATTCATCTTTTTCAGATACCCCTTTTTGGTGATTATTTTCTATCTATTTTCCGCAAAAATAACCGCATTAATAGATAGAGAAGATATCCTATTATCGCACCAAAGACATTTAGAATGAAATCATCTATATCGGCAGCTCGATCTGTAGTAAAGAAAAATTGGATTAGTTCAATGGAAAGGGAGCAGAGGATAGCAAGTCCTATTGTGATCAATGCTTGAAAGTGTTTTTTATATAACATAGGCAGTATAAAACCAAAGGGAATAAACAAGACGATGTTGCCTAAAGTATATAACATCCAAAAGAAAGGCGGCTTATATTTATATTGATACAAAATTTGAACATAGGGTGTAATATTCATTTTTCCTTCCGTTATGGTTGGTGGAGTGAAGTGAAAAGGAGCTAAAGTCACATAAGCAACAGTCAGTAAATAAAAGAAAAATAGATTGAGCAGAATTTCTTTAGAAAAAATGACTGAATTTCTTTCGTTCTTTCGTTGAAGTCGGAAATAGACCCATAACGGCACGGCCAGAATAAGAATAAAAGGAAAATTTAATCGTAATTGAACTCCACTCATCGACCATAATGTAATAAATAGAAAGAGAAAAATGATGACAAAGATTCCACTTTTTAATACATGCACAGATAATCGAAGTCCTTTCATTAATGTTTGTTCTCCTAAAAGTATATGAAGCTTGTTTGAAAATAGAATACAAAGCGAATTGCTTTACTCTTATTTAAGAAAAAAGCATACTAGGGGAGAAAGAGAATAGTTGTCTATATACTAATGAAGGAGATGAATCTTTTGAGTAGTAAAGTTCAAATCGGTCAAACGGCTATGCATGTTACGAAGCTAGGATATGGTGCAAACTCTGTCGGTGGTCATAATTTATTTCCGAATTTAAGTGATGAAACAGGAAAAAATGTAGTAAGAAGTGCATTGGATGCTGGGATTGATTTTCTTGATACCGCTTATGTATACGGATTAGGGAGATCAGAGGAATTAATCGGAGAGGTGCTGAAGGAAAGAGGCAACCGCCAAGATATTGTTCTTGCAAGCAAGGCTGCTCATAAATTAGTAGATGGCAAAATTGAACTTGATAATAGTAAAGAATTTTTACGTAAAGCGGTAGAAGATAGTTTAAAGCGTCTGCAAACAGATTATATTGATTTATTTTATGTTCACTTTCCAGATGGAGTTACTCCTATGGCTGAGGTAGCAGGAACATTAAAAGAATTAAAGGATGAAGGAAAGATTCTTGCAGTTGGAGCTTCGAATTTAGATGCCGAACAAATAGAGGAATTTAACCAAGATGGTTATCTAGAGGTATTCCAAGCAGAGTATTCTTTATTTAAAAGACAAGCAGAGGAAATATATTTACCATATTGTGTAGAAAACAATATTAGCTTTATTCCGTATTTTCCATTAGCTTCTGGATTATTAACCGGGAAGTACTCGAAGGATTCGATCATCAGCGGCGGAAAAGAAAATAATCCACTTTTCCAGGGAGAAGCATTTATTCGTAATGTAGAAAAGGTGGATCAATTAAAGCAAATGGCTGAAGCTAAAGGCTTTGATGCAACACATTTTGCACTAGCATGGCTGTTAGAGCAGCCTGCGGTTGATGTAATCATTCCAGGGGCGAAATCAACTGAACAGCTTAAGAATAATCTTCGAACATTAGACGTGTCATTAACGGAAGAAGAAGTAAAGAAAATTAGTGAGATATTTGCATAAGAGGTAATGCATCTAATGTGCGAATAAACTTGAGAGAGAATAATGATATCAATAAAAAAGCGATGAAGGGATATAAATCTTCATCGTTTTTTTTAGGTTTTTTACAACAGCCAATAATTGAGAAAAGAAAGAAAGTTATTTTAATATATCTTTATTTTGGAACGGCATCAAGAAAATGGAAGGAAATATAAAAAATAGACGGGACTGTTTGTTAGGTTTTCTAACATTTATCGTTAGGTGGTTATTGATATAACGATGTTTTTACCTTTTTCTAGAAAAAGTAAACAAAATAAACTTATCTGAATAATCACAAGAATAAATTATACCAATTTTGTTATCATAGTGTTACAATAGGTAAAAGTTTAAATATACAGATTTTTCGATTTAGTCGGATAATTGGAGGGGTAAAAGTGACACAATTGAGAAGTAATATGATTAAGAAAGGATTCGACCGAGCTCCGCATAGAAGCTTACTGCGTGCAGCTGGTGTTAAAGAGGAGGATTTTGATAAACCGTTTATTGCAGTGGTCAATTCATATATTGATATTGTTCCAGGTCATGTCCACTTACAGGAATTTGGGAAAATTGTAAAAGATGCAATAAGAGAAGCGGGCGGCGTTCCCTTTGAAATGAACACAATTGGGGTAGATGATGGGATCGCAATGGGACATATTGGAATGCGCTATTCATTACCAAGCCGTGAAATTATTGCAGATTCTATTGAAACAGTAGTTGCAGCACACTGGTTTGACGGGATGGTTTGTATTCCTAACTGTGATAAAATCACACCTGGAATGATGATGGCTTCTTTACGCTTAAATATTCCTACTATTTTTGTAAGTGGGGGGCCGATGAAAGCTGGAGTTACTAGTGATGGCAGAAAGATCTCCTTATCATCTGTATTTGAAGGTGTAGGGGCTTACCAGTCAGGTAAAATCGATGAAAGTGGACTAAGAGAATTAGAACAATTTGGCTGTCCGACATGCGGTTCTTGTTCCGGCATGTTCACAGCAAATTCCATGAATTGTTTGGCAGAAGCTTTAGGTCTTGCTTTACCTGGAAATGGGACAATTCTTGCTGTGGCACCAGAGAGAAAGGAATTTGTAAAGAAATCTGCGAAACAGTTGATGAATCTAATAAAAGAAGATATCAAACCGAGAGATATTGTTACAGAAAAGGCAATCGATAATGCGTTTGCTTTAGACATGGCATTAGGTGGATCCACTAATACAGTGCTTCATACATTAGCATTGGCTCATGAAGCAGGTGTAGAGTATCCTCTTGAAAGAATCAATGAAGTAGCATCTAGAGTACCTCATTTATCGAAGCTTGCGCCTTCGTCTGATGTACATATTGAAGATCTGCACGAAGCAGGCGGTGTGTCAGCAGCGCTATACGAATTATCGAAAAAGGAAGGAGCTCTCCATTTAGATACGTTAACTGTTACAGGAAAAACACTTGGAGAAAATATCGCTGGATGTAAAGTGAAAGATTATCAAGTCATTCGACCAATTGATGATCCTCATACTCAAACAGGTGGATTGGCAGTCCTATTTGGGAATTTAGCTCCTCAAGGTGCTATTATTAAAACAGGTGGAGTCCAAAATGGCATTCAACGACATGAGGGACCAGCTATTGTGTTTAATTCACAAGATGAAGTGCTGGAAGGATTAGTAAAAGGAAAAGTGAAGGAAGGACATGTTGTCATCATTCGCTATGAGGGACCAAAAGGAGGACCTGGTATGCCGGAAATGCTGGCACCTACTTCCCAAATTGTTGGAATGGGTCTTGGTCCAAAAGTAGCACTGGTAACAGATGGGCGTTTTTCCGGGGCTTCTCGAGGTATTTCGATTGGTCATGCTTCTCCTGAGGCAGCCGAAGGAGGACCATTGGCATTTGTAAAAGATGGCGATCATATTGTAATTGATATTGAAAATCGTACAATGGATGTTGTTGTTCCAGAGGAAGAATGGGAACAGAGAAAAGCAGAATGGAAAGGTTTTGAGTCGAAAGTAAAAAGCGGCTACTTGGCACGTTATTCGAAGCTTGTGACATCTGCGAATACAGGAGCAGTATTAAAGTATTAATTTGAACTGCTCATTATAGAATAAAAGCAGGCTGGATTCACTTTCTTGTGTGAATCCAGCCTGCTTTTATTGAATAGAAATGAAACGAGAACTATTCTTTTACTAAGTTTGTTTTCCTTTTTGGATCCATACTTTGTACTTGGAGGATATCTAAAAGAAACACAAACACAGGTATACCAATGATTAATCCCCATACTCCAAAGAAATGCTCTGAGAAGATAAGGACAATAAAGGTGAAAAATACAGGTAAATTTGTTTTCGAAGACATGAGCTTCGGGTTAAGAATATAAGCTTCGATTGCATGAATGATACAAATAAAAATAATCAAAATAATGATATAGGGGTATCCGCCAATGGTATATCCAATTGTTAATAAGGGAATGAGGGAAATAATAACCCCGGCAACTGGAATAAGACCAAGAACAAATACCATAAGAGATAATCCTAGTAATTGAGGAAAACTGAGTATCCATAATCCGATTGTCGTTAAAATGCAATTTACCAAAGCGATAATAACCTGTGCTTCTAATACTTTTCCGAAAGTTAACACAAACTTTTTGCCGAAAAACTCCATTTCGTTATAAAAAGGAGCTATTTTACTTGTGCGGAAGTTTTCTTTATATTTAATCAAACGCGGCTTCTCTAACAGGAAGAAGAAGCTTAAGATAATAGCTAGTATGAATTGTAAACTTAGGGAACTAATACTGGAAAAATATTTAACGATAATGCCCAGCCCTTGTTCCAAATAGCTGTTTATTTGTCTTTCTTGAATAATGGAAACAATATAATTTAAGACAGCATTATCATGGGGACGAGAGTAAAAATCCATTAGTTGTCTAACTAATGCTGTTATTTCTTCCACTAACATGGGCAAATATTTAATAAAGCTATAAGAAAGTAATCCGATGGTTATGAGATAGAGGATGCTAACTATAACGTTTCGTTTTACGTGAATTCGCTTAGAGATAATTTTTTCCATACGATCCATTAAAAATGAAAGAATAAAGGTAAAAAGCATTAAATTAATCATACTCCTAAGTGTGTAGATACCCAGAATCATGAGAGCAAAGATGAAAAACCTTTTTACACTTTTACTTGTAAGAAAATTGATAATTGTTTCCACTCCATTTCCCCTTTTTGATATATTTTTTCTTGTCTATCTATCTACCTATATTCTAACCTAAATTGATTTTTAATCATATAAAAAAGCCGACATTTTTGAAAATTTAGCAAGATAAAAAGCGTGTGCAAAATATATTGGAAGTATTTTGCTTGAAACTTTTCTCCTTAGACTTATATAATTAATTAAGTATAACTAAAACGTTATGGTTAGGAGGAGAAGCGATGGGGCTGTGAAATTAAGAATTGGTGATTTAGCAAAAGCTACTGGTGTGGCAAAAAGAACCATTGATTATTATACAAACCTTGGCCTTCTTCAAGCAGAGCGTTCCCAAACTAATTATCGTTACTATGGTGAAGAACAAAATTGAATAAATAAAGCTATTGAAGAATATAAAAAGAGTAAGCTTACGCTGGAGGAAAAGAAGGAACGATTAAATAATCAACAAGTGCATTCCATAGGTATAGAGGAACTGAGAGCAAATAGGAAGAGTCTAAGTGATAAAATGCATCAGATGCTTACCTCTAGAGATGCACAGGTCCAACATAAAAATAGAGAAGTAAGAAATACTATTATCCATGAAAGCATTTCTTTATACAAGCACTGCTTCTTTTGCTAAATTAACTGTTTTGCATTTATTTATATATTCGGAAGTAGGAATGAATTTTAACTAGTAGCAGCGTCTTTCCTTTTGTAATGTGAGAAAGGCATGCGGCTTTTATTAATCAGGAGGTGTAAGCCCCTTTACGGGCTACTTATTGGAAATTTTTAATTTGATTTTATTCGTGATATTAATTGCATTTACTGCTTTTTTCGTGGCAACAGAGTTTGCGATCGTAAAAGTCAGGAGTTCAAGAATTGATCAGTTAGTTGCTGAAGGTAAAAAAGGAGCATTAGCAGCAAAAAAAGTTACGACACATTTAGATGAATATTTATCAGCTTGTCAATTAGGGATAACTGTGACAGCCTTAGGTCTTGGTTGGATTGGAGAATCTACTTTCGCAGAAATTCTAGAGCCTCTATTTGTTCATTTATCGATCGGAACGGCGCTATCGCACTTGATTGCCTTCATTATTTCTTTTTTACTTGTAACTTTTTTGCATGTCGTTGTTGGAGAATTAGCTCCGAAAACAGTAGCTATTCAAAAAGCAGAATTAATAACATTAACCTTTGCAACACCAATTATTTGGTTTTATCGTCTATTATACCCTTTTATTTGGTTGTTGAATGGCTCTGCAAGACTTTTGACAAGTATCTTTGGATTAAAGCCAGCGTCAGAACATGAACTTGCTCACTCGGAAGAAGAGTTAAGAATTTTAATGTCAGAAAGCTATAAAAGCGGTGAAATCAATAAAAACGAATTAGCATATGTAAATAATATTTTTGAGTTTGATGAACGAATTGCCAAAGAAATAATGGTCCCAAGAACAGAAATGGTGACTATCAGTGTGGACAATACATTTGATGAAATAATGGCTATCTTAGAGGAAGAAAATTATACTCGCTACCCGTTAGTAAATGGGGATAAGGATAATGTGATCGGCTTAATTAATATTCGCGAATTTCTTACTGCAACTATTCAAAGCAGAGAAGCAATTCAATTAGAGGATTATATGAAACCAATTATCCGGGTAATTGAAACAGTTCCTATCCGCGAATTGCTGATTAAAATGCAAAAGGAACGTACACATATGGCGATTTTGCTTGATGAGTATGGTGGTACTTCAGGAATTGTTACAGCTGAAGATATTCTGGAAGAAATTGTTGGAGACATTAGAGATGAATTTGATGAGGACGAAATCTCTGACATTCGCAAAATAAAGGATAATCATTATATTCTTAATGGCAAAGTATTGATTAGTGAAGTAAATGATCTTTTAGGAACTCACTTATCAGAAGATGAAGTAGATACAATAGGCGGATGGTTTTTGACTAATAATTTTGAAGCGGTTGAGGGAGATATATTAAAAGAGGAAGGATATATCTTCAAAATTAAAAATATTGAAGAACACCATATACATTTCATTGAAGTAATCAAAGATACAAGTGTAGTGGAAGCTTGATGAAAGACTTTTAAGAGAAGGGGAAACCCTTCTCTTTTTATGTGTAGTTACGTATAAATAGGAAGGGTGGTGGCATTTTATAAAGAGGAAATTAAAGCGAATGCTGATTTTATTGAATTTTACCAATTAAATTAATTTAATTGTGTCAACATTGTGTCTGTCAAAAGTGTATTTACTTTGAATTGAGAATAATCTGTAACCGCTTTATAATCAAACTGAAATATTAAGGGGGTTAAACAAAATGTCAGACGAAAATAAAAATGGTTTTCGTGTCAAAATACAGCGTTTTGGTAGTCATTTAAGTGGCATGATTATGCCTAATATAGGAGCATTTATCGCATGGGGGTTAATTACCGCCTTATTCATTGAAACAGGATGGGCTCCTAACAAAGAGTTAGCAAAACTAGTAAGTCCAATGATTACGTATTTATTGCCATTATTAATTGGTTATACAGGCGGTAAGATGGTTTACGCAGAGCGCGGTGGTGTAGTTGGTGCAATTGCAACCATGGGTGTAATCGTCGGTGCAGATATTCCGATGTTCCTTGGTGCGATGGTTATGGGTCCACTTGGTGGCTACTTAATCAAAAAAGTGGACGATTTATTTAGAGGAAAAATTAAAGCCGGATTTGAAATGTTAGTAAATAACTTCTCAGCTGGTATTTTGGGAGCGCTTATTGCCATTATTGGTTTTAAATATGTTGGTCCAATTGTAGCAGCATTAAGTAACTTCTTATCGAACGGTGTAGAATTAATTGTTAATGCAAACCTCTTACCATTAGCAAGTATCTTTATTGAGCCTGCTAAAGTATTGTTCTTAAATAATGCCATCAACCAAGGTATTTTAGGTCCGATTGGGGTAGAACAAGCGAAAGAGGTAGGAAAATCTATTCTATTCTTACTAGAATCAAACCCTGGTCCTGGGTTTGGGGTACTATTAGCTTATTGTATATTTGGAAGAGGTACATCAAGACAGACAGCACCTGGGGCAGCAATTATTCACTTCTTGGGTGGTATTCATGAAATTTACTTCCCATATATTTTAATGAAACCTGTAATGTTATTAGCTGTAATCGCTGGTGGTATGGGTGGAGTATTCACCTTTACACTATTTGATGCAGGTCTAGTAGCGACTCCATCCCCTGGTAGCATCATTGCGTTAATGATGATGGCGCCAAAAGGACAACATTTAGGTGTTATCGCTGGTGTTGTGGTTGCAACGATTATTTCTTTCGTGATTGCAGCTATTATTTTGAAAACAAGTAAAGATAAAGAAGAAGATATTAATGCAGCAACAGAAAAAATGGAAGCATTAAAAGGGAAGAAAAGCTCGGTTGCAAGTGCAATTACTGAGACTACAGCAACTCCTGATGCAGCTGAAACTTCAGAATTTGATTACAAATCAGTGAAGAAAGTAATCTTTGCTTGTGATGCTGGTATGGGATCTAGTGCGATGGGTGCATCAATTATGCGTAATAAAGTGAAAAAAGCAGGAATTGAAGGAGTAGATGTAACAAATACTTCTATTGCAAACCTTCCAAGTGATGCGGATCTTGTTATTACCCATAAAGATCTAACAGATAGAGCAGTAGAAAAATTACCGACTGCACACCATGTTTCTGTTGAGAATTTCATGAACAGCCCTAAATATGATGAGATCATTGAAAAATTAAAATAAGAATTAGCAGAAATACCGGCCAACTTAGTAGATTGGCTGGTATTTTTTGTGTTTAACGCGGTTTATGTCTATTTAATCTTTTTCCATGAAAAAGTACTTAAATTTCAGTATTTATAGATAAAAATAGGGAAGTATAAATTAGAAATGGCAACAATGAAATTGAAAAAAATATGTTTAATACTGTTTGAATAAGTGTGTATAACAGTTTTATAATTAAATTATGTCAGGTGATTAAGGGGATAAGCTATGATTATTTCCGCTCGAGAAAGAATTATTTTACAGATACTATTAGAAAATATAGAGGAAGAAATGACGATTAAGGGAATTGCTGAACATGTAAATGTTAGTGAACGAACGATACATCGTGATTTAAAGAATGTCGAATCTATACTAAAAGATTTTCATCTTCAAATGAATAAAAAAGCTGGAGTCGGCGTGAAAATTGTAGGAAATCCTAATGATATTTATCAACTAAGGGTATCTATCTTAAAACAGGATTATATAGAATACACACCCGATGAACGGATAATCGTGGCTTTATGTACCTTATTAGATCATCAAGAACCGATTAAACTATTTTCTTTAGCAAAAGAACTAGGAGTAACAACTGCCACGGTAAGCAATGATTTGGATAAGCTGGAACCGATTATAGCAAAGTATGATTTGCAATTAATGAGAAAAAGAGGTTATGGTATTGAATTAGTTGGAACAGAGGAAGATAAGAGAAAAGCGATTCGCAGTCTTATATCCGACCGATTTGATGTCCCAGAGTTTCTTAAAATGGTGAAGGAAAACATTCAAAAAAAGTCTAGCAATAAAATCGACTCAATTTCCGAACGGCTTTTAGGATTGGTACAAAAAGAAAAATTGCTGCGTATTGAAAATATTATTGAAGATATCAACGAGCAATTACCTTATCCGCTGGCGGATAGTTCTTATGTTGGATTGGTCGTTCACATTGCTCTTGCTATGGAGAGAATCCAGCGAGGAGAAAATATTTCTTTTAAAGAAGATTATTTAGGGGAGCTGTCGCAAACAAAAGAATTTGATTTTGCGCGCCAAATCGTATCAAGACTAGAACGTACTTTTGATATTTCGATTCCTACAGAGGAAGTCGGTTATATTACGATGCATTTAAGGGGAGCAAAGGTACGTTATGACAATAAAGTCGGCATTGAAGATGAAAATGTTGAAGTAGCAATGCTAGTTAGGACATTAATTGCAAATGTCGAAAAATTACTGCATACAACATTGGCAGATGATTCTTTATTTCAAGGGTTATTAGCTCACCTTCAGCCTACATTATATCGTTTAGATCAGAAAATGAGTATTTCCAATCCCTTATTAGAAGATATTAAAGAGGATTATGCTGAGTTGTTTGAAGTGGTTCAGCAAGCTGTGGAAAAAACACTTGTTGACAGAGATGTACCAGAAGAAGAAATCGGCTATTTAGTTCTTCATTTTGGTTCTGCGTTAAATGATAGAAAAATAACAAAAAATATCAAGTTATTGATCATTTGTTCATCCGGAATTGGGACATCTAAAATGCTTGCAGCAAAAATTGTTAATCAAATTCCAAGCCTATCAGAAGTGAAAACAGCATCTGTATTCGAGTTAAAGAATATTTCCATCGATGATTATGATGCCATTCTTTCGACTATTCCATTAGAGGATATCTCTAGAGATTATTTATTAGTAAATCCGATTTTAAATGATAAGGATTTGGAAGAAGTAAAAACCTATCTTCAAAAGAATATCGGTCATGTAATAAGGGAAGAAAAGGGAATAGAAGTTCCTAAACAAAAATGTATTGATTTCCAGACCTTTCTCCTTTTTTCAGAGCAAGCCCAGCTATTATCCTCTATTTTAAAGGAGCTGGATATTTGGGATGAGAGAGCAAGTTTAAGTGCAAGCTTAAACAAGGGATTAAGGATATTGAAACAACAAGGTTCTATTTCAAGCGTGGAAGAAGTATTTGCTGCTTTAGAAGCACGGGCTGAAATAGGGGGGCTTGCTATTCCGGAAACCAATTTAGCTCTTTATCACACAAGTAATAATCAAATTGAAAAACCATCTTTCAATATCATAGACTTGCCCGAGATGGTGAGTTTGAGGGCAATGAATGGTGCTAATGAAATGGTGAAGCGGGTATTACTTTTGCTTGCGCCGTTAGATGCAAATCAAAATGTAATGGAAGTATTAAGTTTTTTAAGTGCCTCTATTATTGAATCGGAAAGAAGTATTCATGTATTCAGTAACGGCAAGAAAGAAGAACTATTAAATTTTATTAGCAGCAGGTTTTTAAAACATCATTTGAGAAATTAATAGGAGGAATAAACAATGAGTATTTTAAAAAAAGAGAACATTATTTTAAACAGCAGTCTAGCAAGTAAAGAGGAAGCTATCAAAAAAGCAGGTCAAATTCTAGTGGAACAAGGCTATGTTTCAGAGGATTATGTCCCAGCTATGCTGCAAAGAGAAGAAATTTCATCAACTTATATGGGTAACTTCTTAGCTATTCCCCATGGTACAGATGAAGCAAAAACAGCAGTATTAAACTCTGGATTATCTGTTATTCAAGCACCAAACGGCGTAGACTTTGGAGATGGCAATATTGTTAAATTAATCATTGGAATTGCTGGGAAGGATGGCGAACATTTAGAGCTGTTATCACAAATTGCCATTGTATGTTCTGAAATGGAAAATGTCGAAAAATTAGTTGCTGCGAAATCAGAAGAGGAAATAATCCAAATTTTAAGCGAGGTAGAATAATACGATGAATGCTATTCATTTTGGAGCTGGAAATATAGGTAGAGGATTTATTGGTCTATTACTACATCAGTCAAATTATGCTATTACCTTTGTGGATGTAAACGAACAGATTATCGATGAAATTAATCGTGTTGGTCAATATCATGTTTTATTGGCAAATGAAGCGAAAGATCAATTCACAGTTAAGAATATTAAAGGAATTAATAGTAAAGTAAATCCAGAACAAGTGGTTGAACAATTTATCCATGCAGACATTGTGACTACAGCTATCGGACCTAATATTCTAAAGTTCATCGCGCCGCTAATTGCTGACGGAATTAAAGCACGAATGAAAAGTAATCAAACACCTGTTAATGTAATTGCTTGTGAAAATATGATTGGTGGTAGTAGTGCCCTTAAACAGTTTGTGTTAGAGCATTTAAATGAAGAGGAAGCAGCTTGGACAGAGGAATACGTTGGTTTCCCTGACTCAGCTGTAGATAGAATTGTGCCAAACCAGAAGAATGAAAACTTATTAGATGTTCTGGTAGAGCCTTTCCATGAGTGGGTTGTAGATGAAACGGCAATTAAAGGAGCGAAACCTGAAATTGCCGAGGCGCATTTCGTAAATAATTTACAGGCATATATTGAAAGAAAGTTATTTACTGTAAATACTGGTCATGCAGCAACAGCCTATTTAGGCAATAGAAAGAATTATGAAACCATTTCTGAAACAATTCAACATGAAGATGTGAAAGAAAAGGTGCTTCATGTTTTACAAGAAACGGGAAAAGTATTAGTAGCAAAATATGGTTTTAATGCAGCAGATCATCAAAAATATATCGACAAAATTTTAGGCCGCTTTGCGAATGTTTATATTGTAGACGATGTAAAACGAGTTGGTAGATCACCGCTTCGAAAATTGGGCGGGAATGATCGATTAGTTGCTCCAGCGCTAGCATACTATAATGAGTTTAAAGAAATTCCTTCTTATTTAGTAGAAGTAATGGCATCGGCTCTTCACTTTTATACAGCAGAAGATCAAGAGTCTGTTGAATTAAAGAACTTAATAGATGAAAAAGGAGTTCAAGCTGCTTTTAGTGAAGTTTCTGGTTTAAGCGAAGATCATGCTTTAGTGAAAGAAGTAGTGCTTACTTATAACAAAATAAATGCATAAATAAAAAATCCAATGAGGTTTCAAAGCCCATTGGATTTTTTATTTCTAGAGTAATTAGAAGCTCTTAGAGCGTGTTGCTAATGCTGAGGCTGCCTTTGACTGTTTGCGCTTGTCCCACATTTTTTTGGCGAAGGGATAAATGATAGGTCCCCACGTAATTAGTCGTCTGAACATTTTTTTCATTATCTCTCACATCCTTTTAGCCTTTACTTATTCTTTTCCCAAGAAATCAAATGGATAAACAATAACCCCTATTCTAGTTAAATTTGGTAATATTAGATAGAGATCCCTTCTTGTAATTTAGAAAAAAAGAGAATATAGTTTTCATAGATAGTTGCAACATATAAGAGAAAATAACCGTCTAATGATTAGAGAGAAAAACGGAAGAAGATTTATTCTATGAGTAAAAGTAAAGGATAGGTAATAGATGGATCGATTAAAACCATATTGGGAAGGGTTTCGACGTTTCTGGAAAAAGAGACATCTTACCCAAATTATACTGTTGGCTTTGTTATTATTTGTTTTATTAGCGATATTATATTTTACGTACCTAGCAACACAAGCAAATGTTAGTACATTAAAGGCTGGCTTAAGTCAGGCGACCATTATTTATGACAAAGATGGAGATGAAGCAACTCGAATAAGAACGGAAAGAACAGAAGGCATTGAATTAAAGGATGTCCCAAAATATGTTCCAGACGCAGTTGTTTCTATCGAAGATGAACGTTTCTATCAACATAATGGGTTTGATATTAAAGGGATCAGCCGTGCGTTTTTTAAGAATATTTTTGCAGGGAGAATTACTGGTGGAGGAAGTACGATTACCCAGCAATTAACAAAAAATGCTTTGTTAACTTCCGAACAGACCTATAAGCGGAAAGCAGAGGAACTATTCCTTGCTGTAGAAATAGAGAAGCATTATGAAAAAGATGAAATTCTACAAATGTATTTGAATCACGTTTATTTTGGCAGTGGTGCCTGGGGTATCAGCCAAGCATCATTGAAATATTTTAATAAAGATATTAAGGATGTATCTATTAGTGAGGCTGCATTGCTAGCAGGAATAGTGCAAGCTCCATCTGCATTAGACCCTTATAAAAATTATGAGGGTGCGATTAATCGCCGCAACCTTGTTCTGAAGAAAATGGCAGAGTTAAAAAAAATTACAGAAGAGCAGTACCAGCAAGCAGTGAACGAAAAAATTGTATTAGAAAATGGGGGAGGATCTTTTATTGAAAGAGATTATCCCTACTTTGTAGATGCAGTGATCGATGAAGCAATCAGCAAGTATGGACTTACACAAGAAGAAATCTTAAAAAGAGGATATAAGATTTATACAGAAATGGATCAAAACCTTCAATCTACTTTAGAAAAAACTTTTGCAAGAGATTCCCTGTTTCCAAGAAGTTATGATGGAACACTAGTGCAAGGCGGAGCGGTTTTACTTGATCCGGAAACAGGGGGAGTAAGAGGATTAGTGGGAGGAAGAGGAGAGCAAGTTTTCAGAGGCTTTAATCGAGCTACTCAAATTAAAGTCCAGCCAGGATCTACGATGAAGCCACTTGCTGTTTATACACCTGCTTTAGAAAAAGGGTATAAAATTGACTCTATGCTTGAAGATAAGCCTTTCAAAAAGGGTGATTATGAACCGAAAAACTTCACGAAGACTTATAGAGGCGAAGTTCCGATGTATGAAGCATTAGAAGACTCTTTAAATGTGCCAGCAGTCTGGCTGCTAGATAAAATTGGTTTGGAAAATGGTCTTAAATCCCTTGATCGCTTCGGCATTCCTTATGAAAAAGAGGATGAATATCTAGGAATAGCTTTAGGCGGGATGTACAGTGGTGTTTCACCATTACAAATGGCGAGCGCTTATTCTACATTTCCTAATGAGGGAGTCCGAATGGAAAGTCATTTGATTACAAAAATTGTTGGACCGACAGGCAATGTTGTGGCTGAATATGAGCCAAAATCGACAAGAGTTACTTCCAAATCCGTGGCAAATGACATGACCTCCATGTTATTGGATGTTATTAAATCAGGAACTGGCCAAGGAGCAAAAATAACAGGATTTCAACTTGCCGGAAAAACAGGTTCCACTCAATTAAAGGATTCGAATATTCCTGGTACAAAGGATCAATGGTTTGTAGGGTATACCCCTAATTTAGTTGGGTCGATGTGGCTTGGATATGATAAAACAGATAACAATCATTATCTGCCAAGCAAAAGTTCTGGCGATGTAGTACCAATTTTCAAAACAATTATGGATCAAGCCGTACAATATGTAGAGCCAGAGAATTTTCAGGTTCAATCTGTAAGTGATAGACTTGCAAATAAGGATAGTAAAAATGTAAATAAAAAAGTAGAAGAAACGAAAAAGGCAATTAAAGAGAAAGCAGAAGAAATAGAAACAACTATAAAAGAGAATTCTTCCAAGTGGAGCCAAGTTGTAGACGAGATTAAAGAAGATGCGAAAAAGGTAAATGATAAGGTAAAAGGGAAATTACAAGAAATACTAGGAAATTAATCGTTTCAAAAGATAGAAGTAGATACTGATACTAGTGGCAGCTGCTATTAATATCAGTATAAATTTCTATTTTTTTTTTCATAAGCAGCAAGAAGGGAAGATTTGTTTCTTATAATTTTGTATAACTAGAGATAAATAATGGATAGAATTAGGAAAGAGTATGAGGTTTATTTATATCGAGCCTGTGATAAATATAACAGAATAAATAAAAGGGGGAATGTTCATTTACAGAAGGAAAAACACGAATAAAATGATGGAAAAAGCAACCAGTATAAATTATAATTGATGTAAGCGTTTTTAAAAGGAGATTTGAAGAAATGATCTAATTTGTAAAAATGTTTGTGACATAATTGTGGACGTGGATTTTAATAATGGTATCTGCTATAATAAAAAGGTTGATAAAATCTTGAATATAGGAAAACATAAGGATAGAAAATGTGAAAATTGGTAAAATTATACTTACGTTTTTTGTCACATATAATAGGTTCAAGATATGATATCATCATACAGGTAGTAATAATTCCTATTTTACCTCTGTAATATGAATGTTCTGTGTCTAAATATCGAACATTCTGTGAATAATTTAACATTTTAATTTATATGGAAGGAGCTGTACAAATGAAAAAGGGAGTTTTAGTTTCGCTTTTAGCAATTGTACCATTATTCATTTTAAGTGGCTGTGAATCCATGGTAGTATTTGACCCGCAAGGTCCTGTTGCTAGAAGTATTACGGACTTGATTAACTGGTCAATTGTATTAATGGCTTTTGTTTGTCTAGTAGTTTTTGCACTATTTGGCTACATAGTTTGGAAGTATCGTGCAACCAAAGAAAATGCTGACTATGAACCAGATGAACATGGAAGCACAAAGCTTGAAATTGTTTGGACTGTAATACCGTTCTTAATAATCATTGCATTAACGGTTCCAACTGTAAAAACAATCTTTGCTTTAGAAGATGTTCCAAAAGATTATAAAGATCGTGATCCAGTAGTGATTAACGTTACTTCTGCAGATTGGAAATGGATTTTTAGTTATCCAGAAGAGGGGATTGAAACAGTTAATTATGTAAATATCCCTGCTGGTGTACCTGTTGAGTTTAAATTAACTTCTGCTGGTACAATGCAATCATTTTGGATTCCTGCTTTAGCTGGTCAAAAGTATACAATGTATGGTGCTGAAACAGAACTTTATGTGGTAGCAGATAACCCAGGTAACTATGAAGGACAAAATACAAGCTTTAACGGTAAAGGTTATGCGGAGATGAAGTTTGATGTCGAAGCAAAATCTGTTGAGGATTATGATAAATGGGTAGATGAAGTAAAAGACACTGCTCCTAAGTTAACAGAGGAGAAATACAGAGAAATTATCAAGCCTACACATTTAGGGCGTATGACTTTCTCTAATACACATTTAGAGTGGATTGACCACGGTAAAGGTGGAGACTCAAACTATTATTTAAACCCTGAGTTATATCGAGTTCATGGATATCCAGGTAGAACTTTTGAAAAGAATCAAGAGTCTGACGGAGGTGAAAAGGATGCACATTAAGTGGGATGACATTGTTATTACTGGTGATCCCCTAATATTGTCTGCTCAAATAGGTATTATTCTAACCATGCTTGCTGTAGTAGTTGGTGTTACTTATTTTAAGAAGTGGCAATATTTATGGGATGAATGGATAACAACGGTTGATCACAAAAAAATCGGTATCATGTATATTATTGTTGCCGTATTAATGTTCTTCCGTGGTGGAGTAGACGGTTTGATGATGAAATATCAAACATCAGCTCCTGAAATGAAATTTTTAGATCCACAGCATTATAATGAAGTATTTACAACGCATGGTGTTATCATGATTCTTTTTATGGCGATGCCAGCATTGATTGGATTAATGAACGTAGTTATTCCATTGCAAATTGGTGCACGTGATGTTGCGTTCCCACAATTGAATGCATTAAGCTTCTGGTTAACATTCAGTGGAGCAATGCTATTCAATATTTCTTTCGTAATTGGTGGTTCTCCTGATGCAGGATGGACATCCTATTTCCCTCTAGCGGGGAAAGAATTTACACCAGGAGTTGGAAACAACTTCTATGCAATTGGACTGCAAATCGCAGGTATTGGTACGTTAATGACAGGTATTAACTTTATTGTGACAATCCTGAAAATGCGTGCTAAAGGGATGACCTTAATGAAAATGCCAATGTTTACTTGGACTTCATTAATTACAAACGTAATTATTGTGTTTGCATTCCCTATTTTAACTGTTGCATTAGCATTAATGACATTTGACCGTTTATTCGGAACTCATTTCTTCACGATTTCTGGTGGAGGAAATGCGATGTTATGGAATAACCTATTCTGGTTATGGGGACATCCAGAGGTATATATTGTTATCTTGCCTGCATTTGGAATGTTCTCTGAAGTTATTGCTACATTCTCGAAAAAACGCCTATATGGTTATAATTCAATGATTATCTCTATTGTCGGTATTGCATTATTGAGTTTCCTTGTGTGGGTTCACCATTTCTATACAATGGGATCTGGACCAGTTGTAAACTCTGTATTCTCAATCACAACTATGTTAATCGCAGTTCCAACTGGGGTTAAGATTTTCAACTGGTTGTTTACTATGAGAAAAGGACGTATCCAATTTACAACGGCAATGCTATGGGCGCTTGCATTTATTCCGACCTTTACTATTGGTGGGGTAACGGGAGTTATGCTGGCAATGGCTGCAGCAGACTATCAATATCATAATACATTATTCTTAGTAGCTCATTTCCACTATGTATTAATACCAGGTGTTGTATATGCAGTATTTGCTGGTTTCTATTACTGGTGGCCAAAAATGTTTGGTTATGCATTAAACGAACGTTTAGGAAAATGGCATTTCTGGTTGTTTAATATTGGTTTTAATGTAACCTTTATGCCAATGTTCTTCTTAGGCTTAAAAGGAGCAGTAAGACGTTCTTATACTTTCTCAGCGGAATCTGGATTTGCGCCATTGTTCATGTTATCAGCAATCGGATCTCTTATTCTTGCTGCTGGATTTGCCGTACTAGTTTATAACATCTACTATAGTACTCGTTATGCAGATAGAAAGATTTCTACAGATCCATGGGATGCAAGAACACTAGAATGGCATACAGCTTCACCAGTTCAGCCATATAACTTTGCAATTACTCCAGAAGTAAAAGCATTAGATGCGTTCTGGTATATGAAGAAAAATAATGAAGGCTTAGTATTAAAAGAAGAAGAACTAGAGGAAATACACATGCCAAGCAATTCTGGGCTTCCATTCTATATGTGTGTTGTATTTGGTATCGTCGGTTTCTTCCTAATATTTGAATGGTTTATTCCAGCTGCAATTTGTAGCTTAGGTATTTTTGTTGGCTTAATCATTCGTTCCTTTGATTATAACGAAGGTTATCATATTAAACTGGATGTTATTAAGAAAACGGAACGTGCATGGAGAGGTGAGAAATAATGGCAAAAGTCGATAAGTCCTTACCACTAGAATATCAAACAGAGCAAAGTCGTTTAAATATTCTAGGCTTCTGGATTTTCCTTGGTGCGGAGGTTGTATTATTCGCTACCTTATTTGCAGCCTATGGATCTTTAAAGGATAACTTTGCAGGCGGACCTACTCCAGCTGAATTATTTAAATTAAAAGATGTAATGATTGAAACACTTTTACTATTAACAAGTAGTTTCACTTGTGGGATCGCTATCTGGTATATGCGTCGCCAAAATTTAAAAGGATTATTAACATGGTTAATTATCACTTTAGCATTGGGTGCAGGCTTCGTCTTTGTGGAAGTAAATGAATTTATTCATTATGTACATGAAGGAGCGACAATGCAGACAAGTGCCTTCCTTTCTTCGTTCTTTGTATTGCTAGGAACACACGGATTGCACGTATCCTTAGGTATAGGCTGGGCGATATTGATTATTATTCAATTGCTTAAACATGGCTTAACACCAACAACTGCTCGTAAGACATTTATTATAAGTTTATACTGGCATTTCTTAGACGTTGTGTGGATTTTCATCTTCACATTCGTTTATCTTGCTAGAATGAAAATGGGAGGGTAATAAAAGATGGCAAAAAATCATGAAAATGAAAAATTTCCAATTAGTCATATTGCAGGTTTTATTGTTTCTTTATTACTTACCTTCGCAGCTGTAGGGGCTAAGTTATATACAGATCTTCCAATGGTTACTGTAATGTGGATTATCGGGGCATTAGCTGTGATTCAGGCAATTCTTCAACTGTTTATGTTTATGCATCTTACAGAAGGAGAAGGGCAAGTACAGACTATTAATATCATTTATGCTTTCTTCTGCGCAATTGTCGTTGCCGGTGGAACAATTTGGGTAATGACGTCAGGACACGTACATTACTAATAAAGTTAGAAAAAAGCCTCCCTTTGGGGGCTTTTTTTGTATATAAAAGACTAAATAACTAGGTAATAGGGATTATTATTTTTGAAATGTTGTGATAATTACATTTGGCCTTCTAAAAAGCATTGACGGGCTAGAAAAAGATGATAAAATAAAGAAAGAATCTAAATGATAATGAAAATCATTTGCGATGAAGTTGGGAGTGAGGGAAACGAGTAATATTACTCATTGGCACTATGAAAATTAGACACTTAACTATAATGTTAATAGTTTTATCTATCATCTCCCTATTTGTAGGAGTAATTGATATTCATCCACAAAATATTTTTCATTTAACAGCAGATCAGAGAGAAATTCTCCTGATTAGCAGATTTCCTCGCTTAGTCAGTATTATTATAGCTGGTGTTAGTCTAAGTATTTGTGGACTTATCATGCAGCAGATATCGAGAAATAAATTTGTTTCTCCTACAACTGCTGGAACAATGGACTGGGCGAGACTTGGGATTTTAGTTGCTTTAATGCTTTTTACAGGCGAGAGCCCGATTATTAAAATGTTAATCGCTTTTGTATTCGCACTTGGAGGAACCTTTTTGTTTATGCGAATACTTAATATGATTAAATTTAAAGATGCTATCTTTATTCCATTAATCGGTTTAATGCTAGGGAATATTGTTAGCTCGATTACCACTTTTTTTGCCATGAAATATGATTTGATTCAAAATATGTCTTCATGGTTACAAGGAGATTTTTCTTTAATCATGGAAGGACGTTATGAACTTCTTTACATAAGTATTCCGATGGTTATTATTGCATACTTATATGCCAATAAATTCACAATTGCTGGACTAGGTGAGGATTTTTCTACTAATCTTGGTCTCAATCACAAAAGAGTAGTGAATATAGGGTTAATTATCGTAGCGTTAGTTTCTTCTGTTGTATTGCTGACAGTAGGAATGATTCCTTTTCTAGGTCTAATCATTCCCAATATTGTTTCGTTATACAGAGGAGATAATCTGAAAAATAGCTTAACCCATACAGCATTATTAGGAGCAGTCTTTGTATTATTCTGTGATATTCTTGGCAGAGTGATTATTTATCCGTATGAGATATCGATCGGTGTGATGGTGGGTGTCATTGGAAGTGGAGTATTCTTGTATTTACTAGTAAGGAGAAAGTCTTATGATGCAACCTAGAGTAAAACTTATAATACTAGCTATAGTGGCAGTATTATTAATTTCCATATTTATGCTAATAAAGGTTAGTAGTAATAACTGGGAATATGTGATTCCACGTAGAGCCATAAAAATCATCGCGATTCTTTTAACAGGCGGCTGTATCGCCTTTACTTCGATGGTATTTCAGACGATTACAAATAATCGTATTTTAACACCGAGTATTTTAGGACTAGACTCCCTTTATCTCTTCATTCAAACTGTAGTGGTTTTCGTTTTTGGTTCAAGTACAATGACTGTGATGAATAGCAATATTAATTTTTTGTTATCCGTCGTTTTAATGGTTTTTTTCTCAAGTATTCTTTATAAGCTATTCTTTAGGAGAGATAATCAAAACATATTATTACTGCTGTTGATTGGAATTGTATTAGGAAGCTTTTTCTCTAGTCTCTCTTCCTTTATGCAGGTGTTAATTGATCCAAATGAGTTCCTTATTATCCAAGATAAAATGTTTGCAAGTTTTAATAATGTAAACACCAATATTTTAATAATCAGTATTATTATTGTTACTATTGTGTCTGTCTATGTTACGAGATATAGTAAATTCTTTGATGTCATGTCATTAGGAAGAGACCAGGCCATTAATTTAGGAATTGATTATGAGAAAGTAGTACGCCGTATGCTAATTGTGGTGTCGATCCTAGTGTCGGTTTCCACTGCCTTAGTGGGACCCATCACCTTTCTTGGATTATTGGTTGTTAATTTAGCTCGTGAGTTTTTAAAAACATATAAACACCGAACTTTAATTACTGGATCTATCTTATTGAGTATTATTTCTTTAGTTGGTGGGTTACTGATTGTAGAACGTGTATTTACTTTTTCAACGACAATCAGTGTGATAATTAACTTTGTAGGTGGAGTGTATTTTATCTATCTATTACTAAAGGAGAGAAAAGCATGGTAGAAGTAAAGAATATTACCAAACAATATGGGGGCAAAAAAGTGCTCGATAATGTTTCTCTTTCAGTAGAGAAAGGGAAAATCACTTCTTTTATTGGACCAAATGGAGCAGGGAAAAGTACATTGCTTTCAGTAATAAGTCGCTTAACGAAAGCAGACAGTGGAGATGTCTATATTGATGGACAGCATATCGATAAATCGAAGAGTAATGATCTTGCCAAGAAAATTTCTATTTTAAAACAGGCAAACCATATAAACCTCCGCTTAACTGTAAGAGAACTAGTCAGCTTTGGCCGATTCCCATATTCGCAAGGAAAATTAAATGCCCTTGATGAGAAAATGGTAGACGAAGCTATTAAATATATGGAATTAGAAGATATGCAGCATAAATACATAGATCAACTAAGTGGAGGACAAAAGCAAAGAGCCTATATTGCGATGGTAATTGCTCAAGATACAGAATATATCCTATTGGATGAGCCATTAAATAATTTAGATATGAAGCATTCTGTCCAAATAATGAAGGTTCTAAGAAGATTAGTAGAAGAGCTGGGGAAAACAGTAGTAATCGTAATCCATGATATCAATTTTGCCTCAGTTTATTCCGATAATATCGTAGCATTAAAGAATGGCAAAATCATAAACGATGGACCAGCAAAAAAAATCATTAATCAAAAAGTATTGAAAGATATTTATGAAATGGATATGCAAATTGAAGAAATAAATAATCAAAGAATATGTGTTTATTTCGCATAAAAAATGAACATTGATTATGGATAAATGATTGATTCATTGTAGAAAGAAGCTAATGGTGGAAGAAAAATAGAAAGGAGGCAGTGTAATTATGGCTGACTTAAAAATAAGTCCCTTCGCCAGAAGAAAACCATAATAACACTACCATTAGATATTAGCAAAATCCTAAATCATTCTAGGAAAATGAGGAAGGAAAAAGGCTAATAATACCTTATCATAGGGTATTCTGTCTTTAAATGCAATGCATTCAATTTAGTTTATATATTAAATTTAGAGGTGTTTATAAGATGAAGAAAAAGCTTTCCCTATTATTATTAACATTGATTTTTGCAGTATTAGCTGCATGTGGAAATACAGAAAAATCGAATGCTGATACAAAGAAAGATAGCGAGAAATCGGCAGAAATTAAAGTAACCCATGATTTAGGAGAAGATACAGTTAAAGCAGACCCTAAAACAGTTGTTGCTTTTGATTTTGGTGTTTTAGATACTTTAGATAAATTGGGAATAGAAGTAGCCGGGGTTCCACAGGCGAATATTCCACCATATCTTTCTAAATATGAAGATTCAAAATATACAAATGTAGGTAGTTTAAAAGAGCCAGATTTCGAGGCAATTAGTGAATTAGAACCGGATGTAATCTTTATTTCTGGAAGACAGTCGGCTGCATATGAAGAATTGAAAAAAATTGCCCCAACTGTATATCTTGGTGTTGATACAACAGATTATATCAATTCCTTTAAGCATAATATGAATATTATTGGAGAGATTTTTGATAAGAAACAAGAGGTTACCAAAGAATTAGCAAAAATAGATGAAGATATTGCTGCACTTAACGAAAAGGCAAAAGCAGTAGATGGTAAATCCTTAATCTTATTGGTGAATGATGGTAGCATAAGTGCATACGGGAAAAACTCTCGTTTCGGCATTATTCATGATGTTTTTGGGCTGGCACCGGCAGATGAAAATATTGAAGCTTCTACACATGGACAAAAGGTTACTTTTGAATATGTAGCAGAAAAAAATCCAGCCTATTTATTTGTTATTGATAGAGGAGCAGTTGTTGGAGGGGAGTCTTCTGCTGAGAAGGTCCTTGATAACAAACTTATAAATGGAATTGATGCAGCTAAAAATGATCATATTGTTTATTTAGACCCAAGCTATTGGTATCTATCAGGGGGCGGTCTTCTGTCAACAAGTGAGATGGTTAAAGAAATTTCAGAAGCCATTTCCAAATAACGCTGGGTAAAGAGTCCAACGAGTAAAAAACTACTTGTTGGACTTTTTAATAGTAAATAAAATAATAGATCATTTTCAAAAGATAAAAATTCTAGTAGATAGTTGCTTTTTTTAGGAGTTCCCTCCAAAATAAAAGGGAAGAAGGGAATATTCATCGAATGAGGAGGTCTTTGGATGACGATTAAATTTGGAGTTATCGGAACCAATTGGATTACAGAATCTTTTATAAAGGCAGCTGGTGAAATAGAAGATTTTCAATTAAATGCCGTATACTCACGAACAGCGGATAAAGCGAAAGCGTTTGCTGCTAAATTTAATGTTGAACATACATATACTAATTTAGAAGAAATGGCAAAGAGCGACAAAATAGATGCTGTATATATTGCAAGCCCTAACGCTTATCATGCGCAACAGGCAATCCTATTTTTGAAAAATAAAAAGCATGTTTTAACAGAAAAAGCGATGGCTTCTAATACAGCAGAAGTGAAAGAAATGATTACTGCGGCCAAGGAAAATGAAGTTCTTTTAATGGAGGCACTCAAAACAACATTTCTTCCTAATTTTAAAGTTGTTCAAGAAAATTTACATAAACTTGGGAAAATTAGACGTGCATTTGTAAGTTATTGTCAGTATTCTTCGCGGTATGATGCTTATAAAGAAGGAACAGTATTAAATGCTTTTAAGCCAGAGCTGTCAAATGGAGCATTAATGGATATTGGGGTTTATTGTCTCTATCCTATGGTACTTCTTTTTGGAAAACCAGAGAAAGTTAAGGCAAATAGTTTCTTATTGGAAACAGGTGTTGACGGCGAAGGAAGCATTATTCTAGAGTATCCAGATATGGATATCATTCTCATGTATTCGAAAATAACCAACTCTCATATTCCGTCTGAAATCCAAGGAGAAGATGGCAATTTAGTAATCAATCAAATGAATACTCCTACAAAAGTAGAGTTTATACCACGGAATGGAGAAGGGGAGAATCTTACCCTTCCTCAAAAGGAAGCTTCGATGTTTTATGAGGCACAGGAATTTATGGAATTGATTAAGGCAGGAAAAACCGAATCCTCTGTTAACTCTTTTAATATTTCTTTAGCGGTAATGGAAGTGATGGATGAGGTAAGAAGACAAACGGGAATAGTTTTCCCGGCTGACACAAAACAGTAAGTATATAAAACTATTATAAGGAGAGAGAAACCATGTCACTATACGGCGCTATTGAAGCTGGTGGAACAAAATTTGTCTGTGCAGTAGGGGATGCAAAAGGAAATATCCAAGAAAGAATATCCATTCTAACAACAACACCGGAAGAAACGATGCCAGAGGTTATTGCTTTCTTTAAAAAGTTTTCCGTTGACGCAATTGGAATTGGCTCGTTTGGTCCTATTGATGTGGATAAAAACAATGCCACATATGGAAATATAACAACGACACCAAAGCTTGCATGGAAGGACTTTCCATTGCTAAAAACAATAGAAGATGAATTTTCTGTTCCAACTGGTTTTAATACAGATGTAAATGTTGCCGCACTAGGAGAAGCAAAGCTAGGCGCTGCTAAAGGTGTGGATAATTGTTTATATATAACGATTGGTACAGGGATTGGTGCTGGAGCTTATATTAATGGGGAATTGCTGCAAGGATTAACACACCCAGAGATGGGTCATATTTTAGTAAGAAGGCATCCCAAAGATAGCTATAAAGGCAGATGCCCATACCATGCAGATTGCTTAGAAGGATTAGCAGCTGGGCCGGCAATTGAAGAACGCTGGGGCGAGAAAGCATTTCACTTAAGTGATAAAGAGGAAGTATGGGAAATGGAAGGCTATTACATTGCACAAGCCCTTATGCAATATATTCTTATTCTATCTCCCAAAAAGATTATCCTTGGCGGCGGGGTTATGAATCAGGAGCATGTGCTAACATATGTTTATCGCTATTTGGGAGAGCTTTTAAATGGCTATGTTTCCTACCCTGAAGTGCAGGATAAAATGAATGAATATATTGTTAGACCAGGTTTAGGAGATAATGCTGGAATTACAGGTGGACTTCTCCTTGCAGAAAAAGTTTTTCACGAAAGATAAGTCAATAATGGAGGCCATTTAAAGGAGAATATCTTTTAAATGGCCTTTTTATGTTTTTAGCTTTCCTGATGGAGATTTTATTCGCGAAAATATGTGACTTATTCGCTAAAAATCATTAATAATTCGCGGAAAACTTCTCGTAATTCGCGAAAATCCACAATATTGTCCAAAGCCAAGAAAATATTTAAAAAAGTAAATAGAGTGTGTTGGCATATCCACATTTCTGCCTAAATAAATATGATATGATTAATTTAACCATTTATAAATTTGATGAAACGGTGGTAATACATGAGAATTAAATACATCTATCAGCAGCTAATTAGTCACTTAAGCGTTATTCTCGTAGCCCTATTAGTATTAAGTCTTGTTTTTTCACATTATATTGAGAAATTGGTTTTCTCTATGAAGGCAGATGAACTAAAGGGATACGGATATAATATAGTCCAAGAAGTTCAAGGAGCGGATTTATGGTCCGCAGCAACTTATTCTACCTTATTACGATATTCGGAAGAGCTAAAGGGCACTGGGATAACGATTGGCATCTTCAATACACAAAGAAATCGTATTTGGTCTTTTGGAAAGGATTTGGATATCAATATTACTCATGCAGAGTGGGATGAAATAAAGGATGGTCGCAGTACAGTCATTAAACCTAGTACAAAAAGAGGAGACCAAGAGGTAGCTTTAGTTGCAATTCCGTATTCTGTTAATGATGTAGTTGTGGGAGGAATCATCTTAACGTCACCTCTTTTAGAAGCAAAAGAAATGATTCAGGAAATTAATCGCTATTTAATTTATATTCTTTTTCTAGTGTTTGCGATTGCCTTATTGATGAGCTTTATTTTTTCAAGAGTACATGTTAATCGAATAAAAAAACTTCAGGAAGCTACAAGCCATGTTGCAGAAGGAGATTATAGCGTGAAAGTTTCCTCTTCTACATTTGATGAGATTGGAGAATTAGGGGAAGATTTTAATCAGATGGTAGATAAATTAAGAGAGTCGAAGGAAGCAATTGATGCACTAGAAAATCGGAGACGGCAATTTATGTCAGATGTTTCTCATGAATTAAAGACCCCGTTAACAACGATTAGCGGTGTCATAGAAGGATTAAACAATAATATGATACCAGAAAATGAGCGGGAGAAAGGTCTGAAATTAATTAGCCATGAGGCAAAAAGACTTATCCGATTAGTAAATGAGAATCTTGATTATGATAAAATACGTTCCAACCAAATTGTACTGATGAAGGAGTTTATTTCCCTCCAAGAAGTATTAGAAATAATTGATGACCAGCTGTCTATTTTAGCAGAGGAGAAAGGGGTTAAAATCCACATTGATGTGGATAGTGATGCTGTGATTTATGCTGATTATGATCGGCTTATCCAGATCATTATGAACATCACGAAAAACAGCATACAGTTTACCGAGAACGGAAATATATGGTTAAGAGGACGAACGGAAGCAAGCAAAACAATCATAGAGGTAAAAGATACTGGAATTGGTATAGATGCACACGAAATAGAAAACATTTGGAAAAGGTTTTATAAAGCGGATCTCTCTAGAACCAATAACCCTTACGGCGAATTTGGACTTGGTTTATCTATTGTTAAGCAATTAGTTCAGTTCCATGAAGGGAATATTCAAGTGTCGAGCGAAAAAGGGAAAGGCACTACCTTTACTCTTTTCTTCCCTCTTCCAGAAGAAAAGTAACAGAGCTTTCATGCCTTGTATAAAATAGGTTGAGGGAATAAAATGTTCTAAAATTCTTCTATGTCTTTTCAAACTTTGTTCATAATTTATTCATATATGATGGTTACTATGTATGTATAAACAAATTATTAGAAATGAAAAGAAAAGTAATGAACTGAAATATATGTTGATACTTGTTAATAGGAGGAACAAATAATGAGTGATTTGGAAAAAAGAAATGAATGGGAGAAAGATCGCCCTGAGGCTGCAGATACAAACCTTGGGGGAGAAGAAATATTAGAAGAGAAGGAAGACCGAACAGTTTCAGAAGATCCTGTAGTGAAAGAAGAAATAAACAAGCCTGAAGAAGCGGAATATGCTGCTGGAAAAGAAGAGCAAGTTCATCTTGAAAAAGAAGAAGAACAAGCAGAAGCCAGTTCGGAAAGAACACAATATAATACTCGAAAAGATGCTTCAAAAACAAAAGGTTTCCTTTCTTTGTTGGCAGCAGGTGTTGTCGGTTCTGCGTTAACTTTTTTTACGATTCCCCATACAGACCTTTATAATGATTCCTATGATAAGCTCGAAAAGCAGGTCGCAGAGCTATCTAATAAAGTGGAAGGTAAACAGACGGGATCAATTACTGCCAATACAACATCGAATACAAAAACTAGTGATGGTACATTAGCTATTGCGGATATGGTGGAGTCATCTTCTAAAGCAATTGTAGGGATTGTAAACATGCAAAAGCAATCAAATCCATTTTCTCAGAATTCCAGTGATGTAGAATCTGGTTCTGGATCTGGTATTATCTTTAAGAAAGATAATCAATATGCATATATAGTGACAAATAACCACGTAATCGAAGGAGCAAATGCATTAGAAATCTCCCTTTATAACGGGGATAAAACGGAGGCTAAGCTAATTGGGGCAGATGCCTTAACTGATTTAGCGGTAGTAAGAATTGATGCTAAATATGCTTCTGATATTATCAATTTTGGCGATTCTTCTACATTGAGACCTGGCGATCAAGTATGGGCTATTGGGAATCCACTTGGGCAACAGCTGTCTCGAACAGTCACACAAGGTATAGTAAGTGCTGTAGATCGAAGCATTACAGTAAATACATCTGCCGGTGATTGGGAATTTAATGTTATTCAAACCGATGCAGCTATTAATCCTGGTAACAGTGGTGGAGCATTAATCAACTCAAAAGGAGAGGTAATTGGCATAAACAGTTTGAAAATCGCTGATAGTGGTGTTGAAGGACTAGGCTTTGCGATTCCAAGTAATGACTTAATTCCAATAGTTAATGAGATAATTGAGAAGGGAAAAGTAGAACGTCCATATCTTGGAGTAGGATTAGCAAGCTTAGAAGAAGTTCCTCGTATGTATTTGCAAGACCTGCCAAATAAAGTTTCAGAAGGAGTAATGATTACTAATATTGATGCTAATTCTGCCGCTGCTAAAGCTGGTTTGAAAGTTCAGGATGTTATTGTAGCCATCGATGGCAAAAAAGTAGCTAATTCAACAGATTTACGAAAATATCTATATTCAGAAGTGAAAATTGGCGATAAAGTAAAACTAGAAATTTATAGAGATGGCAAATCTCAAAAAGTGGAATTAACGTTAACAAGTAATAATACGATAAATTAATCGACAAGTTTCATGTGAAACATACGAAATTTGTCGAAAAAATTCCATCTTATTTCGTAATAGGATGGAATTTTTTTAAATCTGTTAATAATTTCGTCATAATTATATGATAATATAGTGTAAGAGTTATAATAGGGGTATGCCCGTTATATCCAAAATTTTGTGCAGAGAGGATTTTAGCTTAATATGAAAAATAAGAAGGTTCTTATTCCTATTCTAGCGGTAGTACTAGTAGCGTTAATAATAGGAGCGGTTTATCTAACACAACGAAGTAAAACAGTCGCAACGGTGGAAAACGAAAAGATTACACAAGAGCAACTAAATAAAGAGCTAAACAAACAATATGGCGCAACTGTATTAAATATGATGATCTCTAATAAAGTAGTAGATCTTGAAGCTGATAAAGCGAAAGTGAAAGTAACGGATAAAGACGTCCAAGCAGAATTGGACAAGATGATTAAACAGTACGGTGGGCAAGAAACCTTTAATATGTTGTTAGCTCAAAATGGGATGACAGAAGATTTATTTAAAGAACAAGTGGAACAAAATCTAAAAGTAACAAAAATTCTTGAGCCGTCTATCGAAATCACAGATGATGAGATTAAAACATACTTTGAAGATAATAAAGCAAGTTTTGGCACTCCAGAGCAAGTGGAGGCAAGTCATATCTTAGTAGAAGATGAAAAAACTGCAAAAGAAGTGAAGAAGAAGTTAGACGACGGGGAAGACTTTGCTAAATTAGCTAAAGAATATTCTACTGACACACAAACAAAAGATAAAGGTGGAGAATTAGGCTACTTTACTACAGGAAAAATGGTTGAAGCCTTTGACAAAGCGGCGTTCTCAATGAAAGTAGATGAAATTAGCGACCCAGTTAAAACAGATTTTGGATACCATATTATTAAAGTAACTGGTAAAAAAGAAGCAAAAGAAGCAACATTAGAAGATTCAAAAGCGAAAATTAAAGAAGCTTTATTAGCACAAAAGGTACAAGAAAAAGCTGGTACTTGGTTAAATGAGGCTACTGCAAAATATAAAATTGATAATAAGTTAGAAAAAGATCAAAAAGATCAAAAAGATAAAAAGTAAATAAAAAAAGCGGATAGCAAATGCTATCTGCTTTTTTATATTCAGAATGAAGAAATAAAAAGTTAATATAAAGGAGTAATATCCACATTGGCAGGCAGCTCAAATGGATTTTTACTATTGATATGATCATAAAATAGTATTCCGTTTAAGTGATCTATTTCATGTTGAAAGACGATTGCTTCATAATCCTTTAATTTAATTTTTACTTCTTCGCCATGTATATTGTATGCTCGAACCGTTATCCTACGATAGCGTGGAACATAGCCAACAATGGATCGATCAATAGAAAGACAGCCTTCACTCTCGGGAATATAGGTCATGGCAGTAGAATGACTAATGATCTTAGGGTTGATTAACATATATTCCAATGCTTCACCGTTTTCTTGCCTCATATAACTCGCAAACATTCGTTTATTTAAGCCAATTTGGTTTGCCGATAATCCTACCCCTGCTCGTAGTTGGTATTTTTTTGACAAGATTGGATCCTGACTATTTTTCAAATATTTCAGCATGCATTGCAGCTCTTCTTTATCCTCTTCAGTAGGAGGAATAGATACTTCCTTTGTTTTTTCACGAAGGATAGGATCGCCTTCTCTCACAATATCCTCCATGGTTATAATATATTCCTTTGTAAATTTACTCATCTAATAAACTCATCTCCAGCAAATATGGTATATATGTAAAATAGCAGAAGGAGCTTTAGATGTCTAATGGTTAAGCATAAATCCTTAATTAGATAAGAAAATGGATTACAAAAAAGCAAATATTTTTAGGAAAATCTTACATATAAAACAAAGAAGAGGAAAGGCTATGAAGGTATAAATTTTACCTATTTAAATGGAAAGGAAGAGTTAGATGAAAAAAATAATGTTGCTGTTGATGCTAACTACTATAGCATTAACCAGCTTTAGTTCTTTAGCAAGTGCAACTCCATCTCCAGAGAAAAGAGAGATAACCCAAGAAGATAAACAGTTTCTAATAGAAATGGCAAGAAGTCTGGGAATAAAGACAGAAGGTAAAGACACAGCTGCGATTAAAAAAGAAATTCATGACGTATTAATAAAGAAGGAAGCACAAAAATTAGGAATAAAAACAGAGGGGAAAGATTTACAGCAAATAGCGATGGAAGTACATACTGCCCATCTTAAAGAGGAAGCAAAGTCGCTAGGAATCAGTACAGAGGGGAAAGATGCCAAAACATTAATGAAAGAAGTGTTTGAGGCGAAAATCTCGAAACAGGCAAAAGAACTGGGAATAGATACAAAAGGAAAAACAATGCAGCAGCTAGGTAAAGAAGTGCAAGAAAAAATGATTATGACTGAAGCAAAAAAGCTTAATATTCAAACGGAAGGAAAAGATTTTAAGCAAATCGCCGATGAGATAAGAGATATACAAATTATTAAGAAAGCGAAAGAGTTGGGGATTGAGACAGAAAAGAAACAGCCAAAAGAGTTATTAAAAGAAATGATGATTAAACATCCAGAAGAAGTGAAAAAGTTAAAATTGTTTCCCTCGTATGGGGAACATTTCATGTTTAAAAAGCACTATAAATTAAACAGAGAACATTAAATATTACCTAAAAAAACACTTGAATAATTCAAGTGTTTTTTCTTTATCTCCTATTTTGTTCATTATTTTGAACAAAATAGGAGATTGGTATATTCGAAATAGGGGAAAAGAGTCAAAAACAGCATTTACCAATAGGGGATTGATTACCAAAAAAATAGGAAAGAGGAAGAGGTGTTCAATATATTGAAATAAACCTTTTGCCCTATTAACAATTGGGATTTTGAAACGTATTATCTATTTTTTAAAAAAATAGCATAAAAGCCTGTAATTTTTATAAAGGATTAGTATGCTTAACTTAGCAGACTTAGACAGTATATATGGTTTATGGAAAATTTAGACGAAAAAGAATAGTTATGTAAGGGAAAAGAAATCTGTTAATAGCTGCAGTAAAATGGGAGCAATAGGAGGAATAAAGATTGAAGCAATATTCCAAACTACGAATTACGGAAAAAGATGAAAATATTTATAACGCACTGTGTGATTTGTATAAGGAAAAAGGGGGAAAGGTAGGGATTGGAATAAGAGTTGGTAGAGATTCCTATGATGCTTCAGCATATTGCAATGCATCTTTAAAAAAGCTGATTCATTTTAAAAAAATTGAAAAAATAGATAACGGAAAGTATATACCACTAGCGACAGGGAAAGAAGAGTAATAAAAGGTCGCAGTTGCCTCATAAAAAATGTTGTAGAGCGGTGTTTTGTTTACAAACACTACAAGCTTTAAAACATTATGTTATGGGGCATTTTTGCTTTATAGAAATAATTTATATGAATGCTATTGGAAAATAGTTCACAGAGCGAAAAAGGGATTGAAAGTTAAAGAAATTAATGTATAATAACTGGGTATAACTAAACTTTAAGTTTAGTTATACAAAACTTTTGTGCCTTCAAGTTTACTATTTCTAAACAAAAAGTAGGTTGAATCATGGAAATTGGAAAAAAAATAAAGAATTTACGGTTGAAAAAAGGGTTAACACAAGAAGAATTAGGAGAAAGAACCGATTTAAGCAAGGGATATATATCTCAGCTAGAGAGAGACTTAAGTTCTCCTTCCATTGAGACATTCTTTGATATTTTAGAAGTGTTGGGATGTTCACCGAAAGAATTCTTCGACGATGAAGAGCGAAAGCAGAAGGTTGTTTATACAGAGGAAGATATAACAGATTTTCTTGATGAAGAGAAAGGGTATCGGATTCAATGGCTAGTTCCTGAATCAAATGAAAAAGAAATGGAACCAATACGGCTATTCTTTTCTAAAAATGGAGAATTTAAAAAATTTGAACCTTCTTTATCAGAAACATTTGCATACGTAGTAGAAGGGGAAATTCTGTTGAAATTAGGCAGACAAGAGTATCGGGCTAAAAAAGGGGAATCTATTTACTATCATGCTACAGAGGAACATCAATTAATAAATCTAGCAGATGATGTTACGGAATTAATTCTTGTAGTCACAGATTCTTATTTATAGGAAGAATTCATAAACAATAAAAAAATAAATGAAGAGGGGGATATTATGTCTGAGCAGCATATTATTCAATTTGAAAATGTAACAAAGAGCTATGATCAAGATACGACCGTTTTAGAAAATGTAAGCTTTGAAATTGAGCGAGGAAAATTTTATACATTGCTTGGTCCATCTGGCTGTGGTAAAACGACTGTTTTACGATTAATTGCTGGATTTATGGAACCGACAGAAGGAAATATTTACTTTAACGGTAAGCTGATTAATAAAATACCAGCAAATAAAAGACAGGTAAATACCGTTTTCCAAGATTATGCGCTATTCCCCCATTTAAATGTATTTGAAAATGTGGCCTTTGGTCTTCGTATAAAAAAATGGAAGAAGCAAGTAATTGAAGAAAAAGTAAAAGAGGCTCTACGTTTTGTTAACTTGGAAGGCTATGAGAATAGAGAAATTAGTGAGATGTCTGGTGGACAGAGACAACGTGTTGCAATTGCAAGAGCTATTGTAAATGAACCAGAAATTATTCTTCTCGATGAACCATTATCTGCACTTGATTTAAAGCTTCGTACAGAAATGCAATATGAGTTAAGAGAATTACAGAGAAGATTAGGGATTACTTTTATCTTTGTGACACACGATCAGGAAGAAGCTTTGGCCATGTCAGATGAAATCTTTGTTTTAAATAAAGGACGCATTGAGCAAAGCGGAACACCAACTGACATTTATGATGAACCAATTAATCGTTTTGTAGCAGACTTTATCGGGGAATCGAATATTGTACCAGGGACGATGAAAAAAGATTTTGTTGTTCATTTTGGCAGTAAAACTTTTGATTGTGTCGATGGTGGCTTTGACGATAATGAAGCTGTTGAAGTAGTTATACGCCCGGAGGATTTAGAAATTACTTCTTTAGAAGCGGGAAAATTAAAGGTAAAGGTAGACTCTCAATTATTTAGAGGCGTACATTATGAGATTTGTGGGTATGACGAGGATGGAAATGAATGGCTTGTTCACTCTACAAAGAAAGCAACGGTAGGAACCGAAATTGGCCTTTATTTTGAACCAGAGGCTATTCATGTTATGCGCCTTGGAGAAACAGAAGAAGAGTTTGATAAACGACTAGAAGCGTATGAGGGGGCAGCCAATGAAAAGTAGTACTAAATGGTATACGGTCCCTTACTATCTTTGGATTGTACTTTTTGTTATTGCTCCAGTTGCACTTGTTGTTTATTATTCTTTCTTTGATATTAAAGGGACATTTACGTTTGAAAATTATCAGAAGTTCTTCACACCAGTTTATTTGAAAATGACGTTAAGCTCCTTTTGGTATGCTTTTTTAATAACGTTCTTTTCCTTAATTATTGCATATCCTACTGCGTATTTATTAACTAAAACGAAGCATAAGCAATTATGGCTGTTATTAATTATTTTACCATCATGGATTAATCTTCTATTAAAGGCATATGCGTTCTTGGGGATATTTGGAACACATGGTGCAGCCAATCAAATGCTCAATTTCCTTGGAATTGGGGAACAACAAATACTCTTTACAGACTTTAGCTTTCTATTTGTAAGTGTGTATATCTTTATTCCTTTTATGATTCTGCCTATTTTCAATGCATTAGAGAAGATGAATCCTAGCTTAGTTGATGCGTCCCAGGATTTAGGAGCGTCATCTTGGACGACATTTAAAAAGATTGTCTTTCCTCTAACATTAAATGGAGTAAAGTCTGGGTGCCAAGCTGTATTTATTCCAGCTCTATCCCTATTTATGATCACTCGTTTAATTGCAGGGAACCGTGTTATAACATTAGGTACTGCGATTGAACAGCATTTCCTGATTACACAAGATTGGGGAATGGGTTCGACGATAGCTGTATTTTTGATTATTAGTATGATTATCATCATGGTTCTTACGGGGAACAGAAAGAGAGGGATATAAGATGAAAAAGCTATCAAAATGGTCTGTATTGTACTTATGCATTGTTTTTATCATATTATATGCCCCTATCTTTTATTTGATTTTTTACTCGTTTAATAGCGGGGGAACCATGCATGATTTTGATACCTTTACATTTGACTGGTATAAGGAGTTGTTCCAAGATACACGATTGCTCATAATCGTTTTAAATACGATTATTATTGCTCTTTTGTCTGCAGCCGTATCAACTATTATTGGAGTACTTGGGGCTATTAGTATTTCTATGATGAGAAAAAAGGGCTTAAGGAATTCTATTTTGTCTTTAAACAATGTGCTTATTGTAAGCCCTGATGTTATTATTGGTGCTTCCTTCTTAATCTTTTTTACGATCATTGGAATTAAACTAGGATTCTTTTCGGTTCTGTTGTCACATATAGCTTTCTCAATTCCTATTGTTGTGATTATGGTTTTACCTAAGCTGGAAGAAATGAGTCCGACTTTGGTCGATGCTGCATTAGATCTTGGAGCAAGCTGGAAGGATGTATTGACAAAAGTCATTATTCCTTATATTTCACCAGGAATATTTGCTGGTTTCTTTATGGCATTAACCTATTCTTTAGATGACTTTGCTGTAACATTTTTTGTAACAGGTAATGGATTTACCACCTTATCTGTAGAGATTTATTCTTTAGCACGACGAGGGATCTCTTTAAATATTAATGCATTATCGACCTTATTATTCTTATTTACGTTGCTTCTGGTCATTGGTTACTATTTCATTACGCAACGAGTTAATAAAACTCCACAAGCGGGGGTGAGAAAATGAAGTCTCTCATTCGTGGATTAATTGTTATTTTTGCACTGGCCTTCATCCTGCTATTTATTGTTCATCAATTAAATTCGAGCAGAGGGTATACGAGTGGTAAGACATTAACGGTATATAACTGGGGAGATTACATTGATGCAGACTTAATTTCTAAGTTTGAAGAGGAGACAGGGATTAAGATAATTTATGAAACCTTTGATTCCAATGAGGCAATGATGACAAAGATCCAGCAGGGAGGAACAAGCTATGATATTGCGATTCCCTCTGAATACATGATCGATAAAATGAAGGAAGAAGATTTATTAATTCCGATTGATCATTCGAAGCTTCCTAACTTGAAAAATATAGACAGCCGATTTATGGATCTTTCCTTTGATCCAGACAATAAATACTCCATTCCTTATTTCTGGGGAACAGTAGGAATTGTTTATAATCCAGCAATGCTTGATAATAAGAAAATTACTTCTTGGAATGATTTATGGGATAAGGATTTAAGAAATAAAATTATGCTGATAGATGGTGCACGAGAAATCATGGGGATGAGCTTAAATAGCTTACATTACTCTTTAAATGATAAAGATCATGATCACTTGCGGGAAGCAAAGGAAAAATTGGATACTTTAACACCAAATGTAAAGGCAATTGTAGGCGATGAAATTCGTATGCTCATTGAAAATGAAGAAGCATCAATCGGTGTGTTATGGTCTGGAATGGCTGCTGAGATTATGTGGGAAAATGAAGATGTAGAATATGTTGTTCCAGAAGAAGGATCTAATCTATGGTTCGATAATATGGTTATTCCAAAAACAGCCAAGAATATTGATGGGGCTCATCAATTTATTAATTTTATGCTAGATGCTGAAAATGCTGCCCAAAATACAGAGTATGTCGGTTATTCTACTCCTAACAAGGCGGCAATGAAATTTTTGCCAGAGGATATTACTGGGGATGAACGTTTCTATCCAGATGAAGAATTGACATCTAAATTAGAAGTATACGAAAATCTTGGTCATCGTTCTCTAGCAGAATATAATGATTTATTCTTGGAGTTTAAGATGCATCGGAAATAAAGAAATAAGACAGTTCGCTGAATTTTTAGCGGGCTGTTTTTGTATGTAACCGCCTGTTATAGAAAATACTAACGAAAAACAAGGTGGGTTATAACATGAAAAAAATAATATGCTTTTTCTGTTTTCTTACGTTTCCGCTAGGAATCTCCGCTCAGGAGGCAGCTCCATCTAAAAATCAAGTTAGAAAAGAGCTTGCCATCGTCATTGATGATTTTGGTAATAATATGAAGGGGACAGAGGAGATGCTCAATCTACCTGTTCCTATTACGGTTGCAATTATGCCTTTTCTATCTACAAGTAAAGAAGATGCCATTCGTGCCCATAAAAAAGGGCATGAAGTGATCGTTCATCTGCCGCTAGAACCAAAAAAAGGGAAAAAGAGCTGGCTTGGACCAGGTGCTATTACAACAGATTTATCAGATCAAGAAATTAGAAAACGGGTAAAGGATGCGATTGAAAGTATTCCTTATGCGGTTGGGATGAATCATCATATGGGTTCAAAGGCGACGGAAGATAAAAGAGTAATGAAGATTATTCTAGAAGAATGTCGAAACCATAGTCTTTATTATTTAGACAGTAAGACAACAAGCAATAGTGTCATAAAGGAATTAGCCGAGGAATTAAATGTCCCTTATTTAGAAAATGATCTTTTTTTTGATCATATATATACAAGTCAATATATTAATAAGCAAGCTAGTCGATTAGCGAAAAAGCTAGATACAGAACAGGAATTTATTGCGATTGGCCATGTCGGAGTTTCTGGGCCAGCTGTAGTAAGTGTTTTAAAGGAGTACATTCCACTTTATCAAAAAGATGCTGATATTGTACCGCTTTCGACTCTAGTAGAAGGCTATGAACTGTTGGATACAGACATACCATAATTTATATAAGAGCAAAACCATCACGCTATACCGAATAATGAAATTGGTATATAACGCTGGTCTATACTCTCCTAATTAGATTAAACTATGAAACGGGTTTCATAACAATAGGCGTTTTGAAGATATTGTAAAAATACATCGTCTTACCTATATAGAAAAAGGACAGACGAGAATTTTTCGCCTGTCCTTTATAGCTTGGTTAGCTATTTAAAGGATTATCATCATTTGGTTTTTGAATAGAAGTTTGTTCCATTTTTCTATCCAGTTTATCCAAACGTTTTTTAGCAAATTCTTTGCCGCCAAGTCCAAAGGCAAGACCAAATGCTAGTGCAAGACCGCCAAGGATTAAGATAAAGGCAGCGTTGACAATAGAAGAAGCTACCTTTAATTGGTCAAGTGCCATAAAGACAGACAAAGTGATAATCGCATATTTTGCGATAATTGGTAACACTTTAAAGTGGCTGCCTTGTAAAACGCTGCTTAGCAGTTTCTGCACAAGATAACCTAGCCATAAGCCGACGCCAATAATGACAATAGCAGCAATCACCATTGGTAAATAAGCAATAACAGCCGTAGATAGTGTAACTAAAAATTCAAGTCCGACAATATTTAAAGCTTGTACAGCTAATAAGAAAACAATCAGAATTTGAACAATTGTCCCAATAATGTTTGAAATACTAGTATTAGCGTTTAAGCCCATTTTTCGCACATACGTATCTAAGCTTAGTTTAACTAATAAAGTAACAACCATTTGTTTTACCCATTTTCCTATCCAAATACCAATTAAGATAAGGAAAATGGCTGTCGCAATATTAGGAATCATTGTCAGAATATCATTTAGCATGTTAATGGCTGGCTGAGAGATTCCTTGAATGTCCAATTTCTCAAGCGCTGAAATAACAGTTGGAATGAGAATAAAAATGAAAACAATGTTCCCGATAACAGAAGATAAGCTTACGTTATCAAGAAGCTTGTTAATACCTAAGCGTTTAGCTAAGGCTTCTGTGCCGATTGCTTGTAGGAAGTTTGTTAGAATCGTACGTACCATTTTTGCAACAAACCAGCCTACTAAAATGATTAATGCTGCTGCTAAAAGTTTTGGTAAGAAAGCAAGCATGTTTTGAAGCATATTAGCAAATGGTTCAGAAACACCATATAAATTAAGGGCACCTAGGATAGCAGGTAAGAATAATAAGAGTACTAAATAGAATACAATATTAGCTACTTTATCCATTATGTTTTGTGGGTTATTCTTTTCTGCAAGATTCCATTTCTGTAATCTCTCATGAACCTTTAAGGTACTTCCTGTCTTTTTAATAAGATATCTTAATCCGGAAGCAACTACCCAGGCAATTAATAGAATTAATGCTGCCTTTAAAATATTTGGTATTGCTCCTAGAATGGTGGAAAGTAGATTTACCAACGGAGATGTAATTACGGTTAAATTTAATATATTAAAGAATAGGGTAAAGACAAAAACTAATAATAGATAGAAAACAATCTTACTAATTATCTTTTCAGATGAATATTTTTTGGGTTTGCCTTCAGGGAAAATTTTCTCATCAACATTTGTTTTTTGCAGTCCTTTATAAAGGGCTTTTTCAATGATTTTTGCAATAATCCACCCGATAATTAAAACGACCACTGCTAGAATAAAATCAGGTAGCTTGTCCCAAAAGGAATTCCAATTCCAGTTATAGTACATACTCTTCACTCCTTGATTTAAATTAGGCATTTTAAAGAATGTTGTTTCGTATAGAAATGAAATAAGTTAATTTTTACATAAGTAAAATTATTTGTTCCGATGAGCTTTAGAAAATTTATACGTTTCCTATTAAAAACAACAAACTTTAATCAGCCTTAATGTATTCTACTTAATACCCAGTGAGGATAGGATTAAACGTTGGATAAAATGGAGTTTAAGGTAGGAAAGGATTAATAAAAAAAGAGAAGACTGTAATGAAAGCCTTCTCCTAAGGAGTGATTTTCTATTATGTTTTTCTAAAAAGATTATCTTAATGCTTTTTCCTCAAATTTATATAAACAGTCATTACTGCCAACCATAATGAGGATATCGCCCTGATGGATTACTTCATTTGCGGATGGAGAGACAATTGTTTCTCCTGCTCGTTGGATGCCAATAATAGTACATCCATAATTAGCACGGACATCTAAATCTAAAATCGACTTATTATGTATTTTCGGAGAAGCTACCATTTCCACAATTCCGTGTTCTTTTGAAAGCTCTATATAATCAATCATACTATCAGAAACAACATGGTGGGCAATTCTTTTTGCCATATCTTGTTCTGGATGAATGACGCGGTCAGCACCGATTTTTTCTAAAACGCGTTTATGATAGACATCGGCTGCTTTCACCCAGACCTTGCTAAGACCCATCTCTTTTAACAGCATGGTCGTAAGGGTGCTAGACTCGACGTCATCTCCAAACGAAACAAAAGCGTGATCAAAATTCCGAATACCGATTTGCGTTAGTGATGCCTCCGTAATATTTGTCATTTGCACACAAAGGGTAGCGAAAGGTCGATATTTTTCCACTTTCTCAAGAGATTGATCAATGGCTAATACTTCCGCCCCCATTTTATGAAATTCTTCCACTAAACTACCACCAAAGCTGCCTAATCCTATCACAACAAATTGTTTTTTCATATTTATCCTCCTAGGGATGAAAAATACATACTTTTGCCATCATTATACTTTTTTATCGAAAAGAAGGAAAATGATTTTTCTTCTTTTCAGAGATAAATAGGGAGAAGAAGCTTTAAGGGAAAATAAAAAACCACTTTTTCGTTAAGAAGACGAAAAAGTGGTTGATTCATTCCAATATTATTCAGAAAGGTATGCAGTTAACATCCATAAGTGTTTTTCAATTTTGCCAATTAAATCAATGGCTAAATCATTGGTAATCACATCTTCTAATTCATCTGCATGTGCTGCTAGTGCTTTTAATTGTGTATTAATATGGCTATAATCCTCTACTAAAGATTTCACCATATCATTTGCAGATCGTTTTTCCGTACTTTCTTGTAAGGTGGAAGTTTCCATAAATTCTTTTAATGTAGAAACAGGTTTACCACCAATAGCAAGCAAGCGCTCTGCAAGTTCATCTACTGCTTCACCAGCTTCGTCATATAACTCTTCGAATTTTTCATGAAGTGTGAAGAAAAATGGTCCTTTTACATACCAGTGATGTTGATGTAGTTTTGTGTATAATACGCTCCAGTTAGCAATTTGTACGTTTAGTTCTTTTTGTAATTCTACTTTTGTTTGTAATCCCATGTTTAACAAACTCCCTTCGACTGATTATATATTAATTATAACAAATTCTAAATTAAAATCAATACTTATTTATAATTATTTTAATTTAGTTTTTATTACAATTAGATAAAACATAGTCATCTTTTTGCTGCTAAAATTTCTTTATAGTTTTTGTTGTTCTATTAAAATATATACCCTAATTACAGAGGAAAGAAAACAAAAGGGAGAAAGATTTCATCAAATGGACAAATATAAAAAAAGACTCAGCGATGCGCGGAGTCTAAATGTTCCTTATAATTAGAAAGAAAGAGATTTAGAAGAAAACATATAAGACTTATGGTGATAACGAATACTAAATATGAGTCCCATTGCCATTAAATTGCACATTAGAGAGCTGCCCCCATAACTTATAAACGGAAGGGGAATCCCTGTTATCGGCAATAATTGTATAGTCATTCCGATATTCTCAAAAACGTGGAATGTAATCATACTAATAACCCCGACACTTATATAAATACTGTAGGGATTGGCTGTTTGCAATGCAGTTCGAACTAGGTGGAATATTAAAAGAAAATAAAGAATAATGACAATACTGCCCCCAATAAATCCGTACTCCTCCCCAATAATCGTAAAAATAAAGTCTGTATGTCTTTCGGGAATATACACTTCCTCTTTTCCTAAGCCTTTACCACTAATAAGTCCAGAGCCTATCGCCATCAGCGATTTGACTAACTGCAAGCCATCATCGCCAGCATTATGAGGATCTAGCCAGGAATTAACACGAGCGAATTGATAGGGATCCACTCCTAGATATTTTTCTAATAGTTCTCTTCCGAAGATAGCTAAGTATAAAACACTGGAACCAAATGCAGCAGCAGCACCATATAAAGGAATGAGCAGTTTCCATGAAATTCCTGATACTAGCATCATTCCAATTAATATAGCCATTAACACGAGTGTAGTCCCAAAATCCTGCAAAATGACTAATGCTATTGGAACACCAGCTACGATCGCCAGTTTACACATCAAAATAAAATCTGTTCGCAGAGATTTATGAATGGTTTTGACATTATGATTATTTATAACTTTAGCAATCGCTAAAATATAAAAGACCTTCATATATTCAGACGGTTGAATACTGCCAATATGGGGAATGACATACCAACTTTGCGCTCCGCCTCTGCGTGGAGTAAATGCCGTTTCTGGAGCAACTAGAAGACCGATTAATAAAACGGCCCCTATTCCATACAAAATCCAAGTGATTTGTTGAATCTGCTCATTATCAAAATACATAATAATGGCAATTACAACCGCGCCAATAACATACCACATAATTTGTGATTGTAAGTAAACAGCGTTCGCGCTGTATATAGCAATACTGCTAACTAGACAAAATAACATAAGCAAAAGACATAATGTCCAATCAAATCTTTCAGAAAAAACATTTCTTGTTCTCATTTCTGCAAACCCCTAGTTCAAATTTCTTACCTATTTATATAGACGGAAATGGAAACAGAATTGTTTCCTTATTTTTCATAATCGATAAAAAAAGATAGGTGGAAAAAATAGACAGGATTTAAAAAGACTGCCTTTTGACAGTCAGTCTTTTCTTTCACATTAAATGGGCAAGAAAAATTTGTGCGATTCCGAAGTAAATAAATAACGAAAATATATCATTAAGAGTCGTAATCAATGGTCCAGAGGCTACTGCTGGGTCAATATTTAACTTATAAAGAATAATTGGAATAATAGTACCAGATAGTGTTCCGATGATAAGTGTGCAAATTAAAGAAAGACCAACAACTAAGCCAAGCATGAGATCGCTTTGCCAGACATAGGCAATAAACGTAATAATAATACCGCAGGTTATCCCAATGATCAGACCAACTAATAATTCCCTGAAAATCAGTTTTGTTACAACTGCTTTATTAATTGTATTAGAAATAAGTCCACGAACGACAACGGCTAATGATTGTGTTCCCGTGTTCCCAGTCATTCCAGAAATCATCGGCATAAAAAAAGATAATGCTACAACCTTTGTAAGAACATCCTCATAATTGCTGATAATACTGCCAGATACAACCCCGATAAAAAGCAGCAAGATTAACCAAGGAAGTCTTCTGTAAGCTGCAACGGATGCTTTTGTATCAAAGTCTATTGATTTACCTGAAGCAGAAAGCTTTTCGATATCTTCATTTGCTTCTTGAAAAACGACATCAATCATATCATCAACTGTAACAATCCCCATTAAGATGTTTTCTTCATTGACAACGGGAATGGCTAAGAAATCATATTTTTGGATGGTTTGGGCTACTTCTTCTTGGTCCTGATCCACTGTGACACTAATAACCCGTTCATACATAATGTCACGAATTTTGTCCTGCGGTTCAGCAATCAAAAGATCACGATAGGAAACAACACCAACTAATTTTCTATTCTGATCAATGACGTATAAATAGCTTAAAGTTTCCGCGAAATCTGCAAACGATTTTAGTTTATCGACAGCTTCACGCGTAGTGTAATAGTCACGAATCCAGACAAAACGATTCGTCATAAGACGTCCAGCAGTTTCATCTGGGTAGTTCATTAAGTTTTGTACAATAATGGATTCTTCTTTTTTCATTCCAGAAAGGAGTTCTTTAATTCTTTCTGGTGCTAGTTCATTTAAAAGGGAAGCTAGGTCATCATTGTCCATTAAATCTAGAACTTTCCCTGTTTTGTCCATTCCTAATGTATTTAGAACTTCCAGCTGTTCCTCTTTATCCAATTCCTCCAAGAGATGGGCTAATAAGTCGACTTTTAAGAAAAGCAAAAAACGAGCTCTATGCTTATCGGGGAGACTCTCATAAATTTGAGCTATATCATATGGTTGTAGCTCATCAACGATGGATTCAAATTCAGATTTTTTATTATCTTTTAGTGTCTGAATGATGTGAAGTGTGATCTGATTTTCTGTCATTTTGTGTATCATACTTCTCACTCTCCCTTCCGATGTTTATAGGCTATTATTCGACATATACCCTGTTTTATTATATGTAATTAAGTGAAAGAATGAAATGGATAAATCTTTGTAAAAAAGGAGATTTTGAGAAAAAACAGATCCCTTGAAAAAATATTGTTAAGTTTTCTGACAATTAACTTGAAAAGAATTGCCTCTCGATTAAAATAAGGGTATAACATGCATGACCGCAGGCAACTGCTGCTATTGCGCCTTTTTTTCGTATATCCTTAATAATTGGGTTAAGGGTCTCTACTGGAAACCGTAAATTTCTTGCTACGAAAAATATGCTTTGAACTAGCATATTTTTCGTAGTTTTTTTGTGTTTATGCGGAAATTTAAACAAGCATGGGGGAGTTTAAATGGGAAATATGTTAATCAAAAATGCACAGATAGTCACAATGAATCAAGCAGAAGAAATTATAACCGGAGATATTTATATAGAAGGGAATATCATTAAGGAAATAGGAGAGAATCTTGAAAAAAATCACGTAGATAAAATGATTGATGCGACAAATAGAACGGTAATTCCTGGGTTTGTTCAGACTCATATTCACTTATGCCAGACACTTTTTCGCGGAAAAGGGGATGATCTTGAGCTAATGGATTGGCTTAAACAAAGGATCTGGCCACTTGAGGCTGCTCATGACGAGGAATCTATTTATTATTCCGCCATGCTTGGTATTGGAGAGCTATTGGAAAGCGGGACAACAACGATTGTTGATATGGAAACGGTTCATCATACGGAACATGCTTTTCGCGCACTTGCGGAAAGTGGAATCCGGGCTGTTTCTGGAAAGGTAATGATGGATAAAGGAGATGAAGTCCCCTTAGCATTGCAGGAATTAACAGCGGAGTCTATTCAACAGAGTGTAGATTTATTAGAAAAATGGGATGGCTTTGATAATGGAAGAATTCAATATGCCTTTTCGCCAAGATTTGTGGTTTCTTGTACGGAAGAGCTATTGAAAGAGGTGAAGATTCTTTCAGATAAATATGGTGTAAAAGTGCACACCCATGCCTCAGAAAATAAGGGAGAAATTCAAATCGTGCAAAAAGAAACAGGTATGAGGAATGTGGTGTACTTAGATCATCTCGGTTTAGCAAATGACCGCTTGATATTGGCGCATTGTATATGGCTGGATGAAGAAGAAAAGCGGATTATTCAAGAGAAGGGTGTCCATGTTAGTCATTGTCCCGGCTCTAATTTAAAGCTAGCATCAGGGATAGCTGATACACACCATCTTACTTGCAATCATGTTTCCGTCAGTTTAGGGGCAGATGGGGCTCCGTGTAATAATAACTTGGATATGTTTAATGAAATGAGATTAGCTGCACTTATTCAAAAGCCAATACATGGACCAACAGCGATGGATGCGAGAACAGTGTTCCGCATGGCAACCTTAGGCGGAGCAAAAGCAGTCGGACTTGAAAAGGAAATTGGCAGTCTGGAAATTGGCAAGCGAGCAGATTTAGCTATTTTAAACCTGCAAAATTTTCATACCTTTCCGTCCTATGATGTTGATCCTATCTCAAGAATTGTCTATTCCGCAACACGAGCAGATGTAGAAACAACCATTATAGACGGTAGAATAGTAATGGAAAATAAAATCATGAAAACAATAGATAAAAGTATCGTGCTAAAAGAAGCGGATAAAAGTATGAAAAGATTGTTAAGCAAAACAACCATAAGTTGAGCTGGATTTGATTGACACCGTTACTAGGATTTTGGAAAATTGCGTTATTCCATTTCCTAGTACGGTGTATTTTTGTTGGGGGGAGGTAAGTGGTCGAGATTGGCTGATAAAATCAATTATTTAGCTAAAAACATTAAAATTCATCTAAAAACGACTATTACTGCCCCTTTGAACAGCACAAAATTAACTAAAATCGCTCTGATGGATGTCTCTTGGCTGAATAATCCGCAATATTAATGAATATTCCAGTTAGCTTTCTCCCTAAATGATTCACATGCCAAGTATTTACTTCCTTTTTTTTCTAAATTTTAGATTGTGTAAGCTATTTTTCCTCTTTTTTGTTAAACTAAAATGGTTACAATAAGTACAACTAGATGTATGATGGATAGTATGTATAAGCAGATCATGGAATTTAAATATAATATATAAAAACAAGAGAATATTTCTTGTCATGATTTCGATAAAATGGAGTAAAGGCAATTTCGGTAACAAGAAAGTAAGCTAAAGCTCTTTAAGTTTACAAGCTAATAATGTTTGGAGGTTTACTTGATGAAAAAAGGTAATAATGATATTCGAGATGTGGTTTATATCCATCTAAATGAGAAAGAACGTTTTGTGCTTTCTTATGGTATAGAGTTTAGAGAGTTTTACAGGATTCTTGCTGATACTCTTGCCTCTATTTTGTTGTTAAAGCATCAGTTTGAAGATGGAGAATTTCATATACATACTCAGTTCGAATATGTTCCAAACAATAAATTAGCATCGTTATCGATGGAAGATGTTTATGGATATGGGGACTTTGTATGGGTCGATTTTGATGAGACGGAAACATTAGATATTTTAGAAGGGCAAACGATTGCGGAACTCTTGTATTTGGGACATAAACAGGAGCCTTTAAAAAAGCCATTTTTTCAACAATTAAACAACCAATATGCCTATTTAGCTCATGATGACGGCTGGTTTAATAAAATTTATTATAAAAACATGGAGTCCTTTTATCAATTATTTTGTGAGGTTATTGCAAACAAAGTGACAGAACTTAAATTAGAGAAAGCGTTGTTGGGAATTAAAAAGAAAAGGCTTTATCCGCCTCTTCCGAAAGAAATTGTAACAGAGTTAAAACGTTATATGAGTGAGGGCATGGTACTATCTATTGAAAAAGCCTATCAAACACGATTGAAGCTGGAGATACCAATTTGGGTTTTAGGGGATTTTGATAATATGGATGATATGTATGAAGAATATGAGAAGAACGCTAAGAAAAAAAGTGATGCTTTACTTGTTTTTGATAAAAAATTAAGAGAATGGCAATTAGCTATCGTTTAATTGGTGACGAATATGAGGGGAAAAGTAATGGTAAGCTTTCCGGCAGCATTAAAGAAAATGACGTTTGTGGAGCGCCCTAATCGGTTTATTTTACACTGTTATAATCAGGAAACAGAAGAAATAGAAAAGGTCCATTTGGCAGATCCAGGGCGGCTGATCGAACTTTTAGTTGAAGGGGCTGTGATTTATGTTCTTCCGAGCATGAATCCTAATCGGAAAACAAAGTGGACGGCTGTATATGTGGAATCAAATTCAAATGGACTGCTTGTGTCAATAAATACTACGTATCCTAATAAGTTAGTCGAATTAATGTTAAAGGAAGCCATGATAGAGGAGCTTTCTACTTATCATTGGGTTAAGTCTGAATATACCTATGGTAGTTCACGATGGGATTTCTTATTAAAAGATATAAAAGGCAATCAGCTGCTTCTCGAAGTAAAGAGTGTCACCTTAGCGAGCAATGGAATTGGGATGTTTCCTGACGCTGTTACCAAAAGGGGTTCTAAGCATGTGCAAGAATTAACTGCTATTGCGAGAGAAGGAATAATAAAAACAGCTATTTTATTTGTTGTGCAGAGAGAAGATGTGGAAATAGTGACAGGAGCAGCTGCAATTGATCCAGTATTCGCAAAAAGCTTGGAAGAAGCTGCACATGCTGGGGTGCAATTATTAAGCTACACCTGCATATTGTCAGAGCAGGGAATAGCATTAGGCCATGCGGTTCCTGTCGACCCATTTTTAAAACTTTAGTAAAGGAATATATTTATTTACACATCCTTTAATTGTATAATCAGAAAAGACGAAAAATAAAATAGATAGATGATGGTGAGACTTTTGGGAAATGGTTGATGAGGAATTCTTTAGCCTTTTTACCAGAAGTCTCTTAAAAGGGAAGTTAGTGAGAATCTAACACGGTCCCGCCACTGTAAATGATTGCAGCATGGAAAAGTGCCACTGTACGGATGTATGGGAAGGCTTCATGTGGCGAAAATCATGAGTCAGGAGACCTGCCATTCTCTATACACCAAATAAACCTACGAGGATAGGGAGGTGTGGAGCACTTTGAAAATATTTTTGAAGACATCCCAACATCTCTATGGACAATGATAGAGATGTTTTTTATTTTTCCCATATTTATTTAGGAAGGTGAACTAGATGAAAAAGTTTTATTCCATACTGTTAGCGATGCTGCTCGTTGTAGGTGTGCTTGCAGGTTGCGGAGAAACGAAGACAGAAAATAAGCATAATAAAGAACAAACTACTACTACAGAAGAGGCTAGCTTCCCTGTCACCATTAAGGATGGATTGGATCAAGAAGTTGTAATTGAGAAAAAACCAGAAAAGATAGTTTCCTTAATGCCTAGCAATACGGAAATTATATTTGCGCTTGGGCTAGGGGAGGAGTTAGTTGGAGTTAGTGACTTTGATAACTATCCAAAAGAAGCGGCAGAAAAAGAGAAGGTAGGCGGGATGGATTTTAATGTGGAGAAAATAATCTCTCTAAATCCAGATGTAGTGTTAGCACATGCATCGAGCGCCCATAATTCTACGGAAGGCTTGCAGCAAATCCGGGATGCGGGCATTGATGTTGTTGTTGTGAATGATGCCACTTCTTTTGAAGATGTTTATAAAAGCATGGACATGATTGGACAAGCCACTGGAACAGAGAAAGAGGCAAACAAGCTTGTTGCTGATATGAAAGAAAAGTTAAGTGCTATCAAGGAGAAAGCAGCAGCCATTTCCGATAGTGATAAAAAGGCAGTTTACATAGAAGTAAACGCGGAACCAAATTTATTTACGACTGGTAAAAAGACATTTATGCAAGAGATGTTAGACACTATTCGCGCAAATAATATCATTTCTGAGGAAGGCTGGATTCAAGTGGATCAAGAGGCAGTAATTGCAGCTAATCCGGATGTTATTATTACTACTTATGGTGCCTACTCAGAAAAAAGTCCAATCGAGCAAATTAGCTCGAGAAAAGGCTGGGAAAAGATAAATGCAGTAAAGGAAAAGCAAATAGTAGATGTAGATTCTGACACAGTAACTCGTTCTGGTCCTCGTTTAGTCGATGGAGTAGAGGCAGTTGCCAAAGCGGTGTACCCGGATGTTTTTAAATAAAAGAAAAGCGGCTTATGTTTATGCCGCTTTTTTTCTCCTTTTTGCGATTGTGATGGGAATATCCATTGGAACGATCTCTGTCCCTGTTTTATCAGTATTAAAAATATTTGCAAGCTACATTGGACCAGAAAGCATATTAACGAATGTCGATCCCATGCATGTTAATATAGTTCAAAATATTCGCCTCCCTAGAGTGCTTTTGGCAGGACTTGTCGGTGCCAGTCTTTCCATAGCGGGAGCTGCATTTCAGGGATTATTAAGAAATCCATTGGCAGACCCATATACACTTGGGGTTTCGTCTGGAGCATCGGTTGGAGCCGTTATTACGTTATTTTTCCACTTTACCATTCCGTTTCTTGGCGGATTGACTTTGCCATTTATGAGTGTATTATTCTCCTTTCTGACGATATTATTTGTCGTTTTTTTTGCAAAAAAAATGGACCCTGCCATGCGGGTTGAAACAATTATTTTAACGGGCATCATTATTGGTTCTTTTCTAAGTGCATTTATTTCTCTTATGATTGCATTAACAGGGAACGAACTACGCCAAATTATAGGCTGGTTACTTGGAAGTGTCTCTATGAGAGGATGGGAATACATTAAAATTATCCTGCCTTTTTTTGTAGTTGGTTCCGGTCTCCTTCTTTCGCAAGGAAAGGAATTAAATGCTTTAGCATTTGGCGAAGAAAGAGCCCAGCATTTAGGGATCCATGTACAGAGAAGAAAAATGGTTATTTTGCTGGCTGGTTCCATGTTAACAGGTGCGGCTGTTGCTGTATCTGGTACGATCGGATTTATAGGTCTTGTGATTCCACACTTTGTCCGGATTATCGTAGGTCCTGATCACAGACATTTAATGGGAGTCTCTCTTTTTGCTGGCAGTGGTTTTATGATTTTGGCTGATTTATTGGCTAGGACGATTATCTCTCCGACAGAACTCCCGATAGGGGTCATAACAGCTATAGTAGGTGCTCCAGTGTTTGCAGGATTATTACTGAGAAGAAGGAAGAGGAGTTTAAAATAATGCTGAATGTACGAAATCTCTTTTTTCAATATGAAACAAAACAAATTTTACAGAATATTTCTTTTTCTGTGAATAAAGGGGAAATGATTGGTATCCTTGGGCCAAATGGCAGTGGGAAAACGACTCTAATGAAAATTATCAGCGGTATTTTAGCCCCGCGAGAGGGACAGGTGGAGATAAAGGGCACATCCATTGACCAGTATAAAACAAAAGAATTAGCAAAGGTAGTCGCCGTGCTTTCTCAGCATGTGAATGAATCATTTTCCTATACTGTTCGAGAAATTGTATCGCTCGGGAGGTATGCACATCAATCGGGGCTGTTTCAGTCCTGGACTTCTAAAGATGAAGAAGTAATCACACGAGTAATGAAACAAACGGGGGTCTTTGTTTTTCAAGACAAGTCTATTCATGCATTGTCTGGCGGGGAAAAGCAGCGTGTTTATTTGGCTCAGGCCCTGGCACAAGAGCCAGAAATCCTTCTGTTAGATGAACCTACTAACCATTTGGATCTATCCTACCAGAAGGAGTTATTGGATAGCTTAAGAGAATGGAGCAGAGAAAAAGACCTAACAATTGTTTGTATCTTTCATGATTTAAACTTGGCAGGATTATATTGTGATCGACTCCTTTTATTACATGATGGAAAAGTAGAAGTAGATGCCTCTCCTTCTGATGTATTGCAAGAAAAAAGAGTGAAAAGAATCTATAAGACAAATGTGAAAAATACTTTTCATCCAAGCATACCAGCTTCTCAAATAGCGCTTGTGCCAAGAGAGCTAGAGAGAAAGAAAGTTCAAATAGATACAACGGCAATTACTGTTACTTCAGAAAGAGTAGAAATGAAGGCTCCTTTCCCATTATACACGCTTTCATCTGGCGTAACGGGTGCTGGGATGGGCTGGTATAAAAACTTTGTAAACCGCCATGTAGATAAGACATACCGCTGCGAGGATTACCGGAAAGACATGTACGAGTATTTGCTTCAAAATGGCTTTAGCCCACAAGAGACAGTCGGAATGATGACAGCTGTTCATACAGAAGATGCAGCCTATCAGTTATTAGAGCAAGGGGATTTCTCTGTCATGATTGTGGTAACAGGTGGAGTAGGAAATGCTGTCGATGCAGCTAAGACAAACGCGCATTCATCCTCGTTCCATCCAGGGACCATTAATACTTGGATTTTTGTCAATGGGACATTATCAGAGCAAGCCTTTTTGCAAAGTGTCATTACTGCTACCGAAGCAAAAGCAGCCGTCTTGCGTGATCGGAAAATAAAGGATATGGAAACAGGAACTATTGCAACAGGTACATCAACAGATAGTATATCGGTCGCTGCCACTCAAGTAGGAACATACCTTGAATTTGCCGGTACGATTACTTCACTTGGGAAGTGTATAGCAGAAGGGGTCTATCACTGTTTAACAAAGTCATTAGATAAAAGGGATAGGAGGCTGGCAGCTAAATGATCGGTCATTTAATCAGCATTACCATTGCGATTATTTTAGATAAGTTGATTGGGGATCCTCCAAGCTGGCCACATCCTGTGAAAGGGATGGGAAAGTTAATTTCCTATTTAGATCAAAGATTAAATAAGGGGAGAAATCGGCAGTTAAAAGGATTATGGATGCTCATGAGTGTTTTAGTGCTTACCTTTTTGCTTAGCTGTTTCCTTGTTTATATTAGCTATCAGCTTCATTGGTGGATCGGCGTAATAATAGAAGCTCTACTTATCGCCACAACCATTGCCCAGAAGAGTCTGAAGGATGCTGCGATAGAGGTCTATGAACCATTGCGGGCTAATGATCTAGTGCTGGCAAGAAGAAAGCTGTCTTATATTGTGGGAAGAGATACAGAGCAGTTAGAGGAAAAAGAAATTGTCCGGGCAACGGTAGAGACTGTGGCAGAAAACACTAGTGATGGCATTACAGCTCCACTGTTTTGGGCATTTATTGGTGGTGCTCCTTTCAGTCTTGTATATAGGGCCATTAATACATGTGACAGCATGGTTGGTTATAAGAATGATAAATATAGAGAATTCGGGTATTATGCTGCGAAATGTGATGATATTGTTAACTACTTGCCGAGTCGAATAACAGCAATGCTTTTGCTTTTGGTTAGTCGTACTCCTTTCCATTCGAAAAAGGAAGCCTGGAAGCTGCTATTCCAAGATGCGAAGAAGCATCCATCTCCAAACAGCGGCTGGGGGGAAGCAGTAACTGCTATTCTCCTTGGCATACAGCTCGGTGGGATTAATTATTATCGAGGACAGAAATCAGATCGGGCTAGAATGGGAACAGCACTGCAGCCTTTAGGAAAGAAACATATTATCGAGTCGACTAAAATTGCTAATAAAGCAGTTGTTTACTTCTATCTTTTTTTATTTATAGGAGGAATTGGATTTGAACTGGCCAATGCATGGAGCTAATCCCCAGTATATATATGAAAAGACAAATTTAGAAATGCCAGTGGATGCAATTGATTTTAGTGCAAATATTAATCCATTAGGACCTCCGCCGATTTTATTAAAGAAGTGGAATGACCTTTTTCAGACCGTTCATCTTTATCCAGATCCTTTTGCAAGTCGCCTAAAAGAAAAAATTTCAAACCACTATGGAATTCCTTCCAAGCAGCTTTTGATTGGAAATGGAGCTGCGGAAATCATTTCCTTATTAGGGAGAATTCTGACGGGAAAAAAGGTATTGCTTCTTCAGCCAGCCTTTTCTGAATATGAAGAAGTGTGCCGGATTAATAATTGCGACATCTATCATCATTATTTATTCGCAGAAACAGGATGGGAGCTGTCTCCCGCTAAATTGGAAAAGGATATTCGTCAAGTCGATGCTGTATTTTTATGTAATCCTAATAATCCAACAGGGATATTTTATCCGAAGAAATTAGTAGAAGAGTTATTGGATATTTGTATGCAAAACGATTGTTCCGTTGTTCTAGATGAAGCTTTCTATGATTTTGTAGTTGGATATGAGGATATGCTTCCGCTCTTGAAAAATTACCCAAATCTCATTATTTTACGTTCTTTAACTAAAATGTACAGTATACCAGGAATACGCCTAGGCTACGTATTAGCATCAGAAGAACTAATTGCACAACTGCAGCATTTGCAAACACAATGGAGTATCAACGGAATTGCTTTAAAGGCTGGCGAGTTATTAATAGAGCAGGAGGAGTTTCTAAAAAAAACGCAAAGCTATATAGAAGAGGAGAAGAAAAAGCTATTTTCCTTCTTTAAGAATGAATATTTTGCGTACTCCAACTCTGCTGCTAATTATTACTTGTTAAAGGATCCAAGGTTAACGGATCAAAAGGAATTCCTTACTTTCCTGCTAAACAATGGCATCATTGCAAGACATACATATAATTATCCAAGTTTAGAAGGAAGCTGGCTGCGGTTTGCGATTAAAAGCATGGAACAGAATCAGCGATTGCGGGGAGTGTTAACTAAATGGAAACAAAATCATCCATCATCTTTGTAACTGGTGGCGTGAGAAGTGGAAAATCTTCGCTTGCTGAGAGATTGGCAATCAAATATGCGCAAGATGAAAGAGCAGAATTGCATTATATCGCTACTGCTGTCATTACGGATGCTGAAATGGAAGAAAGAATTATCAGACACCAACAAAACAGAGAGGCACAAAAGGTGAAATGGAATAGCTATGAAAAGCCAGTTGATATTGGGGAGTTAGCGGCTGTCTTTACAAAAAAGGATGTTGTTTTGCTCGATTGTTTAACCGTTTTGGTCAATAATGAACTTTTTTTCCAAGATAAACAACAGGAAGGGATAGAGGGAAAGCTGAAAAAGGATCTAGTAGAACTAAGCCGAAGTTGCCGTTATCTTATCCTTGTAAGTAATGAGGTTACATATGAACCGTCTCTCGATCCAGCTGTACAGAAATATTGCAGGATTTTAAATCGGCTGCATCATTTTCTCGTACAGCATGCACATGAGGCATATCTAGTAGAAAACGGAATCGCACAACGGAAGAAGGGAGGATAAGAATGAAGGGTGTGATGATACAAGGGACTTCATCTGATGTGGGGAAAAGTCTGATTGCGACTGCTTTATGCAGAATGCTAGCAAATGAGGGAATAAAGGTAGCGCCATTTAAATCACAAAATATGTCGAACAACTCTTATGTCACAGTAGATGGAAAAGAAATTGGAAGAGCACAAGGAGTGCAGGCGGAAGCAGCAAAGATAGAGGCAACAGTTTGGATGAATCCAATTCTCCTAAAACCAAGATCTGACTTCCAATCAGAAGTTGTCCTGCTTGGAGAAGCAAGTAATACTCTTTCAGGAAGAGGGTATCGTGAACAGTTTTATGAAGAAGGCATTCGTGTTATTCAAAAAAGTCTTCATTACCTGCAAAGGAATTATGAGATGGTAATCATGGAAGGGGCGGGAAGTCCAGTAGAAATAAATTTAAAAGATAGAGAGCTTGTAAATATGAAGGTGGCAGCAATGGCTGACATCCCGGTTATTCTCGTTGCTGATATTGATCGCGGCGGTGTGTTTGCGAGTATTGTTGGTACCCTCTCCTTATTTTCAGAAGAGGAACGAAGCAGGGTAAAGGGGATTATTATTAATAAATTTCGCGGTGATGTCACGCTTTTTGAAGATGGTGTGCAATGGCTGAAGGAGAAGACCGGCATCCCCGTTCTCGGAGTCCTTCCTTTTATTCATAACCATATGATTGAAGGAGAGGACTCCTTGTCTATACGGGAGAAAAGAATAGCAACTTCACAAGAAGTGCTTGATTTAGCAGTAGTAAACAATCGTTATATGTCTAATTTTACGGATATAGAACCATTTTTCCTAGAGGAAGATGTTACTATCCGTCTGATTGATAAAGGCGAAGATTTAGGAAATCCAGATGCAGTCATTATTCCAGGTACAAAAAGTACGATAGAGGGTTTAAGAGAAATGAAAAGCAATGGATTAGATGTCCGGCTTAAGCGCTATTATAAAGAAGGCGGCAGAGTAATAGGTTTATGTGGAGGCTATCAAATGCTGTGTTCTGTCTTATTGGATCCGTATGGAGCTGATACTGGAATCGCAGGCGAAGAAATAGAAGGGCTGGGGCTTATACCTGCAAAGACGGTATTTGAACAGAAAAAAGAAACAATTCGCGTGGAAGGTAGTTATCATCCCTTTACAAAGCTATCCTCAGAAAAAATAGAGGGGTATGAGATTCATTTAGGTAAAACAGAGTATGAGAATTCTGCCGAAAGATGTCCGTTTCTATTACTTAATAATAGGGATGAGGGTTATTATCGAGAAGACGGAAAATTGATAGGAACCTATATGCATCATCTTTTCTACAACGATGTGTTTCGTAATACATGGTTAAATCAGATACGACTGCAAAAGGGCATGGCAGAAAGAAAAACACTGTTTATGCGAGAGCAAAAGGATAAACGCTTTGATGCGCTTGCTGATGAGATGAAGAGACATCTTGATTGGGAGAAAATATGGGAAATCCTTCAAGCTGGTGATGACCAATGAAAAAATGGTGTATTGGTTTTTTAGTAAATATACAGTTCTTTACGGCAATACCAGTGAGAAAGGTGCTGCCGATGGAAGGGGAGTTTCTGCAGAAAAGTATAAAAACATTCCCTTTGCTAGGCCTTTTCCAAGGCTTTATTTATATGGGGATTTTCTTTTTGCTAAATGAATATACTCCATTTACAGCTCTCGCCGTTGCTTTTATTGTTTGGATCAGTACGATTTTATTAACAGGCGGACTTCATTTAGATGGCTGGATGGATGCAAGTGATGCTTATTTTTCTTATCAAGATGCAAAAAAAAGATTAGAAATTATGAAAGATCCTCATGTCGGTGCCTTTGGTGTTTTGTCTGTCATTCTTTTATTGAGTACGAAGTTTTTTTTTATCTATGAAATCGTGACACATATGCAAGAATTCACCTATTTTTTTGTGATGCTCTTGCCATTCTTTTCTAAAGCGGTAATGGGCTGGAGCTTACTATTTGTTCAAGAGGCAAAAAGGGACGGACTCGGCGCATACTTTAAAAAGTCTGTCCAAGGGCAGCGCATGTTTTTTTATAGTGGATATATTGCAGCTGTTTTGCTAGTTTTCTTGTTATTGTTTCCCAAATGGCTGCCATTATTCTTTTTGTTTCTTTTCGTGAGCATCGGCTGCTACTTATTATTCAGCCGATTTATGAAACAGGCTTTTGGTGGATTAACAGGTGACTTATTAGGTGCAAGTGTAGAAGGGACGGAAATGGCACTATGGGCGACACTATGGTTATTGCATTACTTCGTCATGGGCTAACGGCTGCAAATGAACGAAAGGCATATATTGGCTGGACGGATGCGCCTTTAAGTGGAAAGGGAAGAAATATGCTTTATGAAAAAGGAAGGCCAGTGTCTAAATATGACTGGATAAGTACAAGTGATTTATTGCGGACGAAAGAGACAGCAGCATATTGGTTTCCTGAACAGATTCTGCACAGTGTTTCTGCTTTTCGTGAAATAAATTTTGGGGATTGGGAAGGAAAAACATACGAACAATTAAAAGAGTTACCTGAATATTGCAAATGGTTAAATGCTCCATTTACTAATGCTCCAACAAATGGAGAATCTTTTGCAGAGCTGATAGAGCGAGTGGATAGGGGCTGGAATCACTTAATTAAACAGAGTACTCGAAATAATAGAATGGCGGTAGTTACACATGGCGGTGTCATTCGATACTTGCTTAGTAAATATGGTGTAACAGAAAGGGATTTTTGGGATTATACGATTTCTCCTGGTGAAGGTATCGAGTTAATTTGGTCCCACAAAGAAAGTTTTAGGAGGAAGAAAAGATGCACTTTATTACAGGAGGTAGCTTTCACGGGAAAAAAAGCTGGACAGTAACATTTGCAAGAGAGCAGGGATTTACAGAAGGAAAGGTTCTCCGTCTATTTGATGAAAAGGAAATAAACATGGCAAATAATGAGAAGGGTTCTTTCTATAGGATAGAAGGACTAGAGTGGATGATCAAAAATCGTCTGCAGGAAGAAACATTGGAGCAAACAGTCGATTATATAGAAAAACTAGTGGAAGCTTTGCTTCAATGGGAAAGAGAAGAGAATAATCGCTGCGTGTTTATAATTGGCAGTGATATTACAAAAGGCGTTGTTCCGATTGATAGAAGAGATCGCTTGTGGCGTGATGCCACAGGGCTGATCTTTCAGCGAATTGCTGCCGCTGCAGACAGAGTAGATGTTATTTGGTATGGGTTAAATGAGCGATTAAAGTAGTGATCGATCGAATGATAGGAAGCAGCAAAATGCCTATAGGCATAAAATAAGGACATAACAGAAAGAGGGGGAGAAAATGCGTATCTATACAAAAACAGGTGATAGCGGGGAAACGAGTATTATAGGAGGGAGAGTATCAAAGGATGATATTCGAGTAGAAGCCTATGGAACGGTCGATGAGTTGAATTCTTTTGTCGGGCTAATTGTTGCGCAATTAACAGGGGAACAATTTGCTGATATTAAGGAAGATTTAGAGAAAATCCAGCATGAATTATTTGATTGTGGCGGGGATTTAGCTAGTATTTCGACGAGAAGACAACTAAAGTTAACAGCATCTGCTATCACTTATTTAGAGGACAGAATTGATAATTTTATGGAGGAGACACCAGATTTGGAGCGCTTTATCCTGCCTGGAGGGACAGAAGCGGCAGCTACTGTTCATATTGCACGAACGGTGACAAGAAGAGCGGAACGCTTAGTCGTGACATTAATGAAGACAATGGAAGACATTCCAGAAATGCCCTTAAAATATTTAAATAGACTTTCTGATTACTTTTTTGCACTGGCGAGGGTAATAAATTTCCGAAGCAATGTGGCAGATATCGAGTATATTCGAAGCGCAAAAGTATTTCGAACAAGTAAAAAGGGAGAGCGAAATGAACGCGAAGAAAATTAATGTCCTTGCTATTTTTATTGCTATATCAGTTATTGGGGCTTTTATAAAAATACCAAGTTTTATTGGAAGTGTTGCCCTTGATAGTTCTCCAAGTCTTATTGCTGGAGCACTTTTAGGCGGGCTAGCTGGAGGAATAGTTGCAGCCCTCGGTCACCTTGTTTCTGCATATTTAGGCGGGCTGCCACTAGGCATGCTTCATCTCTTTATCGCAGTAGAAATGTTTCTGCTTGTTTTTACTTTTTCAAAAATCTATCAAACTGGAAATAGCATAATCTCCATATTGTTCTTTGTGTTAGGAAATGGTGTAATACTTCCACTTCCTTTTTTATATCTAATGGGAAAGGGCTTTTACATTTCGATGGTTCCAGTACTGCTGATAGGAGCTGTATTGAACGGCATTATTGCCCAGTTGTTAATGCCAAGGCTTACAGTTTTTCTTAAAGAGTGGAGAGTGGTCAAGCAGTGAGAGATGTACAAGTCGTACCGTGGAATCAGAAAGAAGAGCTGATTATTAGTGCGGATAATAGTGGAGGAATTGGGCAGAAAGAAGCCGATCAACTTTCCGTCCCTTATGATATTGTTTCCTATTTTTCCTTTCGTGTAGCGGTTATGGAATGTATGGCAGCGGGGGGAGTACCGTTCTCGGTAATCCTGCAGAATTTTTGTGGAGACGATGCTTGGGCTTCCCTTTTGGCAGGTATATATAAAGGAATAGAGGAGCTTGGATTAGAGAGGGAAATTGGAATAACAGGAAGCACAGAAAGCAATTTTTCTCTCCGTGAATCAGCAATAGGACTCACAGTCCTTGGAAAAAGAACTGCAGATTCACAGAATGCCACTATTATCAATGGAAAAATGGCTGTAATAGGCAGTCCTCTTGTTGGAGAAGAAGTGATTCGACAAGAAGAAAATGTAGTGCCTTTAGCAGTATTTTTCCGAGTGGCGAAAGTAGATAGATGTCGAATTCAGCCTGTTGGGTCAAAGGGGATTCTTTATGAATTGGGGCAGCTAAAGGGCGATTTGATTCAAGAGGAAGAAGTGCAGTGTTCTGTAGATCTTTTAAAATCCGCTGGTCCAGCTACGTGCTTTATTGTTGAATATGAAAAGGAAGTAGAGGCAGAAATAAAAAGACTAACGAGGGGCTTTTTTCAAGAAGTGCAAGTTACTTCGAGATAAGAGAAAAGCACAAAGTGGTTTTTTCTTTCTTTAGGAGATATTTAAATAAATAAGCTTCCATTTTTCCCTTTTTTCATATTGTATTAAGAGTTAAAATGGAAAAGGATTAATAGGCACTATTACAGAAATATGTGTTTTCGATTAAATTATTATTTGACTCACATGTTTTATTTTTAAAGGTATGATTCTAGTGGTAGAATAAACAAGTGCATTGATTAAATGGAGGTATACTCATAATGAAAAAGAAACTGGGATTATTATATGGCGGTAAATCAGCTGAACATAAAGTTAGCATGCAAACAGCAATGGCTGTAATTAAAGCACTAGATACAGATAAATATGATATTCACCCAATTTACATATCAGAGAGCGGTGAATGGGTTCGTGGTCCTCAATTAATGGGACCAGTTGAAAATGTAAAAGAGCTTGCGTTTAACACACAGGAGCAAATCGGCTCGAATGCCCTTTCTACTACACTCTTTCAAGCGAATGACGAAGCTTCCTTAGATGTTATTTTTCCACTGCTTCATGGACCAAATGGAGAAGATGGAACAGTACAAGGATTGTTAGAACTTCTTAACCTTCCTTATGTTGGGAATGGTGTGCTAGCCTCTTCAGCTGGAATGGATAAAGTAATTATGAAAAACATCTTTGAAGTAGCTGGATTAAATCAAGTGAAATACAATTCTTTTATCCGCAGTGACTGGCAAAGTGATAAGGATGCAGCCTATGAACGTGTAGAAAAAGAATTAGGTTTCCCTTGTTTTGTTAAGCCTGCTAATCTTGGTTCAAGTGTAGGGATAAGTAAATGTACAACAAGAGAAGAGCTAGAAACAGCCTTTATTGAAGCATTCCAATTTGACCGCAAGATTATTGTAGAAGAAGGCTTAACAGCAAGAGAAATTGAAGTAGGGGTACTAGGAAACGACCATCCTGAAGTTTCTGTAGCTGGTGAGATTGTTCCGAAAAAAGATTTCTATGATTATAAAGCAAAATATGAAGATGGAGATACAGCTTTAATTATTCCTGCAGACGTGACAGATATGGAGTATGCAGCGATTAAAGAAGATGCTATTAAAGCATTTAAAGCACTTGATTGTTCTGGCCTAGTCCGTGCAGATTTCTTTCTGACAAAAGAAGGAAAAGTTTATATTAACGAAGTGAATACAATGCCTGGATTTACACCATTCAGTATGTTCCCGTTATTATGGAAACACACAGGTTTAGAATATGATGCACTGATCAATAAATTAGTGGATCTAGCTGTGGAAAGACACACTGAAAAGCAAAGTATTAAATATACGATTTAAAAAGAAGAACATAAAAGGAGAGGTGAGAAAAATGCCTCTTCTTTTGTTCCATCCAATGAAAGTTTTTTAGTAGAGAAGGGCAGTAGTCTCCGCTCATTTTTAAAGGAGGTTTTATTTTGATTAAGCGTACATATGCAGAAATTGCTTCAATGTCAAGCAGTACTCGTTTTTTTGAGCAATATAATGAGGTGCTTATTAGCGGGGTAACGATTGATTCGAGAAAAATAGAAGCAGGACAATTATTCATCCCTTTTAAAGGAGAAAGGACGGATGGGCATGAATATGTCGCAGATGCAATTAAACAAGGCGCTGCTGCGGCATTTTGGCAAAAGGATGTCCCGAATCCGCCTGAGAATCTCCCTCTTATCTTTGTGGACGATTCGTTAACAGCGATTCAAACGCTTGCTAAAAGCTATTTACAGCAATTGAAGGTTAAAATTGTGGGAATAACAGGAAGTAACGGAAAAACATCTACGAAGGATATGACAACAAGTCTTCTTTCTTTAAAATATAAAGTGCAAAAAACAGAAGGCAATTATAATAATCATCTTGGTCTTCCTTTAACTGTACTTGGTTTAGAGGAGGATACAGATATTGCTGTGCTCGAAATGGGCATGAGCAGTCGTGGAGAAATCGACTTTTTGAGCCGGTTAGCAGAACCAGATATTGCTGTAATTACGAATATCGGGGAGTCTCATATGCAAGATCTCGGATCAAGAGAAGGGATTGCAGAGGCGAAGTTAGAAATCTTAAATGGATTGAAGGAGAAAGGACGATTTGTTTACTTTGGAGATGAACCTCTTCTTTCAACCCGTGTCAAAGACAGGAACCTGGATATGAAAACCTTTGGAATGGATCCTGCTAATGATTTATACCCATATGAAATAAAGGCACTTGAAAATGGCAGTGTTTTTCAAATTAATAAAGCGGCAGAACCATTTGAATTGCCTGTTTTAGGAAATCATAATATTTTAAATGCGTTGGCAGCAATGCTAGTGGCAGAGTATTTTGAAATTCCTTATGAAGAGATGAATAAAGGTCTTCAATCGCTAAAACTGACAAATATGCGCATGGAGTTAGTCGAAGGGCAGTTAGGTGTGAAAGTTATTAATGATGCATATAATGCCAGTCCTACTTCTATGCTTGCAGCTATTGATGTCTTAAAGAAGCTGCCAGGTTATAAGCAAAAAATTGCAGTTCTTGGAGATATGCTAGAGTTAGGAGACCAAGAAGAAGCTTTTCATTATGAGATGGGAGAGCATTTAGAAGGAGTCGATTACGTTTTAACATATGGAAAGCTGGGTAATTTCATTGCAGAAGGTGCAAAAACAGTTCTTCCTGAAGATCATGTTTTTTCTTTCCAAGAAAAAGAGCCATTAATAGAAACTTTACTGCCTTTTCTAAATAAAGAAACAGTAATTTTAGTCAAAGCTTCTAGAGGAATGAAGTTAGAGGAAATCGTTAAGGCAATACAATAATAGAAGGAGGCCAGCCTATTTGAAAAACGAAAAAGTTTTCCTTGTAGGTTCGGCTTTTTTTAGAGTGGATAGTTAAGAAATGTATATAAAAAATGAATTACTCTTATAGTGTAAAATATCTCTAAAAGGAGAGGGAGTAAATGACAGCGTGTTTATGTATACATGGATTTACAGGTTCTCCAATGGAGGTAGAACCACTAGCTGAATATATCCAGAACTATACCAATTGGGAGTGTATGGTTCCAACACTTCCTGGGCATGGCGATCAATTAAGATTAAAAGGGATTATATATAATGAGTGGATCCAATATGCGGAAGAAGCGTTAAAGGATTTATTAAAAAGACATGACACAGTATATGTTGTCGGTTTTTCCATGGGTGGATTAATAGCAAGCTATTTAGCAGCAAAGTATCCGATTAAGAAATTAATTCTCTTAAGTGCAGCAGCCTATTATGTAAACTTAATCCAGCTTCAAAAGGATATAAGAATAATTTGTGCTGATTTTTTTCGAGGGAAAATTAGAGAGAATGAGCAATTTATCCGCTATATGAACAAAATTAAAAGTACTCCTTTAGCCGCTGCCATTCAGTTTAGGAAGCTTGTGCAATATGTAAAACCATTGTTAGCTAACATTCAAGTGCCTACATTGATTGCCCAAGGGGAGAAGGATGGAATTGTCCCATTGAAGAGTGCAACCTATTTGTATAATACAATTCGTGCAGAAAATAAGAAAATCTTATACGTGCAGGAATCCAAGCACTTAATTTGTCATTGTGAGAAAAGAGAAGCATTATTTCAAGAAATAATAACATTCCTCAAGGCGCCCTCATAAGTTAAAAGTAACCCTATTTAATCGTATAGATTTAAGGTTGATTGGAAAGAGTAAAGGAAGGGAGGTTTGGCCAATTTTGGTCTTTACTTAAAAGATCACTTTGTGTCAAAACGGCTATAAAAGAACGTAAGGGGCTCTTTATTCCGCATAAAGCGTTTACATTGTAAAAATGGTAAAAACACGTATAAAACCTAGATTTTCAGCTGCCCAATTTATTGCAAAGCGTATATCTTAATGATAATATTATTTTAAAAAGTAGGGTGACAAACTTAACATTTTGGGCATAATGTTAGAGAAAAAAACCTCTTTGTAAACGATAAATTAGTCAAATAGAGAGAAATGAATGGAAGAAGAATTCCGAGAAAATGAATTCTTTTGTTTAGGAAGGGAATAACCATTGTTCTTTGTATTTGGCTAACTTTTCTAGATTAGCTGATTTGGTTTTAAGCTCCGTGAAAAAATCATGTTTTTTCGAGCGTGAATTTTGAAGATTCTCATTTTGGAGAAACAGACTAATCATTAAGTGGTAACAGAGCTATTATAAAAATAAATAGAAGTCATTTGAAATTTCCTCCTATTTATAACTAAGTTAAATAGTATCTCATAACTAATAAGACTTAAATATTTTGCATATACCCTCATCATTCTCCTGATAAAGGTTGTAAGGCTATTGAAACCAACAATAACTTTCATCATTTATATATAACGAGCATCATTATCTTTTTAATTGTATGGGGAAGGCATAATGTGATGAATACGATATGCCATTTTAATATGTTTCATTTAGAAAAATGAGGTACATACAAATGGTTGGCATGATGGATTTATTCCATCTGTTTATGGATATTTTTTAATGACTAGAAGGAGATTGGATATATTGGTAAAGTTTCAAGATTTAGGTATTAGTCCTGCTACAATGAAAGCATTAAAAAGAATGGGGTTTGAGGAAGCGACGCCTATTCAGGCAGAAACGATTCCATTGAGCCTTCAAAATAAAGACTTAATTGGTCAAGCACAAACAGGAACAGGGAAAACAGCTGCTTTTGGAGTGCCTTTAGTTGATAAAATTGACGTAGCGAATGAAGTAATTCAAGGGATTATTATTGCTCCGACAAGAGAGCTAGCTATTCAGGTTTCAGAAGAATTATACAAAATTGGTTATGGAAAGCGTACAAGAGTATTATCTATTTTCGGCGGACAGGATATAAATCGCCAAATTCGTGCATTGAAGAAAAACCCGCATATTATTGTTGGGACGCCTGGACGTATATTAGATCATATTAATCGTAAAACACTTCGATTAGATAATGTTCAAACAGTTATATTAGACGAAGCTGATGAAATGCTAAACATGGGATTCATTGATGATATTGAAGCAATCCTTTCAAAAATTCCAACAGAAAGACAAACATTACTATTCTCTGCTACAATGCCTGGACCGATTAGAAAAATGGCAGAGCGCTTTATGAAAGATCCAGAAGTAGTTAAAGTGAAAGCAAAAGAAATGACTGTGCCGTTGATTGAACAATATTATATCGAAACACAAGAGAAAACGAAATTTGATATTTTAACAAGATTGCTGGATATTCAATCTCCAGAGCTAGCTATTATATTCGGTCGCACGAAACGTCGGGTTGATGAGCTGTCTGAAGCATTAAATCTACGTGGTTATACAGCAGAAGGCATTCATGGAGATTTAAGCCAAGCGAAACGTATGTCTGTTCTTCGTAAGTTTAAAGAGGGAACGATTGATGTACTAGTGGCAACAGATGTAGCTGCACGTGGACTTGATATTTCCGGTGTAACACATGTTTATAACTTTGATATTCCTCAAGATCCAGAAAGCTATGTACATCGTATCGGACGTACTGGCCGTGCAGGAAAAGAAGGGGTAGCTATTACGTTTATTACGTATCGTGAAAGATCTTATCTGCAGGTTGTGGAAAAAACAACGAAGCGAAAAATGGAAAAGATGATTCCTCCAACAGTCGACCAAGCAATAGAAGGTCAGCAAAAAGCTGTTATGGAAAAAATATCACAAATTATAGAGGAAAATAATTTAGATTCTTATCGAAATGCTGCGGATGACTTATTGGAACAAAAAGATGCTTCTACTGTTGTAGCTGCAGTTCTAAAGATGCTTACAAAAGAACCAGATACAACTCCTGTTAAATTAACAGAAGAAAAGCCATTGCCAATGAAACGTGACCGCAGACCATATGATAAAAATAATGACCGTGGTGGACGCAAAAACTATAATCCACGTCAACGCCAAGGCTATGGCAGCAATAAACGTCAAGGTCAATCAGGCAATAGCTACAATAAATCAAAGTCTTACCGTTAAGCTTTGTGTTAAAAACCTCCATGAATGTCGTGGAGGTTTTTTATTTCGGGGATAGTGATAGAGAGACAGAAAAATATGAAACCACCTTATCGTATTTTCGTATATAGTTAAGAGATACAGACAAAATTCAGAAAATAGGAGGAGTGTAATTGATAACAATACCTCAAAATAGGTTATCGAAAAAGGGGATCACTGTTTGGCGCTTAACAGGAGTTATATCTTCGCTCATTATGATGGTTATTGGTGCTGGGGTAATTACGTTTGCTATTCTTTTTGATTGGCACATACTTATAAGTATAGGAACGATAATTTATCTTCTTTTTCATATGGCTTTTACAATTGGCATCCTGCCGCCTTTAAAGTGGAAAAGATGGAGATATGAAGTAAGAGGAGATGAAATTGAAATACAGCAAGGGGTTATTGTAATAAAGCGAACGCTCATTCCAATGATTAGAGTGCAGCATGTAGATATGAAGCAAGGACCTCTATTAAGAAAGTACGAGCTTGCCACAGTGTCGATTTCTACAGCAGCAACCGTACACGAAATCCCTGTACTTCAAGTGGATGAAGCAGAAGAGATTAGACAGTATATTTCTAGCAAAGCAAAGGTGGCAGAAGAAGATGTTTAATCAAAACAGACTTCATCCTGTTTCCATCATTTACGTTATTTTGAAGCGGTTAAGAGAGTTTATTTTTCCGTTTATTGGAATTATTGTACTTGGAGGTAAGCCTACCGAGTGGGGATTATATACAATTCTAGGAGCGTCATTCTTACTTTTGATTATTCTCATTAGCGGATTTTTGTCATGGAACTTTTTCACCTTTTATGTAATGGGAAATGAATTACGAATCGAGTATGGTGTATTTATAAAAAAGAAACGCTACATACCCTTTGAACGAATTCAAAGTATCGATTTTACAGAGGGAATTTTTCATCGTCCATTTAGTTTAGTAAAAGTAAAAATTGAAACAGCAGGTGGTGCTGAAGCTGAAGGCGAACTTACCGCTATTTCTAAAAAGGTTGCTCAAGAATTAAAAAGATATATTATTCAAAAAAAGAATGAGCAGATTGAAACGGACGAAATAATAGAAGAGGTAGAACCTGCTCAACAAGAAATCTACCGGATTTCATCTAAAAAATTAGTCGTTTTGGCGTCAACTTCGGGCGGCGTAGGTGTGATTATCTCGGCAATATTTGCTTTTATTTCACAATTTGATGATTTAATTCCGTATAAGGAAATCTACAAACATGTTCAACAAGTCATTACAAGCGGTGTAGCGTTAGTTTCTATCGTTGTTTTTGTTTTATTTGTATTGTTATGGGTTTTATCTTGGTTCATTACTATATTAAAATATGCGAATTTTACATTATCGAAGACGAAAGATGATTTGATTATTACACGTGGCCTAATTGAAAAAAAGCAGATTACTATTCCGCTGAAACGGATTCAAGCAATTAAAATAACAGAAGCGATGCTTAGACAGCCGTTTCAATTAGTTAGTGTATCTGTTATTAGCGCTGGTGGATCTTTTGATGATATAGAAGCTTCTGATGTAGTTGCCGTTCCGTTATTAAAGAAAAAGGAATTACCACTTTTATTAAAAGAAATGGTACCTGAGTATGAATGGAATGAGGAGCTGCATTCGCCGCCAAAACGATCAATTTGGAGATATATTATTAAAAATAGTTGGATAGCATTACCTGTTATTATCGCTATGATTTACTTTTTTCATGAATGGGGAGCGTTATCGTTGTTGTTATTACTAGTTTTACCATTATGGGGCTACTGGAATTATCGTTCAGCTGGATATCGTATTTCAGGTAAGCAGTTAACATTATCCTTCCGCCAATTTAATAAAACGACTTTCCTGATGAGACGAAATCGAATTCAAGCCCTTTATTACACAGAGGGATGGTGGCAGCGAAAAGGGGAGCTTGCTTCTGTACAGGGTGTTGTTCTTTCTGGTGCTGGAGGAGCCACTGGGGTAGTTACAGACCTGACCAAAGAAGATGTAGAAAAGGTATATGAATGGTATTCGCTAAGTTAAGTGAGTGTCGGATAAAGCTAAATAGCCCAACAAGCTCTAATTTAGTAGTCAAATCAATTCGGTCTATCATTTTTTTCAAAAGAAAATAAAACGGAGCAAACTGAATACACGTACACTCCTATGGGAGCTGCGAGAAAGTCCGAGACCCTGCAGGATCATATGAGACGAAGCGGCTCGCCCCCATGGAAAGCGGAGTGTATTCAGTCTGCGGGTGATGACTACACACATTCTTTCTTAAAGTGAAATAAAAACTCCAAAACAAGTATACGAATTTATAAGATATATGTATACTTGTTCGGAGTTATATTTGGTCAAATTATTTATGTCTCATCTTGTTTTTGACAGAGACTGGGACAAAGCAATATATATAATGGTTATTATTGACTAACAAATCCTATAATGGCAAGACCGAAGATGATAATCCAAATGATAATAGATTTTGCTTCGGGCTTTTTTGTGCGGCGGAGCTGTTGTCGTAAATAATACCATTCTTCTTTATAACTGGTAAGTATCTTCTTTCCCTTTGATTCCGATAAACTTCCGACGATGACCCCTGTTAGAAATCCAAAAATATGGGCAACAATATTTATATTTGGCTGTAAAAAGGTCATGATTAAGCTAAGAACAGCAATGGTCGTAATAATTTGGGCGTTCCCTTGAGAAATAATGTCTTTTCGAAATACAACTAGACTAATATAATAGCCGAATAGACCAAATATTGCTCCACTAGAACCTAAGTGGACATAAGTAAGTGGTTCGATAAGAAGAGTGATAATATTTGCTGCGATACCAGTGACTAAGTAGATAAGGAGAAACTTAAATTTGCCAAGTATTCTTTCGAGTCCGGGTCCGAATAAGAAAATGCTGAAACTGTTAAATAGAAGATGGGCAAAACCTCCATGGATGAAAATAGGAGTGATTAATCGCCACCATTCTCCTTCTACTATATAAAGGTTAACACCCATCATAGTTTCTAATAAATATTTATTTGGAAAAATAGGAAGATTGGTTAATAAATAGAGAATTAGATGAATAAGTAAGATCATGGAAACGACAGGATAATACGTAATATACTCTTTAAAGCTTTCTCTTCTGGTAAACAACAGTATTTAATACCTCCTAAATAAAGCTTCTTTCTACCATAATAGCCAAAGAATAGGGAAAGATACAATATATTATGCTCACTATGAATAGAATAGAAGGAGTTGTCTTATGATTAAAGGCACGGGAATTGATATAACAGAAATAGACAGAATCGAATCTTTACTCCAAAGTAAGCCGAAGTTTGTGAAGCGCATTCTGACAGATACGGAAATGGAAAAATTTCAGCAGCTATCTGGGCATCGTAAATGTGAGTTTTTAGCAGGACGATTTGCAGCAAAAGAAGCATTTGCAAAAGCGCTAGGCACAGGGATTGGAGCGAACTTAAGCTTTTTGGATATTGAAATAGGATATGAGGAAAAAGGGAAGCCGTGTATTGTAAAGCCATTTTCAAAAGGAGTCCATTTATCTATAACTCATAGCAAACACTATGCCTTTGCCCAAGTTATTATTGAGGAATAAGGAGAGCGAGAGGGTTTTCATCGTTTTTCTTATTCTTTTGTTTGGGAGGGGGAATGGCAGGCTTTTTGAAGCGGGTCTGTTTTTGGTTTAGGCAAAGAGAAATAAACAGAAGAAATATCAACAAAAAGACTTATGATTTCAAGTAGCATATTCCCGAAGGTTGTCTCATATATTCATAGAGAAATAGGAGAGACAAGTATGGTTTCGCGGTTTCTAATAGGCAATTCCAAGAGAGAAGGAAGAGGAGTTTCTATTAGAAATGCTGTTTGCTTATTTTTCTCTCTTTCGACGTGAAATGAGAATAGGGGAGTTGAAAAAATGAACAAGAAGATTTGGTTGCTATTTGTAGGGCTAACGGTCATGCTTTTGTTAACTGCCTGCGGAACAAAATCGAAAGAAGATATTCTGACTGATTTAAAAGAAAAGGTCGAGACAAAGGGGTATAAAGCAGACGCCGAAATGACTCTCAAGATGGGAACAGAACCACAGACTTATGAAGTGGAAGTGTGGCATAAGGACCCAAGTTTTTATCGAGTGAATTTAAAGAATTCAGCAAAAAATCAGAGCCAGATGATTTTGAAAAATGAAGAAGGCGTCTATGTATTAACGCCAGCTTTAAACAAATCCTTTAAGTTTCAAAGTGAGTGGCCGGAAAATAGTAGTCAAGCTTATCTCTATGAGTCTTTAGTGAAGGATATTGAAGAAGATAAAGAGGTGAAATTTTCTGCTACAGATAAGCATTATGTTTTTGAAACAAAAACACGCTATCAGAATAATAAAATGCTTCCAACTCAAGAGATTGCCTTCAGTAAGAAGGATCTTTCTCCTGTCAGTGTAAAAGTAAAGGATGTAGAGGGAGTAGCATTGGTTACGGTGAAGTTTTCTAATGTGAAGTTTGATGTTTCCTTTGATAAAAAGGACTTTGATTTACAAAAGAGCATGACTGCGGCTAAGATGGTAATCCCGGTTATGGGAGAAATTGAAGACAAAGACTTTACTGTGAAATATCCTGAAGAACCATTAGAAGGAGTTAGCTTGGTAGAAGAGAAAAAAATGGCTTCTGAAAACGGGAATCGTGTAATCCTCACATATGATGGAGAAAAATCTTATACGATTATTCAAGAAAAAGCAGTAGTAGCACCAGCTACAGCAGGACCAATTGTTAGTAAGGGCGATCCAGTGGATTTAGGATTTACCATTGGAGAAGTTACAGATTCTAAAGTATCATGGACGTTTGAAGGCGTCGATTATACGATTGCATCAAGTGACTTAACTCGTGATGAATTAGTTACTGTTGCGCGCTCCGTACAAGGAGAGGCAATAAAATAAGTACTACTCAGGCAGCCTTCTACAGGGGGCTGTTTTTTTATGTGGAATAATTACTTCTTCTGCTAAACTTATAAGGATAGAATTGACAAGCGGATCAATCAGTAGAATAATTTAAGGAACAAGTTTGTTAATTAAAAAGGACGTGTGTGGATTTTGAATCAAGAAGATACCTTTTATCGAGATACATGGGTGGAAATTGATCTTGATGCTATTGCATATAATGTTGGTGAATTAAGAAAAAAATTACATCCAGAAAATAAGTTAATAGCAGTAGTAAAGGCAAATGGATATGGGCATGGAGCTCTGCAAATTGCCAGAACTGCTTTACGGTCTGGTGCGAATTACTTGGCTGTAGCATTTTTAGACGAAGCAATCAGTTTAAGAAAGCAAGGAATAACAGCACCGATTCTTGTACTTGGTGCAAGTAGACCGAGAGATGTCATGACAGCGATAAAATATAAAATAACTTTAACTGTTTATTATAAAGAATGGTTAGAAGAAGCTGTCCAATTTTTAAATAAGGATGCTTCATTAACGATTCATTTAAAGTTAGATACAGGTATGGGGAGAATTGGGTTTAGAAACGAGTTGGAAATTCAATCCGTAGAAGAATTGCTGGTAAAACACCCAAATATTGTAGTCGAGGGCATTTTTACTCATTTTGCGACAGCGGATGAAAAAAACTCTTCTTACTTTGAGAGCCAAATTCAACGCTTTAAGGAATTGCTCTCTTCTTTTACAAAACTGCCTGCAATTATACATTGTAGTAATAGTGCTGCGAGTCTTTTGCATCCTGATTTACAATATAATGCTGTGCGTTTCGGTATTTCGATGTATGGATTAACACCTTCTCTTGAAATTGAACAAGATTTACCTTATCCATTACAAGAAGCCTTTTCCTTGCGGACAAAATTAGTCCAAGTGAAAAAATTAAACAAGGGCGATAAAGTAAGTTATGGAGCGACTTATGAGGCAAAAGAAGAGGAATGGATAGGGACTTTACCAATCGGTTATGCAGACGGATGGTTACGTAAACTGCAAGGTCAAGAGGTTCTCGCTGAAGGAATAAGAGCGCCGATTGTAGGGAGAATTTGCATGGATCAATGTATGATAAGGCTGCCGTTTTATTTAGAGCCAGGAACAGAAATAACGCTAATTGGGAAGCAAAGGGATGCTGAAATCTCTGTGAATGAAATTGCTGCTAAACTAGAGACGATTAATTATGAAGTCACATGTATGATTTCTACAAGAGTCCCGCGGATTTTTAAACAAAATGGAAATGTCACAGAAACAGTAAATTTCTTAATCTAGAGGAAGACAAAGCAATGGTGGTTTCGGAATCTTGCTGCCAAATGAATATTTTAAACTCAAGATCAAATAAAAGTAATGGATAAGGAAATGACTGAATACATTAATTATGGTCACAGATACCATTTGAAGATCTATTTATATGAAAAATATGGAAGAACAGCTATTATTTTTGTGAATAATTTTCGTTTTTTCTATTCTTTCATGCATAAAAGGGATAATTTTTGGCGGATAATACAGTAGAATTGCTGAATGGACTTTGCAGAAACACTTATTAGTGGTATGATTAAAAAAAGCAGAGCTAAAAATGGTGTGTAGTGATGGTGGAGGTGTATGTTTGTGTCTGAATCTAGCACAACGACAGAGATCATGATAAAATTACCAAAGCATTTGTTAACTGAATTGGACGGCTTCGTTAAGCAGGAAAATGTTAATCGTAGTGAATTTATTTATCAAGCAACGAAAATGTATCTTCGCGAACGGAAAAAGAGACATATCCGCGAATCGATGAGACGAGGATATATGGAAATGGCTAAATTAAATTTATCCATTGCATCAGAAAGCTTTCTCGCAGAATACGAGGCAGAGCATACAGTAGAACGTCTTGTAAGCGGAGGGTAATCCTTTGATTGTCAAACGTGGTGACGTTTATTTTGCAGACCTATCCCCAGTTGTTGGTTCAGAGCAAGGCGGCGTCCGTCCTGTACTTGTCATTCAAAACGACATCGGGAATCGGTTCAGTCCCACAGTCATTATTGCAGCAATTACAGCTCAGATTCAAAAGGCTAAATTGCCGACTCATGTGGAAATTGATGCGAAGCGATATGGTTTTGAAAGAGATTCGGTAATTCTTTTAGAACAAATTCGTACGATAGATAAACAGAGGCTAACGGACAAAATTACTCATCTTGATGAGGAAATGATGGAAAAAGTCGATGAAGCTCTACAAATTAGTTTAGGTCTCATTGAATTTTAAGTATAATGCGCTCATTGAAGCGCTTTTTTTTATAACCCTAACTGCAACCTTTTTGTATGTAAAAAAGCTCGTATGTCAAACTAGAAAGAACCTCCTTATTTAGTAAGGAGGTTCTTTCTAGTTTGACAGGAAATAGTGAAGCATTATTTTTACTAAATAACAAAAAAATTTCTATAATAGGTTTGAAGGATAAGGAAAATGGGAATATAGAAAAGTCATCACCTATCTTTAGTAGAAGATGAATAAATTTTCAAGTGGAGAATATGCCCAAAAGTACCACTTGTTTTTCAATATACCCATTTTTGAAAATAAAAAGTCTCTGTTAATATGATAAAATGAAGGAAGTAACTCAGGAAAATATGGAGCAATCAAATTGGTGATTATGGATGGATTTTTTTATAATCTTTAGGTTTACCAAGTGAAGCTTCTTGCATTTATTTTAGATTTTCTTCCATCTAAATAGAGGATCCCTAACGCGGGATGGATAAGTGTGTAAAAAATATTAAAAGAAAGTTGGTTGGTTTTGGGTGAATAGAGTAAGAATACCAATATTAAAACTTTATGACTACTTACTAGTATCCATTCAATGGGAATTAGATGACCAAACAGCCCTTCAGTTTCAAGAGGATTTATTAAATAAAATCCATGAAACCAGTGCGAACGGGGTAGTTATTGATTTAACTTCTATTGATTTTATAGACTCATTTATTGCAAAAGTATTAGGTGATGTTATCGGTATGTCGAAGCTAATGGGGGCTAAGGTGGTACTGACAGGGATTCAGCCTGCTGTTGCCATCACCTTAGTAGAGCTAGGTATCAGTTTAAACGATGTTTTAACTGCCTTAGATCTAGAAAAAGGTTTGGAGAAATTACAACAGGAATTGGAGGACTGACCTATGGGAGACCAATCCTGTGTAAAAATCATAAATGAATGGGATATCGTTGCCGCTCGGCAATTAGGCAGAAACCTCGCCAAAGAGCTCGGCTTCGGTACCGTTGATCAAGCCCGTATAACTACAGCAATTAGTGAATTAGCAAGAAATATATATTTATATGCTGGTCAAGGACAGATTTGTATAGAAAAGCTTTTTGATAATGGGAAAGCTGGTTTAAAACTAATTGCGATGGATAGTGGTCCTGGAATTAAGGATATTAGACAAGTGATGCAAGATGGTTTTTCTACTTCTGGCGGGTTAGGAGCCGGATTGCCAGGTGTGAAACGTTTGATGGATGAGTTTGATATTAAAACCTCTATTGGCGATGGAACAGAAATCCAGGCGGTGAAGTGGCTAAGATAGGGGGGGAGATAATGGATTTCCGAGAAATGATGGAATCTAAATATCGAGATCTTCTTGTGAACTATATTAAAGATGAATCTGAACAAGCTCTTTATCAAGGGCAAAAGTTTAGTAGGAAATCAATTGAACAAAAAATATCACCAGAAGACATAATCAGTTTACATAAATCTATTCTGATGGATTTATATCCAGATATACCTGGATATGTAACAAAATCCTTCGATATACTTCTAGAGGTTATGATAGGCTATGGATTTGCTTATAGAGAACATCAAAGCTTGCGTCATGTTCAGCAAGAGTTAAGAAGCGAAATGGAAATAGCAGCAAATGTACAGCAAACATTATTAAGCACAGATATTCCAAAAGTCGATGGATTAGATATTGGGGCAATAAGTGTACCGGCTAAAATGATGAATGGCGATTATTATCACTTTGTTCATGATGATGATCAGATTATTAACATTGCCATTGCAGATGTGATAGGGAAGGGTATTCCTGCTGCTATGTGCATGTCGATGATTAAGTATGCGATGGACAGTCTTCCGGAAAATAGGAATAAACCAAGCAATGTTCTAGAAAATTTAAATAGGGTTGTAGAACAAAATGTAGATCCTAGTATGTTTATTACCATGTTTTACGGAGCATATGATGTGCTATCACATGTATTTCATTATGCGTCAGCTGGTCATGAGCCTGGCTTATATTATCAAGCGGAAACGAAACAGTTTAGTGAGCTGAAGACTAAGGGATTGTTGCTGGGTGTTGATAAAAGAACGAAATATCAGCAGTTTGAAAAGCAAATTTATCCAGGAGATATGATTGTTTTAATGTCAGATGGAGTAACCGAGTGTAGAACAAAGGAAGGCTTTATTGAAAAAGAAACGCTTCTTGGATACATAAGGAAACATATGCATTTAGATGCACAGAATATTGTAGAAAATGTCTTTAAGGAATTAGAAAAAATTCAAGATTTTCAATTACGTGATGATTTTACTTTAATTATTTTTAAAAGAGAAGTTTAATGGTACCTCCAATAGGGTATAAGACAATATCGTAATAATGTGAAGGTGGGTCGGGATGAATATCATAATAGATGTAAAAGAAAAAGAATTGGATGTAGAAGTTAAGGTTTCTGGTGAAATTGATGCGTATACTGCTCCGAAATTAAGGGAGCGGATTTATTCCTTCTCTGAGAAAAAAGGAATAAAAATGATAATAGATTTATCCGATGTAAATTATATGGATAGTACTGGTTTAGGTGTATTTGTAGGTATATTTAAGAATGTTCGAGCGAATAATGGTGAATTTAAGTTAGTAGGTCTATCAAGCCGCTTAATCAGATTGTTTGAAATAACCGGATTAGCAGACATTATAGACATAAATAGCAAGATAGAAGGTGGAATACAATGAGTCATTTTGAGTACATCGAAATGAAAATTCCTTCTAAACCAGAGTATGTTGGGATAATTCGCTTAACGTTGTCTGGGATTGCAAGCAGAATGGGCTTTAGCTACGATGAAATTGAAGACTTAAAGATAGCAACAAGTGAAGCCTGTACAAATGCTGTGCAACATGCGTATAAAAATAAAGACGCAGGAGAAGTTTTAGTTGGATTTCGATTATATAATGATCGATTAGAAGTCATTGTAGCCGATAATGGGAAAAGCTTTGACTTTCATTCCACTACAAAGGATCTGGGTCCGTATGAGCAGGATGAGTCGGTGGAATTTCTTCGTGAAGGAGGACTTGGCCTATACTTGATCGAAACATTAATGGATGAAGTCAAGATTCACCATAATAACGGGGTAACTGTTTTCATGACAAAATACCTCGAAGGAGAGCAGGTGGAGAGGGATGCAGAAACAATCTCAACCTAATCGCCATTTATCAAAAGAAGAAGTAAATGCTTTAATTAAAGACTTTCAAAGTACACAAAATGAGAAGGCGCAAGAAGCGCTTGTTATAAACTATCGCGATTTAGTAGAAATGCTGGCACGAAAGTATTCTAAAGGTAAAATGTTTCATGAGGATATCACACAGGTTGGAATCATTGGATTAATAGGGGCTATTCATCGCTATGATGAAAGCTTCGGAAAAAGTTTTGAAGCCTTTGCGGTTCCAACCATAATTGGAGAAATTAAACGGTTTTTAAGAGATAAAACTTGGAGTGTTCATGTACCCAGAAGAATAAAAGAGCTTGGTCCTAAAATAAAGAAGACGGTTGAGCAGCTTACTACCGATTTACAGCGTTCTCCAAAGGTGGATGAAATCGCCGATTATTTAGATGTATCTGAAGAAGAAGTGCTAGAAGCAATGGAAATGGGAAGAAGTTATCAAGCATTGTCTGTTGATCATTCGATTGAAGCAGATTCGGAAGGTGGAACTGTTACACTTCTAGATATTGTCGGAGATGTAGATCAAGGCTTTGAAAAAGTAAATCAAAAGTTAGTGCTGGAAAAAGTACTCCATGTACTAACAGAGAGAGAGAAGAGTATTATTCAATATACATACTTGGATAATCTTAGTCAGAAGGAAGCTGGAGAGAAGCTGGGGATTTCTCAGATGCATGTTTCTAGGCTTCAGAGAAGAGCAATCAAAAAGCTGCAAGAAGCAATTCAGGCGGAGACCAGTAATTCGGAGTTTATCTTATGAATGAGTTGAAAGACAATAATGTTCATGTGCTTTCCTATCAGACTAGCAAGAAAGGGAAAACCCTTTGTGGAGATAGTTTCTTTTATACATCAACGGATGAATACTTTGTTTGTGTATTAGCAGATGGACTTGGCAGCGGCGAATATGCAAACGAGGCATCCGTTGCAGTTACGGAGATAATTAAAGAAAACCATGGGAAGTCTGTAGATGAATTAATGGAACTATCGAATAATGTTCTAGTCAAGAAAAGAGGAGCTGCTGTTTGTGTTTTTAAAATAAACTATGCTTCTAAGACAATTGTTTACAGTTGTGTAGGCAACATACGATTCTTTCTTTATTCTCCTTCAGGTAAACTGACATATCCACTCCCAGTAACGGGGTATTTATCAGGAAGGCCTCAACATTATCATACACAACGTTTTACTTTTGAAAATCATGCTAAATTTCTTGTTTTTTCCGATGGATTTAATATTCAAGGAATTAAAAATTTGCTAAGAGGATATTTGCCTATTAGGTCCATAGCAGATGATATTATTGGGAAATATAATAATTCTAACGATGATTCTACTTTTATACTAGGAAGCTTACTTTGAAAAGTAAGCTTTTTTTTGTTCAAAATGAAAGTTCATTCATTTAGCCGTATCCTTTGCTTCGATAGTGAAACCTATAAGCTAGTAAAATAGAAAGAGAAAGGAGGGGATGGAATTTCCTTTATGTTGATAATATGTTTTCCAAGAACCTTTTGATAAAATAGAGATAGATCAAAATAAAAGGTATTACTTCCAAGTATAAAGAGAATGGAATAATAATTTACGTGATGTTCGACGGATCTAGAAAGGATAGTGAGTGTTATGGAGAAGGCTTTGGAACAGGAAAAAGGACAGAACTATTTAGCGATTATAGCAAAAGAACAGAGTGTATCAATTAAACAAGTGAAAAGCGTTATTACATTAATAGAAGATGGAAATACGGTTCCTTTTATTGCTAGATATAGAAAGGAACAAACAGGGGCACTAGATGAGGTGCAAATAAAAGATATCATTGATCGGTATACATATATTCAAAACTTAGCACAACGAAAAGAAGAAGTTATTCGTTTAATTGAGGAACAGGGGAAGCTCACAGAAGAGCTGCATAACAACATTATAAAGGCAATTAAGCTACAAGAAGTAGAAGATTTATATCGTCCGTATAAACAAAAGCGTCGAACAAAAGCAACCATTGCAAAAGAAAAAGGGCTGGAGCCTTTTGCAGAATGGTTAATTAGTAAAGAAAAGAAAAACTCTTTAGAAGAAGAAGCAAATAAATACATCTCGGAGGAAAAAGAAGTCTTATCCATTGAGGATGCAATTAATGGAGCGAAAGATATATTGGCAGAACAGATATCAGATGATGCAGAGAGCAGAAAATGGATAAGAAATAAGACAATGCTTACTGGGAAAATTCAGTCTAGCGCTAAAAAGGTAGAGAAGGATGAAAAAAATATTTATGAAATGTATTATGAATATGAAGAACCAGTAAATAAAATTGTCCCTCATCGAACTTTAGCTTTAAATAGAGGTGAAAAAGAAGATATTTTAAAAGTAGCCATCGTTGCTCCGATAGAAGTAATTACTGAATACTTGGAGAAAAAGTGGTTAACAAATGCCCAATCCCCTGAAGGATTAATCATAAAAGAAGCTATTGATGATGGCTATAAACGTCTTATTCAGCCATCCATCGAAAGGGAAATAAGAAATGAGTTAACTGAGAAAGCGGAAGAACAGGCAATACACATTTTCTCAGAGAATCTTCGCAATCTATTATTACAGCCACCCCTAAAGGGGAAAATGGTTCTTGGAGTGGATCCAGCATATCGGACAGGCTGTAAGTTAGCGGTAGTAGATGAAACAGGAAAAGTATTAGAAATAGGGGTTATCTATCCTCATCCGCCTGTATCTAAAGCAGCAGAAGCAAAAGCGAAGTTCCAAGAAATCCTAGATCGATATGATATTGAAATGGTTGCAGTAGGTAATGGTACTGCTTCAAGAGAAACGGAACAATTTGTAGCAGATATGCTAAAAAAGCAAAATAAAGAAATCTATTATTTAATAGTGAATGAAGCGGGAGCGAGTGTATATTCTGCTTCAGAAATTGCTAGAGAAGAGTTCCCGGATTTCCAAGTAGAAGAAAGAAGTGCTGTATCGATAGCGAGAAGACTGCAAGATCCGCTTGCTGAATTGGTTAAAATTGATCCAAAATCCGTTGGAGTTGGTCAATATCAACATGATGTATCTCAAAAAAAATTAGCAGAATCATTGCACTTTGTAGTAGAAACAGCAGTTAACCAAGTTGGGGTTAATGTAAATACAGCATCTCCTTCTTTGTTACAATATGTTGCAGGTCTTTCCAAAGCGGTTGCTAATAATATCGTAAAGAAACGAGAAGAAGAAGGGAAATTCATAAGTCGAAAACAATTAAAGAAGATACCGCGCTTAGGTGCAAAAACATATGAACAGGCAATTGGGTTCCTACGTGTATTGGATGGAGAGGAGCCTTTAGATAGAACGGGCATACATCCAGAGCATTACGATGAAGTAAAAAAACTCTTATCTACATTAGGATTTAAAACAAAAGATATCGGTACTACAGCTTTAAGGGAAGCATTAACAAATGTTAATCTGAAGGAAAGTGCACAGGAACTTAATATAGGGGAATTAACGCTAAAGGATATTATTGAGGCATTAGTTCGTCCATCCCGAGATCCACGTGACGATTTAGCTGCACCATTATTAAGAAAAGATGTATTGAAACTAGAGGATCTGCAAACGGGCATGGAACTACAAGGAACGGTGCGAAATGTAGTTGATTTTGGGGCGTTTATAGATATTGGTGTAAAGCAAGATGGCTTGGTCCATATTTCGAAGCTAAGCAATAAGTTTGTTAAGCATCCCCTTGATATAGTAGGTGTGGGAGATGTTGTTACTGTTTGGGTAGACAGCGTCGACCATAACAAAGGAAGAGTTGCACTAACGATGCTAAATCCAAAAGAAGAAAAATAGCAATAAAAAGAAGCCTGCGTTGATGGAAGAGATAACGCAGGTATTCTTAGTTTATAAAGAGAAAGTGAGTTCATTTTATAATGAGAAGTTAATTAGCAGTATTTTTGCGGCAATAGTAATACCAGCATTGATTCAACAGCTTGACTTGATAGCTATTTTTTTCATAGAAAGCTTTTTTGATTTGGTTTTGTAACCAATTAGGCATTATATTCACTCCTTGTTTTTTGATTTTGGCTAGCTAAAAAAAGATAAATTTGCTTTAGCCTTTCATGCCGATAACTAAAAAAGGTAGAAAATTGCCTAGTTTAAGGTGAGATTATAGAATTATCAATTTAACATAATTACATGATTGTGTACGTTTTAGTAAGTTATAAAACTATTGTATGCTATAATAGTTTGTCTTGTTGAGGAGGAATGAGCGGTACGATGACAAATGAGGAATTGCAAAAGTTAGTGGAGAATATATCGTGGGATTACTTTAAAAGAAGTTTTGAGCACAAGGCAATTTTTAATCCGCGATTAAGAACCACTGGTGGAAGATATTTGTTAAGCACTCATAATATTGAAATCAATAAAACATATTATGATCTGATGGGTTTGGATGAATTAGTAGGGATTATAAAACATGAATTATGTCATTATCATCTTCATTTATTAAACAAAGGATATCAGCACAAGGATGCCGATTTTAAATCTCTTCTAAAAATGGTAGGTGGTCCAAGATATTGTTCACCGTTACCAGTTGAAAGTAAGAGAGGGAAATCGAAGAAAATACTTATTTACTCTTGTGTTTCCTGTAAACAGCAATATACGAGAAGAAAAAGAATGGATATAAAAAAGTATGTTTGTGGGAAATGTAAGGGAAGATTAAAATTAGAAGAAGTGATTCAGATGGATAAGTAATGAATGATGGATGGATTTTGTTTTAAAAAAAGTTTTGAAAGGTGCTTGACTTATTATTTATATGTCCTTATAATGTAAAGAGTCGACAAGAGAGCAGTTGTTATAACGCTGCTAGTGATTGTTTCTTTTGATAACAAATATGTCGATGACAATTATTCCGCAGTAGCTCAGTGGTAGAGCATTCGGCTGTTAACCGAACGGTCGTAGGTTCGAGTCCTACCTGCGGAGCCATTTTTTTGGGGAAGTACTCAAGAGGCTGAAGAGGCGCCCCTGCTAAGGGTGTAGGTCGCGTAAGCGGCGCGAGGGTTCAAATCCCTCCTTCTCCGCCAGAAAGCAATTTGGTATTATGGCCCGTTGGTCAAGCGGTTAAGACACCGCCCTTTCACGGCAGTAACACGGGTTCGAATCCCGTACGGGTCATTTATTATTTTATAAAAAAAGTTTGGTCCGGTAGTTCAGTTGGTTAGAATGCCTGCCTGTCACGCAGGAGGTCGCGGGTTCGAGTCCCGTCCGGACCGCCATTTATATTTAATATTGGGCTATAGCCAAGCGGTAAGGCAACGGACTTTGACTCCGTCATTCGTTGGTTCGAATCCAGCTAGCCCAGCCAAGAGCCATTAGCTCAGTCGGTAGAGCATCTGACTTTTAATCAGAGGGTCGGAGGTTCGAATCCTCCATGGCTCACCATTATATATTAGAATAAGCGGGTGTGGCGGAATTGGCAGACGCACTAGACTTAGGATCTAGCGCCGCAAGGCGTGGGGGTTCGACTCCCTTCACCCGCACCATCTAATTTGATGAACGAAACAGATTTATGAATGTACAATGGATCATCTCTTATAGTGCGGTCGTGGCGGAATGGCAGACGCGCTAGGTTGAGGGCCTAGTGGGGGTTAACCCCGTGGAGGTTCAAGTCCTCTCGGCCGCATCAAAAAAAGTGTTGACAGCCGATAAAAAATATTGTATGATTATAAAGTCGCTTTCGGAAATATGCGCCCGTAGCTCAATTGGATAGAGCGTCTGACTACGGATCAGAAGGTTATGGGTTCGACTCCTTTCGGGCGCGCCATATTCGGGAAGTAGCTCAGCTTGGTAGAGCACTTGGTTTGGGACCAAGGGGTCGCAGGTTCGAATCCTGTCTTCCCGACCATGAATGTTCGTCAAGCAAAAAAAGTATATCACTCTTATTATGCGGGTGTAGTTTAATGGTAAAACCTCAGCCTTCCAAGCTGATGTCGTGGGTTCGATTCCCATCACCCGCTCCATTTTATTTTATTGCTCTTTGAAAACTGAACAAACAAACGTCAACAATAATCGTTTTATAACGAATGTTGTAAAACAAAAAAGTAATAAAAAGCTAGAGTTTAGCAATGAGCTAATCAACTCTTTATTGGAGAGTTTGATCCTGGCTCAGGACGAACGCTGGCGGCGTGCCTAATACATGCAAGTCGAGCGGACTTTAAAAGCTTGCTTTTAAAGTTAGCGGCGGACGGGTGAGTAACACGTGGGCAACCTGCCTGTAAGACTGGGATAACTTCGGGAAACCGGAGCTAATACCGGATAATCCTTTTCCTCTCATGAGGAAAAGCTGAAAGACGGTTTACGCTGTCACTTACAGATGGGCCCGCGGCGCATTAGCTAGTTGGTGAGGTAACGGCTCACCAAGGCGACGATGCGTAGCCGACCTGAGAGGGTGATCGGCCACACTGGGACTGAGACACGGCCCAGACTCCTACGGGAGGCAGCAGTAGGGAATCTTCCGCAATGGACGAAAGTCTGACGGAGCAACGCCGCGTGAGTGATGAAGGTTTTCGGATCGTAAAACTCTGTTGTTAGGGAAGAACAAGTACAAGAGTAACTGCTTGTACCTTGACGGTACCTAACCAGAAAGCCACGGCTAACTACGTGCCAGCAGCCGCGGTAATACGTAGGTGGCAAGCGTTGTCCGGAATTATTGGGCGTAAAGCGCGCGCAGGCGGTCCTTTAAGTCTGATGTGAAAGCCCACGGCTCAACCGTGGAGGGTCATTGGAAACTGGGGGACTTGAGTGCAGAAGAGAAGAGTGGAATTCCACGTGTAGCGGTGAAATGCGTAGAGATGTGGAGGAACACCAGTGGCGAAGGCGACTCTTTGGTCTGTAACTGACGCTGAGGCGCGAAAGCGTGGGGAGCAAACAGGATTAGATACCCTGGTAGTCCACGCCGTAAACGATGAGTGCTAAGTGTTAGAGGGTTTCCGCCCTTTAGTGCTGCAGCAAACGCATTAAGCACTCCGCCTGGGGAGTACGGCCGCAAGGCTGAAACTCAAAGGAATTGACGGGGGCCCGCACAAGCGGTGGAGCATGTGGTTTAATTCGAAGCAACGCGAAGAACCTTACCAGGTCTTGACATCCTCTGACACTCCTAGAGATAGGACGTTCCCCTTCGGGGGACAGAGTGACAGGTGGTGCATGGTTGTCGTCAGCTCGTGTCGTGAGATGTTGGGTTAAGTCCCGCAACGAGCGCAACCCTTGATCTTAGTTGCCAGCATTCAGTTGGGCACTCTAAGGTGACTGCCGGTGACAAACCGGAGGAAGGTGGGGATGACGTCAAATCATCATGCCCCTTATGACCTGGGCTACACACGTGCTACAATGGATGGTACAAAGGGCAGCAAAACCGCGAGGTCGAGCAAATCCCATAAAACCATTCTCAGTTCGGATTGTAGGCTGCAACTCGCCTACATGAAGCTGGAATCGCTAGTAATCGCGGATCAGCATGCCGCGGTGAATACGTTCCCGGGCCTTGTACACACCGCCCGTCACACCACGAGAGTTTGTAACACCCGAAGTCGGTGGGGTAACCTTTTGGAGCCAGCCGCCTAAGGTGGGATAGATGATTGGGGTGAAGTCGTAACAAGGTAGCCGTATCGGAAGGTGCGGCTGGATCACCTCCTTTCTAAGGAAAATGGAATTTACATTCCATCATAGATTGTTGACGATTTGTTGTTCAGTTTTGAGGGAGCAATTCCTCAAAAACAGTAATAAGTTTGAGGGTAAAGAGAAACGAGTAGATCAAGGAAGCGAATGCGCGAGCACCGGAGCGTACAACAGTACGTGAGGAGCAGAGCGAAGAAGCTGACGAAGAGATGCGAAGTTTATCTTTAGCCGAAATTGTTCCTTGAAAACTAGATTATGAAAAGTAAGAACCAAGAAAGAAACCGAGTAATCGCCATCTTAGATTCTCTATTTTAGAGAATTACTTCTTTGGAAAGTAATCGTATTAAACGAATACTCCTTCAAAGATTGGAGAGCAAAGAAAAGCAAGTAGGTCAAGGAAGCGACCGAACGAGCACCGGAGCGTACGACAGTACGTGAGGAGCAGAGTGAAGAAGCTGACGAAGAGATACGCCGCTTATCTTTGGTCGAAACTAAGTTAAGTTAGAAAGGGCGCACGGTGGATGCCTTGGCACTAGGAGCCGATGAAGGACGGGATTAACACCGATATGCTTTGGGGAGCTGTAAGTAAGCTTTGATCCAGAGATTTCCGAATGGGGAAACCCTCTATCCGTAATGGGATAGAATCTTTACCTGAATACATAGGGTACTGAAGGCAGACCCGGGGAACTGAAACATCTAAGTACCCGGAGGAAGAGAAAGCAAACGCGATTCCCTGAGTAGCGGCGAGCGAAACGGGATTAGCCCAAACCAAGAGGCTTGCCTCTTGGGGTTGTAGGACACTCTATATGGAGTTACAAAGGAACGGGGTAGACGAATCGATCTGGAAAGGTCAGTCGTAGAAGGTAAAAACCCTGTAGTCGAAACTTCGTTCCCTCTTGAGTGTATCCTGAGTACGGCGGGACACGAGAAATCCCGTCGGAAGCAGGGAGGACCATCTCCCAAGGCTAAATACTCCCTAGTGACCGATAGTGAACCAGTACCGTGAGGGAAAGGTGAAAAGCACCCCGGAAGGGGAGTGAAATAGATCCTGAAACCGTGTGCCTACAAGTAGTTAGAGCCCATTTATGGGTGATAGCGTGCCTTTTGTAGAATGAACCGGCGAGTTACGATTACATGCGAGGTTAAGTTGAAGAGACGGAGCCGCAGCGAAAGCGAGTCTGAATAGGGCGAAATAGTATGTGGTTGTAGACCCGAAACCAGGTGATCTACCCATGTCCAGGGTGAAGTCCAGGTAACACTGGATGGAGGCCCGAACCCACGCACGTTGAAAAGTGCGGGGATGAGGTGTGGGTAGCGGAGAAATTCCAATCGAACTTGGAGATAGCTGGTTCTCTCCGAAATAGCTTTAGGGCTAGCCTCAAGATTTAGAGTATTGGAGGTAGAGCACTGTTTGGACTAGGGGCCCCCATCGGGTTACCGAATTCAGACAAACTCCGAATGCCAAATACTTATTCTTGGGAGTCAGACTACGAGTGATAAGATCCGTGGTCAAGAGGGAAACAGCCCAGACCACCAGCTAAGGTCCCAAAGTATACGTTAAGTGGAAAAGGATGTGGAGTTGCTTAGACAACCAGGATGTTGGCTTAGAAGCAGCCACCATTTAAAGAGTGCGTAATAGCTCACTGGTCGAGTGACTCTGCGCCGAAAATGTACCGGGGCTAAACGTATCACCGAAGCTGTGGATTGACATCTATGATGTCAGTGGTAGGAGAGCGTTCTAAGGGCGTTGAAGCTAGACCGTAAGGACTGGTGGAGCGCTTAGAAGTGAGAATGCCGGTATGAGTAGCGAAAGATGAGTGAGAATCTCATCCACCGAATGCCTAAGGTTTCCTGAGGAAGGCTCGTCCGCTCAGGGTTAGTCGGGACCTAAGCCGAGGCTGAAAAGCGTAGGCGATGGACAACAGGTTGATATTCCTGTACCACCTTTAAATCGTTTGAGCAATGGGGGGACGCAGGAGGATAGGGTAAGCGTGCTGTTGGATTAGCACGTCCAAGCAGTTAGGCTGGTAATGAGGCAAATCCCATTACCACATAAGCGGAGCTGTGACGGCGAGGGAAATATAGTACCGAAGTTCCTGATTCCACACTGCCAAGAAAAGCCTCTAGCGAGATTTAGGGTGCCCGTACCGCAAACCGACACAGGTAGGCGAGGAGAGAATCCTAAGGTGAGCGAGAGAACTCTCGTTAAGGAACTCGGCAAAATGACCCCGTAACTTCGGGAGAAGGGGTGCTCTTGCGGGTGCAAGCCTGCGAGAGCCGCAGTGAATAGGCCCAGGCGACTGTTTAGCAAAAACACAGGTCTCTGCGAAGCCGCAAGGCGAAGTATAGGGGCTGACACCTGCCCGGTGCTGGAAGGTTAAGAGGAGGGGTTAGCACGTTAGTGCGAAGCTCTGAATTGAAGCCCCAGTAAACGGCGGCCGTAACTATAACGGTCCTAAGGTAGCGAAATTCCTTGTCGGGTAAGTTCCGACCCGCACGAAAGGTGTAACGATCTGGGCACTGTCTCAACGAGAGACTCGGTGAAATTATAGTACCTGTGAAGATGCAGGTTACCCGCGACAGGACGGAAAGACCCCGTGGAGCTTTACTGCAGCCTGATATTGAATTTTGGTACAGCTTGTACAGGATAGGTAGGAGCCTTGGAAGCCGGAGCGCCAGCTTCGGTGGAGGCATTGGTGGGATACTACCCTGGCTGTATTGACATTCTAACCCGCACCCCTGATCGGGGTGGGAGACAGTGTCAGGTGGGCAGTTTGACTGGGGCGGTCGCCTCCTAAAAAGTAACGGAGGCGCCCAAAGGTTCCCTCAGAATGGTTGGAAATCATTCGTAGAGTGTAAAGGCACAAGGGAGCTTGACTGCGAGACCTACAAGTCGAGCAGGGACGAAAGTCGGGCTTAGTGATCCGGTGGTTCCGCATGGAAGGGCCATCGCTCAACGGATAAAAGCTACCCCGGGGATAACAGGCTTATCTCCCCCAAGAGTCCACATCGACGGGGAGGTTTGGCACCTCGATGTCGGCTCATCGCATCCTGGGGCTGTAGTCGGTCCCAAGGGTTGGGCTGTTCGCCCATTAAAGCGGTACGCGAGCTGGGTTCAGAACGTCGTGAGACAGTTCGGTCCCTATCCGTCGTGGGCGTAGGAAATTTGAGAGGAGCTGTCCTTAGTACGAGAGGACCGGGATGGACGCACCGCTGGTGTACCAGTTGTCTTGCCAAAGGCATCGCTGGGTAGCTATGTGCGGAAGGGATAAGTGCTGAAAGCATCTAAGCATGAAGCCCCCCTCAAGATGAGATTTCCCATAGCGCAAGCTAGTAAGATCCCTGAAAGATGATCAGGTTGATAGGTCAGAGGTGGAAGCGTGGCGACATGTGGAGCTGACTGATACTAATAGATCGAGGACTTAACTAAAATGAAAAGCGGAAACGCCTGTTTATCGGCGTTGGAGCTGGACAATACTGATTACTCATTCTTTCTTTTACTTCATAATCTAGTTTTGAGGGAATAACCTCAAAAATAAATAGTCTGGTGGCGATAGCGAGAAGGTCACACCCGTTCCCATACCGAACACGGAAGTTAAGCTTCTCAGCGCCGATGGTAGTTGGGGGTTCTCCCCCTGTGAGAGTAGGACGTCGCCAGGCTTTTATTATTTTATATCGTCGCGGGGTGGAGCAGTCTGGTAGCTCGTCGGGCTCATAACCCGAAGGTCGCAGGTTCAAATCCTGTCCCCGCAATCAAACAATGAAAAATCCTTAGGAATGAAACCTAAGGATTTTTTTGTTCGTCTAGGAATTCTTTAAATGGAGAGACTGTGGATAACTAAATAAAAATAAAATTGCAAGATCAGAAGCTTTTCCACAAAAAACAAAAGACTACCTTTAGACTCAGTGGGTAATTGAGTATAATAAAAGATAATACCATTATTAAATTTGTATTAGGAGTAATTTATGAATAACTTTGAATGGAAGGCAGATACTGCGGAAGGAACGATTGATTTTGCTGAGCGGATTGCATGGCTTTTACAAGCAGGAGATGTAATCACTTTAGAAGGTGATTTAGGTGCTGGCAAAACAACTTTTACAAAAGGAATAGCGAAAGGGTTAGGGATAACTAAAACAGTTAATAGTCCTACCTTTACAATAATTAAAGAGTATCAAGGGAAATTGCCATTGTATCATATGGATGTTTATCGTTTAAAGGATAGCGATGAGGATTTAGGATTTGATGAGTATTTCGAGGGTGAAGGCGTTACAGTAGTGGAGTGGGCTCATTTGATTGAGGAGCAGTTACCAGTGGATTATCTGCAGATTAACTTATACTATGATAATACATCGGGAAGAAAAATTGTCTTATCACCTAAGGGCTCCCGTTATATGCAATTATGTAAGGAGTTATTTTCATGAAGATATTAGCAATAGATACATCAAATTTTGTATTAGGGGTTGCCTTATATGAGAATGGGAAGGTAATCGGGGAGTATATTACAAACCTAAAAAAGAATCATTCGATTAGAGCAATGCCAGCAATTGAACAGTTAATGAAGGACTGTGATATAAAACCAAAGGATCTTTCTAAAATTGTGGTAGCAAAAGGTCCAGGATCTTATACAGGTGTGCGTATTGGTGTTACCATTGCGAAAACGCTGGCTTGGACGTTGAACATCCCACTCGTAGGTGTTTCTAGTTTAGAAGTGCTTGCTGCATCTGTGGGAAGATACTTTGATGGATATGTTTCTCCCTTATTTGATGCTAGAAGAGGACAGATTTACACAGGACTTTATCAATTTAGCAGGAATGATATTGAGATCGTAAAAAATGATCAGTTAATTCTTTCAACTGATTGGGTAGGGCAGCTTGTCCCATTAAAACAGCGAATATTGTTTGTAGGCAATGACTTACCAATACATCAAGATACTTTAACAGAAGGGTTGGGAGAGTTTGCCCAGTTAACAGACGCTGTGGACTTTAATCCTAGACCGTCTATCCTTGCAATGTTAGGTGAAGCAAGAGAGGGAGAAGCAATACATACGTTTACCCCCAATTATATTCGCTTGGCAGAAGCAGAGGCAAATTGGCTGAAGGCAAATAAAATAGAGAAAAAGGAAGACAGGGGATAATGTCAACATTTGAATTTCGCAATATGACAGTCGCGGATATCGATGATGTTTTTAAAATCGAAACGATTTCTTTTAGTACTCCTTGGAGCAAAGAGGCTTTTTATAATGAGCTAACACAGAATCGGTTTGCAAAGTATATTGTCATCCAATATGAAGACGGGCTAGTAGGATATTGTGGTGTATGGATTGTTGTAGATGAAGCACATATTACAAATATCGCTATTCTGCCTGATTTTAGAGGGAAAAAACTTGGTGAAATGCTGCTCACAAAGATTATGGAAGAAGCAACAAAGCTAGGTGCAACTACTATGACATTAGAAGTTCGTGTAACAAATGAAGTAGCACAAAATTTATATAGAAAACTTGGATTTCAAAATGGAGCAATTAGAAAGAAGTACTATACAGATAATCAAGAAGATGCTTTAGTAATGTGGGTGAAATTATGAAGAATAATAATGTAATAATAATGGGTATGGAAACAAGCTGTGACGAGACGGCTGTTTCTATTGTAAAAAATGGAACAGAAATCCTTTCTAATATTGTTTCTTCTCAAATCGAAAGTCATAAACGATTTGGCGGCGTAGTTCCAGAAATTGCTTCGAGACATCATGTAGAGCAAATTACGATTGTGATTGAAGAGGCCCTCTCAAAAGCAGAGATAAGCTATGAGGATATTGATGCTATTGCTGTAACAGAAGGTCCTGGTTTAGTAGGTGCTCTTTTAATAGGTGTAAATGCAGCTAAAGCAATAAGTTTTGCACATGATATCCCCTTAGTGGGTGTACATCATATTGCTGGGCATATATATGCTAATCGACTTGTGGATAACTTAGAATTTCCTTTATTAGCGCTTGTGGTTTCTGGTGGACATACCGAATTAGTGTTAATGAAAGAGCATGGTCATTTTGAGGTTATTGGAGAAACAAGGGATGATGCGGCTGGCGAAGCATATGATAAAGTCGCAAGAACGCTTCAGCTTCCTTATCCAGGTGGACCTCATATTGATCGATTAGCAGGAGAAGGAAACCCAAAAGCTGTTAAGCTTCCAAGAGCATGGATAGAAGGTACGTATGATTTCAGTTTCAGTGGATTAAAATCAGCAGTTATCAACACTGTGCATAACGCTGAACAACGTGGAGAAGTTATTAGACCAGAAGACTTGGCTGCTAGTTTTCAGGAAAGTGTAGTAGATGTATTAGTCTCAAAGACCGTGGAAGCAGCAAAGGAATACAAGGTGAAACAAGTTGTATTAGCGGGCGGTGTTGCTGCTAACAATGGTCTAAGAACAGAACTTGCAGAGAAATTTGAGCAGTTAGATTCTGTAAAGTTAACCATTCCCCCATTGTCCTTATGTACGGATAATGCAGCGATGATTGCAGCAGCTGGCACTATTTTCTTTGAGAAAGGACAGCGAGCACAGCTGGATTTGAACGGAAATCCAGGATTGGATATAACTATCCACAATGAAGAAAAATAAGCCTTTTTACTTATATGCATAGAAAAGAGTAATTGTGAATAAATATGTTGTTATATACATATTATGTGGATAATGTGTATAAATTATTAGAGTTTTGTGGATATTGTGGGTAAATATGTGGAAAGCTTATATAATAACTCTTTAATATGTGGATAATAATGTGGAAAAAAGTACTGGGTATAGGCATACCCAGTACTTTTTACTTATCTGACAATTCGGTCCATTCATCCATCAAACGATCAATTTGATCTTTTAATAATTCAAGGCTGTTATTTAGTTCTAAAACTTTTGCATGATCTTGAAAGATTTCAGGTTCACAAAGGAGAGTTTCCTGTTCCGATACTTTTAATTCTAGTTCTTCAATCGTTGTTTCAATTTCTTCAATTCTTCTTATTCTTTGTCTTTCTAACTTTTTGGCTTCTTTATCCATCTGGTAAGATGTTTTTTCTTCTGTACCATTGTCACGTTCAACCTGAATAGAAGCCGTTGCTTCCAATGCTTTAATCTCTGCTTGTTCTAACTTCTTTTCCACATAATAATCGTAGTCACCTAAGAATTCTGTAGATCCCTCTGCACTTAATTCAATCACTTTTGTTGCGATTCTATTTATAAAATAACGATCATGTGAAACAAATAATATGGTGCCTGGATAATCAATTAGAGCATTTTCAAGTACTTCTTTACTATCTAAATCTAAATGGTTCGTTGGTTCGTCCAAAATTAATACATTGGGTTTTTCCATCATTAATTTAGATAATGCTAAACGCGCTTTTTCTCCACCACTTAATGAGTTAACTGTTTTTAAAACATCGTCACCAGAGAATAAGAAGTTACCAAGTACCGTTCGGATATCTTTTTCAGGAGTTAGTGGGAAGTCATCCCATAATTCATTTAATACGCGTTTGTTAGATGTCAATTCTGCTTGTTCTTGGTCATAGTAGCCGATCATTACATTTGATCCAAGTGAAATGGAGCCAGCATGCTTTGGCAGCTTTTCAATGATTGTCTTCAATAAAGTAGATTTACCAACACCGTTTGGTCCCACTAATGCCACACTATCTCCTCTTTTTATTTGGAAGGATATGTGTTTGGATACGGTATTATCTTTATAACCAATAGAAAGATCATCCATTTTTAAAACATCATTACCTGTTTGTTTTGTAATTTCAAACCCAAAAGAAGCTGACTTTTCATTTCCGTCTGGACGATCCATACGGTCCATTTTATCCAATGTTTTTCTACGACTTTGTGCTCTTTTCGTTGTAGATGCACGTGCTAAATTTTTTTGAATAAATGTTTCTAGTTTGGCAATTTCATCTTGCTGCTTTTCATAAAGTTTCATTTCGCGCTCATAATTTTCTGCTTTTTGCTCAAGATAACCGCTATAGTTACCTAGAAATTTTTGTATATGATGTCTGGATATTTCATAGACTTGTGTTACTACTTTGTCAAGGAAGTACCGGTCATGGGAAACGATTAAGACAGCTCCTTTATAGCCTTGCAAGTATTGCTCTAACCAGGAAAGGGTTTCAATATCTAAATGGTTAGTCGGCTCATCTAGAATTAGTATATCTGGTGTCGTAAGCAGTAGTTTAGCTAATGCTAGTCTTGTTTTTTGCCCACCACTTAAAGAGGAAATTTTAGTACTGTAATCGAATGTATTAAAGTTCAGTCCGTGTAAAACGGAACGAATATCTGCTTCGTATTGGTAGCCGCCGCTTTCCTTAAATTCGTATTGCAGATTGTCATATTCCTTTAAAATTTTCTCAAAAGCATCTGGGTTCTCGATAGTACCAGGATCCGACATCTGTTGTTCCAGTTTTCTTAAATGCTTCTCTTTTATTTGAAGCTCATGGAACACAGTTAACATCTCATCCCAAATGGAAAGACTTGATTCAAGCCCTGTATTTTGGGCAAGGTAGCCTATTTCAACATTTTTCGGTTTTATGATTTCACCGGAGTCATAAGACAGTTGTCCGGCAATTATTTTTAATAAGGTAGACTTACCGGCACCATTTCTTCCCACGAGAGCGATTCTGTCTCTTGCTTGTACTTCTAATTTTATATTTGATAAGATAAGTTCAGCTCCAAAGTGCTTGGTTAACTGATTTACTTGTAATAGTATCATTTCTTCACCTCAGGGGATTATGTACCATAAGTGTAACCTAAAAATACGTTATACTGCAATAAAGGTGAAATGGGAAAAAAGTGATAATAAATACACATTCTCCTTAAAATAGTGTATCATTTTGCTTAGAGGTGTTATTATGGGGGAGTTTACACATTTTAATCATGAGGGCCGTGCAAAAATGGTTGATATCTCAGAAAAAAGTGAAACCGTTCGCATAGCTGTTGCTCAATCTAGCGTTAAAGTAAGGGAAGAAATCTATCAGAAAATCACTAAACTGGAAATCAAAAAAGGGGATGTCTTAGCTGTTGCTCAAGTGGCAGGAATTATGGCTGCTAAGAAAACGGCTGATATTATCCCTATGTGTCACCCAATTATGTTGAAGGGTGTCGATATATCGTTTCGATGGGAAGAAGAGGCAGGATTTTTCCACCTAATTATTTCAGCAACGGTAAAGACAGTTGGGAATACGGGTGTGGAAATGGAAGCATTAACTGCTGCTTCTGCCACAGCATTAACTATTTATGATATGTGTAAAAGCATAGATAAAGGGATGGTAATTGGGCACACCTATTTAGTCGAGAAATCAGGTGGGAAAAGCGGCGATTACAAAAGAGAGCAGGAGATATAACTGCTAATTTTTAAATATAGGTAGGGGATAAGTATGCATAATGAAGTAATGAAAATACCGCAGGCAACAGCAAAGCGGTTACCATTATATTATCGTTTTTTAAAAAACTTGCATTCATCAGGAAAGCAGAGAGTTTCTTCAGCTGAATTAAGTGAAGCAGTAAAGGTTGATTCTGCTACGATAAGACGGGATTTTTCTTATTTTGGCGCCCTTGGAAAAAAAGGATATGGTTATAATGTAAACTATTTATTGTCTTTTTTCCGAAAAACATTAGATCAAGACGAACTAACAAAGGTTGCTTTAATTGGTGTTGGTAATCTTGGGGTTGCCTTTTTAAAATATAACTTCTTAAAGAATAATAACACAAAAATAGAAGTGGGATTCGATGTGATAGAAGAAAAGATTGGCACTTTAGTGAACGACGTACCGATTCATCATATGGATGATTTAGAGAAAGTTCTGCAAGATAATGGGGTGGAAGTGGCGATATTAACGGTTCCTGCAAGTGCTGCTCAGGTAATTACAGATCGTTTAGTAGAAAGTAATATTAAAGGAATATTGAACTTTACTCCTGCTCGTCTAAATGTGCCATCATATGTACGAGTTCATCATATTGACTTAGCAGTAGAACTGCAATCTCTTGTTTATTTCTTGAAACATTATCCTACTCCTGATGCTGAAGTAGAGGTTGAGGAAACGGAAGAATAAAAGGAAATGCGTGTATAAGGGTGTAGAGATAACTACATTCTTATACACGCATTTTTTTTAGAGAAATTTGTGTTCGTTGATTTCCAACAGGAGTCAACGGACTTCTACTCCAATCAACTTTATAAGGGCAATTTCTTTTGCTCATCTCCTGTAAATGCCATTCGATTATTGTTTTGGTTTTTTGCTGTCGTGTTGGTTTTTTTTCAGGAAGAAGTGAAAGTTGATTAGCTTAATTCCTGAACCAATATCAAAGGTCGCGAGGATGACTAGTAAATATGTATAGAATCCCCATTCTTGGTTTCGTTGTAAATCATGTACAGCAAAGTATATAAAGAAAGCTCCAAATATAATATATAGAACTCCTGAAAATAGCGGTGATCTTCTCATTTTATAAAAATCCTCCAATAAAGTGTGTGACGCCTGAGTACTTTTCCTGCCATTCGATAATTCTATCATAGTTTAATTGCATGATAACTACGAGTGAATTCATTGCGACATGGGCGAAGATCGGCACAAGGATTCTTTTGGTTCTCACATATAGGAAAGCAAATGTAAAACCCATGCTTGCATATAGTAGGATATGGGTGAAATCTCTATGAGCAACCGCAAAGATAAGGGAGCTAATTAGTGCAGAGATAAAAAATCCGAACCGCTTATATAGGGAACCGAAAATAATTTTACGAAACACAATTTCCTCGAGAATGGGTCCAATCATACTTACTACGATAATGACAAGAGGTGCAGCATTAATAAGCTGCATGATTTGCTCTGTGTTTTCCGATCCAGCTTCTATGCCTAATAGTCGTTCGATTATGCCTGCGAAGGTTTGTGCAAATAAAGATAGAAAAATGCCCCCGATTGCCCAGCCGATAGAAGAAGGAATATTCATCATATCGGAACGCATTGGATTTCTCATTTCTTTTCTTAACAGAAAAAGACAGATTATAAGGGTAACGACAAAACTAAATATCAACCAAATAACGTTAGATTGGAATTGAATCGCTTTAGATGCTGGGTTATACCCAAGCAAACCAGCGATAAAAAGAATAACAGGAACTCCAACAAAAGTAGAGAGCTGCATGGCAATGTAAGCTATTATGATAATCCAATATTCTTTTTTCAAAATAAAAGCTCCTTTAAATAAATATGGTTTAAAAGTTTGTGACATAGGAATTATATCTAAGCTGATCTGTTCATATTATATTGAAGATAACAGACAATCATACTTTCTATTCTACTAATAAGGAGTGTCTTGTTTCAAATAGTAGCAACTAAAATAATAGAAAGAATGAATATTTAAGGCGTAAAGGTATATACTTTGTAAGGGCAAAAGAAACTAGAAAAAAATTTACGAAAAAATAAGTCTTGTCTCTTGCATTCTGAGAAAAGATTAATTAATATAATAATTGTGTTAGCACTCATTGTGATTGAGTGCTAATAATAAAAAATTTGTATATAATTTGAGGAGGTTGTTTCACTTGTTAAAGCCATTAGGAGATCGCATTATTATTGAGCTTGTTGAAACAGAAGAAAAAACTGCAAGTGGTATCGTATTACCAGACTCTGCTAAAGAAAAGCCTCAAGAAGGTAAAGTAGTAGCTGTAGGAACTGGTCGTGTACTAGACAACGGAGAACGTGCTGCGCTTGAAGTATCTGTTGATGACCGCATTATCTTCTCAAAATACTCTGGTACTGAAGTGAAGTACGAAGGGAAAGAATATTTAATCCTTCGCGAAAGCGACATTTTAGCTATTATTGGCTAACTTTATTTTAACATAAGAGATTACTGAATTATAAAAATACATGAGATAACAATACTTGAGGAGGTTTTTCAAAATGGCTAAAGATATTAAATTTAGTGAAGAAGCTCGCCGTGCAATGCTGCGTGGGGTAGACGCTCTAGCAGACGCTGTTAAAGTAACGCTTGGACCAAAAGGACGTAACGTGGTTCTTGAAAAAAAATATGGTTCACCACTTATTACAAATGATGGTGTAACAATTGCAAAAGAAATCGAATTAGAAGATGCATTCGAAAACATGGGTGCAAAACTAGTTGCTGAAGTAGCAAGCAAAACAAATGATGTTGCTGGAGACGGTACAACAACAGCAACAGTTCTAGCACAAGCAATGATCCGCGAAGGACTTAAAAACGTTACTGCTGGAGCTAACCCAATGGGTATCCGTAAAGGGATGGACAGAGCAATCTCAACTGCGATTGAGGAATTAAAAGCTATCTCTAAACCAATCGAAGGCAAAGCTTCTATTGCACAAGTTGCTGCTATTTCTTCTGCAGATGAAGAAGTAGGACAATTAATTGCTGAAGCAATGGAACGCGTTGGTAACGACGGTGTTATCACAATCGAAGAATCAAAAGGTTTCACTACTGAGCTAGACGTAGTAGAAGGTATGCAGTTCGACCGTGGATATGTATCACCTTACATGGTAACTGACTCAGATAAAATGGAAGCTGTTCTTGAAAATCCATATATCTTAATTACAGATAAAAAGATTACAAACATTCAAGAAATTTTACCAGTGTTAGAGCAAGTTGTTCAACAAGGTAAACCATTATTAATCGTTGCAGAAGACGTTGAAGGCGAAGCAAATGCTACATTAGTATTAAACAAACTTCGCGGTACTTTCACTGCAGTAGCTGTTAAAGCTCCTGGATTCGGTGATCGTCGTAAAGCAATGCTAGAAGATATCGCTGTTTTAACAGGTGGTCAAGTAATCACAGAAGATCTTGGCTTAGAGCTTAAGACAACATCTATTGAATCTTTAGGACGCGCTGCAAAAGTAGTAATCACAAAAGAGACTACTACAATTGTAGAAGGTGCTGGTTCAACAGAAGATATCCAAGCACGTGTAAACCAAATCCGTGTTCAATTAGAAGAAACTACTTCTGAATTTGACCGTGAAAAATTACAAGAACGTCTTGCAAAACTTTCTGGCGGTGTAGCAGTAGTGAAAGTTGGAGCTGCAACAGAAACAGAATTAAAAGAACGCAAACTACGTATCGAAGATGCTCTAAACTCTACTCGCGCTGCTGTGGAAGAAGGTATCGTAGCAGGTGGTGGTACAGCACTTCTAAACGTATACAATAAAGTAGCTGCTATCCAAGCAGAAGGCGACGAAGCAACTGGTATCAACATCGTTCTACGCGCGATCGAAGAACCAGTTCGTCAAATCGCATTCAACGCAGGTCTAGAAGGATCCGTAATCGTTGAGAAATTGAAAAACGAACCAGTGGGAACAGGATTCAACGCTGCTAACGGCGAATGGGTAAACATGATCGAAGCTGGTATCGTTGATCCAACTAAAGTTACTCGTTCTGCCTTACAAAACGCAGGTTCAGTTGCTGCTATGTTCTTAACAACAGAAGCTGTAGTTGCTGACAAGCCAGAACCAGCTGGTCAAGGTGCTGCAATGCCTGACATGGGTGGCATGGGCGGAATGGGCGGCATGATGTAATAAGTGCCTCCAACCCTTGATATGAGTGGGTTTGTAAGTAAGATGAGAGTGGTTTGCTAACATTTTGCTAACATTGAGGATATTAATCGAGGCTTCTCATAAGTTCACTGAACTTTTGGGAGGCTTCTTTTTTCATTTCTTGTGTAACGTGGAGATACACATTTTTTGTAATTTGATCATCGGAATGCCCTAATCGATCCATGATCTGTTCTAAAGCAACTTTAGCCTCGGCAAGAAGCGAGGTATGCGTATGCCGTAACGAGTGAGGTGTTAACTCAGGATTTAGGCCTGCAATTCTAAGCAGTCTCGCCATTCTATTTTGAACGGTCTTAATGACGATAGGATATCCGTATTGTCGTTCCATTTTGGCAAAGATAAAGTCTTTATCGTAGTAATCGTCCCCTAGCCGTTCGATGACTTGATCTTGATCCCTTTTATGCTTCTTCAAAGCGTTAATCACCTCTTCATCCACAATAATTTTCCTTCTTGATTTTCTCGTCTTTGGTGTGACGAGCTGATAGTTCGTCGTATTATTATTGGGATTGTAATACGTTTTGGTAATGCTGACCGTATGATTCCTAAAGTCTACATCTTTCCACTTGAGAGCAACTAATTCGCCAACTCTGATTCCTGTGTAAGAAAGGATAAGAAACATCAAGTAATCATGTTCAAGGCCATGATCCTTAGCTGTTTTTAATAACAGGGCAAGTTCTTCTTTTTCAAGATAGTTTGGAATTTCTTCTTCTTCCAGTTGCTCAATCGTTTTCTTATCTTTTTTCAAATAAGCAAATTCGGTTGGATCTTTCTTAATCAGGTCCATTTCTAATGCTTTTCGGAAGATCATTCTACCTGTACGGTGGATGCCTTCCCGTGTACTATCAGAATATCCTTGATCTTTTAAATCATTTAGTGCATCCTGATATTTCCTTCCCGTAATGTCCTTCATTTTGAGGCGGGAAAAGTAGGGCAAGAGTTTATTGATTTCATGACGACGGACTCGAATGGTTCCGGGTTTAACGTCTTTTGCTTCACTATAAATAGGAAGCCACTCATTGGCAAATTCACAAAATGTTTGATCTGTTTCCTCTAAATACGTCCCTAGATTCAATTCTTGTAAGAGAGCAGCGGCAGCTGTTACAGCTTCTTCTTTATTTATAAAACCGCTTTTGGTCTTTTGCCTTCTCTTTCCGGTTTCCGGATCTATGCCGATGTCAATCACAAAAGCCCATTTGGCTCCACAAGTGCATTTTTTCTTCTTGCATGTACAGCCTCGTTTGTAAAAATGTCCTTTCATTGAATGTCCTCACTTTCTTTATTTTTTGTTACAATTGTCCATTATTTCCGCTTTGATAGTGAATAATTCACTTTGTTGCGATTGAAAAGTAAAAAGCATTTTATTTGTTTGGGTGTTAATGTTAAATTGTTAATTAAAGGGAGTCGAGCTTTAATTAGGAGTGAATGATTTTGGAAATAAATGACGCAAATCTTAAATTGACAAAAGTCCTCAATATTGTAAAAGGAACTTTAAAAGAACATAAATTATTCGACCAAATTATTATTGAAGAGCAAAAGGATGGCTTTTTCGTAAAATTAAAACCTAAAGAAAAACAGGAAAAAATAAATAGTTTTAATTCATTAGCTGGCACTGCTATATCTGCAGGAGAAGATATTAAACAACTTCTTGAGATGGTTAATCGAAAGGATGAATGAGTTACCTTTGTTGAAATGGAATTCTAGTAAAGAAAAGCATGAATAAAGGGGGTTTGAAAAGTGGATGAAAAAGACGAGGGTGTTTCCGAAGAGTTTAAAAGGGCTGTAGAAAGGCTATGTAAAGAATTAGAACCTAAAGATAAAGAAAATAATGCTTTATGGAAATTAGTTTCTGAAGTATGTAAATGGGATGAGGGATAAATTTGCTTATCCGCTTTTTAACATCCACATTCAATAGGATTCATTTAAACAGGATGATGACACTAATAAGCTTGGGTTGAGTAGTTCCTTTATGAAATTTTATGTATATTGAAAGCAAAGATGATTGCTTTCAAAGTTATAATTAAATAAGCCCTCGCATTAAATCACCAAATTTATCAGAGGCTTCTTTTTTCATATTGTCTGTAACATGAAGGTATACTTTTCTAGTAACTTCATCATCATGGTGGCCTAGTCGATCCATAATCTCTTCCAGACCTACTCCGGCTTCAGCAAGAAGTGATGTATGCGTATGGCGTAGAGAGTGCGGGGTAAGGTCTGAATTTAAGTCTACCTTATTTAATATCCTAGCCATTCTACCTTCAATAAACTTTATTAAGACTGGGTAGCCCGGATGACGATTAAGATTAGCAAACACAAAGCCATTGTCATTGTAGGATTTACCGAATCGAGTAATCATCTTTTCTTGCTCTTCTCTATGTTTTCTAAATGCTGCAATAACAACTTCATCTACTATGATTTTACGTCGAGATTTTTTGGTCTTAGGCGGAACTAATTGGTATTCTTTAGTGTTATTTTGGGGATTATAGTACGTTTTTGTGATCCGGATAGTATGTTTATTAAAATCTATATCCTTCCATTTGAGTGCTACTAGCTCCCCTACTCGCATACCTGTATAGGATAATGTAATAAAAATAAGGACATCCATAAAAAGTCCATGTTCGTAAACGGCTTTTAAGAACACTGCAAGATCTTCTTTTTCGAAGTATACAGGTAATTCTTCTTCATCTGATTCAATAATAATTTGCTCGTCTTTTTTTATATAGGCATTTGTTGTGGGGTCTATTTTAAGTATTCTTTTACTAACAGCCATTTTAAATATCATTTTTGCTGTAGTATGAACCCCTTCAATCGTAGTTCTAGCAAAACCTTGATCTTTTAAATCATTCAATGCGGATTGATACATTTCTTCATTGATGTTTTTAAGTTTTAAATGAGCAAAGTAAGGTAATAATTTTTTTATGTTGTATTGTCTTAGACGAATGGTTCCGGGTTTCGGTGCAATTCTTTCAATATAGAGTGGTAACCAATCATTAGCCCAATCCTTAAATAAAATATCTGACTCTTTAATGAATGTACCCTGATTTACTTCGGTAATTAAAGAGGCAGCAACTGCTTCAGCTTCCTGCTTCGTTTTAAATCCTCCCTTTGTGTGTTGTCTCCGTTCTCCTGTTTTTGGATCCTTTCCAATGTCAATAACGAAGGACCACTTTTTATTACAAGTGCAATTGTTAGGAGGACATTTGCATCCTCTTTTTGTAAAATGTCCTTTCATAATTATTGATCTACCTCACTTTTCTCTTTTAATCTCAAAATCCATTGTTTAAAGTCTGATTTTTCCACCCTTTTTGATGTGCCAATCGAAAAGTTGGGGATACCGCCGTGTTCTATTTGTGTTTGAAATAACTCATAGACTCTTCTTCTCGAAATACTGAGAAACTCCGCAATATGTTGTGCTGTAAGGGTATCTGGTAATGAATCCCAAGTTTTATACTTCTTTGTTGTTTGCATTTTATAGAAACCTCCGTAGTTATTTATGATTGAAAACAAAGAAACCGCAGATTTACTTAGCCCACTAATAATTGATTGGCTAAGTAACGTCTGCGGTTTTCGCTTGTTCAGTTACGATATTTGATTAAGTCTCACATAATATATTTTATCTTCGCATTTTCATATTCGAAGGGTTTTATTATAAATATTTTTTGGATTATGGCTAAATTTATTTTTCGTCCTATTGAATTGCTCTTCGTTTCCTTTTTTATTCTTTTTGAAATTATGATTGATCAACCGTAATACATTGTATCTTCGAAATTTCATATTTGAAGTCATTTCTTAAAATAATATGATTTCATCTAAACTTTCAATAAGATAAGTCTTCCACAAACCGGCCATTTAATGGAATAAGTGTCATGGGAAGAAGTTCTAGATGGAGAAGTATGGGAAAATGTAGATTTAAAACGTTAAGAGTATAAAGTTGGCTCTGTAATTTAAAAGTGAAATGATAGAGGTGAATTAAATATTACTTTGACATTATCCGATTTGTTAATTATATTTACGGTGTAGAGAGCTTGTAGCGTGATTATTGATAAAAGTATTTTGGGGAACTCCCTCTCTAATGAAAGGTTGCGGTTGCTATGGATGACTATTTTACAATCGGGGAGACTGCTCGTCTAAACAATATCTCGATTCAGACATTACGGTACTATGATAAGCTTGGCATTTTTAAACCTGACTATACAGATCCAGAGAATGGCTATAGATACTATCACATTAAGCAGTTTTTCTACTTGGACATTATTAAGTATTTAAAAGGTATTCAAACGCCACTGGAGGATATTAAGAAAAATATATTAAATAATCCTCATGATATGTGGGACTTTCTTGAAAATCAAGAAACGGTAATTGAAGATGAAATGAAGAGAATAGAATCGGCTAAGTGTTTACTTCAAAAAAGAAAAATGCAACTTAAAGAACAGCTAGAAATTTGTAGTAAAGAAAAAGGGACTATCTATTTTAGAGAAAAAGGTGAAGAAAAAATCTTAAAAGTTTCTACACCGTGTTTAAATTCAGATAGTGATCCGGGTTTAAATGCACGAAAATTGGCTAGTGTGCTGGAGGATAAAGGCTGTATCATCGACAATCATTATGGATATATCTTCGATTTGAAATCATACAGTGACATTGGCATTCACTATAACTATATGTACACAACTGTTTCTCAAAATGAGAATTTTGCGGTTGAATACCCGATTGAATTGGATGTCATTCCTTCAGGTGATTACGTATGCATATCGTTTGATTGGTCTTCTAAAGAAAAAAATTATGATTATTACTATAGTAAGCTTTTCGATTACATCAAGCAAAATATGATCCAAACGGATGATATTGTCTACGAAGTATCGCTTCCTACAAGCTATAGTTCTTTAAAAGAAGCGACGTTTCTTACTGAATTACGGGTAAGAATAATAAAGAATGCGTAACTTATGCTTCCTTTATGGATTACAACATATGGTTTTTAATTATCAACTAAAGTGAATAAAAACATTTCTTGACCCTATAGTTACTATAGGGTTTATTGTTGTTTGTAGCCACTCTTGGAAATTGTTCATCTACTCAGGTTCTTAGAGATAAATAAACTTCCGAATTGGTCAGCCTTGTATCTTTGACAAGTCATTACCAGTTTAGGTGACAGCAAATCATTTAGGAGGATTAGTTATGAGTACAGAGAAAAAGTTACGTTTATTATTTCCTCAATGGCAAGGTGGATACAACCCGCCTTACTTTTTAGGAGCAAAATTATTAAACTTTCTTGCACCAAATCAAAACGATATTCAGGAAGAAATCCCCGTTTCGTTAGATAATGAATTATATAACGAAAATGGGATCTTTGCACGAGGACCTTTACTCAAGCAGTTTGCCGATGCCAGTAAGGCACTGGAAAAACACAGTCCTGATCAAGTCATTGTTCTTGGAGGGGACTGTGGGGTTGAACTAGCGCCGATCTCTTATATGAATGAAAAGTATGATGGCGATATAGCTGTTCTTTGGGTCGATGCTCATCCCGATGTCGATAATAAATCCAATCAGAAAGAACACCATGCTCATGTTCTAGCTAATTTACTCGGTCATGGGGATGAGGAATTCGTCTCTTTAATTCCTAAACATCTAGATCCCCAAAATGTCTTGCTTGTAGGTTTAAATCAATGGCAAAAAACTGAAAAGGATTTGATTGATCAGCTTGAATTAAAAAGTGTACCGCCAGAAGAGATTACAGACAATAGCGAGGTTGTTTTAAGTTGGCTACAGTCGGTCAATGCTTCGAAAGTATTCATACATTTTGATTTGGATGTCCTAGATTTAACGGAATTCCGTTCTGTATTAGGGGCGAGACCTGATCTTTATATTGATACGTTAAAGAATGCAAAATCTGGAGCAACTTTTGAAACAATTATCAGGCTATTACAAGATGTTGCAAACCAACATGAAGTCATTGGTTTAGGAATTACAGAACATTTCCCGTGGGACTCTTACGCATTGCAAAATATGTTAGCCAGATTACCATTAATAGGTGATATAAATAAGACTGATAAACCGAAATTCAATTGGAGATTTTGATGAAATGTTTATAGTTTGTTAGGGAGGAAAGATATATTTGCGTTTATTATTTTACTTCGCTGCAATATTAGCAGGAGCGGCTCTCAGCTTTGAAGGAGCAATGTATGCTGAATTAGGTAATTCAATTGGAAAAATAGAAACGAGTTTCTACAACTTTTTTATAGGATCGATCATCGTAGGATTAATGTGGTTATTTTGGGGGAAAGGAAAACTTTCTAAAGTGAAAAGCTCACCAAAATGGCTCCTTGTCGGAGGAATATTGGGCGGAATATATCTCGCAATTATCGTAATGAGTGTACCTTTTGTTGGTGTTGGAATTACGATGGTCTCGGTCATCATAGGACAGCTTATTATGAGTATGGTCATTGAACACTATGGATGGCTTGGAAGCAAAGAAGCCAAAATTAACAAAGAAAAAATATTCTCAGTTGTGTCCATGACGATTGCATTATTTTTGATATTTTAGGGAGTGTTAGAAATAGGAGCCTATATGATTATCTTTACATTAATAGGAGGAATTCTCCTAAGTTCTCAATCCTCCATAAATGGAACTCTAGGTAGAAGGATTGGAACAATAGAAACTACTTTTCTTACCTTTATAACAGGAACGCTGTTTCTTGCCATTTTAGTTGTCTTCTTTGGCTCAGGAGGGATACTTAATCTATTAGAAGCGCCAAAATGGCAGTTAAGTGCAGCCCTTCTTGGGACGCTGTATGGATTACTAATCATTTTTGCTGTCCCGAAAATTGGCGTTATTGCATCTAATGTAGCTGCGATTACAGGGCAGCATTCCTGTAATAAGTGAAAATGCGGTTTGAAAGAAAAAAGACCTCTTGATAAGATAAATGTGTCCTAAGCCTGGCCAGCTAAAAGGGACAAAATATCTACTCGGAGGTCTCACTATGAATTATAACCAAAATCATAAAATAGCTCAAATCACACCTAAAACTCTAGTAATTGGTATTGATATTGCCAAACATCATCATGTAGCTAGAGCGCAGGATTATCGTGGAATGGAGCTAGGCTCTACTTGCTTTTTTGATAATACCCAAGAAGGATTTAAGACATTTATTGATTGGATTAATCAAATAAAAGAGTCATGCGAAATGGAGTCTGTCATTACTGGAATGGAGCCTACAGGCCATTATTGGCTTAATTTAGCTCATATTCTAAAGGAGGAACAGATTAAGTTCGTCACGGTCAATCCTTTACACGTCAAGCATAGTAAGGAGCTAGACGATAACTCTCCCACTAAAAATGATGTCAAAGACGCAAAAGTCATTGCACAACTAATCAAAGATGGTAGATACGCCGAACCAACGATACCACAAGGAGTTTTCGCGGAGCTGCGTGTGGCTAAGAAATTACGTGATCTATTAACTGTTGACTTACAGATTGTACAAGGACAAGTACACAACTGGATAGATCGATTTTTCCCAGAGTTCTTTACTGTTTTTAAAAGTTGGGAAGGGAAAGCAGCTCTTCATTTATTAAAGCTTGAAGCATTACCGGAAGAATTGGTTAGATATACAGAAGAAGAATTACTAGAATACCTTAGGCAAGCTGTGAAACGTAGTATAGGGATTAAGAAAATTCAAGCTTTAAAAGAAGCAGCCAATCGCTCGATTGGCATCCGACAGGGTGCCATGATGGCTAAAATGGAATTAAGAACCTTAATCCAAAAGTATGAACTCATTCAAGCCAAGTTCGAAGAGCTTGACCAAACTCTGGATACACTGCTTCAAGATATTCCAGGTGTTGATCAAATGTTAGAGATAACAGGTATTGGACGCGATACAGTGGCGGGTTTCTTCGCTGAAGTAGGCGATTTGAGTGAATATAATCATCCTCGTCAGATAACCAAACTGGCAGGGCTTAGCTTAAAAGAAAATACATCAGGTAAGCATAAAGGGAGGACCAGAATAACCAAACGTGGTCGAAAGAAATTACGAGCATTGTTATTCCGGGCATCTATGATTCTAGTAGCCAAGAACAAAGCCTTTAAAGCCCTACATCATTACTACACAACGAGACCTGACAATCCGTTGAAAAAGATGCAGTCTTTAATTGCTTTGTGTAATAAGCTCATCCGCATACTCTTCTCTATTGGTAAGAAACAGTTTGTGTTTCAAGAGGAGAAGATGTTGAAGGACATCCCACATATGCATGCATTTATCCAAGAACCAATAGCAGCTTAATCACTATAAAACTAACTTTTATCGACTAGATTTGAACAGATGAACAGACAAAATCAGCATGGGATTAGTCGGCAACGCAACTAACGTAAGGACAAGATCCTGTAGGGCAGCATGACCGACATCCACCTTATGGAAAGGTTGAACGAAGGAATGTAGGAGCGTAGACTCTGTGAGACTTGGGAGGGTAGACCTCCATAAGATATGTGGACATCCATTGGTGCGTACATACCTATTTATCCAACTTTTTGAAATGAACCGAAGGTTGGCTAGTTTCTTGCGCTCATTTTCTTTGTAAACTGCTTATTTATGATCTTTTCACACTAACTGAATCTATAAAGTTAAACAAGTTAGATAGCAATATGGAGAAAAACTGCGTATTTAAGAGATAAGTGTTTGTTTATTGAGGGAGTTAGTAATTAGCTTAATTATTGATCACTACGGCTGGTTTAATAGTATGGTAATTCCATTAGATACAAACCGACTACTTGCAGCTATTTTTATGATGATTGCACTTTATTTTATTTATAAAGGAAATAAGATCGGCAAGACAGAGCCGTCCACTAAAACATTAAATAACGAGGTGTCTTGAATGGGAACAATGCAAATTAACCTTAGTAATAAAATACAAGAATCGTTAAATATTCAATATCCAATTATTCAAGCTGCTATGAACTGGATAACAGATGCAAAATTTGTTGCAGCTGTTTCTAATGCAGGAGGAATGGGTGTTATTGGTCCAAACGCAGGACCAGTTGAAGATACTCATTTAACATCTACAGAAAAACTCCGTAATGAGATACGAAAGATAAAGGAACTGACGAATAAGCCCTTCGCTTTAAATATTTTCTTCCCTCCAAACGGTGATCTTCAAACAGAGAATCACTCACAGAAGTATTTAGATGTCGCTTTTGAAGAAGGGGTTCAGTATTTCGTTTCCGTTGGTGATGTTAATGAAAGATTGATTAAATCAATCAAAAATCAAGGTGCTAAATTAATTCTTCGTGAATTAACCCCAACCGTAGAAGGGGCGAAGTTAGCTGAATCTTTAGGAGCCGATGTTATCATAGCAACAGGTTATGATGAGGGAGGATGGATTCCGCAAAATGGAGGAATAGGTACTTTCTCAATCGTGCCAACAATAGTTAATGCTGTGAATATACCTGTTTTAGCAGCAGGTGGAATTAATGATATTCAAGCTGTCCGTGCAGCTTTAATATTAGGAGCGGATGGTGTTTATGTTGGAACACGTTTTGTCGTATCTGAAGAATGTCCAGCTGCGGATAAAACGAAGCAAGATATCATCAATTCTAGTGGTTCAGATCTAATCTTAGTTTCCGATAATCAACGTTCCACACCAAACAATTATGCGAAGAAGTTGGAGCAAATGCGTTTAAATGGTTCTTCCAGTGATGAAGTCGAACAACTAATTACTCAAGGTGGAGGTCTTCTTCCCGGAATGAGATTAGGAAACTCTAATGAAGGGATAGTAAGTGTAAACACTGCTATTGATAGAATTAAAGAAATCAAAAGTGTTAAAGGCATAGTTGATGAATTGATGGAAGATTTCCAATAAAAAAGCAGCATCATGCTTTTTATCACAAAACGGATTGAAATGAATCATATGTAAAAACAAGGAGAAAATATTTATGAAGACTTTAAGATTGTTATTCCCACAATGGCAAGGTGGTAATAATCCTCCATACGTTTTAGGAGCATACTTATTAAACTGGCTTGCTCCGAAATCTAAGGGACCCTTTGAAGAGGTTCCCTTAGATGAAAATCCTAATTTAGATGTTGATAAAGGGATTTTTGCAAGAGGTAGTATTCTGAAGCAAGCTAAAGCTGCTAAGGAACTTATATTAAAGCATTCTCCCGATAACATAGTTGTCTTAGGTGGAGATTGTAGTGTTGAATTAGCTCCTTTTGCTTATCTGAATGAAAAATATGATGGAGATACAGCTATACTTTGGGTAGATGCACATCCTGATGTATCAATTCCAGAAGATTTTAAGTTTCATAATGCTCATGTTTTAGCAAATCTACTAGGCATAGGTGATTCTGAATTCGTTGACGAGGTTCCAAGAGCTTTTCATCCTGAACAAGTTTTGTTTGTAGGGTTAAATGATATGTTGGATGCTTTAGACTCACCGCCTTTAAAAAAGATGAAACTTGATGCACTATCACCAGAAGACATAAAAAAGGATAGCTCTAAAGTTCTTAAATGGTTAGAAGAGCGTAATCCTTCTAATGTTATTATTCACCTTGATCTAGATGTTTTAGATATGAAGGAATTTCGTTCTATTTTACCTGCTAAAGCGGATTGGTTTTTAGAATACAAAGATAAATTCCCAAAAGGTTCAAGTGTTGAGACAATAATCAGGGTGTTGCAAGATGTAGGGAAACAATACAAAGTTGTCGGGGTAGGTATTACAGAGCATATCCCGTGGGATGCGCTTTATTTACAAAATATGCTTTCTCGTTTGCCATTGATCGGGGACTTTAAGAAGAACGATAGACCAAAATATAATAATCCATTTGAATAAATTCTAGAAGCGTAACTCAGATTTAAAAGAGTTGTGCTTTGTTATTATGACGTGACACTGTTTTCAATCGGATCAATTATTCTTCAACAATACCAGCTATTTGAAGAATTTATTTTAGTTAGTGTTTTTATTGCTGCGGTTTTATGAAAAATAGTTCTATCTTGATAAATTTGGGGGAGATTGGGAGGGAAAACGAATGGATTGACAATACCCATTTTTGTATCTAGGTATAAACATTCGGCAAAGTGGGCATAAAGATAATAAGTCTTTCGGTAATATAAGCATCGACGTATCCCTCGATAAGTACTTTACCGAATAAATATGAGAGGAAAGCCTTGATACCAATGGGTTTGCTGAATTTGTTAGCTGAAGTTTGGAATGAAACCGTCAAATGTTTCGGTATTGTGAGCAGTAGAATTGACTTTTTTTCGGTAAAGTAAGCACTGCTATATATTAAAAAACTGCTGTTTTGAAAACAGCAGTTATGCATATTTGTTATTAATGGTATTGATCACGTTTTCTATTTCGACAAAAGGTGTGAGCCGATATCCAATTGTTGTTTGATTATTTGTGTCAAAGTTGATCGTAATTTTCTCGACTGAAAGCAGTAAAAGTGAGCGTTGTTCTTCAAACGAGTAATGTTGGATATCCTGTTTAAATCGCTCTATTAACTCGTATAGCATTGGGTCATTGAGTTGGTATTTAATTTCTTCTTTAACAGCAAGACATTGTAGTTTCTGCCTTTCAATAGCAGCTATTTGTAATTCAAAGCTCTCTTTAAAATCTAGATAATATTCATGTTCTTCTTTAAGCATACTTAGATTGTATTTTAAAGACTCAAGCTGTTTTGTTGAATCTGATATCTTTACATTTAAAATTTTCTTCCATGCATGGAGAATCTTATTCGCTTTTTCAATATAATGCTTTAGTTCTCTTGTCCAGCGGGATGAAAAATCGCTTAATATCGTCTGATGTAATTCTTCCATTGAGGTTTTTTTATTGCATTTAGGACAACGATAATAATTATACTTTTTTGTTGAATTAGCAGGGGTAGCATTCTTGGCAACTAGCTTTTCTCCACAGTTTTCACAAATAACAATATCACGCAAAATAAAGGGACTATTCATTCGATCTTTGTTTTGTTTAAATTCGCGGAAAAACTGAGTGACATTCCATAAATTTGGGCCTATGAGTGCCTTGTGGTGATTTTTAATTAATTCAATCTCATCTAGTGGTTTCTTTTTACTACTATGATAGCTTGTACGAGAAAACCATGCTAAATCTCCAATGTACCAGTAGTTAGTTAAAATATACCTAATACTTGAATCTGACCAACCTTTTGCATCAGCGGATGGTGGAGGAATTGAAGCCTTTTCTAATAAATCAGCAATTTTCTTATCACTATAACCAAAGCTGTAAAGGTAAAATATGAATACCACTAAAACTGAGTACTCATTTGTTTCAATCTCATCATCAGTCAATGTTGATTTGTCATAACCAAAGGGATTACGTGAGCCGGGTCTTTGTGGAGTAGGAGAATCCTTAATAACACTTTTATGGTAATCATAACCCCTTTGTGATTTATTAACGACCTCTTCATGTGCATATGCAAGTTTAGCTTGAACATATGGGTTGTTTTCATCCCATTCGCCTTCTATTTGAGTTGAGTAAACTATAAAATTTGGCCGTGCTTCTTTAATAGGACCAAGAATATTTAGAACAAAGTCTTCAATTAATCTTGTTACACGGGATTCTTCATAAAAGATTGCTGCAGTAACATTTGAATTGCTTAAAACGTATTGTTTCATGTTAAGCATTACTTTACGTTTTTGAGCTGGAGTGTGATAAGCAGAAGTTGCTTCATCAATAAATAATACGACAACTTGAAATCCCTCTAATTTTGCTCTAGAGATGATCACTGATTCTTGCATTTCAAGTGAATGGCCGTATGACTGCTTATCGTCTGACCAGCGTACGTAGCCAGTCAGTATTTTTATCGGGTCCATATAAATATTAAATGGCAATGTTACTTGCTCATAATTTGTACGAGGACGATCTGTAATCAAGAATATGCCATTAGCGATATAGACGTATTTATGCTCGAAGCTCATCAAGATCACCTTTTTCAAAGTATCTACCGAATGTAACATGGTAAATTAGTGAATTATTGCTTACTTCAATTTTTGAAAAAAATAGATGGCATAAATAATACAAATCGAATCCTTGCATTTCCACAATCATATTGTCTTTAATCATTCGAATATGATCATTTATGCCTTTACGCGCCTCTTCAATTTTAATAATAATTATATGAATTTCCTTGATGTTTTCTTTAATTCTCCTAGAAGACTGTACTAATTTATCCAAATTGGCATTTGATTGCGATGAATAATTTTCGGTCATTTTCTTGTGAACTTTTTGCAAATTCCTATTTATTACTATGAGATTTTGCTCTTGTTCTGTCTGTAGTTGTCTTAAATAAGCCAATAAGTCTCCCTTTAATTTTTCAATAGAAATTGACCCTAGCACCACTTTTAAATGATTACTAATTAAATCGTTATATACATTAACAGGTAACATAAATTCTGCATGTTTCTTTTTGCAGACATAATAACTGCTTTTGCCTAACTCTGATGTTCTAAATGTCATCTCCTTCTTACAAATGCTACAGTGAGGGATGATGATTCCATGACTACTTGCAAGGGTGATGGCATCAAATATCTCATTTCTTAACTTTTTCAGTTTCGACTGATTGTCTTGGAAATCATCAAGTGTAATAATTGGTTCCACATGGCGTAGTTGTTCATATCCATATAATGTTTCCATATGTCCTGAATAAAATGGATTTTGTAAATATCTTAGTAAATCATCATATTTTTTATTTTTAAGGATTTTCTTATATGTCAAAAGGATTGTAAACAAACTTTCGGCGTTTTCCACCTTTTTTACGGCAAGAAGAAATGCTTTTAATTCCCTTTGAACGTTATCATCTGGTACGTATTTCGTGTCCTTTTTTTTACCAAGTTTTTTATACCCGAAGATGTTTGATGGGTATTGTTTATTGGTGTCACTTCGTCTTCCAGAAATACTTTGGCCTTCCGTTTGTGCAAAAATCCCATACAAAGCTTCGATAGATAGTTTTTTCGAGAACGGTGGTTGTTTAGTTGAAGTGAAAATGACGTTTACATCGTATTGATAGAATTCTTTCACAAGTGCCACATATTCATAAAAGTTACGGGCTAATCTATCTCGACTATACACGATGATTGTTTTTATTAATCCTTGTTTTAACAATAATCGTAGCTCCTGTAGAGCAGGTCGCTCATCCATTGAAAGTTTGTTTGCAGATACATCATTGTCTTTTAACCAAATAACAGATTCCTGTTTATAGTTATGATTGTTTACATAAGCTTCTGCTAACAAAATTTGTTTCTGAATATCCTGCTGAGCAGAACTAACACGGCTATAGACGATAACAAATTCGTCATACAATTTCTTTGAATCAATATATTGTGGTATTTCCATAGTTAATCACTTACTCCTTTTCGGTAATTTGTTTGCTTTCCATAAGCAGCATCCCTTTCAATTTAGGATCTAAATCTAGCTGATCAATCAAGATTTTTTCCATTAAACGTTTAAGAAAATAATAGGATTCTGTTTGTAACTCTTCATTAAAAGTCACTTTGACTATGGGTTTTCGCGACATAAACATTCCTCCCGTCAGTAATACTTAAAATCTTTGACGGGACTGTGGAAATTTATACTAGTTGTTGTTTTTTAGAATATCCAATTCTAGTTGCAACTGGTAAGGATGGTCCTGTGTTTTACTCTTATCTATTGGTACGACCATAATCTTTGGCTCAATTTTTGGTACTTTTAGTTCTTGAAGTAATTTGAGAAGATTTTGCACTGTCAACTCTCCTTTGTTTAATGTAGTAATAATGAAATCGTTCAATGATAGCCTTCGAAACGCCTACTTCTTCGGAACAATCTAATACTTTATTAATCCACTGGGGATCTAACTTTTTTCGTTTTCGCTCTTCCATTTGAAAACCTCCAAGATAAACAAAAAAGCCCGCAGGACATGATTATCTAACAAGATAACATCATGTAACCTGCGGGCTTCGCTTGTTTGGTTACTTTATTAAATTTGAATTAACCGGTTAATCAGGATTCATTATATCTTGGGATTTCCTTCATTTTAATATAAAATCATAGTTTTTTTAAGATTTACAAAAGAAAAAGAAGAAATGCTAAAGGCACTTCTTCTTTCCTCTGACCTACAAATTGCACTAACGTGTATAGTATGCTCAACTAATAAAAATTCATACCAATCATTGTAAAAAAATATCTAATACAAAATTTCTGGCCCCTTATGAATAAAATTACAATTTGGTGTCTATTAATGTAAGCGAATAAATTATAGTAATTTTTAGAAGGAGTGCAGTATTTTGAAATTAGTGTATTTTAATGATACGGGGAGATTAGTGAAAATTCATCCAGCAACTCAAGCTCATGGCTGTGTTGTTAATAAAGAACCAATTAAACCCTTAGAGGAAAGGGAATTTATTCTGCCAGAAGGCACTTATGCTTGGATTAAGATGTGGGATTATGAGGAATTTGGATTAAGTATTTTGGTGTCTCCTATTACTGACAAATCGTAAAAAAAATCTATGAAACAATATTCCATTGAAAAGGAGATTAAATAGTGGGAACGTATATTAATCTATCAATGTTACCTAATAACATATCAAATTTGGAATGGGAAAAGGTTTATGAGGAAAGTTTAAAACTAGTTTATGCTTTTCCATTTGCGGATGTTGATAGACGTGAGTTTTGTGGAAGTAAATTACCTGTCTATGTTAAATCAGCAGAAAAAATCAATCCAGAACGGCATTGGTCTATAACAGGTGATTTGAAAAGTAAAAGATTTGCTGAAACATTTAAATTGTACAAGGATATCAGTCACTATCGATCCGTACAATTAGAAAGTACTGGTAATGACATTTTATTTGAAGAAGACCAATTGATAATTGATGTTTTTAATTCTAAAACACAGGGCTATGAATACCATCTGTACATATTGGCGATTGCAATGTTAATCGAAAGCCGTTTGCCGAATAATGCTTTGGTAAGTGGAAATATTGATTATGATCAATGTGTGAAGGCGAAAAAGTGGGCCGATCATTATCTTTTAGCACCAATTGAAATTCCTGTAAGAGTCGATGTGGACAAATTACTTTCCAGAACTGCTCATTTTAATAATGAAATGGAACAGATTCAATTCATTAATAAATGGTTAATCGCAGAACAGGAGGAAAAGTCAAGGATTTATTACAAACGCTTCTCTAGAAAGACATTTTTTGAGTGGTTTGGCAATGAATTAAAAGCATACTCTTCCCCAAATCAGCTTGGTGCATTGAAATTGTTAATTTATTATTTAAACATAGCTGCCGATTTAAATGGTTTACTCAATATCGTATTAAAATTTGAAAAAGGACCGCAATTTTCTGATTCGGAAGTAATCAGAGCTATTGCCAGAACATGGATCTGCTTGCAGAGGGAAAAATTCTCCTTTCTTGATTTATTTGCAAAAGTTGAAGGTCATCCGGAAATTGTTGAGCGGCAGTTCGGATCGGTCATGTTAGATATGATGTTTACTGGTCGGGAGATAAAAACATATATCCCATTAACTGAAGTTACGATAATCTTAGGAGAATATTTGCCTGATTCAGCAAGTGAAATTGAATCACAGTTAAAACAAGAAGTTGCTAAGGTTGAAGATCAATTGTCAGCCTTCCATAATCAAATCCTACCAGCTATTGAAATTAAGGAATCTTCCACTGAAGACAAAATGTACTTAGCTGACGAAGATGCTTTTCTATACTTCGATGGCAGTACAGTTATATTCACTGATGAACAAGAATTAACATTAAAAGCCATTGCATATAGTACTAGAAAATTTTTAAAACGAGAAGGCGAAGGGGCTTTAAAGGAATTTTTCTCTGCACCTTTAGAAAAATTAAAGCTGATTTTGGCTGCGTTTGTTAATGAAAAATATAATATGATACTTACGGAGGAAGCGTGGCAGTTGATAGATAAGACCGACGATCCCCTCTTGGTAAAGGTTTTACTAGCAAAGTTAATAATTGATGATGCGAATGATATTAAACATATAAAATCTCATTCGGATGTTCGAAAAGCTATGTTTGAAAATAAATTGCTTTTACTGAGGGTTGTGGAGTATATGGATGATGAAATGATCATGAAGGAAATTGAGAACATCGCTATTCAAACAGATTAAATTCTAAATATTGATTTAACAATTACATTCGAAAAATGCTAGGGTTACATGATATTATCAAAAAATAGTATCATTTAACCTGTAGCATTTTTTATTATTTGATAAGAATTGAAATAGGCAGAAACACGAAAGTATAGTTATAAAATTCCTTTAAGTAATTTTTCCAAAGGTGCAAGTATGGAAAAATTTGTAGAAATGTTGGAGAACTTATACAATTAAAGAAGGATCGAAATCTGAGTCGTATTTTTTTATATTTTGAAAAGGAGCAAGTGGTATGATAATTTCAAAAGTCCATATTCAGAATTATAAAAATTTAAGTGATGTTAATATTGAATTTAATAGACTGGTAATTTTTATTGGCGAAAATAATAGCGGTAAAAGTAATCTTCTTAAAGCAATTACTTTACCGTTTTTACATGATGAGATTGGCAACCTGAACAAAAATTTAGGTTGGCAGGATATAAATAATTCAGCTAAGGCTAGATATTTTGAATATATACAGGAAAATATTGAAGATATTAGAAAGGGAAGCGTAGATCTCCAGAGTTTTATTGATGTTATACCGTTTGTAATGGTTGAAGTTTCTTTTGAACCAGACGGTGCTGATGAGTACTATGTACACAAATGGGTCAATTCGATAGATAGTGAAAAGCCTCACTATGCGATTAGGTATCAGTTTTTTATTGAAAACCCGAATGAATTATTAGTACACATAGGCAAGGTTCTACAAGATACAGATTCAATTGATAATATAAAAATGAATTTACTGCCGATTGAGCTTTATAAATATTCAATTATCATACCATCTACAGGGGAGCAAGTAGCATATAGTGATCTCACAAATTTCAAATATAATTCTTTGGCAGCAGAACGTGACGATTTTTCAAATAAAAATACCCAACTTGGATCAAAAGCTTTAGTTAATCTTTTGCAGAATAAATTATCTGAAGATCAAAAAGTACAAGTTGAAAGATCATATGAGAAATTTTTTGCTGATTTAAAGGAAATTAGTAAAATAGAGGGTTTATTTAATTGGCAAGACGAGTCCGATTTAGAAAATGCTAAGGATTTTTTTGAGGAAATTACATTATTACCTAATATGCCTAGTATGAGTTCCTTGTTAAACAATGTCCGACTTGGTTTTGGAGACGAATATTTACATACTCAAGGTTTAGGGTATCGGAATCTAGTTTATCTATTTGTTATGATGAATTCGTTAAAAGTAAACTCTGATATCGCTTTAAACATTTTAACAATTGAAGAACCGGAGGCGCATTTATGTATAAGTAATGAGCTATTGCTTACCAGTTTTATAAATTCAATTGTAAAGTCTAGTAATCAAGTTCAATTGTTTATTTCAACGCATAGTTCAGTATTTTTAAATAAATTAGAGTTGGAAAATGTTGCAGTAGTTTCAGAGGGAGATGCTTTTTCACTAAAATCTGAAATGGAAACGAAGCAACTAAATTATTTAGCGAAAAAACCCAATTTGGATTTTTTAAAATTCTTATTCTCAAGGCGATGCATATTAGTAGAAGGACCGACAGAGGAATTGTTTATTAAGTCCTATATTAGCTCAAAAAACAAATCCTTGAACGATATTGAAGTAATTTCTTTGCATAAGGGTTTTAAAAAAATGTTAGACATTTGGTTGAAAGTGAATAAAAATTCATCACATAAACTTGGTATTATTAGGGATTTCGATAATCAGCAAAAGGCCAAAGAGGAACATGAAAAATATAACTCTTATCAAAACATTTGCGTAGCTACTACAGTGGAATATACTCTTGAGCCGGAGATTGTAAAAACGGGTTCTAACTTTGAAAAGCTTAAAAGTTATTTTATAAACAATCATGGTTGGGATAATGTTGATACACCAGATTTATTATCTGATAAATGGAGAGGTGCAAAAGCTGAAACAATGCTAATGTTTTGCAGTGATCTTGTAATTGATGAATTAGTAGATATTGAATTACCTCAACATATCAACAAAGTTTTGAAATTCCTACAGAGCGGTGAAAAAGAATGAAAATTGTAGTGGCTGGTGCAGGTGCAGGGAAAACAACTTCAATGGCTCAGATTGTATTAGAACGATTAAAAGAAGTAACTGACCAGAAAATTATTTATGTTGTTACATACACTAATGCAGCGAGAGATCGTGTAAGAGAAAAAATCGTTGAACTGAATGGTACAATACCCAAACAACTATTCATCGAAACCTTACATGCTTTCTTATTAAGAGAATTTATTTTTCCTTTTCATCATCTTATTTTTGAACAACAATATACAAAAGTAGCACATATTCAGCTGTCAGATAATGCCGGGTTCAAAGCTTCAAAAATTAAGGAACTTGCTACTAATAAATTTATTCATGTTGAAAAAGTTACTGAAACAGCAAAATGGATCATTTGTAAAAAATCTGGTGATAGAAAGATTAATAAAGAAAAAAGAGAAAAAGTATTATCTATTGTAACAAGATATCTCGATTCTGTCTTTATTGATGAGGCGCAGGATATGGACAAGCATCTAGTTGGAATTATGGGAGTCCTTAATGAAAGGGGAATTAAAATTCAATTAGTAGGGGATCCAAAACAAGATTTGCGCGGAAGAAATGCTTTCAAAGAATTGATTACTTGTAACAAAGAGCATGTTACATATATACCTGACAATCATAGATGTCCAATCTCCCACGTTATATTAGCTAATCATTTTGTTACATCAGAAGAGAAGCAGACCCCTCAGAGTGATATCTTTGGTAAATTAAATTATGCTTTTGAAAGTAGTGTTGAAGTAAGTAGGTTTATTACCTCATCTGATTGGGATTACGTATTTATATATAACAAGAATGAAAAATTTATGACTCATACTAATGATACTAATCTAGCAGAACAAAGTCTAACCTATGAACTTAGTTCATTAGTTAAGAGGTCAAATGTAAAAGAGAGTGAAAGAGATAAATTTGTTTACATCATAAAAAAGGCGATAATGAAGGACTTAGATAGAATAGGAAATTTCGCGATTTTTAATAGTTTAGAGAGATATTTGTCTGTTAGTTTGACTCGACAAGACAAGGGGAAGCTTGGAGCAGCGCTAGATTTAAATCGTGAAGTTCCAAAGGAAGAAGGCCTGCTGGTAAATTCAATAGATAGTGTCAAAGGATTGGAAGGTAATAAATGTTTATTTTTACTGACTACGGAATTGGCCCCCTACTTTTTTGGAGAAAATAAAGAGCAGAACAAGATGTTGAATTATTTATATGTTGCTTTAACAAGGTCTAAAGAGGAATTAATGATTATGGTCACAAAAGAAGTTGAGGAAAAATACGGTAGGGACTTTATAAATAACCAGCTCGGACTCTTAGGTTTTAAAGGTAATGTAAATAGTCTATATGGCAGTGAGAAGTTTGTTGAAATATAGTCTCAGTGAATAATCGTAATCTTTTGAACCAGAAAGGAATACAAACTAGAGGCTGAATATCTTTTCAATAACATTTATAATTAAAGTGTTTGATTAATATATGGTCAGAGATAATGAAACACTAATACATTTATAGTAATAATAATTATAAACATTAGGGGTGATTTGTAGATGGTTACCGTAATACCGGGTACTAGCACCAAACCAGAAGCGAGCAGATTGCTAGCGGATTATTTTGAAGGCCTTACTGGAATGGATGACACTTATTTATACACTGGTTATCCTATAATTGGTACTGCCAATGGGCCATATCCAATCGATGCAGTTTTTCTGTCTTCAAAATACGGATTGGTCATTATCGATTTAATCGAGGGTAAAGATATAACTGGTTACGAGGAAAAGCAAGATGAGAGTTATAATAAAATGGAATCAAAATTGAGAAATTATAAGGAGTTAACGTCAAAGAGACAGCTTAGAGCTTCAATTTCTGTTGTGACATTTGCACCTACTGTAAATAACCTAGTACAAAATTTGGATTATCCTATATACAATATGAATAATTTAGATGATTTATTTGATGATCTAGAGGAATCCCCATATACGGAAGAGGATTTTAAAAAGCTATTATCGGTGTTGCAATCAATTTCAACAATTCGTAACAATAGGACTTCCAGAAAGATTACTAAGAAGGATTCGCGTGGCGATAAATTAAGAAAAGTTGAAGACTCTATTGCAAACCTTGATAATCAGCAAAGTAGGGCAGTTATAGAGACGGTTGATGGTGTTCAAAGAATACGTGGACTAGCTGGATCAGGAAAAACAATTGTTTTAGCCCTTAAAGCAGCATACTTACATGCTCAGCATCCCGATTGGAAGATTGCTGTGACTTTTAATACACGAGCGCTCAAGGGACAAATTAGAGATTTTATTTCAACATTTTATATTGAACAAACTAATCAACCACCAAACTGGGATAACTTAAATATTATTCATGCATGGGGGGCGCCCGGTGGTGGAGAAAAGAACGGATTATATTACACCTTTTGCCAGCATCAAGAAATTAATAAATATAAAGACTTTCGTGAAGCAGCTAATATTTTTGGTTACGATCATGCATTTTCCGGAGTATGTAAAGAAGCAATAGAAAACATGAATACGTCTGTCCCTCTCTATGATGCCTTACTCGTAGATGAGGCGCAAGATTTTTCAAAGTATTTTTTAAGAATTTGTTATGAATTCTTAAAAGAACCTAAACGATTGGTTTATGCTTATGATGAGCTTCAAAACCTTTCAGGAAGCAGTTTACCTTCTCCAGAGGAAATATTCGGAATACTACCTTCTGGTAAACCTAAAGTTAAGTTTGATGAAACAAGTCACGCTAGTCAGGATATTATCTTAGAGAAGTGCTATAGAAACCCCAGACCAACACTAGTAACGGCACATGCATTAGGTTTTGGGGTATACAGAAATGTTGACAAGAGGACGGGAACGGGTTTAGTCCAAATGTTTGATAACAAAGAGTTATGGACTGAGGTTGGTTACAGGGTTGCCGAAGGTGATCTTTCAGAAGGTCATGAAGTGGTTCTTAAAAGAGATGAAAAAAGCAGTCCAAAGTTCTTGGAAGAACATTCTTCCATTGATGATTTGATACAATTCAATTGTTTTGAACGCGAAATAGATCAAACAGAATGGCTTGTAAGCCAAATTGTTAAAAATATTGAAGAGGATGAGCTTCTCCCAACAGATATTATAGTAATTAATCCCGACCCTTTAAAGACAAAAGGTGCTGTAGCTGCAGCAAGAGCAAAATTGTATGAACTGGGTTATAACACTCATATTGCTGGAGTCGCTAGTCCAGACGTATTTTTTGAGAACGCTAATTCCGTTACATTTACTGGAATCTACAGGGCAAAAGGTAATGAGGCAGCTATGGTATATATAATCAACGGTCAGGATTGCTATGAATCTTTTGGAAATCTCCCTACTGTAAGAAATAGACTTTTTACCGCGATTACACGGAGTAAGGCTTGGGTCAGAGTATTAGGTGTTGGAACTCAAATGGAAAAATTGATAACTGAGTACAAAAAGGTAAAAAATCATAACTATACCCTTGAATTTAATTATCCTACAAAAGAACAACAAAAGAATATTAATCTGATTAACAGGGATATGAGTGTTGCCGAGAAAAAAAGAGTAAAGGATGCCAATAAAAGTATTGGAGAAATTAACAAAATTCTTGCTGAAGGATTACTAAATGTTGAAGATATAGATGAAGAGCAAAGAAAAATATTACTTTCACTACTTAAAAAAAGTGAAGTCGATGCAGATGAATAATTTAAGCTCGAAAGATTTATTAAAACAAATTAATCAAATTACAACCCTGCTGATTTCAACAGGATTAAGCGTTGATCAAAACTTTCCCGCGATAACTAATAAAAATGACAAAATAATTCTCGATATATCCAATCCGAATGTGACTAATATATTTATGAAGAATATTTCTTATGATGTTGTCTACAACACCATTAATTCTGAAAGAGCGTATAATCTTAAATTGATTGATGGTGCTTTTTTACGATATCAATATACATTTTCTACAAGTGATGATTTAAAAAAGGGGAGGTTATCATTTTTTCCTTCACCTAATTTATTTGCTATGGATGAGGAATCTGAGTTGTATATATCTGATGAAATATATGGGGATATAATAAGTGTTAATATCTACCCATTTCCAATAAGATTTGATTTCGATAATGATGAAGCAATTGAAGTCATACATCCAGCTTCACATTTAACTTTAGGACAATATAAAAATTGTAGGATACCAGTGTCTTCCCCTTTAACACCTTTTCAATTCACTGATTTTATTTTGAGGCATTTTTATTTTATGTTTTATTCCTCAAAATTAATGAATAACGATTCTTTTACCAGCATGAGGGTTGGCAGATTTGATGACACTATTACTAATATGGAAAGAGAACTTAGCTACTTAAATATTTATAATAATAATTAATTCAGCAAATTATTGATAATATGTTAAAAAAGTGTGGGGATACTTTCCACCTTCTGAATTGTACTATATAGAAAATGCTAACATTTTGCTAACGCAATCCCATAAAAAACGGTAAACCTCCGTTAAAGATGTTACAGTAAGCAATATCCAAAACGTTGATTTACCGCACTTATTTCACCTCACGTTAACGATATTACACACTCTCATCTTACGGGCGGCATGATGTAGGCAAATTCCTGAATCCCAGTACTACCATGGGTTTCAAGGGTTTGAAAGGGATGAGATAGTGTTTTTGCCCATCCCTTGCCCAATTTTTCTTCTCAAAAATTTAAATTATGAAGCTTCCGCTGAGAGAATTGATCTTAGCGGTAGCTTCTTTTTTTTGTTGTTCTGTTTGATGAATATAAGTACTATTTGTTACATGAGATCCTTTTGCGTGTCCAAGTCTTGCTTGAATATATTCAAACTCTACTCTTTTTTCTCTTAACATGGTAGTATGGGTATGTCTAAGTGTGTGTGGTGAAAAAGAAGGATCCAAATCAGCAATTCTTAATAATAGATTCATACGAGTTTCTATTTTTTTAACAATTTCTGCCTCGCCAAATTCTTTCGCAAAAACAAACCCATTATCAATATAGTCTTTATGTAACTCCATCTTGTGTTTATTTTGTTTAACTTTATGTTCTTTTAGCAATCTTATTAGGTGATCATCAATATCCACAAAACGAATGGAACTTTTATTTTTAGGAGGTACCAATAGTGTTTCATTTTTATTATTGTTGGGGTTATACACAGTTTTGCTTATGTGGATAACTTTCTTTTCTAAATCAACTCTATCCCATGTTAATGCACATAACTCACCTACTCTTAATCCTGTAATCAAATCCGTTGTATAATTTGTGATAAAAATATTTTGTTAAATGAAAAAATATATGTAGATGAAGTACATACTCTAACACACCAATATTGCGGTTAAGCACTCGACTCTGGTGTTTAAGTTATTGAATTATGTTTTTAAAGATATAAGCCTTGCTAAATTTTATAACAGTAATGCTCCTTAAAGGTGTTTAATTTCTATTCATTTAAATGGGTTTACTTTTCAAAAATGTATAATAAAGTTTAATTCTTATTCACTAAAGCCCTCCTAGAGTTTCAGTGTAACACTTCACATAAAATCCCTTTAAAGAATTTAGAACATAGAGCAGTGTTTCCAAAAACTAAAACGAAAAATCAAGTCAGGAGAATGGTTTTATTTTCTCTTTAATTAACAATGTTCAACAAAATGATTATTTGTTACAATATGAAAATACGTAAAATTGTTATGAGGTGAAAACATGTATTGGACTCCATTATTTGAAAACGATGTACCAACAGTACTCTCCCAATCTTAACGGAGAGAAAATTTTAGAATTGTATTCTCTCCGTTAGGTCCAAACAGACCTGAAAATACGGAGGGTAAAAATATGAAAAACACAATAATCGGTTCTTTATTTTTAATAATAGCTTCAAGTATATGGGGAGGTATGTATGTTGTCGTAAAGGTAGTGGTGTCAGTCATACCACCATTAGAACTTGTATGGATTCGATATATTATCGCACTTGTTGCGTTAGTAATCATTGGATTGGTTACTAAACAAAAATGGAAGATTAAAAAGAAACATATAGGGTTAATAACTGCAATTTCAATTGTAGGATATGTTATTTCCATTGTTACCCAAGAAACAGGTACCATGCTTTCTAGTGCCCAAATGGGAGCTATTATCACTTCTACAACACCTGCATTTATGGTTGTGTTTGCTAGTCTAATTCTTAAAGAGCGTTTAACTTTTAAGAAAGCAATTTCTGTCAGCTTAGCCACCATTGGGGTCATTATTATCGTTGGAATTGATGATATTAATATGTCAAGTATGCTAGGTGGCATCTCGCTTATTATAGCTGCGTTGACATGGGCTTTAATGTCCGTTCTAATCAAATGTTTACCTAGTGGTTATTCACAAATTGTAGTAAATACCTATGCAACTTTAATTGCTTTTGTTGTTTTAACTCCTTTTGTTATTACAAAATTAACTAAATTAAATTTGGCCGAATTAACAAACCCTTCTATATGGGGAGGCTTGTTATATTTAGGGATAGTATCAACAGCTATCGCATTTCTATTGTGGAATCGTGGATTACAATTGCTAAATGCCTCTGGTGGTGGAGTTTTCTTCTTTTTTCAACCCGTTGTTGGAACATTATTAGGTTGGTTGATTTTAGGTGAAACTATTAGTATTACTTTTTGGTTTGGTTCTTTCTTAATTCTTTTGGGTGTACTAATTGTTTTAAGAGATAGAAAAGAAGAACAGAATCTTATTCAATCAAATCTCAAATGTAAAAAAGAGTGAAAAATACTCAAAATATAGTGGAGGAATTGTAATGATAACTTTTAACGATTTTCAAAAAATAGATATGCGTGTTGGAGAAATTATCAGAGCAGAAGCATTTCCTAAAGCAAGAAAACCAGCGTATAAATTATGGGTTGACTTTGGAGAAGAAATAGGAATTAAACAAAGTAGTGCTCAAATAACTGATTGTTATAGTTTAGATGAACTTGTTGGAAAACAAGTAGTAGGAGTAGTTAATTTCCCTCCAATGAAAGTAGCTGACTTTAGTTCGGAAGTTTTGGTAATGGGGACCTATTCAAAACAAGGTGTTGTTCTAATAGAACCGCAACAAAGGGTCGAAAAAGGTGACCGATTAGGCTAAAGTTCGAAGAACACAAATGATATATTTTCATTTGTGTTCTTTTTTTACGTTCTTCCACTAATCTGCCATGATTGTTGCATAAGGAGTCTACTCTACATTAATTACAAGAAAGGAATACTACTATATTTTTTCAATAATAACTACTTTTTTTAAGATTTTTAATTCGTATATACACATAAGAACCGTTCTACACTTGGGTACTTTTCTCCTAAACTTGTTATTTTAAATCCATTTTTCCGATAAAAACCCACTGCGTCGTTGTCTGTTTCAGCAGAGATAAATGTATACTGCTTAGAAAGAAATTTAATCATTTGGCTGCCAACGGATTTTCCTCTTTGTTTTGTAGATACTGCAATATGTTTAATTACACACTCGTTAGGATTAATAATTTCAATTCCAATACAACCAACGATTTCCCCGTATTGTTGAAGAAAGAATAACTGTCTGTTAAATGTATTTAAATACTTTTCATATTCATACTCAACCTTAGAATATGTAGTTGCAAAGGAAAGAAGTTCTCGGATTGATGGATGAATAGTTTTCGTACTTACCTTTTCCAAATCACACCATCCCTTTATCATGTGTTGAATACATAATTCGGTATTAAACCAACTTTAATATTTTTTAAAGAACATTATTATACGTGAATACACAAGACACTTCGGTGTCTTTTTTTATATCATCCATTATCGGATATCTAAAAGCATGCTTCAAAGATCATTAATTAATTAATTAATTAAAAGCGAAAAGATCATCATATCAACTAAATCTGCATAATACAATTATTCTTGGACATATTACGTATGTAGATATTTCACTAGCCGCGGGATTATATATTTCATAAACCTAAAAAAGAGCAACATGTGCCCTTTTATACGGTTGGTTCTAAACCATCAATCTTTGCTTCAGAAGCAGCAATTTCCCTTTGATAAGCTTCTGTTACAAGTTCAGTATGTAAATAATCAAGAATTTTTGTAATGCATTGCTGGAAACGTGGTTTTCCATTTTTCTTCATGTAGTCACGTTCATAGGCTAGAATCCTAGAAACTTTTCTCTCTAGTTCCTCGACTAGCTTTTTGTTTTTTAAGACAACCTGCACCTGTTTACCAGCATATGTATATTCACGATCAATATATTTTTTGGTCACTGGCACTACTTGCGACACATTGAAAATAGACTTTTTATCTGTTTTCCCAACGTGATAATAACAAGAGCGTATTTTGTGTTCCGGGGAGTCTAAATAACTTTGAATTCTAGCTTGCCCCCTAGCATCTCGATGATTGTAATTTCCTAATGGAATAGCCCAATATATTTCAGGATGTTGCTTTGATTGGATTAGTGTAACCACTGGGCGTTTCTTCACATCGTCCCAAGTGCCACCTAAATTCCTAATTAATTGAAAAAACTCTTCTTTTGCGAAATACATACCTTTTTCAATAATCTCAGACATCTTTTCCCCCTTATCAGCAAAAAAGAACCCCGTTTATAGAGGTTCCTTCTTCCGATGTTAAAAAGGGTGCACACCGGGAAGCACGATTCTCTTTCTCAACGATTTTTAAGGCGTAATATCGTGAAACGCTATGGAAATCTCGACGATTTTTAGGCGTAGTATCGTGAACGCTTTTTAATAATCCCAACGATTTTTAAGGCGTAATATCGTGAAACGCTTTTTTTGACACTCAATAATAACAATTATTGAGGCTCAATGTTCGTGTACATTGAGAAACCTGTTACCGCGCTGTGCGCTAAAATCCGAGCTGAAAATAAATCTGATAGTAGGTCGCTCTATCTAGCTTGACCTACACAAACCCAACATTCCATGATGGAAGTTGTTGTTACACTCTTATTATAGCCTTAGCGATAAAAAATATCCACATTTTTGATCAAATTTTCTTGACATATTTTTCTCTATGTACGTTATTGACTAATTTCAGTCTATGTACATTATTGACGATTTGTCAAGTGATTTATGTTTGTAATGTATAGAGATAATAAAGACGTTTAATTTTGAAATAAAAAACAAGAACCTTACTACGATTTACTGTAGTAAGGATTTTTTTTAAGTTGATTAATTTTGTATCAATATAAATATTCTTATCTTCGAATTTGATAATAAAGTTGTTTGATTCTTATTAAACTAAAGCCCCCTATAGCTTAAGTACAATAATTCACAATCTTTTGTAACAACTAATATTATGCCCAGTACATTTAGAGGAACAGTTCCATTTCATTTTTCTTTGCAGTAAAGCCCATTTTTTTGTATAAATGTTCACCGTCCTCAGAAGCATGCAACCAAATGCGTTTAACGCCACTTTTTTTACCTTCCTCTATACAATGTTCAAGCAATCTTTTTGCCAAACCATTTCCACGATACTCTGGGACAGTATACATATTAAGAATGTATGCTTCAATACCTTGGAGATTTTCCAAATACGGGGGTCTTTTAAATAAAACCATACCACTAATACTAACGGGCACTCCATTCGTTTCTGCCATATAGGATATAAATTCATTGTTTAAAAGTACCTTTTGTAAATACTCTCTTGTGGAAGTTTCTACAAGATTAATTTCCTGCGGAGAGTTTACCTCGCTCAAATCTTTAAGAAGCGCTAACCGCAAGCTAACTACTTTATCAATGTCTTCAATAGAAGCCTTAATAAAATTAAATTTATTACTCATTTTATGAAAAACGACCTTTCTTTGCAATTTTATTTTAATAAATAAGTTCTCCAACATAAGTTTAATTTCCTTCTTTAACTATCCCCTTTAGTGGAAGAAAAATTTAAAAACAACTATATTACTATTTATTATAAATTAAACAACTATATTATTTCTGATATTTGTAATATGAAACTTTCGGTTAATATGATAATTCATTTCTGACTAAAAGGCATGCAAGAATGTATGGACGAAGTTGGAAAGAGTTGTAGAGAGTATTATAAAAAAATATTATTAGCGTTGCCCAATTTTTACCCAACTTTAAAATAAATAATGGTAAAAACAAATAAAGTAAGAGGAATGTTTCTGGATAATATGTTGAGGGATTAACAAGGTAAATACAATTAGATAAAAACAGATAAAAACGTAAATTACATGGGCGGCATGATGTAATCTGCCCCTCAAACCCTTGATATGAATGGGTTTTATAGTGAGATGAGAGTGATTTGCTAACATTGAGGATATTAACGGAGGATTCTCACTAGTTCTGTGAACTTTTGGGAAGCTTCTTTTTTTGTCTTTAGTAATGTGAAGATAAACTTGTGTAGTTGTTTCATCTTCTGTATGTCCCAATCGATCCATGATATGAAGTAATTCAACTCCTGTCTGCTAAAAGAGAAGTGTGTGTCTGCTTTAATGAATGAGGGCTTAATGGTTTTTTTTTGTGGATATCTGGCGTTTTCTTTAGTAAGCTTTCCATCCGATTTTCAATTGTCTTAATAAAATGTGGATAACCAAAATAAGGCGCATTTAGTCTTCTAAAAATGAAATCTTTATCATAATAGTCTTTCCCTAATTGTAGTTTTATTTCATTTTGGGGAAGTTGATGTTTTTTTAGTGTATTATTAACTTCTTCTATATCTATTTTTCGAATTGATCTTTTTGCCTTTGGAGGAAGTAGTTGAAAGTTCTTTGTATTATTTTTGGGATTATAATATTTTTTAGTAATGTTAAGGCTATGGTCTTCAAGTCAATATCTTTCCATTTAAGGGTCAGTAATTCCCCAGCTCGCAATCCAGTCCAAGCAAGAGTTAAGAAAATTACATAGTCATCTGGATGTTCCGAATTTTTAGCTGCATCAAGGAATATTTTTAACTCATCATTTTCAAGGTGAAGGTCATCTTTCTCTTTCCAAAAGAAAGATTGTGAAGAATTGACTTAGTCACTAACCGGGGAGCTTTATTGTTGCCGCTTGCAAGTTTTCCTGGGGATTAGGCATCAGATTATATTTTAGATAGTATTTTCCTGATTTATTTATATAACTATGTCACCACATTTTTCTTATGATTTGTTTCTTTTAATTTATTATCTTGAAAAAAATATTGACAAATTCACGTATTGTCCGTATAGTATTGGATATTATAAAAAATATTCAGATATAATTTTCACAACGCAAAGATCAGGAGTAGTAAAAGCTCATTATTCGGTTAAGAGAGCTGCGGGTTGGTGCAACGCAGTCCAATGATACTTTGAACTTGCCTGGGAGTGGTAAAGCGAAAGATTAGAGTTCATCTATTCCTGGTTTTAACGATTGACCTTCGTTACAAGGTTTTTAAAGTAGGGTTCGAAAAGGGCCAATAAGAGTGGTACCGCGGTAAGCTTAAGGCATATCGTCTCTTTCTTCATAATCAAATGAAGAAGGGACGATATGCCTTTTATGATTTTTTTGGAGGTTAGGATATGGAAACGGATAAACCGAATTTACAAAGGACAATGACTTCAAGGCATATTACGATGATGGCATTAGGTGGAGCCATTGGGGCAGGTTTATTTAAAGGAAGCAGTTCAGCAATTGATATGGCAGGTCCATCCACAATAATTGCCTACTTGATAGGGGGCATCATTCTATTATTCATCATGCAAGGTTTAGCTGAAATGGCGGTCCGTAATAGCGGTGCAAGAACATTCAGGGATCTTGTCCAATCTATTTTAGGAAAGTATCCTGCCTATTTCCTTGATTGGATCTATTGGAAAATGTGGGTATTGAACATCACGGCCGAATCAATCGTTGCGGCTATTTTCATTCAATATTGGCTGCCTGAATATCCAATCTGGATACTGGCATTAGCTGTTTCGGTGTTAGTTACAGCAATCAACTTGCTATCAGTAAAGGTTTTTGCTGAAACGGAGTACTGGCTTGCTTTAATTAAAATAACCGTCATCATTGTGTTCATCATGGCTGGATTATTGTTGCTACTCGTTACTTTTGGTGATCATACAGCAGTTGGTTTCTCTAACTTGACTGATCATGGCGGTTTCTTTCCGAATGGATCAACTGGTTTAATCACGGCGATGCTGGTGGTAATTTATTCATATGGCGGGACAGAAATTATCGGGGTCACATTGGCAGAAACGAAAAATCCCGAAAAAGTAGTTCCAAAAGCCGTTCGGAGTACATTGGTCAGAATCATTTCTTTCTATATCATTCCATTTTTTATCATTGTTAGTTTAATTCCTTGGAACGAAGTAAACGGGGTGCCTGAAAGTCCGTTTGTGATGGTCTTTCAAATGATAGGGATTCCAGGTGCTGACCATATTATGAACGCCGTTGTTCTAATAGCGATTATTTCATCGATGAATTCTGGATTGTATGGTTCATCCCGCGTTCTATATACGCAAGCCGTGGACGGCCGCATTCCGAAAATCTTTTCAAGTTTATCGAAGAAGAAAGTTCCTGTTTTTGCAATATTAATTTGTACTTCTACTTTATTTGGCGGTGTACTGATTTCCTTATTTGCTGGAAGCAAGACCTTCGATTTTCTGATGGGATCACTGGGATATACCGTATTATTCATCTGGTTGATCATTGCCTTCGCCCATTTGAAATCACGTAAACAACAGCCTGGAAAAACAAGCGCCTATTCAGTTAAATGGTTCCCATATACGACTTGGGCTGCGATTATCGCTTTAATTATGATCCTGATTGGAATCATTCTCACGACATCCATCATCGTAACGATCATAACACTTTTCATCTACATCTTTATTACCTTAACGTATGTATGGAAAAGACGCCTTAACAAAATCTAGCAGAAGTGATAATTAAATAGTTCAATAGGGAGCGAAAATTTCTTATAAAAAAGTCAAAGAGTTATTAATAGATAATCCATTTTGAATAATCTTTCTTCAAAATGGATTTTTTGTATTCTTTGATAAAATAAAAAGCAAATATATTTTAATCAATCTTTATTTCGAAGCTACAGAAAGGAATATCTATCTATAATAAAGAAAACTCCTATTAGTAAGTAGTAAGGAAGGGAGGAAAGAAAGTATGAACGGACAATTTTTAAAAAAAGAGGGAGAAAAAATATGAATATTTGGAAGGGTGGGGCTAATGATTATACGTTAGATGACTTAGTTCAAGATGATATTATACTTGCAGAAAAACATTTTAATGTAAAATTACCTAAATCATATATTGATTTATTAAAAATTAAAAATGGTGGAACATTACAATATAATGCGCTACCATTCAAACAGAATCATGAGGAAGATGATAATTATATTATAATAGAGTATTTATTTGGAATTAAGCAGGGTGAGGGAATATTTCAAACGAAATACTTTGTGGAAGAATGGCAAATTGAACGAGAAAATATAATAATACTTAGTGGAGAGGGTCATGAGTGGCTAGCATTAGATTATAATGAGTCTTCTTCTAATCCAAGTGTAATTTACATATTTTCAGAGGAAAATGAATTTATCCGCTTATTCGATTCATTTGATGAAATGTTAGATAATTTGTACATATACGAGGAAGAGGAGGAAGAAGTAGATGGTGCTATTGTTTTCACCTTAGAAGAAGCCAGAGAACTAATAAAAAGTAGTGATACTACGGATGTTTTAAATGGTATCAGTGCTTATGAAAAATTATATGGTGAAGATGGAAAAGTTCTTAATGAACAACTTCAGAATTTATTAGTTTTAATAAAAAGTGAAAATGAAATTATTTCAAATGCAGCAGGGAGATCTGCATGGTATTTAATAACCTATGAGTTAACAAACGATAAACAATTCATAAATAAAATAGTAAGAATATATGAGGAAAGTACAAATCCAGTATTTAAACTATTTAGAGAACAGATATTAGAATATATAGAAGGTAATAAGTAATTGGATATTATATGTATAGCAAAACAGTCATCGTAAAAGATGACTGTTTATTGTTTGTAGGAGAAATTTGGAAAAATGGAGGATCTTGGTTGGATCAGCAACACTAGCAGAGGGTTTTTAGTCTTCCAAAATATACAAGTTATTTACAATATGATTAAGTATTTTAGTGATCTTATAAGCCTTTTATATTCAAGGGTAATCCCTATTATTTTCAAAATCGTTCAATTGCTGATGAGAACTTCTTACCTGTTGAGCAACATATTTCTGCATTAATCCTTTAGCCTTTCTTATTACACCTATCTGAGATTTCATATTTTAAACTTCCTTATGGCTAACTTCCTATTTATATTCATTATTCCAACATTATTCCTTCTGTCTTATAAAAGTATGTAGATAACGTAATTTATTATAAAAAAGCCAGCATGTATTTGTAATATGAAGCTTCCAGTTAAAAAACAATGGATAATTCATTCCTAACTAAAAGGCATGTAAGAATGGATGGTCGGAGATGAGAAGAGTTGCAGAGAGTATTTTAAAAAGGAATATTAGCTTTGCCCAATTTTAACCAACAAAAAACAAATAAAATATTTTTCTAAGGATATTCTCAAAGAACGTTGTTTTTAAATAATTGTAGCTCTAAAATTATCTGATAAAATAATCGATATAGATTTAGAAAAGGAGGGCATCCATTGTCAAAAGGTCTTATTCACCATATTGAAATATATGTTTCAAATTTGAAAAGTTCAATCGCTTTTTGGGGGTGGTTTTTAGAGGAATTAGGATATGAGTCTTTTCAGTCGTGGGAAAGTGGACATAGCTGGAAAATTGGAGAGACATATATTGTTTTCGTACAAGCAGAAGAACGGTTTATGGACATACCTTACCATAGATGTCGGGTAGGACTAAACCATTTGGCATTCCACGCAAGTTCTCGTCAACAAATAGACGATATGACAAGAAAGTTAGAACGAAAGGGTGTTAAGATCCTTTATACCGACAAACATCCCTATGCAGGAGGGGAAAAACATTACGCGGTTTATTTTGAAGATCCGGATAGAATTAAGGTTGAATTGGTAGCACCTTGACCACTATATTTATAGAGCTTTTAACATCTCAACAGTTGTGTAACTGGATTTTTGACATGCTAAAATAGTATTTCATTAAAGAATAGAACATTTATAAGGAATAAAAAGTGATGGAAAAACTCCATCACTTTATAGGCTTCTCATCAGTTCACCAAGCTTTTGAGAGGCTTCTTTTTTTCTGTCATTAGTAATGTGTATGTTCCTACCGGTCCATGATTTGAAGTAATTCATTTCCTGCTTCTGCTAAAAGAAAAGTGTGTATGTCTTAATGAATGAGGGGTTAATCGTTTGTGGATAGCTGGCGTTAATGGTATGTTCTCCAAAGTCAATACCTTTCCACTTAAAGGCTTATAATCCTTCAGCCCGCAATCTAGGTATAGGCAAGAATTAAGAAAATTACATAGTCATTTGGATATTCGAGCTTTTGGCTGTATCAAGGAATATCATCATTTTTAATCCTTCGGGAGGGAGAGAAGGAAAGGCATAATTGTTTCATAAAAGTAAATCAATAAAGGTTCCAATGTATTACTGTACAAAATTTAATAAGCCCAGCACGGAACTGGATGTTCTGAACCACCACAGTCAGAAATCATTGGTTTCACATCTGAACCAAATACTGGTGATGACACAGAGAAAATTAATCCAAAAACCATTGTAATTTTCAAGAGATTTTTTTTCATGAATTCACCGCCTTTCAAACGTAATAAGTATATTTATGGTATATCAAATACTGGAATTATTAAAGGAATAGAATTCCACAAAAAACTAAAAGATTCGACATGAAGTGAAAACAGATAACTAAAGTGAAGCAAGGAGGAGTATAGTTGGCTAAGGTTTTAGACGATGTCGTGGGAGTATGGTGTTTTTGTTTGATATAGAAAATGAAGACATCGTTTTCATGAAATTAACAAGAATTAGATACGGAAATATGTGATGGACGAAAGCTAATAGTTAAACGTAAAGAAAGTAGATAATAGCTGTGCGATCGGAAAAGAAAAGCTCTAATTTAATCAAAAAGCGTGAGAGAATTCACGCTTCTATTATTACTGACGCTTTTTTAATTGGAGATTCCCTTTAAAGATAATAACAGCATTGAAAGCTTCATATAAAGCATAAACGGGATAGCAAAATGCTAGGAAAATTATTGCTGTGGGGATTTTTTCCACAACAGGAAAGAAGTTAGTTAAAAAGTTTTTGACAGTGACACCAAGTAAAATAAAGAGAGGAATTATGATTATTGCTACTAAAATTAATATTGGTGTCATCTTCGTTTCTTTTAACTTGGCCTTACAATGCGGGCATTTCATATTAAATGGTGATGGAAAATCTTCAAAATGTTCGATTGTAAGAGATTTATTACAGTTAGGGCATGGGGTAGATGTTTTCATAATTCATTTCTTTCTCCTTAGTATAGTTTTAAATACATTATAAGTTGTAATTATTTTAATAGAAAGTAAATTTTATACAAAAATCAACTTAAATGAACAGTACAAAACTTATCCGCAGAAAGGAGAGTAAGAGATGATCAATAAAGAAGTATGTTGACGAGAACTTCTAGACTATAGTTGGTTTATTTAGCTCAGGGTTTGGCTTACGTTTTATTTTACTTGCCTATGTAATGGAAATCCAATGGGAACAGCGTATGTAATATGGACTGGAATAGGTGCATCTGGAGGACCAATTTTAGGAATGGTATTATATAATGAAAGGAACAGAATTTGCTATTAATCAAAGTTGTGCGGACATGGAAGAAGATGAAAACCCTATATCAACCAAATAGAAAAAATTCGCAGGATTTACAATCATAATTTAAAAGAATTAGTATAAATAAAATCTTGCCAAATGGCAGGGTTTATTTTATTTTTGTATTTTTGGTGATCTTAAGAAATATAAGCTACTAAAAAGGAATCTTCCTGTAGAAAGGATATGACGGTATCAATGTTTAAAAAAAAGACGCCTAATAAGTTCGCTGAACTTATTAGGCGTCTCTGTTTCTTTTTATAACATGAATAAACACACTACAGGTGTAGATGGGCTTTGTCCACCATAAACCATTTATGCATAATGCTTTGTCAGTCTGACGATGGAAAGAAATCACCTAAAGATTCTATGAAAAAATGACCGTTGCAACGGTCATTTTCCAGCGAAGCGTATGTTATTGTATAGGTTAATATAATAGCAAGGAGGCAAGGAGATGAGTTCTAAAAGTAATTATGAACAAGATCTGTTACTGTTTCTTTCAAAGACTCAAGGATATGTTACTTCGAAGGAACTCCTTGAAGTACTAAATGTTTCTCAAAAAACAGTCTATCGTTTAGTAAATAAAATTAATGACGAGTACGAGGATGGCCCTTTAATCATATCTGAAAGAGGGAGAGGATATAAACTAGATTACGAAAAATTTATTCATGCACAAAAAAGCAATTATAAAGACAAGAAAATGCAGTTTTCTCCTCAAGAGAGACGTAAACGAATAATGGAACAACTATTATTGTCTTCGCCGAAACCTATAAATGTTTATCATTTATTTAGTGACTATTATGTAGGAGACTCTGTTGCTTTTAATGATGAACAAATAATGAGTGAAGAGCTAAAAAAATACAATTTAGTTTTAGAGCGAAAAAATAGAACTTTAGCCATTCTTGGGGATGAAGTGAATATTAGGAAGGCAATTAAAGATATTATTGAGATCTTTCATATTATTGATATTGATGATTTAAAGCGGAATCCGAAATTGAATTTTAATCAATACGATGTCTTATTTATATTGGAGCAATTGAGAAAGATGGAAGAGGATTTAAACATAACGATTCCTTATCCATATAATGTGAATATTTTTTCTCATTTATATATACTTTTGAGCCGATCAAGGAAAGTTCCTATCAGGTTATTTACTGATGAGATTTCTTCTAAAGAAATGGAAAACATGCAGCGAGATATTTTGTATCCGCTTGCTAAGATGATTGTGCAGAATATCGAGAAATATTTGAACAGTCCTTTGCCAGATATGGAAGTGTATTTTCTTTATCAATATCTAGTGTCATCAAGAATGCAGGGATCGCATGCTATTACTGCTACTTTTTCATCAGAAGTGATTAGAGTAACGAAGGCCTATATTGAAGGAATGAGCACCAGCTTAGGAATGGATATAGACAGCCAGTGTCAGTCTATATTTGTCGATTTAGCCAATCATATTAAACCAATGCTGAATCGATTGGAGCACAAGATTCGGGTTAAAAATAATTTGTTAAGTCAGATTAAGTTGACGTATGAAGAAGTATTTATGGGGGTAAGGAAGGTTTCTGGATCGATTAGTGAAAAATTCAACTTACCAGCGATAAATGATGATGAAAATGGTTTTATCACCCTCTATTTTGCAAAGGCGCTGGAAACGAGACAATATCAGCATCCAATCAAAACATTAATCAGGTGTACAACGGGGATTGGAACTTCAGAACTTCTAAGAGCAAAGGTTTCCAAGAAATTCCCCGAGTTAGAAATAGTGGATGTAGTGGCATCACGAAATACACAGATATTAAAAGAGAAGTACTCAGATGCTGAATTGATTTTAAGTACAGTTCATATGAAGGAAGAAGTAGCTATTCCTTATTTATTAGTGAGTGCAATGTTTACAATGGATGATCAGAAGAGACTTCAGGGAAAAATAGAGGAAATTTACCATGGATATTAATTCAATCTATCAAGTTTATTTTAATTGTGAGTTAAAAACAAAAGAAGAAGTCTACTCTTTTATTTCTAAGATTGTTTCACAAGATAATCCTATATCAAAAGAGGAAGTGATCCATCAATTAAATGAGAGAGATAAAATAGGCAGTACGTTAATCGCAGAGCATGTAATGCTGCCACATATTGAAAGTGATCAACTCAAGAAAAGTCAAATTCTATTTATCCGTTTAGTAAATCCAATCATAACATGGGATCAGTCAAAAGACATCTGTCTAGTGATTATTATTTTATTAAAGAAAAATGAAAGCGTTAATATAAAGAAACGCATCTCTTCATTTATCCGATCTTTTGCAGATGAAGAGTATCTAAACCGCTTATTGAAAAGTCATGAAGAAGAAGAATTCAGCGAAGAAATTATAGGATATTAGGAGGAATAATCATGAAAATAGTTGGAGTTGCAGCTTGCACAGTTGGGATTGCCCATACGTATATCGCACAGGAAAAATTAGAGAATGCTGGAAAGAAGGCAGGTCATGAAATTCATATTGAAACACAAGGAACGATTGGAATAGAGAATGAATTATCGCAACAGCAAATAGCTGAAGCAGACATCGTAATTTTGGCTACAGATGTCAAAATCGCAGGAAGAGAACGGTTTGACGGAAAGCGAATTATCCAAGTCACCACAGAGATAGCTGTTAAATCACCAAATAAACTAATTGAAAAAGCAGCAGAGGTTGTAAGTCAAAAGAAATAATCGTAAAAGGAGAGAGAATGATGGAAGTAAACAACATTGTAGATATAAATACAATCAAAACCAACATGAGCGCTAAAAGTAAAGAAGAAGCTATTCAGGAATTAGCTGAGGTGTTACTTGAAAACAAGTACATTAAAGATATCGAAGAGTTCACAAAGGATATTTATGCGAGAGAAGCAATCGGACAGACTGGGATAGGCAATTATATTGCTATTCCTCATGGTAAAAGCGATTCTGTTGAAAAAATAGGGGTAGCCATTGGTATAACGCAAGAGGAAATTGCTTGGGAGAGCCTCGATGGAAAGGGTGTAAAAGGAATCATTCTGTTTGCTGTTGGAAACGATGACGGAGCACAAAGTCATCTGAAATTATTATCATTATTTGCTAGAAAACTAGGAAATGATGAAGTCATTAAGAAGATGCTGCAATCCAAAAATGCGGAAGATGTGAAAGAAGCTTTATGTAGCTAAGAAATTTATGGAGAGAGGTCTTTAATTAAAAGGAGGGTTAATAATGAGTGGAGTAAAAAAATTAAATTTAAAAGGCCATTTATTAACAGCAATTTCATTTTTGATTCCAATTGTTTGTGGAGCAGGTTTCTTAATCGCAATTGGTATGGCTTTTGGCGGGACTAGTCAAGGTACCTTAGTACAAGGGGAATTTAACATATGGGATGCATTAGCAACAATGGGTGGAGCAGGTTTAGGGTTATTACCTGCCGTTATTGCAACAGGGATTTCTTATTCCATTGCTGGTAAACCAGGAATAGCTCCAGGATTCATTATTGGTTTAACTGCTAACGCGATTGGTGCTGGATTTATTGGTGGTATTTTGGGAGGATTTTTATCAGGTTATCTTGCTATAGCAATTATAAAACATTTTAAAGTTCCTAGCTGGGCTAAAGGGTTAATGCCAACCCTAATTGTTCCATTCTTCACATCCATTATTGGTGGATTAATCATGGTATACATTATCGGTATCCCGATTGCTGCCTTTACATCCTTATTAACAGATGCATTAAACAGTTTAGGAACCTCCTCTTTATTAGTATTCGGCGGAATTGTTGGTCTATTGAGCGGAATTGACTTTGGCGGTCCAATTAACAAGACTGTGTTTGCCTTCGTATTAACCATGCAGGCAGAAGGAATTAATGGGCCGATCACAGCTTTACAATTAGTAAATACAGCAACTCCAATTGGATTTGGATTAGCTTACTTTATTGCAAAAGTCTTTAAGAAAAATATTTATACTCGATCAGAAGTAGAGACATTAAAGTCAGCGGTGCCAATGGGTGTTGTTAATATCTTTGAAGGGGTAATCCCAATTGTTATGAATGATATCGTTCGTACTGTAACAGCTGTAGCCATTGGAGGAGCAGCTGGCGGAGCAGTAACAATGGTGTTAGGAGCAGATGCAACAGTACCATTTGGCGGCGTATTTATGTTACCAACTATGTCCAATCCTTGGGCGGGTGTTGCAGCTATTCTAGTGAATGTAGTCGTTACAGGATTAGCGCTTGCCTTAATTAAGAAAAACGTAAAAGAAGACGAACAAGTAGAAGTGGAAGAGGAAGATATTGATTTAGATGATATACAAATTCTTTAACTAAATGCACGGACCATTAACTGATATACCAGTAAAGCTAAGTTTTATTAGTTAATAAGTTTGGTTTAAAAAAAGAGCATTAATTTAAAGAAAATAGCAGGTTTGTGGAGGTTGAGCAAATGATGAAAAAAGTAGGATTTTCACCATCCTTAATGACTATGGATTTAGATAAATTTAAAGAACAAATCACATTTTTAAATCAGCATGTAGATTCTTATCATATTGATATTATGGATGGGCATTATGTGCCGAATATTACTTTATCCCCTTGGTTTATCGAGGAAGTACGGAAGATAAGTGATTTACCTATGTCTGCCCATCTTATGGTTACAAATCCAAGTTTCTGGGTTCAACAATTGGTTGATTTAAAGTGTGAATGGATTTGCATGCATGCGGAAGTACTTGATGGTTTAGCTTTTCGTTTATTTGATCAAATACATGATGCTGGGTTAAAAGCTGGAGTAGTACTGAATCCAGAAACGCCTATTGAAACAATTTTTCCATATATTGAATTAGTAGATAAAATAACCATTATGACAGTGGATCCAGGGTTTGCCGGGCAGCGTTTTATCGAAAGCACATTAGATAAAATTGTAGCATTAAGAGAATTACGAGACAAAAAGGGATATCAATATGTTATTGAAATGGATGGTTCCTCTAGTCGAAAAACATTTAAGAGAATTGATGAAGCTGGTCCTGACATTTATATCGTCGGCCGCAGTGGCTTATTTGGAGTAAATGAAGATATTGAAAAGTCATGGGAAATTATGTGTCAAGATTACAAGGACATGACTGGGAAAGAAGTAGAATCCTAATTTTTTAAAGGGGTGGGGGAAGGAAACCCGCCTCTTTATTCATTGTAAAATCCTTTTAAATAAATAATAGATATTCAGAAAAACAAACAATTTAAAAAATAAAGGAGCTTTATTAAATTGACTACAAACCAATTGATTGACCAATTAGCTATTAACACTATTAGATTATTATCCATTGACGCAATTGAACAAGCGAACTCTGGTCACCCAGGAATTGCAATGGGGGCTGCTCCAATGGCTTATACGTTATGGGCAAAAGAAATGAATATAAATCCTGCTAATCCTAAATGGCTGAATCGTGATCGTTTTATCCTGTCGGCTGGTCACGGTTCAGCCCTGCTATACAGTATGCTTCATCTATTCGGATATGGGCTGACGATTGAGGATTTAAAGAAATTTCCGTCAATGGGGAAGCAAAACACCTGGACATCCTGAATATGGACATACAGAAGGAGTAGAAGCGACAACAGGCCCGCTTGGTCAAGGTATCGTGATGGCGGTTGGTATGGCAATGGCAGAAAGTCATCTAGCTGAAAGGTATAATAAGGAGAATTTCCATATAATAAATCATTTTACTTATAGTCTTTGTGGCGATGGGGATTTAATGGAAGGGGTATCTGCGGAAGCAGCTTCCCTAGCAGGGCACTTAAAGCTAGGTCGTTTAGTTGTGCTATATGATTCTAACGATATTTCACTAGACGGGAATCTCAATCTATCTTTTTCTGAAAGTGTAGCAGATCGATTTAAAGCATATGGATGGCAAGTCCTGCGCGTAGAAGATGGTAATGATATTGAAGCTATCCAAAAGGCAGTGAAAGAAGCAAAGACAGATTTAGAACGACCTACTTTAATTGAGGTTAAAACAACAATTGGTTTTGGTTCACCTAATAAGTCTGGTTCCTCGGCGAGTCATGGTGCACCTCTTGGGAAAGAAGAAATTGAATTAACGAGAGCGGCTTATCAGTGGGAAGCAAAAGAACCATTTTTTGTACCAGAAGAAGTAGAAAAGCATTTTGCGAGTATCAGAGAAAAAGGAAAAGCCATAGAGCAAGAGTGGAATGAACAATTTGAGGAGTACAAAGCAACCTATCCTGAACTTGCAGCGCAATTTGAGAGTGCTGTAAAAGGCGAACTTCCTATAAACTGGCGAAAGGATCTGCCTATATTTGAATCAGGATTAAAAATAGCAACGAGGGAATCTTCAGGAAGAGTATTAAATGCAGCAGCAAATGCCATTCCACAAATGATCGGTGGTTCAGCTGATCTTGCAGGATCTAATAAAACTTTGATTTCATCGGAAAAGAACTTTGCGTTAGATGGTTATGAAGCACGCAATATTTGGTTTGGTGTTCGTGAATTTGCAATGGGTGCCGCATTAAACGGGATGGCTCTTCACGGTGGAGTGAAAGTATTTGGAGCAACCTTTTTTGTTTTCTCTGATTACTTACGCCCAGCGATTCGCTTAGCCGCACTGATGAAGTTACCAGTTACTTATGTATTTACACATGACAGTATTGCAGTCGGGGAAGATGGGCCGACACACCAGCCAATCGAGCATCTTGCGGCATTAAGGGCAATGCCTGGTATTTCAGTCACTAGGCCAGCAGAGGCGAAGGAAACGGCGGCAGCATGGCGCTTAGCACTTGAAAGTCAAGACCATCCGACTGCTTTAGTGTTAACTCGCCAAGATCTTCCAACTCTTAAGGCTGATCAAGAACAAGTGTATGAAGGGGTAAAAAGAGGCGCTTATGTTGTATCACAAGCAAAAGGAAAAGTAGTTGGTCTGTTACTTGCTACGGGTTCAGAAGTAACCCTTGCTCTTGATGCACAAGAAGTGTTAGAAAAGGAAGGCATATATGTTTCTGTTATAAGTATGCCAAGCTGGGATCTTTTTGAACAACAACCAGCAGATTATAAGGAAAGGGTGATTCCTAGTCATATAACTGCACGTGTGGCAATCGAATTAGGCTCTAGTTTAGGTTGGAGAGAATATATTGGACATAATGGAAGAATGATTACCATTGATCATTTTGGTGCATCCGCTCCAGCAAATAGATTAATGGAGGAATATGGATTTACAGTAGAGCATATTGTAGAGACATTTAGGAGCACCCTCTAATGGATCATCACCGATTGAGGAAGGCTGAAAAATAAACAAGATAGCGATTTTGTTATGATTTGTATTTTATGCATATCGTATCTGATATTAATTCCTCATTTCCTGATCAAAAGAAAAAAGCGAAACCAATTTTAGTCCTATTATGGTCAAATAGACAGCCCTAAAAATACTCTCCATGCGTGTCGATGTTGTAAAATCGGCACGCATGATTTCAAACTTTTTTTAAATACGTTCGGAAATAATAATTATCCGTGAACATATAGATTGGAGCATTCCCAACCAATATTTGATCAACTCATCAAAACTATTTGCTAGTAATTCTAAAGATACCGCTGAATACAGTAGCTTCTTAATTGCATAATCTAAATTCTTAAGTTAATGTGAACTCTCCCAGAGTATTTGCTTAAAGCAAAAAAACACGTATAATTATTAGTATTAAAAGATAGAAATGGAGTAAACAAATGGTCCAATCAATTAATACAAAAGTCGATTTAGTTATGAATGCAACTTCACACACAGGAATCTCAGAATATGGGAAGATTATGATTGGGGACAAGGGCTTTGAATTCTTTAATAGCCGTGATGCTCGCAAGTTTATCCAGATTCCTTGGGAAGAGGTAGATTATGTAATTGCTTCCATCATGTTCAAGGGGAAATGGATCCCGCGTTATTCTATCCAAACGAAGCGAAATGGGACGTATACATTTTCTTCTAAAGACCCGAAAAAAGTTTTACGAGCAATTCGTGAGTATGTTGATCCGAAGCGTATGGTTCAATCGTTGAGTTTCTTTGATGTTATTAAACGCGGATTAACGGGTAAGTCGAAAAAATAACAGATCCGCAGTAGAAAGGATAGAGGAAAAAAATATATTGCAATTAGGAATCTCAGCATTGTTTTTGAGAGAGGTTTTAAGAAAATGATAGCGGAATCAAAAAAAAAATTTCCCTATTGAAAGAGAAAATCCAGTGTGCTATAATTTTTTTGCAAGCTTACTAAAGTGAAGCAGAAGGATATTAATTACTCCGTTTAAAGCGTTTACAGAATAAATTGAATAACTATCGTCATTATTTTACGTGTTACTGATTCGATCAGGCATGAGTAAAAAAGTATGATTGAATGAAGAGAATAGGGGCATTCTATACCTATAAATTCATTTAAATCGACTTTTTACTCATGCCTTTTTTATTTTTATCAAACACTGTAATCGCTTATATGTAATCGCTTTAGATGAGTTGGAAAAATGCAGCTTGATAGCTGTAAAAATAATAATGGGAGGTAAAAAGATGGTAGGAATTATCATTGCTAGTCACGGTGAATTTGCCAGTGGTATCTTGCAATCTGGAGCAATGATCTTCGGAGAGCAAGAAAATGTAAAAGCTGTTACATTGATGCCAAGCGAAGGACCTGCAGATGTAAAGGCAAAAATGCAAGAAGCAATCGCCTCTTTCGATAACCAAGACGAAGTACTATTCTTAGTTGATCTTTGGGGTGGAACTCCTTTCAACCAAGCCAATAGCTTGTTTGAAGAACACAATGAAAAATGGGCAATTGTTGCTGGTATGAACTTACCAATGTTGATTGAAGCTTATGCATCACGCTTTACAATGAACACTGCACATGAAATTGCCGCACATATTTTAGGAACAGCTAAAGAAGGAGTTAAAGTAAGACCTGAAGCTTTAGAACCAGCAGAAACAGCTGCTAATACGACTGCTCAGCCAGTAAGTGCAGGTGCTCCTGGAAAATTTGAATATGTGTTAGCACGTATTGATTCTCGTTTACTTCATGGGCAAGTAGCAACGGCTTGGACAAAAACGACACAGCCTACCCGTATTATTGTTGTCTCTGATGAAGTAGCGAAGGATGAACTTCGTAAGAAATTAATCCAACAAGCTGCTCCTCCAGGAGTAAAAGCACATGTTGTTCCAGTGAAAAAAATGATCGAACTTGCAAAAGATGATCAACACTTTGGTGGTCAACGCGCTTTACTACTATTTGAAAATCCACAGGATGCTCTTAGAGCAGTTGAGGGTGGTGTTCCATTGAAGACAATCAACGTAGGTTCTATGGCACACTCACCTGGTAAAGTTCAACCGAATAAGGTGTTAGCTTTTAACCAAGACGATATTGATGCATTTGCGAAGTTAAAAGAAGCTGGTTTAAGCTTCGATGTACGTAAAGTTCCGAATGATTCAAAAGGTAATATGGATGAAATAATCAAGAAAGCACAAGAAGAGTTAAATAGACGAAAATAATCCGAATATCAAAGAAAAAGGAGGATTAATAAACATGGATTTGAATATGATTCAAATATTATTAGTCATTATTGTAGCGTTTTTAGCTGGTGTTGAAGGAATCCTGGATGAATTCCACTTTCACCAACCAATCATTGCCTGTACGTTAATCGGCTTAGTTACAGGAGAATTAGTACCATGTCTTATCTTAGGTGGTACCCTTCAAATGATCGCTTTAGGTTGGGCGAACATTGGGGCTGCCGTAGCACCGGATGCTGCATTAGCATCAGTTGCATCTGCCATTATTTTAGTTTTAAGCGGTCAAGGGGATGCCGGTGTATCCTCTGCCATTGCGATTGCAGTTCCACTTGCAGTTGCTGGTTTATTATTAACTATCATCGTTCGTACAATTGCAACAGGATTGGTGCATTTGATGGATGCGGCGGCGAAAGAAGGAAACATTAAAAAAGTTGAACTATGGCATATTTTTGCGATCATCTTACAAGGATTACGTATTGCTATACCAGCTGCGTTAATTATCGCTATTGGGGCAGGTCCTGTGAGTGACTTACTTACAGCTATGCCAGATTGGTTGACAAACGGTTTAGCAATCGGCGGGGGAATGGTTGTTGCTGTTGGTTACGCAATGGTTATTAACATGATGGCTACAAAAGAAGTATGGCCATTCTTTGCGATTGGTTTCGTATTAGCGACTGTTTCACAAATTACACTTATTGGTCTTGGGGCTATCGGTGTGGCTCTTGCTCTTATCTATCTTGCGCTTTCTAACAAAGGCGGCTCTGGTAATGGCGGAAATGGGAACACTGGTGATCCACTAGGCGATATTATCGATAATTACTAAGAAGGAGGGGACAGAAAATGGAAAAAGCATTTAAATTATCAAAAAAAGATCGTATTTCGGTTTGGTGGCGTTCCACGTTTATTCAAGGTTCTTGGAACTATGAACGTATGCAAAACGGTGGTTGGGCATTCGCCATGATTCCTGCAATAAAAAGATTATATAAATCAAAAGAAGATCGTGCGGAAGCGCTAAAACGTCACTTAGAGTTCTTTAATACACATCCTTATGTCGCTTCACCTATTCTTGGTGTAACATTAGCGCTTGAAGAAGAGCGTGCCAATGGAGCACCAGTGGATGATAAAGCAATTCAAGGGGTTAAAGTCGGAATGATGGGACCATTAGCTGGTATTGGAGATCCAGTTTTCTGGTTTACAGTGAAGCCAATCCTTGGTGCTTTGGCTGCTTCTCTTGCTTTAACTGGTAATATTCTTGGACCAATTATTTACTTCTTTGCTTGGAACCTTATCCGCATGGGATTCACTTGGTACACACAAGAAGTTGGCTACAAAGCTGGTTCAAAAATTACGGATGACTTATCTGGTGGGTTGCTGCAAAACATTACAAAAGGGGCATCGATTCTCGGGATGTTTATCCTCGGTGCACTCGTAAACCGGTGGGTATCGGTCAAATTTACCCCTGTAGTATCGTCAGTAGAGCTTGATGAAGGTGCTTATATTGATTGGGATAAATTACCTGCTGGAGCAGAGGGGATTAAAACCGCCTTGGAACAGCAAGCTGCTGGTCTTTCATTAGATCCAATAAAAGTAACAACATTACAAAGTAACTTAGATAGCTTAATTCCTGGTTTAGCTGGATTATTGTTAACACTTCTTTGTATGTGGCTGCTTAGAAAGAAAGTTTCTCCAATCGTTATGATTCTTGGCTTATTCGTGGTAGGTATTGTATTCCACCTAATTCACTTAATGTAAGTAAGACAATATAAAAGAGAAAAGCACCTCCTAGTTTTGTTTTTTTTAGGAGGTGCTTTTCACATGACAAATAGAAAGAAAAATGGGATAAATAGTATAATGAATAAATTACTAGGAGGCTGCTATGCTTACTATTGGTTATATTGGAAATGGGAAAAGCACAAACAGATATCACCTGCCGTTTGTATTACAAAGAGAGAATATCAAGGTAAAAACAATTTTTCAAAGAAATCCAAAGCATGAAAGCTGGGATCGAATTGCAGGAGTAAATTATACATCTGATTTAAATGAATTATTAAACGATAAAGACATTCAATTAATTGTTATTTGTACAAGACATGACAGTCATTTTGAATACACTAAATTAGCACTAGAACATGATAAACATTGTTTAGTTGAAAAACCTTTCATGGAAACTGCCGAACAGGCTAAAGAAATATTTGCATTGGCGAAGGAAAAGAATTTAATTGTGCAGGCATATCAAAATAGACGTTTTGACAGTGATTTTCTGACTGTGCAAAAGGTCATCGAAGAAGGAAAACTAGGGGACTTGCTGGAATTGGAGATGCACTATGATTATTACCGTCCTGAAGTACCAGAATCTGCACAGACCTTTAATCCAGCAGAGTCATTTTTATATGGACATGGCTGCCATACGCTTGATCAGGTTATCAGCTATTTTGGCAAACCTGATCATATTCATTATGATGTGAGACAATTATTAGGACAAGGAAGAATGAATGATTATTTTGATTTAGATTTGTACTATGGGAAGATGAAAGTTTCTGTAAAGTCTAGTTATTTCAGATTGAAAGAAAGACCAAGCTTTGTCGTTCATGGAAAAAAGGGATGTTTTGTGAAAGAAACAAAAGATCGTCAAGAGGAACATTTAAAATTATTTTACATGCCGGATAATAAAGATTTCGGGATAGATACGATAAAACACTATGGAGTATTAACCTACATTGATGATGAAGGGACAATCCATGAAGAAACAGTGAAATCGGTAAACGGCGATTATGGAAGAGTGTATGATGATTTATACAAAGCGATTATAAATGGGGAAGATAAGACCATAACAGACGAACAAACGTTATGGCAAATGGAAGTATTAGAAACTGGCATAAAAAACTTAAAATAGTGAATTTTGGATTAAGACCCCTTATTGGGGTTTTTTCTTTTTCTGCAGGAGCCTTTTCTTTAAAGTTTCTTAAGCAATAGATGTGTTTCTCTTCTTTTTGCATGAAAGCTAAATAAAAAAGAAATAATAACAATATTTAGTGCGATAAGGAGGAGAATAATGAAAGTGGATGAGAATGCTTTGTCGTTTTTTGCATTAGGCGGAATAAATGAAATCGGAAAAAATATGTATGTCGTTCAATATCAGGATGAAATTTTTGTTATTGATTGTGGAGGGAAATTTCCTGATGAAAGCTTATTGGGTATTGATTTAATAATTCCAGATATAACCTATTTGGAGGAGAATCAAGATAAAATAAAAGCTTTAATCGTTACCCATGGTCATGAAGACCATATTGGTGGAATCCCCTATATTCTAAGGAAATTAAGCATTCCTATTTATGCTACAAGATTTACCTTAGGTTTAATAGAGCTTAAAATCAATGAGCATAAGCTAAACGGAGAGACAAAATTAATAACTATTGATTCTAGCTCCAAGCTAGAGTTTGGAGAAGTGCAAGTTTCCTTTTTTAAGGTAAGTCACAGCATCCCAGACTGTCTTGGAGTTGTTTTCCACACCCCAGAAGGAAATATTGTTCACACAGGTGACTTTAAATTTGATTTAACCCCGGCTAATAACCAATATGCTGATATACATAAAATGGCGGAAATCGGGCAGCAGGGAGTTTTAGCATTAATATCAGAGAGCACAAATGCAGAACGAAAGGGGTTAACTCCTTCTGAACAAATGGTTGGTTCTCATTTAGATGAAGCCTTTATGAAAGCAGATGGGAAAATTTTCATTTCGACATTTGCTTCGAATGTTAATAGAATACAACAAGTAGTAGAGTCTGCTATAAAAACGAATCGTAAATTAGCATTGCTTGGCCGCAGTATGGTAAATGTGGTGAACGTTGCTATAGAACGTGGCTATCTTCATATGCCGGAGGGAATGTTAATTGATGTCAGTCAAGTAGATCAACTGCCAGTAGAAAAAGTTGCCATTCTCTGTACAGGTAGTCAAGGAGAACCAATGGCTGCTTTGTCACGTTTAGCAAGTGGGAACTTCCGCGATGTCACAATATATCCGGGGGATACCGTGATTCTAGCAGCATCTCCAATCCCTGGAAATGAAAAAGACGTCTCTAAAATCATAGATAATTTATTTCAACTTGGGGCAAAAGTAATTTATGGTTCTGGCAGTACAACCGGTATGCACGTTTCCGGTCATGGTTATCAAGAAGATTTAAAGCTAATGTTAACCTTAATGAAACCAACCTACTTCATTCCCATTCATGGAGAATCTCGTATGCTCTACCATCATCGAATATTAGCAGAATCAGTGGGAGTGGAAAAAGAGAATACTTTTATTATTAAAAATGGAGAAGTTGTCGATATCAAAAATGGAGTAGCCCGTCAAACACGCTTTGTCCCAGCAGGAGACACATATGTAGATGGGATGGGTGTTGGGGATGTTGGCGATATTGTGTTAAGAGATCGAAAGCAGTTATCGGAAGATGGGATGCTTGTTGTTATTATCACCATCAGCAAGGGCGACAGGAAGATTATTTCTGGCCCAGATACGATTACGAGGGGATTTGTTTATGCCCGTAACTCGGATGAATTACTGAAGGAAGTAAACCGTTTGGTCAAAAAGACTGTCAATGACTTGCAATCAGAGAATATTCATAAATGGAATGTAATGAAACAAAATATTAAAAAATCAGTTGGCCAGTATTTATTTAATCAAACAAAGAGAAAGCCGATGATTCTTCCAATTATTATTGAGATTTAGGATGTGAAAAAAATTATATTTTCTAAAAAGCAATGGGGGCAATAGATTAAGCATCCATTGCTTTTTAGTTTAGAAGCAGCCTAGCGACATTTTATTGTAAACGGATTCAATTCTGTTCGTTAAAAATATACCTATTCATAAAAGTATTGCGGAACTTACCTTGTGGGTCATACTTCATAAGTAAATGCTGGAATGCGGGCATTTTTTCATATAGCGATTGTATTTTGGAAGGGGCAGTAGTAAATAGCTTCCCCCAATGTGGCTTTGCTTGAAAAGGCTCGAGCTTGGATTCGATTAGCGGGAGTACTTGCTGAACTTCTTTCCACTTATCTTGCCAAGTAAAATGAATAGCGACGGAATCCTGTTTATAGGATGGACTTAACCAAAGTTCGTCCTTCGCAATTGTCCGCACTTCAGAAATAAATAAAAGGGGTGCAATGTATTCACGAATGTCACTAAGGGCACAAAGAGCGTTATAAGCATGTTCTCGCGGGAAAATATATTCACTTTGCAGCTCTTGTCCCTTACTTGGAGTGAAGTCCATTCGGAAATGTGGCATGCGGTCAAGCCAATCTCCTGGAACACCGAGCTGTGCCGTGCAATTAGTTGCAGCGACTCCTCGTACTGGATGAAGATTTTCTTTGGCTGCTTTTGCTCCGTAAAAGTCATCACCTAGTGAAAAAGTCTGGTCATTTGTCAGCTTGCTCTTTAACCACACTTGATTAAATGTTTCGTTCTGCCAATCTGTAAACAGACTGACACTATAAGCACTGGAAGAAATGATATCAAAATGATCAGCTATTTGAGCGAATGGAAGATTTTCATAAACATCTTGCCGCATTTGATGACTTGGATGAATAGCTAAGGTTAGTTTTGTAACAATACCAATTCCTCCTAATCCAACGACTGCACCATGTAATTCCTCTTCTGACTTTTCTCTTGAAAAAGTTATGATACTACCGTCCGCTGTAACGACTTCCATAGCGGAAACTGCAGCAGCTAAATTTTGATTGCGATTACCTGAACCATGTGTTGCTGTGGCACAAGCTCCAGCAATCGAAATGTGTGGTAGGGATGCAAGATTATGTAAGGCATAGCCATGCTGCTGAAGCACTTGGCATAGATCTCCATACTTCATTCCTGCTTCTACAGTTACTGTTTTTTCTTCCCTATTAATAGCAATAACTTTATTCAGTTTTTGCAAAGAGACGATATTCTCGTCTGAATCTGCGATGTTATTAAATGAGTGGCGAGTTCCAATTACACGAAGCTTTTTTAATTTTAAAACTAATTGTTGAATTTCCTCCACTGATTCTGGTTCGTGCCAGTTCGTCGTGCTATATTGATAATTACCTGCCCAATTCCTTTTCAATCCCATAACTTCACTCCTTTATTGGGTTTTTTATACATTTTAACTATATACGCAAGGAGAGAGAATTTTCAAATATTATCGTTTGGAAATTATAAGGTAATTAGACCTATTTTTTGTTTCTTTTATGTGAAGAGAAAATCCTGGTATCGACAAAAAATGACAAGTTCCTTATAATGGAATAGTAATATGTATATATGCTATTAGAACTATTGTTTTCCTGAAATTGAAAAAAGCAAACTTATCGAAAGGTAAGGACGCAAAGCTACGAGTCTAAAATCATCCTAGATAATGATAGTCGGGTTGCCAGGTATACTTTAAGCAATTATTTGGCTATCCCTATTTATGTATTAGGATAGCTATTTATTTTTGCTTTGGATTCGTGGGAGAACAATAAAAAATATAAACTAAACAAACTTATAGAAAAGGAGATTCGAGATGATTGTTGTAGACAAAAAGAAGTACAAAATGGAAATAGATGAAAACTCAAAAGAAGTACGTGTACAGGTACATGGATTGATGAGAGAGGAAGACGCAGAGGGGTATATGGTTGATTTACAGGATACGATAAGTAAAGTATCCAAAAAAGACTATACTTTTGTCGTGGATGGTACTCATCAAACGCCCGTTCCATCAAAGGTGGTACCTCAGTTAGAACAAACAATGCAATTTTACTCTAGCTTAGGTTTTAAGGATGTTCTTGTAATTAAGCCTTCGTCTAAAATTGCCCAAGTGCAAATTAGAAATGCCCTAGAAAGAATTGATTTTGCAGGTACATTTATTGATCGTGCATCTCATTCTAAGTAATGCCAGGTTGTAAATAGAAGGCTGTTTTTAATCGGATTTGAAGGGGAGTTATGAAGTGAAAAAGGTAGAAATGTCGTATAAATATGAAATTATAACAAAGGAACAAACGGAACTAATCGAAAAGGCTGCTGACTGTCTTGCGAGCTCATTTATTGGAGTGGATATAGCTGGGAAATGGGTTCAAGAGCCAATGGTTGGACAATTAAATATAGGCTATGATGATTTCTATCAGTTCACGAAAGATTATATAGATGCTACTGTGGAGCAGGGATATTGTGCAGTCGCTATAGATAATAATCAAAAGGTTGTTGGTGTTCTTGCTGGAGATACTAATGCGCCAGAGATTATTGGGGAAGATGTATTTGAAGGCACCTTTTTAGATATGAATGTTATTCTACATGTTCTTGAAGATGTAGATAAACGCTTTATGGAAGATTATAAGCAGCGTACTGGAAAAGAACTGCAGGATGGCGAGATACTTCATTTATTTATGTTAGGAGTAACTGCTGAACACGAGCGTCACGAAATTATTAAGCAATTAGGAAATAAATTAATAACGAAAGCATCTGAACAGGGATTAAAGGCTGTTGTAGGAGAAGCAACTAATCCTAAGTCTATACGTGTAATGGAAAAATATCACAATATGAAAAAATATAAAGATGTTAAAGGAAATTATATTGTTCATAGATATCAAGAAAATAGTAGATTAAAAGATATTCCTGCAACAATCGCTGACGGCACATATATCATTATGAAAGAACTTTAAAATTTCAAATGTCTAAACAAATATATAAATAGGAGAGTTATTTATTATGGAGGCTATATTGCTAGGTATTATTGTTATCTTATTGGTTACCACCGTGTATTTTGCTTATCGATATTTTACATTGAAAAACCATCCTCATATTAATAAAGAAATAATGAACGGGATGAAAGAAATAGCGGCAGGTAATATGAGCAGCAAAGTAGAAGGAGCAAGTTCTTATCATGCTACCTTTAATCAAGTAATTGAATTTTTAGAGCATGTGAGGGGAAAGTTCTTTTCTTTTTCCAAAAACGTACATAAAAAGGGAGAAAGTTTAACGGAGATCGGTGAATATGCGATGGAAAAGGCGGACATTGTAAGAGCTGCAATTGATGAGGTTGGCAGAGGTTTGCAGAAACAATTAGTCGCTACAGAGGAAAGCGCCCTTTCAATGGAGGAAATGGCTCAGGCGATTGAAGATTTGTCCATAAGATCCAATCAAATTTCTGAACAGTCCAATACTACGTTAGAATTAACGCAAGAGGGAGACGAAAAGTTAAAGGACTCTTTAGTGAAAATGAAGCAATTTAACCAAACAATCAATACGACTTTTCATGCGATAAATAATCTTGGTGAAAAGTCTAAAGAAATTGGTACAATCGTAAAAGTAATTACAGGGATTTCTGAACAAATTAATCTATTGGCATTGAACGCAGCAATAGAAGCAGCTCGGGCTGGTGAACACGGTAAGGGATTCGCTGTTGTAGCAGACGAAGTACGAAAATTGGCTGAACAGTCCCGTCAGTCCTCTTCAGAAGTATCCAATATTGTGAAAAATATTCAAGAAGAAACGAATATAGTTGTCAAATCAATGCAGCAGGGCACAGAAGAATTCAAAGAGACAAATACGAACATTCTAGAGGTTGGAACAATGTTTGAACAGATTTTGTCTACGACAAAGGTTATTGCGGAAAATAATGAAAATTCTTCTGCAAGTACAGAAGAATTATCGTCTGCTTCTCAACAAATCATGGCAACAATTGTACAGATAGCTTCTATCTCACGGGAATCGGTTGAAATGTTTGAGGAATTAATCGAAATCAGCGATGATGAATTACAAACAATTCAAAATTTAGTACAAGAAGCCGAAAATCTTTTAGAATTGAAAAATGATGTGGATAAACTATTATCTACGTGGAATCAAGAATCAGCACAAAACCCACATGCTGAAGGTGATGTTAGTGTAGCGGTTTAAGCTAGAAAAAAAGCTTCTCATCGGTAATCAAACTTGTGAGAAGCTTTTACTTTCATTCCACTTTTAACGTCAATAACAGTATTTTGTTATATTCCTTTGAAAATAGCAAACTCATTGAAACATGAGGACGCAAAGCTGCGGGCCAATTTCCATGGCAGCCGGGTTGCCAAAAAAGGCTGGATATTTGCTAATAAGCAATATATTGCTTTTTTATGTCCTCTTTCGTGTGGACTTTTTTATTTGGACTTTTGTCTCTAGCAGAAGGGAGTATATGCTGCAAAAGTGGAAAGGGAGTAATTATGTCACAACAAGAGCAATGGAGAGCAAAAATAGGATTGGCAGGGTAAGAATATGTATTTTTTACGTCCTGTTGAAATACATTGTTCCTATTGTCATAATTATCGTTATCTTAGACGCAGCAGGCCTATCAGGTTGATTATTACTTTGTTAAATAATAAGAAGCATTCAGGAGGTCAAATAATGAAGGAAATACAAGAATTGTTTCCTAGCATGGACGGAAATGACTTTCAACGAGAGGAATTGCTGTCCTACTTTAAGACAATTTTAACAAAAATAGATGAATTAAAGGATCCTGACAAATTAACACTTGGAGAAATGCCAGAGTACACAGAGGATTATTATAATCGTGTGATTCAAAATGCGAATGTTCCTCAAGCAGGTGTGTCGATCAATGAAGTAATCAAGGAGCTTCTAAAATTGGTAGAAGGTCATCGCTATGTCAATCGTAATTATGTGGCAAATGCAGCACCTTTGCCGAATATTGCTAGTATCATAGGTAATTTAGTCATGGTGCTTGTAAATGGCAATAACCTTTGGGATGTAGAAGGTCCAGCCGCAGCTACAGCTGAGGTGGAAATCACAAGTATGCTTTCTAAATTAATCGGATATGACGAAAATTTAAGTGCGGGCTATACAACATGGGGAGGACAAGGGGCTGTTTTCAATTCTTTACGCCTCGCTATTGCTCGTTATGCTCCTTCCTCTAACCTAATGGGCATTCCGAAAAATCTTTATTGCTTCTGTTCGGAGCTATCTCACTACAGCTTATATAAATCGGTAGAAGCTGCCGGAATTGGGGTAGAAAATATGGTTCGAGTCAAGGTGAACCAAGATCATTCTATGAATCTTGAAGATTTAAAGGAGAAAATAGAACAGGTTATTGCAAAAGGTGGGGTGCCTCTTTATATTCTGGCAACAATGGGTACAACAGATACCTTTGGAATCGATGATATAAAGGGAATTAAGCAGCTTGCGGAGGAGTTAGAACGCAGACATTGTCTAAGCCCGCTCTATATTCATGCAGACTCAGCGATGGGAGGAATGTATACCTTTTTTAATGATTATGATTTTGAGAGAAATCCTCTTCAATTGGAAGAAGTTGTTAAGGAAGTTTTGCAATCCTATCAACAGAAGTTTACACAGATCAAACTTGCTGATAGTATGGTATTTGATTTCCATAAGCTAGGACAAACACCGTATATTACGAGTTTATTTTTGGTTAAAAACAGAGAGAGTCTTAAGTATGTTGATTTAGACGAAGAGGAAACTCCTTATGTTGGCAATCGTGGTTACGGCAGCTATCATACAGGCTATACATTAGAATGTTCGAGAATGGGAAGTGCGTTAGCAATTTATGCATCGTTATTAGCATTTGGTGTGGAGGGATATCAAAAGCTGCTAGCTAACTATATTCGTGTGAATAGTAAATTTAGAGAGACGCTGACAAAAGAAATCCCGAATGCTGCCATTACGAATGAGGTTTCACCGATTACCACTTTCCGTTTTTATCCAGAAGAGCCAAAATGGATAGAAGAAAGGAACGGTCTTTTAACTGCTGAGGAAATGATTGAAATTAATCAATTTAATGATGCGTTTGCAGAAATAATCGGTGCTGAAAGAGATACGATCTTCTTTGGAAATACAAAAAAGCAGTGCCTAGTAAAAGCAGCAAATTCAAACAAGCAAATCCCTGTATATGCGCATAAATTTTTCACTATTTCGCCATACTCTACAGTAGAAGAGATTGACCGTTATGTGGCATTTTTAAAAGAACACTTATCATTTTTTATGAAAACAAAACCAACCTATGACAGCATTTCTTTGTTTTAAGGAAGGACTTTTTTTAATTACAAAAAGGCCCCATAGCTTATTTAAGTATATAATAAATTTAAAAAACTTTCTCTTAACAGGGGAAGGTTTTTTAGTTTTCATGGCCATATATATCAACAGATAGAAACTCTTTTATTAAATGATAGCCTTTATGATAGAGAATGGAGTCTGCTTCTATCCCTTTTTGAGCGCAGCAGTTTTTTATTTACGTATGACTAAAACAATTAACCCTATAACACTTTGGAGGAGAATATGAAAAAAGGCAAATTCAGTTTACAAGCTAGCATTATTATTTTTGTATGTATAGTTGTTGCATTGTCTCTTGGCATTACGGATTTGATTATCAGTAATAGTATTACCTCCAGCGTGGAAGAAACACAGAAAGAGAAGGCACTGAATGTTGCGAGGATGATGGCGATAACTCCGCAAGTAATAGAAGTTCTTGAAGGCAGAGAAAATACAGAAGATGTACAGGTGTTTGCCAATAAAATTAAAGCACAAACGAATGTGAACTTTGTTGTGGTGATGGATATGAACGGAAACCGTCTATCCCATCCGGAATCTAGTAAAGTTGGAAAGCATTTCAGTGGAGGGGATGAAGGACCAGTACTTAATGGAAAGGAATATGTTTCTATTTCCAAAGGAACGCTTGGAAAATCGATGCGGGCATTTACGCCAATAAAAAACGCTGAGGAAGAGCAAATTGGTGCAGTGGCAGTAGGAATTTCTTTAAAGAGTGTAACAGAAGCTGTCCACAAAGGACGGATGGGGATTGGAATAGGGACATTAATAGGAATTCTCATTGGCATAATTGGGGCTGTAGTGCTGGCGAGATATTTCAAAAAAATTCTGTTAGGGCTCGAACCCTTTGCTATTGCCAAGCTTCTGGAAGAACGAAGCTCGATGCTGCAGTCTGTGCGTGAAGGCATTATAGCCATTGATCAAGAGGGAAAAATCACGCTTGTGAACAAGGCAGCTAGTAAGCTTTTTCAAAAAGCGGGCATTGGGGAGGATGCTATTGGAAGGAACATTGAAGATTATTTACCAGAAACTCGGTTAACACGCATTATAAAATCCGGTGAAATGGATTTGGATCAAGAGCAGAACTTGCATGGGGTAACCATTTTGGTAAATAGAGTTCCTGTAGTGGTAGAAAATCAAGTAGTTGGGGCTATTGCCACATTCCGTGATAAAACAGAGGTTCAGCAATTAGCTGAGCAGCTGACAGGGGTGCGCAATTATGCGGATGCGCTCCGTGCTCAGGCGCATGAGTTTATGAATAAACTCCATGTTATCCTTGGTTTAGTTCGTACGGAACAATATGAAACCCTTGCTAATTATGTAAGTGAAACGGTTAATCACCGGGAAACAGAGGTAGGCTTTGTTACGAAGAAGGTTCAAGATCCTGTACTTGCTGGGTTTTTGATTGGTAAGCTAAGTTTTGCTAGAGAATCAGGCGTTTCCCTTTCCTTTGCTTGTGAAAATATCCTTCCAAAACCAGCAGACCCGGAGATTACAAATGAACTAATTACGATTATCGGAAATATCTTTGATAATGCAATAGAGGCAATGGTAGACAGCATAAACAAAAAGGTAGATCTTACCTTGGATTATGCAGAAGAAATTTTAACCATCGAAGTGAAAGATACTGGAATAGGAATGACGAATGCCCTTCAAAATAAAGTGCTAGATAAAGGCTTCTCTACTAAAGGAAATAATCGGGGATTTGGATTGTATTTATTGGCAATGGCGATTGAAAGGCTAGAGGGGGAACTTATTATTTCGTCCAAGCCTGGAAAGGGCACCACTTTTGCCGTATATATACCATATAAAGCAGAGGATGAATAAAATGATTAATGTGATGATTGTGGAAGATGATCCGATGGTAGCAGAAATTAATAAACGATACCTTTCTCAAATCAATGGGTTTCATTTAACTGCAACCACCAATTCAGTAGATGATGCGATTTCTTTATTAAAAAAAGAAAAAATAGAGCTTATCCTTTTAGATATTTTTATGCCTGGTAAGATTGGACTGGAGCTATTAGCTTATCTACGAAAAAATGATCTTGCTATTGATGTTATCGTGATTTCAGCTGCTTCTGATCTTGAGCGCATTAAGAAGGCTTTAAGACATGGTGTAGTCGATTATTTAATAAAGCCATTTGAGTTTGAAAGATTTAACACAGCACTGACAACTTATCTAGAACAAACTAGGATTACCAATAAGCAAGCTTCCATTAGTCAACAAGAGTTGGATGCGCTTCTTTTGCATCGAGAAGAAACTGTGACAGTGGAAGAATTGCCGAAGGGATTAACAAAGGATACGTTAAAACAAGTATGGGAAGCAGTTCAAAAATTAAAAGAGGAACCCTTTTCGACCGATGATGCTGCGAACTTAGTAGGTATATCAAGAGTATCTGCTAGAAAGTATTTAAATTTCTTAAAAGATTTAGGAATACTGGAAGTTAAGGTAATCTATGGAACGATTGGAAGACCTGTTTATCAACATGAATATAATCGATTAAAAGAACACAGAATAAAAAACTTTTTGTAAGCAGTATGAAGGCTGCTTACTTTTTTTATTTACAAAAAGAATTATTAAACTTTCATAAACTATGAAAGCGTTTAACAGGGGAGTAAGATGAACTTGTAAAAAACAAAAGCAGTTTGAGCATAACAATCTCAAACGTATTGATAAAGGCTCAAATGAAGTCGATAGGGAGTAAAAACTTTGTTAGGAGGATTAAAATGCATATTCCAATTAAGAAGACACTTGATAAAATTCCAGGTGGTATGATGGTTGTACCGTTATTTTTAGGGGTATTAACTAACACATTTTTTCCGCAATTTTTAGAAATTGGCCATTTTACAACAGCTTTATTCAGCAAGGAAGCATCATCCACCATTCTTGCTTTATTTATGTTTCTGATTGGTTCACAAATTAATTTCAAACTTGCCCCAAAGGCAATCAAAAAGGGTGCCATCTTACTAACAGGTAAATTTATAGTAGGGGCAGGGATAGGGATTGCAGTCGCCATGTTTTTTGGACCTGCTGGAATATTAGGGTTATCACCATTGGCAATTCTTGCAGCCCTATTAAATGCGAATGGAGGATTATATGCATCGCTTGCTTCTTCCTATGGTGATGAAACAGATGTAGGAGCATATGCATTATTTTCTTTAAAAGACGGACCATTTTTCACGCTAGTTGCACTAGGAGCATCCGGACTTGCAGCCATTCCTTTCCAGGCACTTGTAGGTGTCTTAATCCCAATTTTGATTGGAATGATTTTGGGAAATATTGATCCGGACATGAGAAAGTTTCTTGGTAGCAGTAAATTATTATTAATTCCATTCTTTTCTTTCCCATTAGGAGCAGGAATGGATCTTAGAACCATTGTAGAAGCAGGAGGACCTGGATTATTACTAGGATTAATAGCCGCATTTACAGGAATTGGAGCTTATCTTCTTTTGAAATTATTTAAAGAAAATCCAATTGTTGGCTTAGCAACAGGCTCTACTGCTGGGAATGCTGTCGCTACACCAGCTGTGGTTGCAGCCGCAGATCCGACCTTATCTTCTATAGCCCCAGCAGCTACTGCTCAAGTTGCAGCAGCATGTGTTGTATCTGCCATTATCTGTCCGATTATTGTTAGCTATGTATTTAAAAGGTCGCAAAGAAAGAAGACTAAAAAATCGATGGCGAGTGCAGCATGACAGGTAAAAAGGAGTACTGCATTATTTAGTTACAAAATAATGAATTTAAGTTAAATAAACTAGTGAGAAAGTACAAACAGTAATAACATAGGAACAAAAGAAAGCGATCTTTTGATCATCATTTTAAATAGAAAGAAGGATCACCCACAATGACTGTGTCAGATAATGTAATTATCACAACATTAAAAGGAAAAGAAATTCTCTCTAATCCCTTTTTAAATAAAGGAGTAGCTTTTACAAAAGAGGAAAGGGAAGACCTTGGTCTAGACGGTCTGTTACCGCCCCAAGTACTTACGCTTGATGAACAAGTAAATAGAGTCTATGAGCAATATTTAATGCGGACCACCAACCTTTTCAAAAATGGCTTACTGAATGACTTATATAACCGAAATGTCGTTCTATATTACCGACTTTTAAAGGAACATCTTGCAGAAATGCTGCCGATTGTTTATACACCGACTGTCGGTGATGCTATCCAGTCTTACTCTCATAGCTACCATCGTCCAGAAGGATTATATCTTTCCATTGATCATTTGGAAGGGGTGGAAAAGGCGTTTCGTAATCTAGGAAAAGCCAAAAATGATATAGATTTAATTGTTGTCACTGATTCGGAAAGTATCCTTGGTATTGGAGATCAAGGAGTAGGTGGTATTAATATTGCAATAGGAAAACTAGCGGTATATACAGCTGCTGCTGGTATTGATCCTAGCCGAGTTCTGCCGGTTGTACTAGATGTTGGTACGAATAATCAGTCCTTAATTGATGACCCTATTTATATTGGTAATAAGTTTGCCCGTGTTCGTGGAGAACGTTATGATCAATTTATTGATTTATTCATTCATACCGCAAGAAAGTTTTTCCCAGAAGTACTACTTCATTGGGAGGATCTTGGCAATGTGAACGCCCGCAATATTTTGGATAAATATGGGGACAAAATTCTTACTTTTAATGATGACATTCAAGGAACAGGTGCTGTAACGCTTGCAGCGATTATGTCTGCATTAAAAGTAACAGGCGGTGCATTGAAAGATCAGCGCATCGTTGTCTTTGGCCCAGGGGCTGCAGGAATCGGCAATGCAGACCAAATGGTTGATACAATGGCTCTGGAAGGACTTACTAAAGAAGAAGCATATGAGCGTTTCTGGGCGATTGACTATCGAGGATTACTAACAGATGAAACACCAGATGTTTTGAAATTTCAAATGCCTTATGTAAGAAGAGCAGAAGAAGTCAAGCAATGGAATCGAAATGAGGATGGGATCATTTCTTTAATGGAAGTAGTTAAAAAGGTGAAGCCAACCATCCTAATTGGCACTTCTGGCCAAGCCGGTGCTTTTACGGAAGAAATCGTGAAAGAAATGGCAAAGCATGTAGAACGTCCTATCATTATGCCGATGTCCAATCCTACTAATCTTGCTGAGGCAATGCCGGAAAACTTAATTAAATGGACGGACGGAAAAGCATTAATTGCAACAGGAAGTCCGTTTGCTGATGTAGAATATAATGGTGTTTCTTATGAAATTGGGCAGTCGAATAATGCATTTGTCTTCCCGGGTTTAGGGCTTGGAGCTATTGTTGCAAAAGCGCAAATTATTTCCAAAGGAATGTTTGCCGCAGCCGCCAATGCGGTAGCCGAGATGTGCGAAACGAACCAACCAGGGGCATCGTTACTTCCTTCGATTGAGAAATTACATGATGTATCTATCTATGTGGCAGTGGAAGTCGCAAAAGCGGCTATAGAGGAAGGAATTGCAAGAGCCGAGATTACGGATGTAACAAAGGCTGTGGTTGATGCAGTTTGGCAGCCTGAATATAAGAAAATTAAGAGTGTTGGAAATTGGGCCAATGTTTAATGAAACTATAAATTAGAAAAAATGCCTCTACTCCTGGTAGAATCGGATTGCTCGATTAGCCAGTGGCAGCAGGCATTTTTATTTTTTAAAATTCATGGTTTTCTTTCTTTTTTCTATATTTTATAACATCCGTAATTACCCATAGAGGGATAATAAGAACGACAAAGGCAATTTTTAACCAATAATCAACAACACTAAAGAGAATAAAAAGCATAAATAGAGCATAACAAACAAATTTCAAAACTAAATTGACTAATTCAGATTTAAACATCGTTATCAACACCATTCGCTATTTTTACTATCCTATACGAATAACGAAATCAATAAGTTTCGTTAACCTCGAACAAAATCCGCATTTACAAGCACAATTTCTGATTTATTTATTTTTCAATATTAAAGCAAGCAGAAAAGCGTTCTCTATGCCCCAAAGGAAGAGGAGGAACGGAAAAGGTGAAGAGTATTTTACTCCTCACCAGCTTCAAAAGATGCAAAATGCCTAGAATACATCCTTTTGATTAACAACATTGTAATATATGGGTAAGCTGCATGCCTTAATAGGGCACGTACGGTTGGATAAGGGAGAAGCCATGAGAATGGTTTCCCTACTTCATTAGATTTGGAATATGTCGGGAATTTGATACTGAAAAATGTGACTTGTAAACAACTGTAGTTAACACCGAAGAAACAAATAACTAATCTATAGAGCTTTTTTAATCTATTTTATAGTATAGGTTTAATCCAAATAGGTTACATATAATCAGTTAGACGAATATCCATTAGCTGTATAAATTCATTTATTTCATGCTACATTACTGTAATTTAAAACAAGTATTTTGATAGAGTAATTTGCAATACAGTTCTTAGATTATTGATGATTCATTGCAGGATTGCTGTCAAAATATTTATTAAGCTCAAGAATATATTAATTACAATTGCTATAGACCAGGAGTAACCCTTTGAAAGGTTGGCCACAGTTTGGAGACCGATAGCAGTGAGTATCAATTGCCAAATTAAAAATATCTCAAAAGGTGAAAGAATTGCTCTTAATAAATCAGATGAAGGATTGATAATGCCTGATAGACTTGTAAAGGTAATGTTCTAATCAAGAATTAGAACTAATATTGCATTTAATATAGTTCCTAAGATGCCAATAATACCTATATGTATATTCATAGAAAGAAATGTTTTATAAGTCACATTAGATTTTTTTAGTTTTGCAAATATTAATTGTACAGCTGATAAGAGAAACCAAGTTAGCGCAGTTCCTAATATCATGCCGAATGAGGAAGTTATACCAATTATTACTTTTATAAACATCTGCATATTTTCAACATCTACCTCTAGATCTTGTGGTAGTTGACTAGCTAACTTACTGATATCTAATGAAATAGTAACGATAATAGAACTTAATAAAGTAAGGATAAGAGAAAGAATTATAGGGACAAGTATCTTAGGATTTTTTCTGATTAACTTGAATTGTTTAAGAGGAGCATTAATCATTTAAAAAAAAGAAGGTTTTTCTTTTTTTTAAATGGGTTGTTCTGTTTCTAATTGCATTCTACACACACCCTTTTTTATTGTTTTCCAAAGAATTCCACGTTAATTATTGAATAGTATGTATATATTTGTCAATATAAAATTGTTAATTTATCTTAAAATGTGAGATTTCAGGAAAAAAGGTTCGTTTGTTCATATGTCTACAATGGTAGAATTATATTGTGTAGTGAAAATATCTAGAACCTAGGAGGGATATTTGATAATGAAGATGAAAATGTTGAATTATTTGACATGTCTATTACTTGTAGGGTTTGGAACGTATAGAATTATTAATAATGGATTTGCGTTAATACCAATTATAGTTGTTATTCTAGGGATTATATCCTTAGGCTTTGCTATTTATAGTGAAAACTATAAGAGTGAAGAATAATAGCGTAATTATTTTGAAAATAGGAATAATTTACTGTTTTGTGTAAATTTTATCACTAGCGTCGCATAAATGAGTTCTGAATTTTCAGTTTTCATCTCCTCTCATTTTAAAGAAGAATTGAAAAACCAAAGCTGAGGTAGTACACATCCATTTTTTTACTATAACCTGTGACTTGTGCGACAACGACTGTAAAAACCTTTATGGAACGCTCTTTCCTTTGATTTTACGTAACCATATGCGTGCGGAATTCCATAGAGTAGCTTTTAAATAGCGACTAATCTGTAAATAACTTCGGTCGCTATTCGTGTTCAGCTGCGCCAATACGTTCAAACCATACACAATCATCGCAATATACACTTGATTGTGTACCGCCTGTTCACTATGACCGTAAAACTTTTTGATGTTCCAATGTTGTTTCATCCATTTAAAAAAGAGTTCAATCGCCCAACGAGATTTATAGATTTCTGCGATTTCATCTGCACTTACATCAAATCGATTGGTTAGTAAGGTTAGCTCGTTTCCTTTTGTATCAAGTAATTTTAGCCGACGAAACACGTTTTCTGAACGATTTTGGGTCGTCCCAATCACCACGATTTCATCTGTTCGATGGCATTTGTGATGACCGAACGATCAGGATAAGAAAACCCCTTTTCCATGAAAACAAGGCGTAAGTGAAGCTTTACACCTGATTTTGTCTTTCGGAACTCTGCCCATTTATGGTTGGTTAAGTTCAGGGGTAATGTACTTGAATCCATGATTTTCAGTGGTGTTGTCGTTTTTCTTCTGTTTTGAAAATCCGTTTTTTCATGAATTTGAGCGACCAAATCTAGAAAAATCGTTTGAAAGAACGTCGTTGGAATCTGATGTAATCGTCTTCCAAATTGGGAGAAACTAATCGAGTCAAGGCCTGTTGCACGTTGGAGATCCTCTGAAAATACAGCATCGCTTAACGCTCGTAAACTCTCTGTTCCCAGGAGTTGAGTATACAAAAGTAATTTCATAAAGGAAGACATGTGTAACTTCTTTGTATAGTAATTTAATTGATGGGTTTTCACCAGCTCCTTAAATAAGGAAGGGTTAAGTGGTGAAACCCATTGTTCAAATGATGTTTTTCGTGTAAACTTATCCATGCATATGTCCTTTATTTTGGATTTGGATAGGTTACTACCGCCAACCATTATAAAGGATTTTTTTGTGGAAAAATATAATTAAAGAAAATTCTGATTAATGATTCGTGTTTAATTATTTTAATGCGACGCTAGTGAATTATTCTAAAAGATAAAATATTTATAATTAATAGGATGCTCATTATTTGAGGTTACTAAGAATAATCAATTTCTGCTTAGTGGCGGCTAAGTAAATATTGACTATTCTTAGAGATTTATTTAATCGCAATTTTTTCACAAAAGGTTAATTGGCTATTTTACTTCAAATATTGATATCTTTATTTATAGGGAGATTACTGGAGAACGCTTATTTATACAAAGTTTTTTTTCTCTTTAAGTGGTTGATTTTTCTTGTAAGTGGGAATGCCATAGTAAGAAAGAAGAATCCGATGATTATTAAAATAATGTTTAAAGTGAAATCAAACTGACTGATGTTTCCTGATAAAATGTTTTGAAATAGGCCGGGTAAAATAAAGATTAAGGCTAGGATGTACCAAATAAAATTAACCCTTTTATAATGTTCAATTTGTGAATCGGTATCAGAATAGATTTCAAATTCACCTAGGGAGGATTCCCTTCTAAAATAGTGCCACCTTTTGATTGATGCTATCGATTCAACTTTCAAATCTTTCATTAATTCCAGATAGAACTCCTTTTCTTTTTGAAAAATTTCTTGTTGGAGAAATTCTATTCTGTAAATATAGGTACCAGGCTTACAGCGTTCAAAAATATAATATCCGTCTGAAATATCATGAAGTGCATAGCCTTTATCACACATATTGTTTAACCAAGTCTCTTCTTTTTCTATATTAATAAAAAGATTTTTTAAGAAACTTCTCTTCATTTTTTTAGTCATTTTTCTGGCCTCCAGTAATCTCTAATCCGTTTTGATACAGCTCCTTTAATCTTGATATTTCTGCTTCTATTACTTGATAGCCGATTTCGGTTATCAAATAAACCTTTTTTCTTTTTATAATATCCGTTTCATTAAGCTCAATCCAGCCTTTACCTAATAGTGCTTTAATTGCACCGTAAAGTGTGCCGGGGGCTAAAGTTATACGATTGTTACTAAGCTTTTTTACAAATTGCATAATACCATAGCCATGTTGAGGCTTCATAAGAGATAGTAATATATAGTATGTTGTTTCTGATAAAGCTGCGTGGTTATTCTCTTCTGATATTTTAATCACCTCCAAACAAAATGAATATATCCTTAAGCGTTATATCGCCATGCGATGTATATAATTATTATATCGTTTGACGATATAAAGTCTACATAAATAAAAAAAAATTACTTTATCTATATATTTTTATTTTTCGAAACAAAAGTCTCATATTGTATAGTAATTGGAGGTTCTAAAGTTGACCTTCATATTCGGAGAGCATTTTTTTGTTAATGGAAAAACTTAATTTTATTAGCTATTGGGAATATCCCTCTGCTTCTTCAAACTAACTTAAGCTTCTTTTCCACACTTAAATTGCAGTGTATTTTAATCTAGTGTAAATAATTTACGCTCCTTTTACAAAAACTCACTTTCTTCTTGTAAAATCAATCCCTCTTTCTACAATAATCCAAAATTTATTGATAATTTCTTTACAATACTCCCCAAAGTAGCTTTATATTTATTTTCTAAAATTAAATTAATAGAGGAAATAACATTTTATAGATAGTGTCTATCAAAAGGAGTGAGGTACTTTTATGCATTTTGCTTCCACACTAGCTTGGGCTTATCCGGTAGATCAAGTGGTCCAGCTTGCTAAGCAGAGCGGGTTATCAGGATTAGAAATTTGGGCAGAACATGTGTGGTTTCACGGTACAGATCCAAACAAAATTCGTGAAGCGAATCGGGATCAGTCTATCAACCTAACCATGCATGCAGCGAGTTGGGACTTAAATATTAGTTCTTTAGAAAAAGAAATAAGAGAAGGCTCTGTAAAGCAGATACGGAATTCTATTAAGTTAGCAGATGAGATAGGGGCAGACTCGATAACGTTTCATCCGGGGAGGTTGACACTTCCGCAGATAAAACAGGAAATATACGAAGCTTTCATGATGGAATCCATTTTTACATTAATCGAAACAGCAAAGCGGTACAAGAAAACCTTAAGCATAGAATTGATGGAGGTAAAGACAAAGGAATTCGTGACAGCTCCGGAAATAATGAATCGATTAATCGCGAGCTTCTTACCGGAACTGAAAACAACCTTTGACGTTGCTCATATTTCAGAAGGAACTCCACAGCAAGCCTTTGCTCAGTTAATAAATGTGGACAAAGTTCATGTTAGTGACAATTCACGAGCGCAGCTGCATGTTCCTCTTGGTATGGGTATTCTGGATAGAAATATGCTGAATGAATTCATATCGATAAATGATCTTCCTGTTGTAGTAGAGGGCTTTGATGCATCAGAAAGTTTAAACTGGTGGAATCATAATCTTCATTATTTAAAAAGCCTGGAAATGATGAAGGGGGTACCGCAATGAAAGTGCTCGTAACAAACGATGATGGTATTTTCGCTCCAGGTCTTCAGGCTCTAGTTGAAGTGCTTCAGCATTTTGCAGATGTTTATGTGTCCTGCCCAGATCAGGAAAGAAGTGCTGTCAGTCATTCGATAACATTAAGAGTTCCTTTAAAAGCAAAACCACTACCGCTTTTTCCTGGTGTAAAAGGGTGCTGGGCTGTTAATGGAACTCCGGCAGATTGCGTCAAGCTTGGAATAGAAGTGCTGATGAAAGAGTCGCCAGACTTTGTTGTTTCAGGAATAAATCTTGGACCAAATTTAGGGCGTGATCTTTATTATTCAGGCACCATGGCTGGAGCGGTGGAAGGGCAGCTTTATGGAATTCCAGCTGTAGCAGTATCATTAAATGCCTTTTCTGATATGGATATCAATTATGAGAAAGTAAAAAAGCTGCTTTATCCTATTGTGGAAGTACTTCTGCAAAACAAGATTCCTAAAGGAGTTTTTCTTAATGTGAACTTACCATACCTTTCAAGGGAAGTTTATAAGGGAGTACGTATTGTCCCTCTGGATATGGATGTTGCCAGATATTCATATGTTGGACTGAATGATCCACATGGACAAGTGTACTACTGGCTGAAGGATCAGCTTCACAATATGAAGGACCTTAATGCAGATAGTGATTACACCTTGTTGAGAACAGGCTTTGTGACTATATCACCGATTGAGTTTAGAACATTTCATAGAAGAAAAAAAGAACAAATTGAACGTTGGTTTGCTCATTTAAATATTGCTGGTACAGATGAGGAGGAAATAGATTATGCGTAAGTGGATGCTTGTATTAATGTTTGGAATATTGATGGTTTTTGCAGCAGGCTGTGGCAGTAAGGAAAACAGTGAGCCCGGTAATGCATCTAAAGATACAGGTTCATCAGAATCGAAGCTAGAGGGATCCCTTCATTTTTATACCTCACAGCCCGATGCTGATGCTGCTAAATTAGTAGAAGGATTTCAAACTAAATATCCTGATGTAAAGGTAGAAACATTCCGTTCCGGAACAGAGGAAGTCATTTCAAAAATTAAAGCGGAAAAAATGGCTGGCAAGATTCAAGCAGATGTTCTATTGGTAGCAGATGCAGTAACATTTGAAAGTTTAAAAGAAGAGGATATGCTCAAAGCATATGAATCAAAAGAAGCTGCTGAAATTCCTGCTGAGCTTGTGGATCCAGATCGTACTTACTATGGAACGAAGGTCATGGCAACTGGATTAGTTGTAAACACGCAAAAAGTAAAAGAAATGCCAACAAGCTGGAATGTCCTTACTTCTAAAGAAGCAAAAGGAAAAATTATTATGCCAAGTCCATTATATTCTGGTGCTGCTGCCTATAATTTAGGAGTGTTCACTCGTCAAGATAACTTAGGATGGGACTTTTACAAAAATATTGCTGCAAATGATGTAACGGTTACAAAAGGGAATGGCGATGTACTTAAGGGTGTTGCTGGTGGAGAAAAAGACTATGGGATGGTTGTAGATTATCTAGTTACACGCGCGAAAGCAGAAGGATCTCCAGTGGAGCTAATTTATCCTGAAGAAGGGGTGCCAGTTATCACTGAACCAATAGGAATTATGAAAGACGCCGAGAATTTAGGGGCAGCAAAGGCCTTTGTTGATTTCGTTCTATCCGAGCAAGGACAAAAGCTTGCTGCCGAGCTTGGATATACACCAATTCGCAAAGGAATTGAAGCTCCTGAGGGACTTAAAACGATTGATGAAATGAAAGTCCTTTCTACTGATGTGCAAGAATTATATCGTGCCAGAGATGGTGATAAGAAAGAATTTGAAACAGTAATTAGTGAATAGAACACTTTTTATGAAGGAGTGGACATAATGAACTCATCTATTCAGAGCTCTGAAAGGAAGAAGGAAGCATTATTTCCGCTCTCCTTTTCTTATTTTTCCCGTAAGTGGTGGGGGATTCCTGGATTTCTGCTGCTTGTCTTTATCTTTTTACTTCCTGTTTGGCGTCTTGTCTGGCTGAGCATTTCCTCTGGAGAAGGAATTAGTCTGGAACTTTATCAGGAAGTAATGATAGAAAAGGCAACGTGGAAGACGATTCAAAACACTGTTATTATTACGGTCGCAAGCACATTGCTCTCCCTTATTTTAGGAGTAGGTCTTGCATTTATCATGGCATACTTGAATATCAGGACAAAAAAGTGGCTGCAATTACTCATCTTTTTACCTTTTTTGATACCATCGTATATCTCAACCCTTGCGTGGGTACAGTTTTTTGGAGGAAACGGCCCTATCCAATTTCTTTTCCATCAATCAGTTAATTTGTACAGTATGGGAGGAATCATTTTTGTTCTTGGGCTTTCCCATTATCCCCTTGTTTATTTGATGAGTGTGGAAGTATTTCGCAGGATACCAAGGGAACTGAAATATGCCGCCAATACTTCTGGGGCATCTGGGGGAGTTGTCTTTCGAAAGGTAATTTTTCCAATGGCGCTTCCGGGAATTGCGAGTGGTGGTATTCTTGCTTTTTTATCTAATATTGATAATTTTGGCATTCCGGCTTTTCTTGGTATACCAGCAAATATCCGCGTTTTGAGTACGTATATTTACGAACAGATTATTGGATATGGACCATCTGCCTTTGCAAGAGCTGCTGTTCTTTCCGTTATTCTTGGTGTAATTGCTTTACTTGGGACAGTCCTCCAATGGGCAATTATAAGAAAAAGCAATGTAAGTGAAACAGCAGCACGAGATATAGAGCCAAGGTATTTTCTCCCAAGGGGCTGGCGAAATGCAGTGGAAATAGTGCTCTGGATGTTCCTGTTGCTCACGACACTTTTACCATTAGTCGTTATGGCTTCTACATCCTTTATCAAGGCATATGGATTATCCCTTTCATGGGAAAATCTTACCTTAAAAAATTATTCGTATCTATTATTTGAGGATGCTAAAACGGGAGCTGCGATAGGAAATAGCGTAACGCTTGCCTTGGTAACCATGCTGATTTGTATGGTAATTGGAACCGTTATTGCCTATCTTCGTTTTAAAAAGCCATCTGTTTTGGTGAGGGTCTCAGAAATTATTGTAACTATTCCTTATGCTTTGCCAGGAACGGTATTTGCATTAGCGATTATCTTAATGTGGCTACAGCCGGTGCCAGGCTTTCAGCCAGGAGTTTATGGCACAATATGGATTTTGCTTATTGCTTATATCACTCGCTTTACGGTATTACAGATGCGGGGAAGCCTGACTGCCTTTTCGCAAATTGATTCTTCTATGGAGGAAGCAGCAAGAATTTCAGGGGCAAAAGCATTAGCAAAATGGAGAAGCATCCTTTTTCCCTTGCTAATGCCTGGTATATTAAGCGGCGCTGCTCTTGTGTTTCTGACTGCTCTCACAGAGCTGACTGTGTCCAGTTTATTATGGTCTAGCGGTTCTGAAACGGTAGGTGTTGTTATCTTTAGTTTTGAGCAAGCTGGATACACCACTTACTCAACGGCATTTTCCACTTTAATTGTGGGATCTGTATTGATCATGGGCATTCTATTTGTTTTATTAGAAAGAATCTGGAAGAAGAAGGTGATGAAGAGTGATTAGTATTGATGGGTTAAAAAAGAACTATGGAAGCTTTACAGCCTTAAATAATATTAACTTAGAATTGCTAAATGGTGAATTTATCGCTATTCTAGGTCCTTCTGGATGTGGAAAGACGACGTTATTACGGCTTTTGGCAGGGTTCATGAAACCGACAGAAGGAACGATTACGATAGATAATGAGTTAGCAGCAAGCTCTAGTAAACTCGTTCCACCTGAGAAAAGGAATATAAGTATGGTTTTTCAATCCTTTGCGTTATGGCCGCATATGACAGTAGAAGACCATATTCGCTTTCCTCTTAAGCATCATAGGTTTGGCAGAACAAATGGTAAAGAGGAGCAGGAGATTAGAGTTGGAGAAGCATTAGGAATGGTGGGCCTTACCGAATTGAAAACACGCTATCCGGCTGAACTTTCTGGAGGTCAAAAACAGCGAGTTGCTCTTGCTCGTGCTATCGTTCCAAAGCCGTCTCTTCTTTTGATGGATGAACCATTAAGTGCACTTGATGCGGAACTCCGTATGGAGATGAGAAGAGAGATTAGTAGGATTCACCGGAAGCTGGGAACGACCATTATTTATGTTACCCATGATCAAGGAGAAGCTTTGGCGATGGCTGATAGAATTGTTGTAATGAATAATGGAAGAATCGAGCAGATTGGTACTCCGGAAAGTATCTATAATAATCCCCAGTCGGTATTTGTTGCAACATTTGTTGGAAAGAGCAATCTGATCAAAGGAGAGTGGATTGGAGAGGATCGGTTTATTCCCGCAGAGTTTCCTAATGTTTCTTGGAAAGACATCGGAATTTCAAAGGAGATTAAATCCCAAAATCTTTACCCTGTTCGTCCTGAACAATGGAAGCTTGGCCAGGCAGAGCAAGACGAGATGACAGGAATCGTCCAGTTTGCCCAGTTTCAAGGGAATGAAATTCATTATAGCGTTCAAGTGGGGGAAGAGACAATTAATGTGTATGGATCTGTTTTTGAAAAACGATTTCTGCCAGGAGACGCTGTTTCCTTGAGGGTATATAGTGGAGTAGAGGAAAGAGCTGTGGTGGCAGGGAGCAGGTAGACTAGGAGGGAAAAGCATGATGGATTTGCATATACATTCCATCTATTCTGATGGTTTCTGGACACCACGAGAAATAGTAGAGGATAGTATCAAAAAAGGGTTGGAAATTATTGCGATAACGGATCATGATGTATTAACTGGGTATGAAGAAGCTTTATCTTATAGCAAGGAAGCATTAAAGGTTATCCCTGGGATTGAACTTAATACAGATGGTCCTCAAGGTGAATTGCATATATTAGGCTATCAATTTGATCCGCAGCATCCTAAATTAAAAGATCATGTCTCTTGGAGAGTGGAGGATAGAGTTCAATGGGGAAAAAGAATAGTGGAGAAATTAAGAAATCTTGGCTATGACATTTCTTTTCACAATTGCCTTGCTCGTGTTGGAAAGGGTGTACTTGTTCGAACCCATATTGCAGATGAACTAGTATCAGCAGGTTATTTTCAGAACAGTAAGGATGCATATGAACAGCTTTTAAAAAAAGGAAAGGCTGCTTTTGAAGAAAGAGGCAGTTTTTCCGCAGAGGATGCCATTAAACTAATCCACGAAGCTGGCGGTCTTGCATTTCTAGCTCATCCAGGCATCTATAAGCATGAATTTCAGCTTCAACAGTTAATTGATTATGGGTTAGATGGTATCGAAGTATATCATTCCAAACATTCCGATAAGGAACAAAACTATTGGGGGAGAATGGCAGAAGCATTTAATCTTCTTGTATCTGGAGGTAGTGACTTTCATGGTCCAGAATCGCGGAATCCTTTTCCGATTGGAAGTGTAGAGATACCGCATACTCAAAGACTACCATTGTTAGGCGGTACCAGAAGTTTAACGGAAAAATAATAATCAATGGAGAAAAAGGTCTCATACATAAAAGACCTTTTTCTTTTTTTACGTAAAATATTCTAGTTTAGCATCAGGGAAAAATTTTTTCATATAAGAATGCAGGTGATCCTTTATGTCTTCTTCTTCTTCTTTTTGATAAATATATTTTCCTATTCCATATTTCCCCCATTTATACCTGCGTTTTTCTTCATCTAGCTCTAATTTAGTCATTGGATAATTTTTTTGGATTACCCTTTTAGCAGGCTTTGTAAAGCGGTGCTGGATAAACTCAAATGTTAAATCCTTCTTTGCTTCTGGGGGCAGCTCAGCATCTAGGCGTTCAAACATATGCAGATAGCCTTCTTCCCATCCTTCATGGAGGTAAATGGGTGCCACGATAAATCCTAGGGGATATCCGGCTCTTGCGACTTTTCCAGCAGCCTCTATTCTCTTTTCCAAAGGAGAAGTCCCGGGCTCGAAGTTTTTGATGACGTAATCTGCATTGACACTAAAGCGAAAGCGGGTTTTTCCATTGTGCTTCGCATCAAGTAGGTGATCAACATGATGAAATTTTGTGACAAATCGCAGTTTGCCGTACTCTGATTCCCCGAAGTGTTCAATGGCACGTTTAAGCGTATGGGTTAAATGATCGATTCCAACGATATCAGATGTACAGGATGCTTCGAAACGTGTAAATTCTGGAGCACGTTCTTTCATATAGTTATCGGCAGCTTCTAAAATTTCCTCGACATTTACATAGGTGCGGATGTATGGCTTGCTTCCCATTGTAGTTTGCAAATAGCAATAATGACAATGTCCCATACAGCCGGTAGCAAAAGGTATGGCATATTCGGCAGAGGGCTTAGATGTATCAAATTTGAGTGTTTTGCGAATGCCGACAACAAGCGTTGACTTTGCCACTCGGTAACGTTGAAAATCATTGTCGCCAGGAAGATTTCTAACTTGATTATGGGAAGTGGTATAGCGAATCTCTATATCCATCTTCTTGAATTTCTCCAGCAGTTCTTTCCCTAATGGATACTCTAATGCTTCCGGTTCAAAATAGACAAGCTTTGGAGTGAAGGGTTTAATCATTCCAATCTCCCTTCTGAAACATCTCCATAGTAATAATAGTAGGCTTCTTGAGCTTCTGCTTCTGTAGCATATACAGCAACTTCGTTTGAGAGAGGGTAGTAATTCTCGTATAGAAATAAAGATAATTCATTAGAATCGTCTGGATTTTTTACAACAGCGGCTGCTTGGATATTCGCTACATCTTGGGTATGCGGGTTTCGGTAAAAAACATAGACGATGTCTCCAGCTTGATAGGCATGATTTTCATTATACAGTTCCATTCACTCACTTTCTACATTGAATATAATGCCATTTTTCCCTTCCCAATCACCAGTTATGTATCACTTTTTATGGAAGTTATGGGAAATGAATAAGGGATAATTAATTCGTTTGAAGTTTACTTATAATAAGTTTGATGTACAGCTTAATCAAAAAAAGGAGTGTTTGGAAATGGAAGCTAGCAATTCAATAGAATCTACCTTGTTGTCGTTTAAAAAGGGAATAGGTGATTTTACACAAAAAATGCCTGAGTTTGCAAGTAGATATAATGCTTTTACAGAAGCCTGCTTTGAAGAAGGTGCATTAACTCAAAGGCAAAAGCAATTAATTGCTTTAGGAATTAGCCTTCATGCTCAGGATGAGTATTGTATTATCTATCATACAAAGGGATGCTTAGATCAAGGGTGTTCCGAACAGGAAATTCTAGAAGCAGTATGCGTAACTGCTGCATTTGGCGGGGGAGCGACCATGAGCCAAGGAGTTACCCTTGTACAAGAATGCATTCAGGAATTGAATCGTTTAGAACATTAATAGCTGAAAAATAACAGTAATTATAGGAGCAAAGCAGAATATGGCAAATCAAAATTTAAAGAAACAAGTTATTAACATTATTTCAGGTCATCGAACAGGAGTATTTTCATCTGTGGAAAATAATAAACCCCATTCCCGGTATATGACATTCTACCATGAAGATTTAACTTTGTACTCGCCCACTCAAATGGATACAGAAAAGATGGATGAGATAGAAAAAAACCCTCATGTTTCTGTATTGTTAGGCTATGAAGAAAAAGGACAAAGCGATTCTTATGTTGAAATAGCTGGAACTTGCTCTATTAATAATTCTGAAACATTAAAAAAGCAGTTTTGGAACGAGTCATTTCAACAATGGTTTGAAGGCCCAATGGATCCAAATTATGTGTTCCTTCAAGTGCAGCCTGACGTTATTCGAATTTTAAATAGGAATGGCGAACCTGCACAAGAGTTAACACTAGGCAATTAATGAATTATTTTAGGCTCTTCTTTCCTTTACTTAAGACGGAAAGAAGAGCCATCAATCATTTCTACATTGTTTCTAATGCTCACTTCTTCTATTAACTTAAAAAGGGCCTCATCCTTCTTTTTAGCTTCTATCATGCAATCGATAACAGGAATGCTTCCTTTTATGCGGTTTAGGAAATCGAAAAACATACCTATATCAATATAATCGGCATGATGACGGAAATGCTTTTCATCTTTGGGACTCGAAATATGCATTTTAATTGGTAATGGAGATGTACTCCATGTTTGAAGAATGCGACTCCAGTTATCTTCCCAATTGGGATTATGATGATGGGCGAGATGGTGATGATAATCAAACACAAGCGGAATCCCTAATTTCTCGCATAAGTAAAGAGTATCTTCCAATGTGAAAGAGGTATCATCATTTTCAAGCATGATCATATTTTGAATAGAGTTTGGGACTAGCATCCAATTATCAATAAATTGTTCCAATGATTTCTCGGTATCCTTATAATTCCGCCCCACATGCATAACACAGCGATGAGTTGTATCAATCCCCATTCCTTTTAATAATAAATAGTGTAATCTTAAAGTTTTAATTGAGTTTTTCCATATATGTTTTTGATTGGAATTAAGGAGAACGAAGTGATCAGGATGAAAATCAATCCTAATCTGATGCTTTCTGGCAAATTCACCTATTTCTTTTAAAGGCTCTTTTAAAGGTTTCATATAATCCCAATCAAGAAGCTCTTCGTGATTGGCTAATGGAATCAGCCTGGAGGTAAGGCGGTAAAAATGGATATCGGAAGCAGCAGTATGTTTTAGGAGCCGAAGCGTATTATGGAGATTTTGCAAGGCGATTCGTTCCAGCTTACGAAAGCCTGCTTCCCGGTCATCTATTTTTTGAAACTGTTTAAATGTCATCGTCCTTGAAGGAGATGCATTTTTTACCATCATGCTCATTGCGACATATCCAAGTCGAACAATAGTCATCCATTACACCTCGTTGTTAGTATTCAAATGTAGAGAAACATTCCTACCATTCTATTGTTCCACCGGAAACTCTCTTTACTCCTCTAATAGAGGCAATGTCCTCGATAAGCTTAAACATAGCCAGATTTTTTTGTTTTGCTTCTATCATAACGTCGAAATCTTGATTAAGATTTTTAGCCAATTTTAAAAAGGGCTGTACAAAATCAAATGAGACAAAGTCAGCATGAGAACGGAAGGCCAGAGTGGATTTCGGGGAGGAAATATGGACTTTAGGAATCATTCTATGATTTTCCCACGTTCTAAAAATTCGCTCCAAATAAAGGGCTAAGTCAATATCTTCTTTATTGGCCATATGGTGATGATAATCAAGGATCATGGGAATGTTTTCCTGCTCACAGGTTATCAGTGTTTCTCTCACATTATATGTTTTATCATCATTTTCAAGGGTCATCTGGTTCTTAATTGCCATAGGAAGTTGCTGGATATTTTGCTGGAATCTCTGTAAAGAAGTCTCTTTATCACCATAGGCTCCACCAATATGAATATTAATAAGGCTATTATCAAGGGCATCCATAGCTTCTAGCATTTTATAATGGAAGGTCATATCTTTTATCGCATTTATGGTTACTTCTTCCCTAGGACTAGTAAAAAGCGTAAATTGGTTGGGGTGAAAACTAACCCGCAGCTTAAATTGTTTAACTAATTGGCCAAGTTCTCTCCACTGTTCCTGAAAAGGAGTTATGAAATCCCAGTTTACATCTGGATGCGTTGCTAAGGGGACTAACGAACTGGATAAGCGATACAATGGAATTTCATTGGCAGCATTATAATAGAGAATTCTTTTCGTATTTTTTAAATTTTGAGCTGTAACAGCTAATAGCTTTTCTGTAGCTTCCTGTTTAGGGAGTGCTGAATATCGGGAGAAGGTTAAAGCCTTTGAAGGACTTGCATCCCATAATCCTAGTGCATTAGCCACATAGCCAAAGCGAATCTTCATCTGTTTAGTTCCTTTCCATAGAGTCCAGTAGTTTCTCTTTTTATATTGCCTTATCTCCTGGAACTCTATGTGCTGTTTTTGCTTAGTTAATAAAACGATGCATAAAAAAATCCTGAGAATGTCTCTTTCCTATACCACTCATTCCTTCGGACGAACCCACACTTTTGAAAAATCTACATAGCCAAAATGGCTAATTTTAATATTGCTTATATCGGTTGAAAATGGAATATACCGCTTTTGATAATAAAGGGGAATCATAATCGATTGATTAATCAATTCTTTTTCGATTTCTAGATTTAAAGCTGTCCATTGTTCAAATGGTGTTTCCTTATATTTACCCATTAAGTTTGTAAGTGTTTCATTATTTGCTATCATTTGGGAAAGTGGGGAAAACCCATTCATTAAAAAGTGGTAAAAGGAAAAATCCTGATTGAATTCAAAAACTTCTCCATGTATGAAAAGATCTACGTTTAATGTCTCGGGATGCTTTGTTAATATATCAGCAAAGGAAAACCATTGAATATCTGTAGGGATATTTTCTTTTGCGAATATTTCTGCAAGCCATTGTGTAGTATTAGCAGTATGTCTGGCACCTCTTATCACAATTGGTTTAGAAAATATTGGCCGTTCTACTTCAGAAATAGTCAGCTGTTGATTTTGGCCGACTATTATACTCTTATCATTCGGTATTAGTCTTGGACTTAGGTTACCAATAGTATGACGGTTTTTAGCGATAATCCAATGAAGGTAATCTCTTACTTTCTTCTGTCTAATAGCAGAATCTCTACAGGAGTTCATTACGATAATACCAAACCCCGAGTCGCTTTCTACTTCGAAGGAGGAAGAGGTATTCTCCTCCATAGGAGAATGATAGATTCCTTTAAAATCCTCAGGCACTTGAATGAATTCTACTACATCAATTAATGGTCTTTCTCGAAAATGATCTTGAAAAGCAGTTAAAGTTGTCTGCTTATCACTGTTTTGTTGCAGGATAAAGTAACCAGTGCCCAATAGTTTTTCATTCGTCTCTCTATAGATGCTTGCACACATCATACTAAGCATAGGAAGGATATAGCTGCATCCATTGGGATGGAGAATATCGAGTATAAGTGGAGACTTTACTTCAATTCTTTCGACAGGTGTCCATAAATCTTTGTAATAAGCATGTGCCCGAAGCTTGTCAAGACATTCGGCCACATCATTTGCTGTCAGAACAGAACCGTCATGAAATTTAATGTCTTTTTTTAGATAGAGTCTTAATTTAGAAGGGGTGCTATCCCAACTATGGGCAATTTCAGGTAATACTTTCCCATCTTCTGTATGAGTGACAAGCCGATTAAACACATTTGCCACTAAATGCGCACTGAAGACATCTCCAGCCTCAAGCGGATGGACGGAATGGAAAGGATATCTTTTTGGTACGATTAATTTATCATTTGACTCTTGGACAAAGCCAAGTTTTGTGTGAAATTTATTCATTAATCTCATTTTACTGTTTGTGGACCAATCATACATTAAGTATTTGCTTGTTTGTTCTACTGGTTCCAGATCAAATCGCTTTAAAACTTCTTCCTCGTAAGAAGTTTCTACCTCTTTTTTCCATAACAAAGTTGAGATGTTTCCGCGTCCTCGTCCGGGTGTAAATGATAGCCAGCCTTCCTCCATCCATTTTTTTAAATAACGTGTTGTTTGTTTCGAGCTCAATTGCAAGGTTTCAGAAATTTCCTCCATTCGAATACTGCCAGAAGGATAATATCTCCAAAGTGTAAGTAATTTGTTATCCATTCTTTTTCCTCCTAAAAGGGGACATTGTTTTGTTAATTGTCTATTTTTAGAATTATTCGTCTAGTTTAATATACAGTAATAACAAGGGGGAGACAACATGAAATGGAAGGAATTACCGCGAAATATCAAAGTTAGGATGATTACCTCTTTCTTTAATCGGGCGGTATCATCAGCAGTTATGCCATTTATGGCTTTATTCTTTGCGCAGGAATTAAACAAAATTTGGGCGGGCTTATTTTTGATCACTACTGTGGTTATCGGATTTTTGATCAATTTAGTTGGAGGATATATTTCTGATCGCTTTCCGAGAAAAAAGGTTTTAATGATAACATCCTGGCTGAATGCATTCTTCTTTTTAATCATGACGATCAGTCTATTTCCGACCAATAAAATAATTGTATTGTTTGCTTTGGCATACGTTGGATTTATTATCACAAGCAGTCTAGGGCGACCAGCAATGCATGCGATTATTATTGATTCCACAACACCAGAAAATCGAAAAGCTATTTATGCGCTCGATTACTGGCTGATTAATTTATCGATGGCTATTGGGGCAGCACTTGGAGGACTTTTATATTTGAATCATCAGAAAGAATTATTCATCATGCTGACTTGCACATCTACATTGATTCCAATTGCCTACGGGGTTTGGCTGCAGGACAAGTTCACAGATCAGTTACAGAAAAAGCACAAGAATGTCTTGGTTGACTTAATCAGCAATTACAAAGTGGCATTTAAAGATACAGCCTTTGTAAAAGTGGTTACAGGCTCCACCTTTATTTTTGCAGCTGAATTTTCATTAAATAGTTATATTGGGATTCGCCTTGCTGAAACTTTTGAAGCAGTTCGTATTGGGAGTTTTGAAATTGTTGGGGTACGAATGCTAAGTATATTAAATATAGAAAATATGCTGCTCGTAGTCTGCTTTACTTTTATTATTAATCGGTTCACAGATAAGATGAATAAAAAGAATGCTTTAATAACAGGTCTTATTATATATGGAATTGGATATGTGACTGTTACTTCGGCAAATACGTGGTACATGCTCGTTTTATTTAATTTGATAGCAACGATGGGCGAATTAATTTATTCACCGATTCGAAATGCAGAGCAGGCGAATATGATTCCAAGCGATAAACGTGGATCATACTCTGCTTTTTCCAACCTATCATTTAGTGGAGCAGATTTAATTGCAAGAGCTAGTATTATTATCGGGGCATTCTTAATTCCAACAATGATGTCTGTCTACATCGGCTTCATTGTAATGGTGGGGACTATTCTTATTTATACAGGATTATTCGCGAAAACCATAAAAGTAAACAAGCTAGTCAATAAAGGCGTTAGTGGCGACTAGAGCAGTAAGTTCAAAATAGATATATTGGCTTCTTCTTTATAAAGAAGAAGCCTCTTTGAATCTTAGTCTTCTTCTGGACTTCCGCCGAAGGCTTCGGGAATCATTGTAAATCCTTCGATTACGGTGTCTTCTTCGACTTCAATCATCAAGTAGCGTTTGCCGCTAAATTCGATTTGCTTCACATATCTTAAGTCAGGAGGGCTGATGGCAATGTTAGCAATTTTGGTGCTGATCTTAATCGATTTTGACGTGAATTTTGGCAAGATATTACTTGCTTTTAATTCATATTTATCATCATCAATAATTTTTTTGAAGGCAAACTCGACTTTTTCTGGACTAATGTCCTCTACGCCGCTCATCTTTAAGACTTGTTCCACGTCTTTGGAGTCTAATTTTGGAACCTCTTCTTCTTCATTTTCGACAATCATTCGGTTAATTTCCTCATAAACATTGGAAAGAGTAGAGGTGCTCAATTGATCGCCAGTCACATCTTTAATGATTTCCTCAAACACAATTTTATCATCTTGAGCAGTCATCATTTCCTCGCCGTTGAGAACTTCTTCAATAAATTGATAATCTGGCTCATGGATCTTGCCGGCAGCATAGAGAATATGATTAACATCTGCTGCGTTATCTGTGAAGCTTGGGAAAAGAAATCCACCCATTGGCGCATTCAGATTAATAATGGGGTCAACAACAATATTGTATTTAAATTCTTTCTCTACATAGTCAAAAAGCAATTCTTTTTTCGGCTCTTGGGTGTTGTTGATACTGCATAAAATGAAAGGATGAGAGAAAACTGTATCTCGGTCACTTTCTTCAGACTCTTCACTGCGGCGCTTCTTTGGCTTTAAATACTCACCGCGAATAAATGTGATGACAATATCTTTGTCATATTGTCTGCTATTAAGCATCTTGTCTACCAGCAGCAGCATTTGCTCTTTCCAATCCTCTGTTTCAGAGCTAAGTAATCCTTTATGTAAAATAAGCTGACTATTATTTTCTGCCTCTCTTTGAAACTTTAATTCAAACAGCTTTTCATCCAAATTACCAGCAAGTAATTTCTTGAAATTATGTAAAAATAATTCTTGTTGATCTTGATCAAGCATGCCAAAGGGCTGACTTTGATAATGAAATATATCACTTGATTCTTTCATGACATAAACATTAAACATATCTGTTATTCTAAGTAGATCATTATTCATTTTGAATTGTTTTCGGATGTTTGCTATATCTTTTTTATTCATTTTAAGTTACACTCCTATGTTACTTTGAAAGTAAATGATGGATGTTTGATAAGCCTTAGACTTTGAGCTCTGTATTTACACTCAATTTAGTCATTCATCCATTCTATCATATTTGGTTTCCCTATTATAAGAAACAACATGTTCTTTTGTATTATTTGAAAAAGAAGCAATTGGATGAAATAATAGTAGAAAATGGATTAGAAAGGAGTTTGCTGTGAAAGTATTAGTGGTTGGAGCAAACGGGCAAATAGGTAAACAGCTTGTGACATTATTACATGAGAGTAATGAGTTTTCTGTTAGAGCATTGGTAAGAACAGCAGAACAGCAGAAAGCGTTTGACAAAATCGGAGTAGAAACTGCTTTAGGTAATTTGGAAGAAACGGTGGAACAGCTAGAGTCTGCAGTGAAAGGCTGTGATGCCGTCGTATTCACAGCAGGTTCAGGTGGGAAAACGGGGTATGATAAAACATTATTGATTGATCTAGATGGTGCTGTGAAAATGATGGAGGCAACAAAGCGTGCAGGGGTAGAACGGTTTGTAATGGTTAGTGCGTTGCAGGCACATCATCGAGAAAACTGGAGTGAACAAATTAAACCATATTATGTAGCAAAACACTATGCCGATCGTATTCTTATGGAGAGTGGATTAACCTACACCATTATTCGTCCGGGTGGATTAACAAATGATGCTGGCACTGGTTTGGTTACAGCTGCTGAGAATCTAGAAAGAGGAATGATTCCAAGAGAAGACGTAGCAGCGACAATCATGGCTTCTATAAAAGAAAAAAATGTGTTTAATAAATCATTTGATTTAGTTTCTGGTGAAACGGAAATGGAGAAAGCAGTGAAGAATTTATAAAGAGTCATTAGTGGAGCAGCGTTCTATGCAGCTTGTGGGTTTGGCTGAAAAGAGTGAAGTTTTGGCTGATAAATCAGAAGTTTGGCTGAAAAGAGTGAGTTTTTGGCTGATAAATCAGAAGTTTGGCTGAAAAGAGTGAAGTTTTGGCTGATAAATCGGAAGTTTGGCTGAAAAGAGTGAGTTTTTGGCTGATAAATCAGAAGTTTGGCTGAAAAGAGTGAAGTTTTGGCTGATAAATCAGAAGTTTGGCTGAAAAGCATTAATTTGGCATTGGAAACCTGCCAGTTTTAGCTGGAAAACCAAAAGTTAGCTCGGAGTACTCATACCCAAAAGGCCAACAAAGGCAGGTCAAATAGACGCAATAACATATAAAATAGGTTATTTCTAATTAAAGCGATAATTTCTTGTTCCTTTTTAGAATATAAATTTTTTAGTAAGAGGAAATCCAATAATAAGGAAGAGAATTCCTATAACAATGAAACCAGTATTTAATAGGATATTAAATACTGGTTTGTCTCTTAGAAAAATGACTTGGAGGCCGGAATAAAGAAAAATTATGGCTAGAATATACCAGATAAAGTTAATTCTTTGATAATGTTCCATTTGGGAATCAATATCTGAATATATAACGAACTTTCCTAAGGCAGCATCTTTTCGAAAATAGTGCCATCTGTTGGCTGATGCGATATGTTCCACATTTAATGCTAGATTATTATTTTTTGGCGTACTCTCTTTTAGAAATGCGATTCTGTAAATAAAATTACCAGGAATGTAGTCTTCCAATAAATAAAATCGTTTGGAAATTTCTTTAAGCGCATACTCTTTTATACACATTTTATTTAATCATGCTTCTTCTTTTTCAATATTAAAAAAGAAATTTTTATAAATACTTCTGTTCACTTTTTTCATCGTATTGTTTCCTCTCTCCGGTTCTGTTTTAGCATTTCATTCTATATCAATAATTATTTAATAATTCACATAATAGTTCATTACTTCTAATAAAAGTATAAATATATTGCAAAAGCTGTTAATGGAATTGTCACATTTTAGTACTATTTTTGAATTGTATTCCAAAAGAAATGAAGTTATAATGTACTTAACTACCATATTAGTATATTAATATGTTTTAAAGGAGGCGATTATTGAAATTATTGAAAATGAATGACATTTAACCCTCCTTTTTATATACTAAAAAAATATAAAAAGGAGAAGAGGGTCCCTCATGTCAAATAATAGTGCGAAAGTATTTGCTTATAACCAATTAAAAAATGAAATTTTAAAATTAAAGCTTATACCTGGTACAAAAATCAGTGAAAAAATTATGTCAGATGAATTGCAGGTTAGTAGAACACCTATTAGAGAAGCATTTATAAGATTAGCGCAAGAGGAGTTATTAACGATTGTTCCGCAGAGTGGTACATTTGTCTCTCTAATTAACCTTAGCCTTGCCGAAGAAGCGCGCTTTGTTCGTGAGATAATTGAGACAAATATCGTTGGTTTATGCTGTGAGAATATGACTGATGAAATTTCCCTGAAGTTAGAAATGAACTTAAAGATGCAAGAAATGCTGGCAAGTAATGAAGTAGGAAAACAGGAAAAGGAAAAATTCTTCGATTTGGATGAAAATTTTCATAAGGAACTTTTTATTTGCTGTGGCAAAGAGCGTACTTGGAAAATGATTCAGGATATGGCTGGCCATTTGAATAGATTTCGCTTATTAAGATTAAAAGACATAAAGGATTTAGACTGGGAAATATTAATTAGTCATCATAAAGAAATTTATGAAGCAATCTTAGGTGGAAATCGGACAAAAGCAGAACAATTAATGTCTGACCATATGAGATTAATGCTTTCTGAAAAAGGCGTTTTATTACAAGAGTTTCCTGAATATTTTTATCCGCAGCAATACTAATGGAAAAAGTATGATGGTGCGACAAAGGAGGAAAACAAAATATGCAAATGACGTTTCGATGGTATGGAGAAGGGAATGACACCATCACTTTAAAACAAATACGCCAAATTCCAGGGGTTAAAGGGATAGTGTGGGCTCTGCATGATGTACCTGTTGGAGAAGTCTGGCCGGTGGAGCGTATTGCGGAAGTAGTAAATCAGGCGAAGCAGTATGGATTTCATACAGATGTTGTTGAAAGCGTTAATATTCACGAGGATATAAAACTAGGATTAAATTCAAGACAGCAATATATTGATGCATATAAAGAAACATTAAAGAATCTTAGTCAATTTGGCGTAAAAGTAGTATGTTATAACTTTATGCCTGTCTTTGATTGGCTGCGTACAGATTTATTTAAAGAAACAGAAGATGGCAGTACGGCGTTGTATTTTGATGCTGCAAAAGTCATTTCTCTTACACCTGAGCAAGTAGTGAAAAATATGGAAGAAAATACAAAAGAGTTAACGCTGCCTGGATGGGAGCCAGAGAGACTAAAAGATTTACAGCACTTATTTTCTTTATATAAAGATGTATCTGAAGTGGATTTGTTCGATAATCTGGTATACTTTCTAGAAGAAATTACTCCTGTTGCAGAGCAATGTGGAATTAAAATGGCTATTCATCCGGATGATCCGCCTTTTTCTATCTTTGGGTTGCCGCGGATTGTCAAAAATAAAGAAGATATCGAACGGATTTTAACTAGCGTAGACAGTCCAGCAAACTGTTTAACTTTTTGCTCTGGCTCACTTGGAGCAAATCCAAGTAATGACTTAGTTGATATTGTGAAAACATTCACTAATAGAATTCCTTTTGCGCATATTAGAAATGTAAAGCACTTTGAAGATGGTAGTTTTATAGAAACTTCTCATCGTGCGGAGGATGGGTCTGTACCTATTACTGAAATTGTAAATGGGTTATATGAAAACGGTTTCGTTGGATTTGTTCGACCTGATCATGGGAGACATATTTGGGATGAAGTTTGCAGGCCGGGATATGGGTTATATGATCGTGCGTTAGGGGTAATGTACTTATTAGGCGCATGGGATACTAATAAAATTTTAACAAAAGAGAAAATGCAAAAAATATAAATGGTTTAAAAGATAATAGGAAAAGGAGAGGTTCCTGACACTTTCCTTTTTCCTATTATACTTTCAAATAAATGAAAACGTTTTACCTATATTCGTATTGATAATAAATAGGAGGCGTTAGAAATGGAAAAAAAGCAAAAGGATGTTACGCTTGCAAGGAGTATTGGATACGGCTTAACAGATATGATGGGCGGAGGGGCTTTTACCATTATAGGAGCATGGCTTTTGTTTTTTTATACAAGTTATGCTGGTTTGACGCCAGTTCAAGGTGCTTCTATTATTGCAATTGCTCGTATAGTAGATGCAGTCGTCAGCTTATTTATGGGAAGCTTTTCAGACAACTTTTTAAAATTTAAGTTAGGAAGAAAATTTGGACGGCGAAGATTTTTCTTATTGATTGGTTCACCACTAATGCTTGTATATGTATTACTCTGGACTTCGGGAATGAATTATTTATATTATCTTCTTACTTATTTAGCATTTGAGATTATTGCAGCGATGGTTTTAATTCCATGGGAAACACTCCCTTCTGAAATGACAACGGACTTTAATAAACGAACGAAATTATCAACTGCTAGAATGTTTATCTCAGGACTTGGAACCTTTTTAGCCACATTTATACCTGGGCAGCTCTTTAGTATTTTAGGACAAGATAATTCCCTTGCTTTCTTCATTAATGGTGCCTTTTTTGCAGTTGTTTTTGCTATATGTGTGTATATTTCTTTCCGTTCTACGTGGGAACGAGAAGTTTCGCCTGAAGAATTACAACTACTGATAAGCCAGAAGAAAGAACGAAAAAATGGTTTAAAGGTAGTGATACAAATGTTTGTGGACTTTGCTTCCACTTTCAGGGTGAAAAGCTTTCGTAAGCATTTATTAATTTATATTTGTTCGATGACAGCGAAAGATGCTTTTAACGCAGTATTTGTATTCTTTTGTGTATACGCTTTAAATAGTACTTCCACTGTAGCAGCGAATCTACTTTCATTTAGTATTATTGGGCTACCTGGAGCTATTCTATATGGATTTTTAATGATTAAAATTGGACCAGCAAATTTATTTAAAATATCGTATTCTACTATGATTCTGTGTTTATTAGGATATGGGGCGGTTTATTTATATCATCCTAGTAATCTAATCCTCGTATTAGGGGTTATTTCCTTCTTGTATCAAATTGGAAGAAGTATGCTGGAATTCGTTCCTTGGAATGTCTTTCCGTTTATTCCAGATGTAGATGAAATGATTACAACGAAAAGAAGAGAAGGAATCTTTGCTTCTGTAATGACGTTCTTTAGAAAGTCTTCTGTTGCACTTGCGACCTTTTTAGTTGGAGCCATCTTAGAGAAAGGGGGATTTGTACAAGGCTCGGCAACGCAGCCACAGAGTGCTGTTGATACTATAATGTATATCATGATTATTGGGGTAGGTCTTTTGCTTTTTATTTCATTAATTGCAGCATTCACCTTTAAATTAAATAAAGAAACGCATGGAATTCTTGTAGAGGAAATTGAACGTTTAAAGAACAACGGTTTAAAAAAGGATGTAGATCCAAAAACGAAGAAAGTGGTCGAATCCTTAACAGGTTATTCCTATGAAAAGCTTTGGGGTGGAAAGACAGATGAAGATTTAACACAAGTAAAGATTAATTAAGAGGAGGATAACAAAATGAAGACTTTTATGGATAAAGATTTTTTACTGCAGACAGAAACAGCGAAAACATTATTTCATGATTATGCGGCGACCATGCCAATCTATGACTATCATTGTCATTTAGATCCAAAGGAAATTTATGAGAATCGAAGATATGAAAACATTACAGAGCTGTGGCTGGAGGGGGACCATTATAAATGGCGTGCCATGCGTGCTAATGGTATAGATGAATTCTATATAACTGGAGATGCAGACGACTACAGTAAGTTTGAAAAATGGGCTGAGACTGTAGAGAAGTTAATTGGAAATCCACTTTATCATTGGACGCATTTAGAGTTAAAACAATATTTTGGAGTGGAAGCAATTCTAAAACGAACGTCAGCAAAGGAAATATGGGAAACTTGTAATCGCAAAATACAGAGTCCAGACTTTTCAGCAAGAAGCTTAATTGAAAGGTCAAATGTAGCTCTTATTGGTACTACAGATGATCCGATTGATGATTTAGTTTTTCATAAGTTATTACAAGAAGACAAAACTTTTTCAACAACTGTTTTACCAGCATTTCGTCCAGATCATCTAATGGCTATTCAAAGCAATTATTGGGCGGAGTATGTTGAAAAACTAAGCAATCTTACAGGAGTAGAAATTACGAGTTATAGCACTTTGATGGAGGCAATAGATCATAGGATAGATTATTTTCATGAGATTGGCTGCAAATTGTCTGACCATAGTTTAGAAATGGTCGTATATGAATCAGCAACAAGGGAAGAGTTGGATATGATAGTAAAAAAAGCGTTGACTGGTGAGGCTATTACTCTAAAAGAAAATAATCAGTTTTTGACTAGTTTACTTGTCAGCCTTGGTAAAGCATATAGCCAAAGAGGATGGGTGATGCAATATCATATCGGAGCATTAAGAAGTGCCAACTCTCGTTTATTTCAAACAATTGGTGCAAATATAGGCTGTGATTCGATGCAAGATAGTCCTATTGCTATTCCATTAGCGAAATTATTAGATGAGCTGGATCGAGATGGCAGCCTGCCAAAGACCATTCTGTATGGATTAAATCCGAATACTAATGAAGTTTTAGCAACAATGGCTGGAAATTTCCAAGAAGGTGGAATTCCCTCTAAACTACAATTCGGATCTGGCTGGTGGTTTAATGATCATATTGATGGCATGGCAGCACAAATGAAAACACTTGCAAATCAAGGGCTATTATCGAGATTTATTGGAATGCTGACAGATTCGCGCAGTTTTTTATCTTATAGCCGTCATGATTATTTTAGAAGAATTCTATGTAATCTAATAGGGAATTGGGTGGAAAATGGGGAGTACCCAAATGATATGGAATGGCTCAGTCAAATTGTTCAGGATATATCTTACTATAATGCTCAGCGCTATTTTGATTTTCAGTTAAAAATGGATTATTAATTGAAAGAAAATAAATAGGAACTTAAATAAAAAAATTAATTTTTCTAAAAAGAAAGCGTTGACATGTATAACGAGACGTGATAAATTACAGATATCAAATAACAAAACTTAAAAGTTCCGTGAAGGAATGTTACCTTAAGTGGGCATAACCTGAACTGACTAGAAAAACATGCTATTGTTTTGCGTGTATTTTAGTCAGGTCAGGTTTTTTTATTTGTAAAAACCAAATTCCATAGCTGAAGGAAGGGTAAAAAAATGAAATATGAGCAATTAGCAAAAGATATCATTGCGAATATAGGTGGAAAAGAAAACGTTTCCAGTGTTGTGCACTGTATTACACGTCTCCGCTTTAAGCTTAAAGATGAAAGTAAAGCGAATACAGAAGTCCTAAAAAATATGGATGATGTTGTAACTGTCATGAAAAGCGGCGGTCAATACCAAGTCGTTATCGGCAACCATGTTCCAGATGTATACAAAGCAGTTGTTTCAGTAGGAGGTTTCCAGAGCCAGCAGCCTGTAGAGGAAGAGGAAGGTTCTAAAGGTTCACTTTTCAATCGATTTATCGACATGATTTCAAGTATTTTCACGCCAGTTCTTGGTGTTTTAGCAGCTTCAGGGATGATTAAAGGGTTTAATGCACTATTTCTATCAACAAAATTGTTAACAGAATCATCTGGTACTTATCAAATTTTAAATGCCACAGGTGACGCACTATTTTATTTCTTACCAATCTTCTTAGGATATACTGCGATTAAGAAATTTGGAGGAACACCGTTTATTGGAATGGCGATAGGGGCTGCATTAGTTTATCCAACCTTATCCACTTTAACGATGGGTGATCCATTATATACTTTGTTTGGAGGTACATTATTTGAATCGCCGATCCATGTTACGTTTTTAGGGATACCAGTAATTTTAATGAGTTATTCTTCTTCGGTTATCCCAATTATTTTATCGACATTCTTTGCATCTAAAGTAGAGAAATGGCTAAGAAATGTCATTCCTGATGTAGTGAAAACATTTATTGTGCCATTATTTACATTAGTGATTGTAGTTCCAGTCACATTTCTTGTTATTGGGCCTATTGCAACATGGGCAAGTACATTAATCGGTCAAGGATCTTTATTCTTATATAATTTAAGTCCCGCTATTGCAGGTTTATTGATTGGTGGATTCTGGCAAGTGCTTGTTATTTTCGGTCTTCATTGGGGATTAGTGCCAATTGCTATTAACAATGTAGCGACACTTGGCTATGATACGATTTTATCTCCAGTCTTCGCAGCGTCTTTTGCACAGATCGGGGCAGTTCTTGCAATTTTGATCAAAACAAAAAATCAAAAGTTAAAAACATTGAGTTATCCAGCGTTTATTTCCGGTATCTTTGGTGTAACGGAGCCAGCTATTTACGGAATTACCTTACCTTTAAAGAAACCATTTATTATTAGCTGTATTGGTGCAGGTATTGGTGGTGCTATTGCCGGGTTAACAGATGTAAAGGGTTACATAGTTGGTGGTCTTGGAATTTTTGGTATTCCTTCTTATATTACACCTGAGGGAATCAATATGAACTTATGGGGAGCACTTATTTCCATCATTGTTGGCTTTATCGTAGCGTTCTTATTGACATTGTTCTTTGGCGGCATTAACAAAGGCCAAAATTCAACAGCATCGAACCAAGTAGCAGCAACAAAGGTAGAAAAAGAGGAAGTGTTAAGCCCCCTAAAGGGCGAGGTAAAACCATTATCAGAAGTTAAAGATGAAGCATTCGCATCTGGTGCACTTGGCCATGGAATTGCTATTGAACCGAGTGAAGGGAAATTATATGCTCCTGCTGATGGGACGGTTTCTGCTTTATTTCCGACGAAACATGCAATTGGGATTACAACAGATACTGGTGCAGATATTTTGATTCATATCGGAATGGATACTGTGCAATTAGAAGGCCAGCATTTTACTGTACACACCACACAAGGTGAGTTAGTGAAAAAAGGACAATTGCTTATTGAATTTGATATAGATGAAATAGCTAATTCCGGCAAGCCTTTAACGACACCAATTGTGATTACAAATTATAGAGAGTTTCATTTAGAGGTAACAGATAAAAAACAGATTCAACAAGGAGATTCTTTATTCCACCTCGAAACTAAGTAAAAATAAGTAAGAATTATGAGAAAGGATGAGACATTATGGCATTTCCAAAAGGTTTTTTATGGGGCGGTGCAATTGCCGCTAATCAAGCAGAAGGAGCCTATTTAGAGGATGGGAAGGGCTTAACTACGGTTGATTTATTGCCAACAGGTAATAAAAGATTTGAAATTATGATGGGCAAGCTTCCTTCTTATCAACCACTGGAAGGGGAATTTTATCCTTCGCATGAAGCGATTGACTTCTATCATCGTTATAAAGAAGATATTGCTCTATTTGCAGAAATGGGATTTAAAGCATTGCGCTTATCGATTTCATGGGCTAGAATTTTTCCAAATGGAGATGACGCTGCTCCAAATGAAGCGGGATTGAAATTTTATGATAATGTTTTCGATGAGCTCTTAAAATATGGAATCGAGCCAGTCGTAACCATTGCTCATTTTGATGTACCAATAAATCTAGTAAAGAATTATGGCAGCTGGAAAAATCGTAAATTAGTCGATTTCTTTGAAAAATATGCAACTACCTTATTTGAGCGATATAAGGATAAAGTGAAATATTGGATGACCTTTAATGAAATCAATATGCTTTTACATTTACCGTTTGTTGGAGCAGGTTTGGTATTTGAAGAAGGAGAAGATAAGCTTCAAGTGAAATATCAAGCAGCCCATCATCAATTGGTTGCTAGCAGCTTAGCGGTAAAAGCTGGGCATGAGATAAATCCTGAGATGAAAATTGGCTGTATGCTGGCGGCCGGTCAAACGTATCCATATTCTTGTAATCCAGATGATGTCTTGGATGCAATGGAAAAGGATAGAGATTCTTTCTTTTTCATAGACGTTCAATCTCGTGGGAAATATCCTGGCTATGCGAAAAGGTTTTTCCGAGATAAGAATTTAAAGATTGAAATGGAAGAACAGGATGAAGCGTTATTAGAGAAATATACCGTTGACTATATAGGCTTTAGTTATTATGCAAGTCGTACGACAAGTACAAATCCAGAGGTCAATAAGCAGACCTCGGGTAATGTGTTTGGTTCTATTGAAAATCCATACTTGGAAAAGTCGGAATGGGGTTGGACGATTGATCCTAAAGGTTTCCGTATCACTGCAAATCAATTGTATGATCGCTATCAAAAGCCGCTATTTGTAGTAGAAAATGGGTTAGGTGCTGTCGATATACCTTCGGAAGATGGAGAGGTAAAGGACGATTATCGGATAGATTATCTACGAAAGCATGTTATAGAAATGTCTGAGGCCATAGAGGATGGTGTAGAAATGATCGGATATACGAGCTGGGGGCCAATTGATATTGTAAGTGCTTCTACTGGTGAAATGAAAAAACGCTATGGTTATATTTATGTAGATAAAGATAACGAAGGGAACGGAACATTAGAGCGATCAAAGAAAAAGAGCTTTGATTGGTATAAAGAGGTTATTGCCTCCAATGGAGAGAATGTATAAAGGGAAATAGGAAAGTTGATTTTTCAGCTTTCCTTCTTTCCTATTTTTAAACCATACTATCACGATCACTTATCCATGATAAGGAAAAAAAGCCATATTAAACTACAGGTGGTCAAATGAAAATAGAAAAAGTATATAACAATAATGTAATTGCTGCATTTAATGAAAAAGACGAAGAATTAGTAGTAATGGGAAGAGGGATAGCTTTTCAAAAGAAGCCTGGTGATTTAGTGGAAGAAGCAAAAATTGAAAAAATATTTGCTTTGAAAAATAATGATATGTCGGAAAAGTTTAAAACACTTTTATATGAAGTACCTGTTGAATATATCGAAATCACAGAGGAAGTCATTAAGATTGCTAGCAGCAGGCTAGGCAGAAAGTTAAATGATAGTTTTTATATCTCTTTAACAGATCATTTGCATTTTGCTGTTCAGAGAATCGAAAAGGGGTTTGAAATTAAGAACGCTTTATTATGGGAAATAAAAAGATTTTATAAGGAAGAGTTTGCTATTGGTTTAGAGACCATTCAACTAATGAAGGAGAAATTAGGCATTGAGCTGCCAGAAGATGAAGCTGGTTTTATTGCGATGCATCTAGTTAATTCAGACCTGAGTCAAGAAATGCCTAATATCGCGAACATCACAAAGGTTATGCAAAATATATTAAATATTGTTAAATACCATTATAAGATGGAATTTGACGAGGACTCTTTAAATTACTTTCGATTTCTTACTCATTTGAAGTTCTTTGCGCAAAGACTCTATAGTAAGACATACATGGATGATGACGATCCATATCTATTCGAAATGGTGAAACATAAGCATAGGGAAGCTTTTTTATGTACGGAAAAAATAAATGAATATATTGAAAGTCAATTCAATTATTCTTTAACAGATAATGAAAAGTTATATTTAGCTATTCATATACAAAGAGTTGTTAATCGTTAGTTTCTCCATTAAGAGAATTTAGAGGTTATAGGAGATCAACTGTCCATAAAAATTTGATGGTTCACATTAACCATCAGTGAGGAGGAAGCACCTCCCGCTGATAGAAGTTTTAATATATTGAAGATAAGTTAAATCATTTAGGCTTTGTTCAAATAAAATGTTGTTTAGAAAGCATGCCATAGAGAAACAAGGAAAGAAAGCATTCATCTTTTTGCCAAAAACATTCATTGAACAAAGCCTTAAATGAAGAAGATATAGAATTTTATATGATAAATGATTACTGTGTAATCGATTGATCTGTAATATCTTTTTCCTCTGCTTGTTCCTCTGTGGTGTCTTCTTGTAATTTCTCGTATTCTTTTCTTACCTCTCCGCAAGTGATGCATATACCACTGTAATAATAATTATATTTATGATATTTTCGTATCTTACAAATAAGGGAACCAAATAACATACATAACAACTCCTTTACCTTTTCCATTCTACCGTACAAGAGAATTTTGTTCGGTTAAATAACCGTTACGAACCTACCAAATTCATGACAAACATGTCTTCTTCATCTTTTTTATGACAAACCTCCAAAAAAACATTACAAATTAGAAGAGAAAAGGTATAGAAAGAATAGAGATATTGAGGAATTGCTAAAAGAGGAAACTTTTTCATGGTTTATATCGTAAAAGGTGTAGTTGTAATACAACTGTAAATGAATATACGTACAATTACCTAGATAATGCTGTAAAATAATAGTTATCGATAGTTGGAAGAAAATGATTGTAAAAAAGGAGAGGTTCTTTGTGGGGGTCATGCTTAGCAAGGGTCAAAAGATAGATTTGACAAAATCACATCCTGGGTTAAGTAAGGTAGTAATTGGTTTAGGGTGGGATATCAATCAACATGGTGCCAACTATGATTTAGATGCGTCAGCTTTTTTGTTGGGCGATAATCATAAAGTATGGAGTGATAATGATTTTATTTTTTATAATAACCCAACTGGTCCTAACGGATCGGTAGTATATAGCGGGGATAACCGGACGGGGCATGGCGGAATGGATGACGAACAAATTCGAGTGAATTTATCCCAAGTACCTGCCGCTATTCAACGCATTGCTTTTACCATTACCATTCATGATGCGTATAATAAAGGACAAAATTTTGGTCAAATATCTAATGCCTATGTCAGAGTTTTTAATGAGGGAGATCAAGTAGAACTTCTTCGTTTTAATCTTGGAAGAGATTATACAATTGAAACTGCTATTGTTGCAGCCGAGTTATACCGTCATCACGGAGAATGGAAATTTAATGCTGTCGGAAGTGGCTTTCAAGGTGGACTAGCTGCCTTATGCCGCAATTTTGGAGTAACAGTTGATGATGAACCGCAAGCACCTGCTTATCCTAATGAATCTATCCAACAAGCTTATCAAGAACCTAATAGGCCTTATTACCAGTCATTTGAAACGCAAACTTATCCGGCTTTTAGCAGCGGGGCTTATCAGCCAAACGGGCAACCTTCTTATTCAACAAATACGCATCCACAAATGTATGGACAAGCTGCTGTCAATGACGCATATTCTAGTGATCATATGCAGTGTATGAGATGTAGAAGTACCAATGTCCGTACCGGTGAAAAAGGCTTTGGGATTGGCAAAGCGGCAATTGGTGGATTGATTTTAGGACCTGTCGGTTTATTAGGTGGATTTATTGGAAAAGGACAGCTGAAAATAACATGCAATAGTTGTGGCTATAGTTGGTCTCCATCTCAGACGGATTATGCAGAATGGGGAAGGCAGCAGAAACAAAGAGCTAGAGATATCTTTATGCGCTATAAAAATCCAGAAGTATTAGACGCTGTTGTTGCTGCATGTGCATTAGTAGGTATGGCTGACGGAAGATTGGACCATACGGAAGAACAAAAAATGATGGAGTTTATCCATCAAAGTGAGGAATTACGTGTTTTTGATACAAATAAAGTAATTCAGCAATTTAATTACTTTGTCCGAAAAATAGAATACGATCAAATTATTGGTAGAGCCGAAAGCTTTCGAGCACTAGGAAAAGTTCGCTCAAAGCCAGAGATTGCTAGACTTGTAGCTCGGTATTGTATTGCGATTGGATATGCAGATGGTCATTTTGATCAAAGGGAAAAACAAGTGGTGACGGAAATTTGTCGAGAATTAGGTTTAAACCCACAGGAATTTTTATCTTAAAAAATGGCAATGCTTGATATAGAAGCTAGATGAATAAGAATGGATTGGTTACTAGTAAGAAAAATGATTATTTAGTTGAAAGATAGTGTCGTAACAATGCAACTAAAACTAGCAATTTACTAGAATGCAACAGGAGGAGAAGAATGGCAGGAAATCATAGTTTGGTAATTAACAGAATAATCGGTAATATCGAAAAGGTGATGATTGGGAAAAGGGATGTAGCAGAACTGAGTTTAATTGCTTTGCTTGCCCAAGGACATGTTTTATTAGAAGATGTTCCAGGAGTTGGGAAAACAATGATGGTGCGAGCTTTAGCGAAATCAGTAGGTGCTAATTTTCGTAGAATTCAATTCACTCCAGACCTCTTACCTTCTGATGTAACGGGAGTGTCTATTTATAACCCGAAAGAGCTAGAATTTCAATTTGTGCCAGGACCAATCATGGGGAATATTATTCTAGCTGATGAAATAAATCGAACATCACCAAAGACTCAGTCAGCTCTTTTGGAAGCGATGGAAGAAAGTAGTGTAACGATTGATGGCGTGACACATCATTTACAAAAGCCATTCTTTGTTATGGCAACCCAGAACCCAATTGAATATGAAGGAACCTATCCTCTTCCAGAAGCACAGCTAGATCGTTTCTTATTGAAAATGAATATGGGATATCCAACCGTAGAAGAAGAAATAGAAGTGCTGACTAGAGTCCAAGTAGCAGCGCCAATTGAAAAATTAGAGTCAGTTGTAAGCTTAGATGAGTTACTTACTCTTCAAGATGAAGTAAGACAAGTGTATGTGGATGAAACGATTAAGAAATACATTGTGGAGCTCGCAACAGCAACTAGAGAAAATGCGAGTATTTATCTAGGAGTCAGTCCGAGGGGTTCCATTGCATTAATGAGAGCATCCCAAAGCTATGCCTTTATTCAAGGAAGAGATTATGTCATCCCAGATGATGTGCAATTCTTAGTAAAAGCTGTTTTTGCTCATCGAATGATTTTAAAATCAGAAACAAAGTTCGATGGGATAACAGCAGAAGAAATTATTAATCGAATTATCGGGCAAGTGCCTGTACCAGTACAAAGGTTAGTGAAGTAATGAAAAGATTTTTGCATAAATTAAATCGGGTTTGGAAATTAATTTTGCTATTTTTACTAATAGTGATGGTATTTTCCTATGCTATGTTTCAAGGTGGGTTTGTAAGCTGGTTTTTATTTTATAGTTTTTTACCATTTGCTTTATATGGTCTTTTAATTGCAGTCTATCCAATGCGGGATTGGCAAGTAAAAAGAAAAATTTTGAAATATGAATATAGGGCGAAAGAAGAAATGCAAGTAGAAATTGAATTAACGAGAAACTCGTTTTTTCCTGTTTTTTATATGGTGGTGAGAGATTCATTTAATTCCACAATGGGGCAAAAAATAGAAGAAAAGAGAATGTTAATGCCTGGATTAAAGCGGAGACTCCGCTTTAATTATACGGTGAAGGAGTTGCCAAGAGGAGAGCATGTATTTGATCAAATCTTTCTCCAATTGGGTGACCCTTTAGGTCTGATTGAGAAGGAGAAGGTCTATATTCAAGTAGAACGGATTCTAGTGTATCCTCCTATTGAAGAAATGATATACAAACCGCTGGAAAATCACTATGAGCAAGGAATGACTTCATCGAAGGAGCGAGTGCAGCGAGATACGACAATGGCAGTTGGTGTGAGAGAGTATCAGCCAGGTGACCGCTTTTCATGGATTAACTGGAAAGCAAGTGCAAGGCGCAACAATATGATGACAAAGGAATTTGAACAAAAACAGTCGCATGACATTATGATTGTGATGGATTGCCAAGAAAATAAAAGATTTGAAACGACAGTGTCTTTCACTGCTTCTATCCTTCGAGCTATTTTAAAAAAAGGTGCGCAAGTAGGCTTATTATCGGTAGATACGGAGCGTAAGATTTTTCCAATAAGGGGAGGGGAAAGTCACCAACAATACCTGCTCTATCATTTAGCAAAAGTACGTGCTACAAAGGAAATCACATTAGCAGAGGTTGTAGATTATGAAAGTAGTCAATTGCCTCCACAGGCCACAATCATGTTAATTACTTCCCAAGTAACAAGAGAACTTATAGATAAAGCTGGGTGGTTGGCAAGTAAAAGATATAATATCGTGATGTTTGCCATCACTGGACAAAAGGAAGGTTTATCTAGTGAAGAAAGAACATTAAGTGCTTTTGCTGGAAAAAAAGGCATTCAAATCATTCCTGTTTCTGAGGGGAGATTTAAAGAAGCTTTTGGAGAGGGGCTGGCATAAATGGGAACGCCCTATAGCAAAAAACATATCACAATTGCTAATTTTTTATTATACATTTTAGGTTTCTTACTAATTTGTGAATGGCTCGGACCATTAGAAGAATTAACGAATACAGAGAATGTGATTGTCTTTCACTTATTTCTTGCGTTATCTTTATTGTTAGCCTTTTCCCGGACACCAAGCTGGGTAAGCGGCACATTGAAGACTGTTTATATTATATTTATTCTTCAATATTTATATTATGAAGAATCATTTTTTACTTTCCAATGGATTCAACCTTTTGCAGCCGAATTTATCGATAATTTAGCATTGGTATTTAATACAAAGTGGCCGGAAATGACGAATATGTTTAAAAGCAGTCTCTGTTTCATTTTATTATGGCTGATGGCGTATTTAATTGATTATTGGCTAATTAAGCGAAGAAAGATTTTTACATTCTTTTTGCTGACAATTATTTATATTACCGTATTAGATACTTTTACGATTTATAGTGCTGATTTGGCAATTATTCGTACGGTAATCATAGGTTTTACAGCAATGGGCATGTTAACATTTTTTCGATTAAGTGATAAAGAAGGATCTGGAAATACTAACAGTTCGATCGTAAAATGGATGATTCCTTTACTTCTATTCGTAATAGGAAGTGCTGGAATTGGCTATTTATCACCAAAGGCAGATCCTATTTGGCCAGACCCTGTTCCTTTTATCCAGACAATGGGGGATAAAGGAGGAGTAGAGGATGGAGATATTCCAGGAAGCGGTATTCATAGAGTTGGTTATAGTGTTGATGATTCAAGATTAGGGGGAGACTTTATTGGTGATTCTTCCTTGGTCTTTGTTGCGGAGGTAGAAAAGCCTCATTATTGGAAGGTAGAAACGAAAGATACTTATACAGGAAAAGGCTGGGTCCAATCAGAGGAATCCTTAAAATTAAATCGGGACAACTTTGAAGTATTAGATCAAGGTGGCGCAATTCCTTTTGTCTCTTTTGTAGAAGGGGAAAATGTGAAGCGGACAGAGTCTGAAAGCACTGTGCAATTTACGAATGGCTTTTCTTATTTACTATATCCATTAGGAGTAAAAGAAGTGTCTGCTGCTAATTCGTTCATGGAAATTGAAAGTGGGAATGAACGTGGCGTTTTTAATGGATATGTAGAAAGTTACTCGGTAAAATATGATGTGCCGGAATACAGTCTAAATGCGTTAACAACAGCTGATATGGAAGACTTTATAAGAAATAATCCAGATATGGTGAATCGCTACCTTCAGCTTCCCGATTCATTACCGCAAAGAGTGAAAGACCTTGCTGCTGATATAACGAAAAATGATGAAAATGTATTTGCAAAGGTACGTGCGATAGAAACCTATTTCTCATCTAATGGTTTTACTTATAGTCAAAATAATGTGGCAGTCCCGAATGAGAAAGAGGATTATGTGGATCAATTCTTATTTGAAACAAAGCTGGGTTATTGTGATAACTATTCGACTTCTATGGTTACCTTGCTGCGTTCTATTGGGATTCCCTCAAGATGGGTTAAAGGTTTTACAGAGGGAGAATTTGTAGAAGCGGACGGGGATATTCGCCGCTATGAGGTTACAAATAATAATGCACATTCTTGGGTAGAGGTTTATTTTCCAGATGTAGGCTGGGTTGCTTTTGAGCCAACGCAAGGATTCTCTAATGCGAATACGTATATAAATGATGTGGAGAGCAATCAAAATACTGGGAATACTGAAACGCAAACGCCGGAGCAACAGGAACGAAAGCCAGAAACCCCAGAAAATAAACCAGAAAATCCAGAGCAAACAATGGAGAAAACATCACCATCTACAGATGGGCAGAAGAATTACACAACTATTGTTAAAGACAATTGGCAGTGGGTCACTACGGTTCTAGTAATCATTATTACAGCAGGATTAGCAGCTTATAAATTTCGCTATAAATGGCTTCCTTATTATTATATTTGGAAATTCCGAAACACAACGGAGGAAACTAACTTTCCGAAGGCTTATATGGTGCTGCTGCATCTACTAGAGATAGCTGGACTCCGCAAGAAGGAAGAAATTACCTTAAGAGAGTATGCGAAGCAAATAGATCACATTTATTCAAGCAAAGAAATGAGCCAATTGACTGCTAAATATGAGGAATATCTGTATAAAGGTCATATGCAAAAAGAGACTTGGGAAGATATGAGAGAATTGTGGGAAAATTTAATTAAAAAAACAACAGCTTGACCATCGATTCGACATGTTGTTACAATATTCACATCTATATATAATTCCTTCATATATCCTCGATGATATGGTTCGAGAGTCTCTACCGGGTCGCCTTAAATGATCTGACTATGAAGGCAGATAAGTCTTTGGATTATTTAGCTTATATGAAGAAACCAAAAAGACTAGAATTCTGCCTTCGTTTTTATTTGAGGCGGATTCTAGTCTTTTTTTGTGGTTACATTATAAAAGTTGGTTGATTGAATTCAAATCAGCACTTTTGTAAAAAAACAGAATCTAATTTAGAGAAAAGATAAGCATGAATAATGAAGGTATTTGGAAATAGTAAGAAGAGAAATTCAAATAGAGTAGTTGGGGTGAATAGGAATGGGGAAAGCGCATATAGAAGGTCAAGAAATGATCGTTGTCCTAGATTTTGGTAGTCAATATAATCAATTGATTACAAGAAGAATAAGAGAATTTGGAGTATATAGTGAGTTGCATCCACATACCATTACAGCTGAAGAGATTAAGGAATTAAGCCCTTCAGGAATCATTTTCTCAGGCGGCCCTAATAGTGTATACGACGAAAATGCATTTGGCGTAGATGAGAAAATATTCGATTTAGGACTTCCTATTTTCGGTATTTGTTATGGGATGCAATTGATGACCCAGCATTTTGCCGGAAAAGTGGAAAAAGCAAAGCATCGTGAATATGGAAAAGCAGCAATTAATATTGAAAACAACTCTAAATTATTTGCTGACCTTCCAACAGAACAAATCGTTTGGATGAGCCATGGTGATTTAGTTGTTGAAGCACCTGCTGGATTTACAATTGATGCAACGAGCGCTTCTTGTCCGATTGCTTCGATGAGTAATGAAGAAAAAGGATTATATGCTGTTCAATTCCACCCAGAAGTTCGTCACTCTGTATATGGAAATGAATTATTGAAAAACTTTGTGTTCGGTGTTTGTGGCTGCAAAGGTGACTGGTCAATGGAGAACTTCATTGAAATTGAAATGGAAAAAATTCGCCAGACGGTCGGCGACAAAAAAGTTCTTTGTGCCCTAAGTGGTGGAGTAGATTCTTCTGTTGTTGCTGTGTTGATTCATAAAGCTATTGGTGATCAATTAACCTGTATATTCGTAGACCATGGACTTCTTCGCAAAGGCGAAGCGGAAGGAGTAATGAAGACTTTCACAGAAGGCTTTAATATGAACGTCATTAAAGTAGATGCGAAAGAACGCTTTATGTCTAAGCTAGAGGGCGTAAGTGACCCTGAGAAAAAACGTAAAATTATCGGAAATGAATTCATCTATGTGTTTGATGATGAAGCAGCAAAATTAGAAGGAATTGATTTCTTAGCACAAGGTACTCTTTACACAGATATTATTGAAAGTGGTACAGCTACTGCACAAACCATTAAGTCCCATCATAATGTAGGCGGACTTCCTGAAGACATGCAATTCCAATTAATTGAACCTTTAAATACGCTATTTAAAGATGAAGTACGTGCTCTAGGTTCTGAGTTAGGAATAGCTGATGATATCGTTTGGAGACAGCCATTCCCAGGCCCTGGTTTAGGGATTCGTGTATTAGGTGCTATTACAGAAGAAAAACTAGAAATCGTCCGTGAATCAGATGCCATTTTACGCGAAGAAATTAAAAAAGCTGGCTTAGAACGCGATGTATGGCAATACTTTACTGTCCTTCCTGATATCCGCAGTGTTGGAGTAATGGGAGATGCGCGTACGTATGATTATACAATCGGAATTCGCGCAGTTACTTCTATCGATGGAATGACATCTGACTGGGCAAGACTGCCATGGGATGTACTAGAAGTGATTTCTACAAGAATCGTTAATGAAGTAGCCCATATTAACCGCGTCGTGTATGACATTACTAGTAAGCCACCTGCGACGATTGAGTGGGAATAACGTAGCGACAAAATCTATTACTGAGAACGTTGATTTGACGCCATTTAGATAAAACTCAAGAGACGAAAAAAGATGAAAATTCGTTTGAATTGTCTCCAAAACTGTCTCCAAAATTTTAGCCGTTCCTTGTGGACGGCTTTTTACTTGTGAAATTTTAGCCGTTCTTTTTGGACGGCGGATGAAGCTGTTAGATGATACAATAAACTATATAGTAAAGTTCAATCTGTTAGAAAAATAATTGATAGATTATAAAGGAGCCGTAAAATGACACAGTATAGCACAGCACAACACAGCGTAATTAATGAGTATTTTTTAAATCATGAATTAACAAAGCTAAAATTATCAGGTTCGATTATTTATATTACCTGGAAATCGGAGGTGGCGTAAATGTCTGAAGAAATGACGGATTATCAAGTATCAAATGATTCAGAGAAAATATTTGATAAAATACTCAAACAAATAAACGAGTCGGCAGGTAGCGTTCAACGTGACCGTGGAACATACTTCGAAAAACTTGTTGAAGTTTATCTCCAAAATGAACCCGTGTATAAAAATCTCTACTCAGATGTTTGGTTACTTCATGAAGTTCCTGCTGAATACGGTATTTCTAAAAAAGATACTGGTGTTGACTTAGTCGCCCGTAATAAAAATACGGGTGAACTAACAGCAATACAGGCAAAATTCTATTCCGGAAAAGTTGGCAAAGCTGAAATTAATTCGTTCATTGCTGAACTCGGAAAGGATTATTATTCATCAGGGATGATTGTATCGACAACAGATGAATGGAATCAAAATGCACTTACTACGGTTCAAGAGCAAACGAAGCAAGTTCAGCTGATTGGCTTGTCAGATTTACTCCATTCAAAAATTGACTGGTCGAGTGTCAACTTTGAAAAACCGAAAGAAATCATTGTTAAGTCACATAAAGGCTTACGTGATTATCAAAAACAAGCAATTGAAAAAGCAAAGGAATATTTCACCACTCATGACCGTGGAATGTTAGTAATGGCTCCGGGTACAGGGAAAACTTTTACCTCTCTAAAAATGGTTGAACAGTTTGCAAAAGATAGCGGTCAAAAAGTTTATAACGTCTTGTATCTTGTACCTAGTATTCAATTATTAACACAGACACTTTTTAGTTGGAACTCAGATGTATTGGATGATTTCGAACTTAATTCCTTTGCGGTAACTTCGGATAGAAAGGCTACCAAGAAAAAAGCCAATGATGATGACGCTGATATTCAAGCGACTGATATTGGTTTTCCTGCAACTACAAGAGCTACGGATGTTGTTAAAAATTATGAAAGTTTACCTGAAACAAGTGATAAAATCCGTTTAAATGTTGTGTTTAGTACCTATCAATCCATTGATGTTATGCATGAAGCACAAGAAAATGGGTTTCCAAAATTTGATTTCATTATTTCGGATGAAGCACACCGTACAACAGGTTTTCATGAGCAGAACCAAGAAGAAAGTCCTTTTGCAAAAGTCCATAGTAACAAGAACGTAAAAGGAAAATTGCGCTTATACCAAACGGCTACACCAAAAATCTATTCTGATGATGCAAAGTCGAAAGGCATTGAAAAGAGTGTTGTCATTGCTTCAATGGATGATGAGTCGATTTTTGGTACTGAAATTTTCCGTCTAGGTTTTGGTGAAGCCGTTGCCCGCGGTTACCTGACAGACTATAAAGTTATGGTGCTTACTGTTGAAGAAGAAGCTATGACAAAAAATCTTCAACAAACGCTTGCTGACCCAGAAAATGGCTTAAATATTGATGATGTCGGGCGGATTGTTGGTGTTTGGAACGCTATGATTAAACGCGAAGGCGCAACGGGTAAAGTTAGCGGTACACCTATGAAACGGGCTATCTCATTCATTGATACAATCAAGAATTCTGAAAAAATTTCCAAAAAATTCAATGCCGTGGTAAATGAATATCTTGGTGATAACGCAGAAGATAGTTTCCATATTGAAGTGAAACACGTAGACGGTACATTGAACGCTTTACAGAAAAAAGATGCAATTGATTGGCTTGCAGGTGATATTGATATTGATGAAGCCCGTGTGCTCTCTAACGTTAAATTTTTGACGGAAGGAATTGACGTGCCAAATCTTGACGCAGTTATCTTCTTCTCTCCTAAAAAATCACAAGTGGACATTGTGCAGGCAGTTGGGCGTATCATGCGTAAGTTTGAAGGCAAAGAATATGGTTATATCATTCTACCGATTGTCATTCCTGCGGGCGTAACGCCTGAAAATGTCTTAGATGATAACAAGACGTATGCGGCAGTTTGGCAAGTGCTGAATGCACTTCGTTCCACAGATGAACGTTTCAATGCGATTGTAAATCAGTTGCAGTTAAATAAGAAAAAACCTGAAAACATTAATATCATCAACCCTGGCAAAGGTCGTCCAAGAAAACCATATTCTGAAACAGATTCTTCAAACGGTGTGGACGTTGATACCCCGCAACAAATGGAGTTAGAACTCTGGGATAATATTGAGGACGCTATTTTTGGGAAGATTGTTCAAAAAGTTGGTGACCGCCGTTACCTTGAAGATTGGTCAAAAGATGTCAATGAAATTGCCCAACGATACATTCGTTGGATCAATGAGCGCTTAGAAGATAATGACAATCCTATCAAAGAAGAATTTGATAAATTTATTAGCAGTCTGCGTCATAATATCAACGAAAGTATCACGCAAGAGTCAGCCGTTGAAATGTTGGCACAACATTTGATTACAAAACCAGTCTTTGAAGCGTTGTTTGATGAATACAGTTTTGTCAATAATAACCCTGTTTCTTCAGCTATGGAGTCAATCGTTGCCGAATTACAGAAAGCGGGCTTCGAGAAAGAGCAAGAAAAACTTGAACCATTCTATGAGTCGGTAAAACTTCGAGCTAGTGGGATTGATAATGCGGAAGGTAAACAGAAAATTATTGTTACCTTGTATGATAAGTTCTTTTCTACTGGTTTTAAATCAACAACGGAGCGTTTAGGAATCGTGTTTACGCCTGTTGAGGTGGTGGACTTTATTGTTCATTCAGTTGATGATGTTTTGAAAAAACATTTTGGTAAATCGTTGGCTGATGAAGGAGTGAATATACTAGATCCATTCACAGGCACGGGCACATTTATTGTCAGAACCCTAGCATACTTGAAGCAACAAATGGATAATGGTGAAATCACCCTTGCTGATATTACTAGAAAATACACGCAAGAACTTCATGCCAACGAAATTGTATTATTGAGCTACTACATTGCAGCGATTAATATCGAAGCTACTTTTGATGAAATCAACGGTGAAGAAGGCTATGTTCCATTTGAAGGAATTGTATTGACTGATACTTTTGAAAGTACAGAAACCGAAGCTACTCTTGATGATGAATATTTTGGTACAAATGATGAACGATTAACTAAACAGAAATCCTTGCCTATTACGGCGATTTTTGGTAACCCCCCATATTCTATTGGACAATCTAGTGTAAATGATGATAACGCAAATTTATCATATCCAAAACTTGAAAAAAGTGTAGAAGATATTTATAACAAATGCAGGATTTATTGATAGTCAAAGTGCAGATGGTTTAAGGAAATGTTGGAAAGAAGAGTTTAACTATATATATGTGTTTAATTTACGAGGTGATGCTAAGCGGACATCAGGAGAGCTACGCCGAAAAGAAGGCGGAAACGTTTTTGGCGAAGGTAGTCGTACGCCCGTTTCAATTACAATTTTAGTAAAAGATAACTCAGAAAAACATGAAATTTACTATCATGATATTGGTGATTACTTAACTCGTGAAATGAAGCTTAAAATTATCGAGGACTTTAACTCAATAGAAACGATTCCTTGGAATAAAGTACATCCAGATTTGAATAATGATTGGATAAATCAAAGAGATGAATCGTATTCGTCATTTAAACCGTTGTATGATGAAAACGATTTGAATAGTTCTATTTTCAAAAAACAAATTACGGGGGTCTATCCTGGGCGTGATAATTGGATTGTATGTTTTAACAAAGAAAAAGCTCAGGAAAATGCTGAAAAGTTGATTGATAATTATAATTCTGAAATGGAACGATTAAAAGAAGTCAATGACCGAAAAGAACGACTTGCAGAGAGAAACACAAATGAAAAGTTTATAAAGTGGTCAGCTAAATTAAATGATAAATTTAGCAAGAAGCAACCTTTGGAAAAATCTGGAAAAGTTGTTCCGTATTTGCATAGGCCTTTCGTTAGAAAATGGTTATATTGGGATGATGTTATGAATGAACGTGCGAGTAGTTATCGTGGTATTGAAAATATCATGGGGAAAGTTCTTTATATGCAAGGTGCTGGTTCTAAAAAAGTTTTCTCAACCTTATTCACAAAAACGTTACCTAGCCTTCAATTAATCCATAATGGTAAAGGTTTCCCTCAGTACATTGAAGAGGATTCATTCGGATTAGTTTCGAATATTTCAGATTCGTTTGTGAAAAAGTATGATGATTTACAAAACGATGAAATTTTATATCTTTTGTACGGGTTAATGCATTCAAAAGAATACCTAGAAAAATATGCGAACGATTTGCAAAAGGATTATCCTAAAATTCCGCGCTTGAAAAATTATCATGATTTTGTAGAGGTCGGCCGAAAACTTGCCGATTTACATTTGAATTATGAAGATGTTCCACCTTACTCTGAATTAAAAATTGTCATGAATGACAATCCTAGCTATCGAGTTAATAAAATGAAACATCCTAAAAAAGGGAAATTAGATACGATTATTTTTAATTCCGATATCATGATTACTGATATTCCTGAGCAAGCTTACGAGTATGTTGTAAATGGAAAAGCGGCAATTCAATGGCTAATTGAAGAATACAAAGTGAGCAAGTATTCAAATGGATTGACTGATGATCCGAACGATTTTTCAGATGACCCGAAATATATTTTGAATTTGTTGTTGAGTATTATCAACGTATCAATGCAGACTGTTGATTTGGTAAACAGCCTGCCACCTCTTGAAATTGTGAACGATAGTAAGTCGGTTAATTATCAAGCTATGATTGAGGATGATTTACCAACGGTTTCCGAAAACTCTATTGGTTATGATGGTGAGGATTAGTGAGATGGTTAAATTAATCAAAGAAAATCCATATCCGAAAACCACTCAATTGATTTATTCGCAAGCTTCAGAACGCATTGATGAAAAATACAATGAGTGGGCAGAGCGTCAACCAAAACGTCCTGCAAAGGTGGACGTTTATTCCGACACTAAACTCCTGACTAATGTATTGGAATACCACATAACTAAGAAAATAAATGATGGAAATTATTCTAAACTGGTTAGCTTGGATTTGGCAAAGGCGTTAGTGACGAATCTAGGTTTTAAAGACTTAAACGAAGTGTACTGGGGAGACCCGCAATTTTATTTTAAGGATTATATCGTTACGTTACTTTTGGAAATGCAAGAATCAGAAGATTATAGTGGTTACTTTTGGGATATTCCATTATCGACAAAAGAAGATGTTGAAAAATTTTACCGGAATTATAAAGATGAAATTCTAAATGATGGTGAAAGAAGCCAGTCTTTGTTATCACGTTTTATTGATTTTACCTATAATGTTCACGAAAGCATAGAGCCTGTTGGAGATGTTTTTGAGTTCCAAGATGTTAAAGTTGATAATAATAGCGGACTAAAAAATGTAAGTTTAGAAACACTCACATTTGAAAATTTACCTAATTCATTGGATGTGTTTATTAATGAAATTCTATTGTCTTTTATTTGGGGCATTGGTTTTGACGATTTTAATGAACGCTTTGAGCAAGAGAGTCAAAAGAAGCATGATCTTTCCAGAATAAAGATAAAGAAAATTAATAAAAAGTAGTTCAACCATAAAACCTTCGCAGAAAGTGCGGGGGTTTTATTTTTTTTATTTTTAAACTCCCTCACCTCTCAAAAAAAACATTGGCATACTTAATTCATCAAGTACAGCAGGACTTGATGATAAACCGATATGTTGGTTGCAAACAACTTGGCGGACGGGTCGGTAAACTGCTGATAGCCGATACTATTAAATTGATGAGGTACAGAACCATGAAAACACGTAATTCACAAAGCTCTTACAGCTCAGAAACCACGGCAAAATATATTGCAGATGATAAGCCAATCTATAATGTATCATCTGAAGTTGAAACTCAGTACAACTATATCGAAAAAAAGCGTACGGATGAAGTCAAGGGGTATAAACTTTACTTTTCTCAAGAAGGTGTAAATCCTTTTGCAGTGAAGTTTGCAAAAATTCCGTCATTACCACCGTTTCTTTCGGAAGTGAAACTTGATAACTTAGAAGCGATTGAAATTCGTTCTAATGTTTACTTCCGTGCCGAAGGGGTGCGCGTGGTTAAATGATAAAAAACAGTTTGCTGTTTACAAAGTATTTATTGCAGGGGCTAAACATGGCATTGCAGATTAGCGGAGAAACCAGTTACTCAAATTCGTTTGATGTAAAGGTAACGGATGAAGGAGTCTACTTCATCCCCCGCATGCCTGCAAGCTATCTTGTTGATGATGACCTTTATCAAAAAATATTTCTTATCATGAACGCCATGCTTTACCCTGAATACACTTTGCTAAAACAATCAGGAGCGTATTTTGTTCCACTAGATACGGATGATATTCATGTCAAACGTGCTTTATTCTTTCCATGGATAAAGGGGATTTCAAAACGGCTTCTGATTTCAGATATTGATAGTTTTGTAGAACGCTTGCCACTTAACAAAATTCCTATCATGGAGAATCTAACAATAGATCTGAACAAGATAACTAGCCTTGCTATCGCAGGGAACAGCGGTTCAGGTAAATCTTATGCACTCACGTATATGCTTTGTGTGCTGAAACGGTCGTCACAACTTGTTATCATTGACCCAAAGTTTGATGTGCCGAGTAGGTGGGGAAGGGAAAAAAATGTTCCAGTTGTCGCCCCTAACGCTAGCCGAAGCAAGTCTGATTTTGTATCGGAAGTGAATAGTGAATTGAGTACGGCGCTCGAATTAATTCAACAACGGCAACAAGTGCTGTATAACAACCCTACTGCTGATTTTGAACATTATACGGTCGTTATAGATGAAGTATTGGCGTTAAGTGATGGCGTCTCAAAGCCAATAAAAGACGCATTCTTTAGTTTGCTTTCACAGATAGCGCTATTAGGTAGAGCGAGCAAAGTTCATTTGCTCTTGGTTTCACAGCGTTTCGATAATAACGCCATACCTATATCGGTTCGGGAACAATTAAATGTACTCATCCAGGTTGGTAACATCAATTCTAAAACCACTCAATTTTTGTTCCCTGATTTGTCGCTTGAAGGAATAGTCATACCTCAAGGTATTGGGACGGGATTGATACAGATAATAGACTCCGAGCACCCTTTTCAGATTGTTCCGTTGCTAACGCCTACATTCAATAAATTAGAAGGGATAATGTAAAATGAAAAAATCGTATTTTATGCGGACGTTCCGTTTGAATGGCTACTTGCTATTAATTTCTGTATTGCTATTTGTTGCTGATTTCGGTTTTAAGTTGATTGGGATATTCCTGCAAGGTCAAGAAAACGGCAATATGGTTAAATACAATCAATTTCTCAATAAGTATGTGGTGATTGTTCAACACGGATTGCAACATGTGCTAATCGTTTCGATTTTAATCACACTTGCGATTATCTTACCCGAAGTCATTACAAGGGTTTTAAAGGATTCAGTGATAAACATTGGTAAATCAATCTGGCTTACTTTTCGAATAAGAAAGTTTTTACAGATGAGGGCGACCTACGAGGAAGAAGAAAACGTGATATTTAGGTACAACAAGGCGGTTAATAAAGCCATTGTTGACGTTCGCAATGATAGTGTTGTGTTTATGGTCAAACTCCCTAATGAATTTGGGATACATGGCATGATTTCGGATAATAAAGACGCTATGCGTGATGAAATTGCTAATCGGCTTACCGAGTATTCATTTTCAAATATTGAGAGAGTGAAAAGCTACCTAAGGCTTGATGGAACAAGAATTAGATAGAACAGAACAGCGGAGCTTTTGCTTGCCACAGGCAAGGGCAAAGAAGCTCCGCTGTATTTTTCAGGAAGAATGAAACGGTACATATTACTACGACAATATGTACCAATAATCAATAATCAAAGGAACAGATACTATGAAAAAACAGAAAAAAGAGAAGCGTTCTAGTAAGTGGACGTTTATTATTTACAAGGAAAGTGTGCCAGAAAATTATCTGGACATACTCGAAGAAATGCAAGTGCCATTTGTATTGAGTCCGTGGCATGATAAAGATGTTGATAGAGAAACAGGGGAAATAAAGAAAGCTCATAAACATGGGGCGCTGTTCTTTGATAGTTTAAAAAGTTATTCGCAAGTTTCAGATTTAATCAGCGAAAATTTGAATGCCCCGGAACATGTTGAGCCAGTTCATTCACCAAAAGGAATGTACGATTATTTTATACATGCACAATCACCAGATAAAGCACCTTATAACATTGAGGATATCGAGAGCGGTTCGGGGTTTGATATTGCAAAATTTTTAATGGAGCAAGAAAGCGGAACATTCTTGAACACAGTGATTGATATTATTGAGGAACAAGATTTCACTAATTTTGATTCGCTTGTTAGCTATGCAAGGAAAAACAATTCACTATTGTTAAGTTTGATAGTCGATAAAACCTATTTCTTTGCAAGGTTACTTGATTCAAGAAAGTTTCGGAAGGAAAGAAATAGCACAAGAAAAGCAACGAAGAATGTTGGTGATGAAGATGAATAAAGAAATGGTAAATTGGCAAGATTTAGAACGCTTGGGCTTTCCACCCTACACAGCGAAAAGTATCATTCGACAAGGCAAGGCATTTATGGTACAACAAGGATATGAGTTTTATCAAGGGAAGCGGGTGTCCGTTATTCCTTTGAAGGCGGTAAAATCCGTTATCGGTGATATTGAATTGTCGTCCGAAACGGAGGAATAAAAATTGCCAACAACACAATATGCAGGTGTGTTTACTGATGATAAGGGGCAGTTTTACTACGAAGCCAGTCTTGGTTTCGATCTTATCACAGGGAAACGCATTAAGAAAAAAGCACGCAAAAATCAGAATGGAAAACGTTTCTCATCTGCAAGAGAGGCATACAAAGAATTAACTCGTGTACGCAGTGAGTTCTTTCAAACAAATGGCTACTCAAACTATGATATGACCTTTGAACAATTCATGAATGATGTGTATTTGCCTTTTTATGAAACGGATGTTCTTGAACAGACTTATCAGAGCCGAAAACCAATGCTAAAAATCATCATGAACCGTTTCGGTAAGAAACAGCTTCGAGCGATTACCATTCAGGATGTACAACATTTTCGTACGTGGCTCTTGTCAAAACGGCGAGGTGGTGCAAACTATTCAAACGGTTATGCAAGTCTGATGTTTTCAACTTTGAAGAAAATTCTAGGTATGGCGGTTAGTTTGCAATATTTGGAAACCAATGTTGCCACGAAAGTGAAAGCAATTCCTAAAGGTAAAGCAGAAGTGGCGTACTGGACTAAACAAGATTTTGAGAAGATTATCAATCAAATTTGCATTGATGATTTATATGAACACCTTTGCTTTGTCATGCTGTGGGTTTACTTTAATACTGGCGTTCGTGTCAATGAAGGAACATCGCTCTGGTGGAATGATGTTGATTTCAAGAAAAAAACTTTACGTGTAACGCATATGTTGATACTTGAAAGTAAAACAAACTGGCAACGGCAGTCTTACACAAAAACAGAAGCAGGCAGTCGCATTATTAGCCTTGATGATGATACGATTGAAATTTTGAAAGCGTGGAAAAAACGACAAGCGGAAGAAGTCGGCAATCTTGATTTCATATTTAGCTATGATGGTAACCCAATGATTAAGTCAACCATTGCCCGCATTGTCAAACGGTATGCAAAAATTGCAGGCGTTCCAGAAATCGAAGCAAAAGGACTTCGCCACAGTCACGCAAGCTATCTCATTAACGAATTTAATGTGTCGGTTCTGATACTTTCAAAACGTCTCGGTCATTCAAGCCCAGAAATTACATTGAAGCACTATTCGCATATGTATTCAGGTATAGACCAAGAAATTGCACAAGTCATGAATGGAAATATCAAAATTGAAACAGCAAATAAAAGCAGTGTCGCATTTAATGGAAATCAGGCAGTGAAAAAGTAACTGTCTCCAACACTGTCTCCAAAATAAAAAAAACACTCGTAAACGTTGATATGACAGTTTTTTTAGAGCCTGAGTTCTACATTGAGTGGGAGTAATTAAATGAAAGTTAGAAAAGCTTGGATAGCCTATTACTAATAGGTTTTCTCCGAGCTTTTTTATTTATTGATACCAATACTGATACCAATATTTTGAATTTTTTTGATTGCAAAAAAAAACAAATGTGTTATTTTTTATATAGTGTTAATTTCTGGAGTATAAGGGATTATTTTAGAGATGATAAATGTCTTAATAAGTTAAGTTATTTTAAATTCCTAGAAAATTGAAGGTGAATAAATGGGTAAATTTTATGCTGTAAAAAAAGGGAGAAAAATCGGTGTCTTTAAAACATGGGAAGAGTGTAAAGCGCAAGTAGATGGTTTTGCAGGTGCTGCATACAAGTCATTTCCGACATATGAAGAAGCTCAAAAATTTGCTTTCGATGTTGTGAGAAAAAAGACAATAGAAAAAGCAGAACTCCAAGCATATATAGATGGAAGCTTTGATAATGATAAAAAATATTACAGCTATGCTAGTATTATTTTCTTTGAAAATAAGCGAATTGAAATAGCTGAAGCTGATAATAATCCTGAGATTGTTGAACAAAGAAATGTAGCTGGCGAAGTTAAAGCTATTATGTCAGTAGTGAAATTCGCATTGGAAAATAATGTTAAGTCCATAGAGGTTTATTATGATTATGCTGGGATAGAAAAATGGGCTACAAAAGAATGGAAAGCTAAAAATAAATTTACACAAGGATATGTAGAATTTATTGATAAATATAAGGACGTATTAGATATTCAATTTAATAAAGTAAAATCCCATTCTGGGGATGAATACAATGATCAAGTAGATGCTTTAGCTAAAGAAGCTTTAACGAATATAAATAAGCCTATAAAAAGAGTTATTGATTTATCTTCGAATGAAGAACAAATAGGCGTTTCTGTTGAGGGTATTACTCGAAACGAAAATTTAAGTATTTTACAAACATTAAAACCTACAAAGAAATCAGTGAATTTAGGTTTAATTACTGGTGATAAATTAATCTCTACGGAAGAAATTTATGAATTACTAAAAAGAGAATGGAAAAAAAGTGGGGGTAAGCTTACTGACATAGGAGAAATTAGGACCGCTTATGATATAGAAAATGATCTATTAATTTTTAGTGTAGTAACCAAAGATCAGAAAAATCATATCATAAGTATTAATAAAGGGGAATGGAAATAAATGCCGAAGACAAAGAAGAAAAGTTATTACATAAATAAAGAAGGACTTGAAGGAATTATAAAGGATTATTGCGAAATAAATAATATAGAGTTGAAAAATCCTGCTAACAAGCAGACTAGATATACTCTAGTGAAGGAAACAAAGGAATTTTATTTAGATGTCTATTTTAAGGTAAACAATACGATATCTGTTTCTCCTGTAAATACTGGAGCAAATGTTGATTTGGCAAGAGAGCTAGAAGGTATTATAGATGCTAGCTCAAATTATAGTGATGTAACTAGAGGAACGTTTTCTGCTAAGATTAGTACAGAACATTTTACTTCTTTAGTAGAGTATATTAACAGTCTAAAAGGCGTTGACAAGACTAGAGATGATGATAAGGGGGATAATGGAAAGGTAGTTCAATTTATAACTGATTTTGGTGATTCTGTTACTTTAACTTATTATGAGAGTAAAGGAAAACTTTATTTTCAAGGTTTGTTTATGAATTTATATGTAATAATTAAAGCATATATTACTCCATTAACAGCAGATTCAATTTCTGAAACAAGTATTTTCAAAGAAGTTCCAAATGTAACTACTGTTGAGAAATTGATAGCACAAAATTTACCTAAAGGATATAATTTACTTGACCCCATAATGGCTGGCTTCATTTCTGATTCGTTTACAATGATTGTAGCTGATACAAAGTTAAATGACTATGCTGCTTGGGTAATGCCAACAATGAGAGTTCTCGAACATGCAATAAAAAGAGTATGTCTGGATAATGAAATTTATCTGAAAGATGAGCAGGGCTTCTTTTATTATATTGATGAGGAGCAAGAACAAACTGCACGGTTATTTTTCACAAATTCGGGCAATATAGTATTGAATAGAGATCTTTCAAGACATTTGACAGTTGCTATTGATACTGATACTATTGATGTTTTAGTGAGATGTTATGATTATTTGAAAAAAAATCGTCATGAGATGTTCCATACAGTTCAATTAGTTGAAGGTACTAAACTAGTACCTACACGTGAAGAAGCAAGAAGTATAATTATTGGAGCGTGTAAATTGATTGAGGAATCTTTAATATTCAAATTATAAAAAATAAATCTAGGAGGGATGGTTTTATGGAGAATTTTGATACTTTTACATTGAAGAGTGACGGACGCAAAGTAGTAGTATCTACTTCATATGTCAGCCCTCTTGGTAACATAATGAAAATATCCAAACAATTAGCGAATTCTAATTATCAGGGTGAAGTATTATTTGATCTACTTTTAAGTAATGGATTCGCCCCTAATAGATTTTTAACAATGTTCTTTGACGGGAAGAAATTACAGGTAAATACTCGGAAAATTATTACCGATATTTCTGATGAGGTGTTAGCAGAACTATATGGTTTTTATAATGAACATCCTCAGTGGATTGATCAAAGCAGCTTATTGGATGTTCATAAGGATATACTAAAAAAAAATCTGCTAACGATTGGATGAACTAAATCTTAGTTGGTAAATACATTATTATGAGTATGTTTTTAATCCCCTTCCAATTATTAATTTGGAAAGGGATTTTTGTTTAGTCTATTCATTTTAACTTAAACTTAAATGATTGATTTCCTTTAAACTTGGTTTTCTTTTCTTTAGATGGAGTGAAATTAATCGAACCACTCATGTTGTTAGCAATTTCAAAATTCACATTCGGATATAGATGTGAATAGGTACTTAAAGTTGTTTTAATATCCTCATGCCCCAGACGGTCTTCAATGCCAAGTGGGTTAGCATTATACTCATTAATCAAAAATGAAGCGTGTGAGTGACGTAAGAGCCTTTTGCTTGAATCCGTTTAACGCCTGCTATTTTTGCGTGACGCTGAATAATACTAGCAATTGTTGATTTCCATGTAGGTCGCCCATCGTAAGAGAGAACAAAATCAATGTCACCGAATTGTTCTTGTGTAACTTTCCAAGTTTTCATAAATTCTACTGTATCAGCATCTAAAGCAATTGTACGCATGGCAGCTTTTGTTTTGGTTGGACCTAAATTCCAATTAGTGCCATTTTTCATGTGCAATGAATGGCGGACTGTTAAAGTTCGATTTTCAAGATCAATCTCTTTATTCCAACGCAATGCTGTTGCTTCATTTACTCGTAAGCCAGTCATAAAATATAACCAGATGATGATGAAGGAATAATGCTCGTAATAATCATCGAGATTGAAAGTAGAAAGCACCTTTTCAAACTCTTCTTTAGTCCAGAAGGCAACTTTAACTTTTTCCTTTTTAATTGCCCCAACCTGTTTGGCACGGTTAATTTTTACCATACCTAAATTTACAGCTTTCTCTAATGTTTGAGAAAATAAACCGAATACCATACGAGCGTAGTTTTGTGAATATTGTTCTGTAAGACTATTTTTCCAAATTTGAATATCTACGTTTGAGATGTTATCTATTTTCTTTTTGCCAAACTGCTTTTGCATTTTATTGAATACGGGTAGCCTAGCTTCGTAAGTAGTTATCTCTACGCGTGATTTGTAATCTGGGAGAAAAAGCTGCTCTAAATACGAAGTATTAATCAAGACTACTATTCGATAATTGTCCCATATCATGTGCGTTTTTTAATTCTTCCGTTTTAGCCTCATACGCTTCTTTTTGAGTACTGAAGCCTCTACGAACTTTTCGTATTCTTTTACCTGTTATTGCATCGAAACCTAATGAAACTGAATAATACCATGTTTCAGTTTTTTAATCTTTATAGATACCAGTAATTTTAGCCATGTGATTTTAACCTTTCTCTAAAATAAAAAGGAGAAGTTTTTATTTCCTAAGTTATTCCGATAATTTAATTCCAGTAATTTCTTCAATTGCTTCTTTAGGGACGCTACCTAGACGCTTATTGTTATAAAAAGCGAACCCTTTTTTTATCATTAGAGCCTTCGCTTCTCGAATTATTCCTTGTGCTGTTGATTTTGTATAACCAACTGCTATTAAATCTTCTTTAGTAATATGTATTCATACGTTATCCTTTCTAAATTTCTTTTTCTCCAATTAGTTCATTGATGGATTGTTCGATTAAAGTGCGATCGGTATCAGAAAACTTACTTTTACCAATGTTTAATTCTTCTCGTAGATAAGCATCTGCGTAATCTTGACCAAATGCTTGTTTATAAACTTCATATATCATTGCTCTAGATTTAGTTGTAGATTTCTCTACCCATTGTTTTTTCCTTTTTAGAGTAATTTTTTCTTTGACTATACGAAGAGGTATATGGGGTATTCCTTCAATGAATGCCTCCCACCAACGCATATTTGGCCATCTAGCTTTGTTGTGAAAGTCTTTGTCTTAATACCATAGATACTCTATACTTGGAATATGAGAAACAAAGAGGCAAGCATTCTTTAAACGAAGATTATCCACATGAAGTAACAATTAATGATTTGTTTTATGATATTTATCATCCTGTCTTTAAACAATATGTTAATGATATCGCAAATGGATTTGCGACAGAAATACAAAAATATCCTTTATATTCAGATAGTCTTGAATATAATAAGGAAAAATATCTTTCGCGTGTAAGAACTTTGGTTAACAAAGAAAGACCATCTATAAAATATGGAGAAAAAGAAAAAATCTATAAAATAGCTGAAGCAGAATTTAATACTCGTGTAGAGCTATATAATAGTCAAAATGAAAAACAGGGATTAAATACTGAGGATTTTTTAGACTTTATGCTTGAAAAGTTAAAAACAAATAAAGGAACGTTAGAAGTAATATCTATAATAACTTCTCAAAAGGGTTTGAGTTACAATATTAACTCTAAAGAATCTGATGAAATAGTAGAGGTATTTAAATCGATGTATGAGGACTTGCGTGATATTAAAAAGTGATTGCATTTAAGTTGCGTTGATATACTATTATATACTTTATGGTGATTGAAAACCTTGGGTTTGTAAATTAAATGTCCAATGGACTAAACCATTATTATAAGGCTACAACTAAAATGATACCAGCTTTGATACCAATCTTAACATTATTTAATCATTTACAGCGTTCTTTTAAAGTTGAATATTGCGTAAAATCAACCATTTTTGATAAAGTAAGATTGTATTCTTATTGAGTGGGAGTAAGAATACAAAACTTAATTTGAAGAGGGAACACCGATTTATAAGGGTTTAACCTTGTTAAAAATGGTTAAATACCATATAAAATAATATGGTTCCCTGCCAAAAACCCTACCAAGAAAAAATTTTGGTAGGGAATTTTGCTTTTTCATTGAATTTTGGTAGGGAACATTTTCTGTAGAAACTTGGTTATGTTATAATAAATATCTCTATGTATAATGTTATTTCGTAATTAACTTATAATCATCATAATGACCACAATAAACAGAAGAATTAAGTATATTTTGGAAAAGAGTTTGTCAGATAACTTTTGAGCCCAAGACCTTCCAATAGGTACGCCAACAAAACCACCGATTGTAAACCCGATTAGCGCAGGTAGGTATATAAACCCTAGAGTTGATGAAGGCATTGTATCTATCTGCCTTCCTGTAATTAAATAAGTAAAGGTTCCAACGATAGCAATTGGCAGACCTAATGGGGTAGCTAGTGCTACAGAATGTATCATACGCATACCTCTATTTCTAAGGTAAGGAATTGTCATGGTACTTCCGCCAATACCTAACAAGGTTGAAAGAAATCCAATGCCTATTCCAATAAAAGATGCTGAACTTTGCTTAGGCATATGAAATGATTGGTCATCAATCTCTCTGGTGAATGATTTTTTGAAAATGTTTGAAACCAAAACGTAAATTAAGAGACCAATGAACGCAAACCTAAGGAAATCGCTATCAATATAGACTGCAAGCATACCACCTATTAAAGAACCTATTGAAATATACCCTACTAATAGTTTGAAGACTGACCATGTCACATTGCCTTTTTTCGCATGATTATATGTTGAATTGAATGAATTAATAATCATAACTGCTAATGACGTACCAATAGCTGTATGCATTAAATATTCGCTTGGAATCGAATCTGGTAAAAAGGCAAATAGGATAGGAACTACTACGAATCCACCCCCAAAGCCAAACATACTTGATAGAATTCCAATAATAACACCGATTAATGCAAACATTAAAAATGATAATTCCACTAAAAATCATCCCTCTTTACTTATATTAATTAAAAATCGTTCTTAGTATCAATATAATGGTACCATACTACAAAGAGATGCTGGGCTAATTCAAGCTGTTTGTACATTTATTGAATTTCTTAAGAAAAGAAGGTGGAAATATAGAGGAATAAGAATAACTGCTGATATGCAATATTGTTTTATCGGAAAAAACGGATCATTATTTCATGCAATTGAATTTTAAGAATGCGTTGATTCAAAAAGAAGTAAGTATCCACCGGCTCTACCAGTGGATACTTACTTCTTTTAGATGTTTTTCTACTAGATAAGCTGTTTCCTCAATTGATTTATCTGTTACATCAATCACATAGGCGTTATGCTTTTTAAATACTTGCTTTGAATACTCTAACTCTTCATAAATTCTTTCTAAATTTGTATAACTAGATGAGTGACTCAACCCTAAAGAATCTAAGCGATTACTTCTGATTCTGGATAGGTTTTCTGGATTACAAATCAAGCCGATTATCTTCTGTCCCTCTACCTCCCCTAAAATGGAAGGTAAGGGAACTTCAGGTATAAGTGGTAAATTCGATACCTTATACCCTTTATTGGCTAAATACATACTCAAAGGAGTCTTGGAAGTACGAGAAACACCGAGTATTACAGCATCAGATTGAAGAAATCCTTGTGGGTTCTTTCCATCATCATATTTTACTGCAAATTCGATTGCTGCTATTTTATTAAAATATTCTGTATCTAGCTTATGTACAATACCAGGTTCTTCTATTGGGGTAGAACCTGTTTTAGATTTAATAATCTCAAAAAAGGGATTCATTAAATCCAAGTAATGTAACTTTGTTCGATTGCTGAAATCTTTAGCGACATTAGCTAAATGGTTATCAACTAATGTGCTAACTACTACTGCATCATCTTTTACCGCGTCATTTAATATATCAACTAACTCTTCTTCCTTGTTAACAAAAGAAAAACGGTAGCTGTTGTTGAATACTAAATCTGGAAATTGAGCAGTAACGGCTGCTAATAATTTTTGTGATGTTTCCCCTATTGAATCAGAAATGGTATATACAATGATTTCATTTTTCATAAAAAATCTCCTCTATCCATTTAATTCTGCCTTTCTTGCCTGTTGAATAATGAAATTTAATATTCTAGTTTTAGTGATTTTCCCAATCACTTTTCTTTCATTTTCATCATCCACAACAGGTAATGAGTCCACCTCAAAATCTTGAAGAATACTTGCCGCTTCTAAGATGTCCATGTCTTTTTTACAAACTTTAATATGAGGTACGCGAGTCATACAGACCGCTACAGGTGTCTGATCTATATTCGTATTTAATGAGGCTCTTAATAAGTCCTTTCTTGATAAAACCCCTAATAAAAGTTTTTCTTCTCCAGTGACATATAATGAACCTACATCATACATAAATAAAGTTGTTATAGCATCTCGAATGGAAGTATCTTGATTAACCATTAACGGCGGCATCATTATCTCATTTACTTTTGTATTAAAAGTTTTAAAAAAGAAAAATTTTTCTAAATCTGATCCCGAATAGGTGTACCCAATTTTGGGGGTAGCTTGTAAGATTCCGACAAGCGTTAAAAAAGATAAATCTGATCGCAGGGTGGCTCTAGATACATCCAATAAATCAGACACTTTTTCTCCACTTACAGGTTGATATTCTTTTACTATTTTAATAATTTTTTCTTGTCTTTCACTTAGTTTCATTATTATCTCCCAAAAAATAGATAGTTTAATTAGATAATAGGATTATCATCATTATGCATCTATTATACATCGATAATTTAATTATTCAACTTTAATATGTGTGTTATTTTTCGTATTGACAACTATATATGTGTCATATTAAAGTGTAAATAAAGTTAATGTGATACATATTTGAAATATGGAGGTAGACGATGGCAAAGTTGATTTATTTTTTCGAGGAAGGCAGTAGTAAAGACAAAGGATTATTAGGCGGCAAAGGGGCAAATTTAGCTGAAATGACTCGTTTAGGTTTACCAGTGCCAGCAGGGTTTACGATTACAACGGAAAGCTGTATGAAGTATCTAGAAGAACCATCCTTTTTTGAAGATTGGTTAAAAAAGGATGTTTTGGAAGCGGTTATAAAATTAGAGGCAGAGACGAAAAAGTCTTTTACAGGTGATGAAAATATTTTATTAGTTTCTGTAAGAAGTGGCGCAGCTTTTTCCATGCCAGGTATGATGGATACGATTCTTAACTTAGGATTAAATGATCTACGAGTTCAATCTTTAGCTCGATTAACTAGTATGGATTTTGCATTTGATTGTTATCGAAGATTATTGCAAATGTTTGGTGAAGTAGTATATGGCATAAATAAGGATAAATTTAATATACGACTCCAAAAAATGGAAAAACACTTTAGCAAAACAGCTGCAGATTTTCAAGAAAAGGAACATTTGCAAGTAATTGAGTCCTTTAAAGAGCTATATATAGAAAACGAGAGGGTCTTTCCACAAAATCCAATAGATCAATTATTGGAAGCTGCTAAAGCTGTTTTTAAATCATGGAATAATCATCGAGCAAAGGTTTATCGCGAATTACATGAAATTCCTCATCATTTAGGAACGGCAGTAAATATTCAATCAATGGTTTTTGGGAATAGCGGAAATGAAAGCGGTACAGGTGTTGTGTTTACAAGGAATCCTGCCACTGGCGAAAATAAATTGTTTGGTGAATTTCTGCTAAATGCTCAAGGGGAAGATGTGGTAGCGGGTATCCGTACACCAGAATCTATCGAAGCATTACAGCAAGTCCTTCCGGAAGCATATGCAGATTTTAAAAGATATGCCAATATACTAGAACAGCATTATAAAGATATGCAAGATATTGAATTCACGATTGAAAATGGGAAATTATTTATTCTGCAGACAAGAAACGGAAAGCGGACGGCTAAAGCGACACTGCGAATTGCGTTGGATTTAGTTAAGGAAGGATTAATTACAAAGAGTGAAGCCTTATTACGTATTTCACCTGGAACGATTGATCAGCTAATCCATCCTATTTTTGATCCGCAGGCTATTCAAAACGTCGAATTACTGGCAGAAGGTTTACCGGCCAGTCCTGGCGCAGCTACCGGCGCCATTGTTTTTACTTCGGAAAAAGCTAAAGAATGTCATGCACTTGGCCAGAAAGTAATTCTTGTGAGACAAGAAACTTCACCCGAAGATATTGAGGGTATGATTGTCAGCGAGGCTATCGTTACAAGTCGAGGAGGAATGACTTCGCATGCAGCAGTTGTTGCCCGAGGAATGGGAACTTGCTGTATAACAGGATGTGAAGCATTAACTGTCAATGAAGAATTGAAAACAATCACTTGTGGAGAAAGGATTCTGACGGAAGGTGACCTTCTCTCTGTAGATGGTACTGCTGGTAAATTGTACTTGGGCGAAGTCCCTACTGTTGTAGCGGAAAACGACCAGAATTTAGAGCTTCTTCTTTCTTGGGCTGATGAATATGCTGATTTACAAGTACGCGCGAATGCTGAGACAGTTCAAGATTTAACAACGGCTATCGAGTTTGGAGCATCTGGTATAGGTTTAGCGAGAACGGAGCATATGTTCTTTGGTGAAGAACGAGTGCTGGAAATGCGTCGTTTGATATTAGCGGAGAATAAAGAAGAAATCAGAGAAGCATTAGACAAATTGCTGGCCTTCCAACAAGAAGATTTTTACCAGATGTTTCAAGTTGTTGAAGATAAACGAATGGTCATTCGCTTACTAGATCCGCCTATGCATGAATTTCTGCCTAGTGACCTAAATGAAATGAAGCAGTTAGCGGTAAAGTTAAATAAACATCCATCGATTGTTGAAGAGCAAATTAAGAGGCTGCAAGAAACGAATCCAATGTTAGGCCATCGTGGCTGTCGTCTAGGAATAACAGAACCACAAATTTATCAAATGCAAGTAAAGGCTATCTTCCATAGCGCAATCCAGTTAACAAAAGAAGGATATACTGTCTTTCCTGAAATTATGATTCCTCTTGTGGCAGAAAAAGAAGAACTGGCCTATGTGAAGGCATTTTTAATAGAAACAATTGAAAGTATCTTTGTTAATCATCAAATGGAGCCTTTTCCGTATGAAATCGGAACAATGATTGAATTACCACGTGCCTGTATAATAGCTGATCAACTTGCTCAAGAAGCCGATTTTTTTAGTTTCGGTACAAATGATCTTACACAAATGACATATGGTTTTTCTAGAGATGATATTGGGAAATTTATTCATTCATACAAAGAGAAGAATGTTATGGTGAATGATCCTTTTCAAACTCTCGATCAAAATGGAGTAGGGGAATTAATTAAATTAGCAGTAACGAAAGCACGACAGACTAAAGAAAACTTGATGATTGGTATTTGTGGAGAGGTTGGCGGAGATCCTAAATCGATAGCTTTCTTCCGAAATATTGGTATCGACTATGTTTCTTGTTCACCATATCGTATTCCTGCTGCTCGCTTAGCTGTTGCCCATGCAAGTATAAATAAATAAATATTTGTTAGAAAGCGAACGATTATTAATTTTTAATTATAATTGTTCGCTTTTTGTATTGACGAGTATTCGTCAAGCTGATAAACTGGATTTATAACTGAAAAAGATTTTACTCGTATAATATCGGGGAATACGGCCCGAAAGTTTCTACCGAGCTACCGTAAATAGCTTGACTACGAGGTAAGTGTATATAGGGAATCGTAATGAAATCATTTTTATTTTATTAAGTAATTTGCCCTTCCTATATAACACAAACCCTTAGTCAACGCTCCTTAATCGTAGGAGTGTTTTTTGTTTTAGTAGATAATTAAAGCATTATGAGAGGGGAAAGATCAATGAAGAAGTTTTTCAAATTTGAAGAACTAGGCACAAATTACCGCAAAGAATTTTTAGGTGGTTTCACTACATTCCTTGCGATGGCTTATATTTTAGCGGTAAATCCATTTACATTATCATTAGGGGATGTAGCTGATCTTCCTGATGCGCTGCGTATGGACTATGGAGCAGTGTTTGTTGCAACAGCTCTTGCTGCTGCTGTAGGTTCTCTAATTATGGGTATTTTCGCTAACTATCCTATTTCATTAGCGCCAGGATTAGGGTTAAATGCATATTTTGCTTATACCGTTGTTTTAACACAGGGACATCCATGGGAATATGCGTTAGCGGCAGTATTTATTTCAAGTGTATTTTTCTTATTGTTAACAATCTCTGGACTTCGTGAGAAATTAATTAATGCTATTCCAGTAGAATTAAAGCTTGCGGTTGGCGCAGGTATAGGGCTATTTATAACGTTTATCGGATTGCAAAATTCTAAAATTATTGTTGATAACTCAGCGACACTTGTCCATATTGGTGATTTAACTAACCCAAGTACATTGCTAGCGATATTTGGTATTTTCATTACTATTATTCTTATGGTTAGAGGGATTCATGGCGGTGTATTCTATGGAATGATCATTACAGCAGTAGTCGGCATGATTTTCGGTGTAATTAATACTCCTTCTGCTGTGGTATCTGCTGTGCCAAGCATTGAACCGACATTTGGAGCATTATTCTCTGCGCTTGGTGATCCAGGATTTTATACACAGAGCATGTTAGTGGTCGTTTTAACATTTTTATTTGTAGACTTCTTTGATAATGCGGGCACATTAGTTGCGGTTGCTAATCAAGCAGGACTTATGAAAGAGAATAAATTACCAAGAGCAGGAAAAGCATTATTCGCAGATTCCATTGCTTCTATGGTAGGTTCTATATTCGGTACATCTACCACAACCTCTTTTATAGAGTCTTCAGCAGGTGTAGCCGCTGGTGCTCGTACTGGGTTTGCGGCAGTAGTGACAGCAGGATTCTTCTTACTATCCTTGTTCTTCTTCCCACTATTGGAAGTAGTCACATCAGCAGTTACAACACCAGCTTTAGTAGTAGTAGGTATTTTGATGGTTTCGTCCCTTGGTAAAATTGATTGGACAAAGTTTGAAGTGGCTGTGCCGGCCTTCCTTACTATTGTTGCGATGCCTTTAACATACAGTATTGCGACAGGTATAGCAGTAGGATTTATTTTCTATCCAATCGTAATGATTGTTAAAGGTCGTATCAAAGAAATTAATCCAATTATGTACGTATTCTTTGTTATCTTTGCATTGTATTTTGTCTTCTTGCAATAGCAGAAAGGGATTTAGAAATAAAAATAGTGTAAGATTTTATGAGTTTGAGAAAGTATATTTTCTTAGTAGGAAGAGGATATCCCTTTTTGGGTATCCTTTTTCTCATTTTTTCGTTGACTTACTATAAAGACTTTAATAACATTGAGTTACCGAGATGTCTGTCGAAGTGGGGAAATAAGTATGCCTAATTTACTAATAAAGAAAGCGCTGAATAATAATGTGCTCATTGGAGATCATCCGACCTATGGAGAAGTAGTGCTTATAGGAAAAGGTATAGGCTTTAATCAGAAAAGCGGAGATTATATTGATATTAGTGTTGTGGAAAAGTTATTTGTCTTAAAGGATGAAAAGGAGCAGAGCAATTATTTAAAGCTTCTTCCTCAAGTAGATAATGATTTATTAGATGTTATAGTATCATCTATTGAATTGATTAAAAACAAGACAAATGCAAAGTTGAACGAGCATATTCATATAGCGTTAACAGATCATATTATGTTCGCTTCCTCGAGAGTTTCGAACGGACTAGTATTAAATAATCCATTTTTGATTGAAACAAAGGCGTTGTACCCGTTTGAGTATTCAATAGCTGAAGAGGTTGTAAAATTAATAGGAGAACAAACAGGGCTTCAATTACCAGTGGGTGAAATCGGTTTCATCGCTTTGCATATTCATAGTGCCATGATGAACAAAAATTTATCAGAAGTTAATCGGCATTCACAGTTAGTCACACATCTAGTGAATTTAATAGAAGATCAACTAGAAACGAAAATTGATAAAGATAGCATCGATTATATGCGCCTTGTTAGACATTTGCGTTTTGCGATTGAACGGGTCAATACAGGAGAAAAAGTAGAAGAACCAGAAAAAATAACATTGCTATTGAAGAATGAGTATCCCCTATGCTATAATCTTGCGTGGAAGCTCATAAAAGTAATGCAACAAGTACTTAAAAGGCCAGTCTTTGACGCAGAAGCGGTATATCTGACAATGCATTTACAAAGACTTCAGAAAAAAATTAAATAGGTATTATCTTATCAACGTGTTACTGATTCGATCAGGCATGAGTGAAAAAGATGGTTGAGTTAAATGTTTTAGGGTAACCTACCCTTGAAGGTTTTTTTCAATCTCTCTTTACTCATGCCTTTTTTGTTTTTTTTACTCTTGATTGAGAAAGCTTTTTGAGCCGAAAAATAACTTAGGAGGATTATGAAATGTTTAAAAAGATTTTTGGTGTTTTACAGAAAGTCGGTAAAGCACTTATGCTCCCAGTAGCTATTCTTCCGGCTGCTGGTATCTTGCTTGCATTTGGTAATGCACTGCAAAACCCAACACTATTAGATATTGCACCGTTTTTAAATAATAGTGGTGTGGAGATGGTTGCATCTGTAATGGAGGATGCAGGGAACATTATATTTGGTAACCTTTCCTTACTATTTGCTGTCGGAGTTGCCGTTGGTTTAGCTGGCGGTGAGGGGGTTGCTGGTTTAGCAGCTATTATTGGATTCCTTATTATGAATGTTACAATGGGTACTGTTCTAGGGATTGATGCGAAGGACTTAGAAGGCAGTACAGAATATGCAGCTGTTTTAAGGATACCTACTCTTCAAACCGGTGTGTTTGGTGGTATTATTGTTGGTATTGTTGCTGCCTCGATGTATAACCGTTTCTTTGAAATTGAGTTACCATCCTATTTAGGATTCTTTGCTGGAAAACGATTTGTTCCAATTGCGACAGCTGCAAGTGCTGTTATTTTAGGATTGATCATGATTGTTATTTGGCCGCCAATACAACATGGATTAAATGTTTTCTCTGAAAACATGTTAGGTGCTAATTTAACTTTATCAGCATTTATTTTTGGTTTAATTGAAAGATCATTAATTCCATTTGGTTTACACCATATCTTCTATTCTCCTTTCTGGTTCGAATTTGGTAGTTATACTACGAAAGCAGGAACAATTGTAAAAGGTGACCAAGCTATCTTTATGAGCCAAATTAAAGATGGAGTTCAAAATTTAACGGCAGGTACATTTATGGTTGGTAAATTCCCATTTATGATGTTCGGGTTACCTGCAGCAGCCCTTGCGATTTATCATGAAGCTCGTCCAGAGAAAAAAGCAATTGTTGGTGGATTAATGGGATCTGCAGCATTGACTTCTTTCTTAACTGGTATTACAGAACCGCTGGAATTCTCATTCTTGTTTGTAGCTCCAGTATTGTTTGGAATTCATGCTGTTTTTGCGGGTTTATCCTTTATGACAATGCATTTATTAAATGTAAAAGTAGGAATGACATTCTCTGGTGGTTTAATCGATTATGTGTTATTCGGTTTAATTAATCCGCAAACAAATGCGTGGATTATTATTCCAGTAGGTTTAGTGTTCGCGGTTATTTACTATTTTGGTTTCCGTTTTGCGATTCGTAAGTTCAATCTTAAAACACCTGGTAGAGAAGAGGAGACAGAAGAAAGTGACAGTAGTTCAACAGGAGCTACTAGCGATCTTCCGTACGATGTATTAGAAGCAATGGGTGGACAAAACAATATTGCCCATTTAGATGCGTGTATCACTCGTCTTCGTGTATCTGTTAATGATATTAAGTCTGTTGATAAAGATCGTTTGAAAAAACTCGGTGCTGCTGGAGTGCTTGAAGTAGGGAATAATATTCAAGCTATCTTTGGTCCTCGTTCAGAAACGATTAAAGGTCAGATGAGAGATATTATGAGTGGGAAAAGACCACGTCCTGCTGCACAACCATCTATGGATAAAGAAGTACAAGAGCAAATTGAAGAGGTAAATCCAAGTGCCATGCAAAGTAATATAACAAGTGAAGATTCATTTGTTGCTCCTATTAAAGGAGAATTGGTTCCTATTACAGAGGTACCAGATGCGGTATTTGCAGGCAAAATGATGGGAGATGGCTTTGCGATTATTCCTTCTGAAGGAACGGTTGTTTCTCCTGTTGATGGAAAAATCGTTAACTTATTCCCAACGAAGCATGCTCTTGGAATTTTAGCCGACAACGGTCGTGAAATTTTAATTCATTTTGGTATTGATACAGTTAAATTAAAAGGGGAAGGCTTTGAAACACTTGTGTCTGAAAATGATCAAGTGAAACAAGGACAGCCTCTGTTGAAAGTAAACCTTGACTATATTAAAGAAAATGCAACAGCAACAATTACTCCAGTTGTGTTTACGAACTTAGCTGAGGGTGAAGCTGTACAAATTAATAAACGTGGTAATGTGGAATTTAAAGAGGAAGATGTAATAACCATTACTAAGTAATAGAATATATAGAAAAAACTCGGTCTCTTGATCGAGTTTTTTCTATATTATAATGAAGTTTTTTACGAGAGATATGATGTGTTAGAAAAAATCACTTATTTTAAGTTATATTCTTTTGGAATAATAATATTCGAAGGTATTGTTAAGAGAGATGTTAAAATAGCAGGTGGTTTTTATTTTTTAGTATTATTTATATTTATTATTGACTAAACTATTAAAAGTTGATATTATATATAAACAGCCTTGCGAATGCTGTTGATTCATTTGAATTGATAGTGAAATGAAAAATTATATTAAAAAAGTAATTGACTTATTTAGCAAAGGTTGATATGATATAAAAGTTGCTTTTGATAGCAATAATAAATTGCTCTTTGAAAACTGAACAAACAAACGTCAACAATAATCGTTTTATAACGAATGTTGTAAAACA